>DBBP01000008.1:742019-754893 GCA_002292285.1 Proteobacteria bacterium UBA981
CAAATAAATCTGTCCCCTTTGGAGGAACGTGTGAATACAGGAACGCTATCCCAACTCCTCCAGGAGCGTCTTTGCGGCTTGCAGGTCCTTCGTATCGAAGCCTTCGGTAAACCAATCGTAGACCGGCGCCAACTGCTCGCGCGCAGCGTCGGCCTTGCCTAGTTGATGCCACAAACGTGCCAGACTCATAGCTGCACGTAGTTCGAGAGACTTCGCCAGCTGTCCCTGGGCCACCTCGATGGCCTTCAGATAACATCCCTCCGCCGTCGCCTCGGCATCCGGTTCTCGCAGACCTAGAATCAGCTCACCCTGCAGACGATACAACTCAGCTTCGTAATACCGCTCATCGCCCCGCTCCACGAGATCCCTCGCCTCATCCAGCGTCTCCAGCCCCGCCTTGAACTGTCCTCCGCGTCCGAGACCTTCTGCGAGGTACGCTAACCACATCGTAACAAGCATCCCCCCTCCGATAGCGCGGTAGGACGCGACTGCCTCGCGGAGCGCCTCAACACCCGTCACCAGCGCGCCTTCTTCGATGAGGATCTCAGCTTTTGAAATACGCGCCCAGGCCGCGAAGAATTGAAACCCCTGCGCCTGGCTCAAGCGGGCCGCGGCTTCAGCATTGGCAACGGCGGCGACAGTGTCGCCGGTCCAGATGTCCAGATGGGCCGAGGGAACGCAACGTGCATAGGCAATGCTGTGTGGATGCGCCACGGCGTTAGCCATAACGAGTCCCGCGTGGCTCGCTTCGAGAGCACGGTCCGGATAACCGAGCAGCCACTTTGCCCAGCCCGTTAATACGCCACTCGACATCGCCGGGTCGTGGCCATATTGGAGTGCCAACTCGGGCCGCGGGGTGTGTCCGTAGAGCGCGACCGCCTGCTCACCGTGTCTCACGGCCTCGGTCAAATCCCCACGTAAGGTGTTCGTACCGCATAGCGCGAAATGCGCCTCGATGAGCGCGCCCTCGTCGTGACTTTGCTCAGCCAACGCCAGCAACTCTCGCCCGTACGTCAGCGACTCATGAATGTCACCAAGAACGAGATAGTACGACCACGCGCCATAGGAGACCGGCACCGCGAGCGGTGTCTCCCCGATCGACTGCACCAAGCTGCGCGTCCGCTCCCACAGCGCACCCAGCTCCCGCGCGGCCATCAACGTCGGCCCCAGGTTCGCGAGCAGCGCGAGCTCCCTATGGCCCCGGTCCCTGCTCTCAGGCAATCCCGCGACCACCTCCAGCCCGTGCTTGAAGTGGCTGATTGCCTCCTCGTTGGCAAAGCGCTCGGCCGCGCGCTGCCCCGCCTGTAACCAAGTAGGGTATCGCTTGCGTCGCACTACCAGCCTCGGTGTAGTGACTGGCTACCAGCTCAGGCTGGGTCTCGACCAGCTCCGGGAACTGGCGCTCGAGCATTTCTGCTATAGACCGATGGTAACCCTGCCGCGTACTGCGCAGTAACGAGGCGTAGGCTGCATCCTGAATCAACGCGTGCTTGAACGTGTACTTCGAGCGCGGTGGCCGCCCGCGCTGATATAACAACTCGGCATCGACCAGTTCGCTGAGGCGTGTCTGTAGAACCTCGTCGTCCTCGGGCGTGACCGCCTTGATCATTTCGTAGGCGAACTCACGACCCAACACCGCTCCTAACTGCGCGGTCTCTTTACTGTCCGGCAAACGGTCCAGCCGCGCCATCAAAGAGTCATACAAAGTGCTCGGAATACTCACGCTGGTAAGCGGACCCGCCAGCCGGTACTGCCCGTCTACCGTCTGCAAAATATCCGACTCCAAAAGCGTCTTCGTCAGCTCCTCGACAAACAACGGCACCCCGTCGGTCTTGCTCACCACATGCTTGACCACGTCTTCTGGCAGCGTCTTACCACCCGCCAAATGCGTCACCATCGCCGCTACCTGCTGGCGTTCCAGACGATTCAGCGTCAACGGTGTCAGGTGCGAGCGCGGCGGCCACGGCGGCACATACTCCGGTCGTGTTGTCAGCAGGATCAGCATCCGTACCGTCGGGACTTCTTCGACCAGAACACCGACCATATCCATGGTCGAGGCATCCGCCCAGTGCAGATCTTCAAACACCACCAGCACCGATGAGCGCTCGGTCTCCTCCGTCAGCCAGGCGACGAGCGCGTCATGCGTAGACTGTCGCAGCAGCTGCGGACTCAAGGTCAGCGGTGCATAACGTCCTTCCGGCAGTGGTAGCGACAACAGCGCTGCAAATAGTTGCACGGTGTCGTCGGCAATGAACTGATACCCTTTTAGCATTCCCTCGAGCTTTTCGAACTTGTCGGCCGGCTTGTCTTCACGTTCGAACCGTAAGACCCGCTGTAAATGTTCAATGATGGGATACAGCGCACTGTTCTGATGATAGGGCGAGCAACGGAAAACGACGCGAACCCCATCCGACTCCGCGATGGTGCCGTAGATCGTCTCTACCAGCGTCGACTTGCCGATGCCCGCCTCGCCGGTAAGCACTACGACCTGACCGGAGCCATCCTTGCTCTGCTCCCAACGCCGGTGCAGCAAGCCCACTTCCTCTTCGCGACCAATTAGAAACCGGCCTTCGACCACGACTCCCGCATCGGCTTCGTTAGAGACCGCTTTGGGCTGCAGCACGCGCGCCGCCATCATCGGCTCCGCAACCCCTTTGAGTGTCCGGGGAGCTAGCTCCTCTAATGCGAAGTCATCATGCACCAACCGCGCCGTTGCGCCGCTAATGATGATCGTATCCGGTGCCGCGAGCCCTTCAAGACGCGCTGCGATATTCGGTGTGTCGCCGAGCGCGAGATGACCGTGCTGCTCACCGCCGCCCATCTCGCCCAGCACCACGACACCCGTGTGGATACCCAACCGCAGCGCGAGTCGAACCCCCTGCTCACGTTGCAGGAGAACGTTCAGCGCCTTCATCTCCTCGATGATGTCGAGACCTGTCAACACCGCCCGGCGCGCGTCGTCTTCGTGGGCAACAGGATGACCAAAATAGATCAGCAAGCCATCGCCAAGATACTGGGCGATATGGCCCTCGTACCGAGTGATCACCGCTGCTGCCGTATCCTGATAAGCCCGCACCACGCTACGCAGATCTTCCGGGTCCAGCCGACCCGACAACGCCGTCGAATCCACCAGGTCGCAGAACATGACCGTCAGTTGCCGCCGCCCACCGCCGGCCCTGGATGGGATCCGCCGTTTTGCGTTTCCGTTCTCGGGACTGGTCCCGGCCAGGACAGGTGAACGATCTTCGACAGTCCGGGGAGTGGTGGAAACAGGTTCAGGAACCGGGGAAGCCGGGGTGCCAGATTTATCACCCCTCGCAGCCTTCAACACCCTTTTGCGCGGACCCAGCGGGAGACCCATTTCTTTCAGGTCATCACTGGTTAACTCAGGAAGGTCTTCAATAAGAACCTGCTCTTCCTCAAAGCTGGCAGCGTATTCCCCTAAGTCTATTGCTTCGAGCCAGGCACGGATCTCGGACATTAAGATGCGCTCCCTGCCAGAAACGCATGTGCGAGCAAACAGAAGCTATCGCCGCAGGACAAACCGAGGTACGCAATCGGATTAGACAACACCGCAATCGCACCCACCATCATCGCGACGCAAAGTATGAGGGCAGCCAAAATTGAGCGTAGTCGCGGAAATTGAAATGATTCGCACAACGCACATTCTCATCGCCCTTAGTCTTTATGGTCGCTTGTCGCAGACCCAAGAGTGCGAGCCGCCGTGCGGTAACGGATTTGTTGAGTGGGCGCTCGATTATACTTCGGCACATTGCGGCGTCAAAAGGCAGGAGATTGAAGCTAGCGCTCAGAACATAGTGTCAAGCACCCAGGGTGTGCCAACTCCGGGCTTGAGCGACACTTCCGCCCGGGCGACATCGAAGACCCGCGCTGCCCAACCAACGTCACGCAAACCAGGCAGCGACCATTTGGAGCCCAATAACCGGTCGCAACGTTAACCAGCTGCTAAGCCACCTGATTCGCGAACGCGCACTGCTCTGTCTACGTCGAAACCTCGATAGTCCTCTTCCACGACCCCATCGAGTACTTCGCGATAACGACCGAGCCCAGCCATGTAGAACATCACGGTATTCGGCTTGCCCGGTATGTTCGCGCCAAAGATCCAGCTATCGCCTTTCGCGAATAGGGTTGTGTCCGCGATTTCCTGGCATGTGGCGGTCCAGGATTGTTCTGCCTCCCGCGTCGCCTCGATAACATCAAGGCCCTCGCGTTCGGTATGCGCAATACAATCCGTGATCCATTCGACTTGAGTTTCGATACTCGGCGGCAAATTCGTAAACGGCCCGTTCGGCCCGAGAACCATAAACATATTGGGAAATTGATTCACCGTCATACCGAGATAACTGGTCGGGCCCTGCTTCCAGTGCTCGCTAATCGTTTCGCCGTTGCGACCAAGCAGATCAAGCTTCTTGTAGTTTCCGTCAACCGCGTCGAATCCGGTCGCGTAGATCAGTACGTCGAGTTCGTGTTCGGTACCGTCCACAAGCCGTATACCATGCGCGGTGATTTCGTCGATGGGATTTTCCTTCACGTCCTCAAGCGTCACGTTGTCGCGGTTGTACACGGCGTAGTATCCGCTGTCGCACAAGGGCCGCTTTGCGTAGTAATCGTGCGGTGTTAGCTTGTTTGCTGTGGCCGGATCATTCACTGTTTGTGCGATCTTGCCACGCACGAACTCTGCTGCCGCATCGTTCGCCGTCTCGTCCGTTACGATGTCGCCGAAAGTGCCGAACATGAAGCGGAAACCACCACCGCGCTGCCATGCCTGCTCAAACACCCGTTCTCGCTCATCTGCAGATACGCTCATCGCCGGCACTGTGCTTTCCTTAAATCCAAACGCCGTCATCGACTCCTTTGCGTCTTTCCAGATCTCGTCGTAATTCGCTTTGATGTCGGCAATTTCTTCATCCGGCACGATGCCGTTGCCGGCTGGCACACTGTACTGCGGGGTTCGCTGGAGCACGGTGAGATGTTCCACCTCGGGAGCGATGGCCGTAATCACCTGCAAGCCGGTTGATCCAGTGCCGATCACGCCAACCCGCTTGCCCGCAAGCGTCACGTCCTCCGGCCAGGCACCGGTGTGATACTTCTCGCCCGCAAACGTCTCTTCGCCTTTGAAATGTGGCACGTTCGTCGCCGAAACGAGGCCAAGTGCCGTAACCAGGTACTTTGAGCGGTATGTCTCGCCGGCATCAGTCTCGACCATCCAACATGCATTGAGTTCGTCGAACTGCGCGCCGGCGACACCAGTTTCGAACTGGATATCACGACGCAGGTCATAGCGGTCTGTGAAATGCTCAAGGTAAGCGAGGATATTCGGCTGGTTTATGTATCTCGTTTTCCAGTCCCATTCCTGCAGAAGCTCTCTATCAAACGAGTAACAGTAAAGATAGGTCTCAGTATCGGAGAGCGCGCCGGGATAGCGGTTCCAGTACCAGGTGCCACCGACTCCAGTTGCCTTATCGAAAACGCGGACATCGAGGCCGAGGTCGTCGCGGAGTTTTCGGAGCATATATAAACCACCAAAGCCGGCACCGACCACAATGGCGTCGAAATCTGTCGGTGTCTGGCCCGTGGTGGTCGGTCGTTCTGAATTGCGCATGGGTGTCCTTGAATCGTCGCCTTAGTCATCAATGTCTATCCTGCCAACAGGAGGATAGCACCCCGTGCCGATGCCCGAACTTGCCGCCCTCATCTACCACGACTGTCGCTTCATGCCCGGGACCCATTTTCTGATTGCCGATCTGAGCGTCGCGGGTAGATAGTCCAGCGGTCGCGCTGCAGAACAGCGCAGCAGTCCAGTCACCACGCTTTAATGCGGCATAATCAGAGCATCGCAGGTGCAGGTCGAGGAACGTCGGGCTATGGATTGTTTAACTTTCGAGATTCCCGCGTTCCAGACGCAAGGCGGCACGATACTGGACCTCAAACTCGCATACCGGACCTACGGCGAACTATCGCCAGCACGAGACAACGTGATTCTGGTGCTCACGTCCTATGCCGCACAGCATGACGACGCAGAAGCATTGTTCGCGGCCAGCGATGTACTCGATCTATCTAACCACTATGTCATCGTTATCAATATGTTTTGCAATGGCCTTTCTTCGTCGCCGAGCAACACACGCCCACCCTACGACGGCCCCCGGTTCCCGGGCATCACGGTCAACGACAATGTAACTTGCCAACATCGCCTGGTGACAGAGCAGCTTTGCATCGAGAAAATTCGGCTAGTCATGGGGTTCTCAATGGGTGGGCTGCAGACCTACGAATGGGGTTGCCGCTTCCCCGCGATGGTCGAGGCGATACTTCCTATATGCGGTGCCGCTCGGGTATCTCCGCATAATTACCTGTTCCTTGACGGTGCCAAGGCAGCGCTAACTGCCGACCAGTCTTTCGCAAACGGAGATTACGATACCCAACCTGAAGTTGGTGTGCTCGCTTTCGCAAGAGTGTACGCGGGCTGGGTATTTTCGCAGGCGTTCTTTCGCGAAGAAACATATCGGGAGCTCGGCATGACGTGCGTTGAAGACGCCGTTGAATTTATGCAGGACTATTTCATGCGTCATGATGCGAATGACCTGTTGGGCATGCTGTGGACCTGGCAACACGCCGACATTAGCCAAAATGATCGTCATAACGGTGACTTCACGGCAGCCTTAGGTGCGATAACGGCCCGCGCGATCGTGATGCCAGGGGAGACGGATCTCTACTTCACTGTCGCCGACAGTGAAATTGAGGTGAGCCACATGACTAATGCAGAGTTGAGACCCATTCCATCAACCCTAGGACACGTAGCCGGGACCGGTGCGGATCCGATTGGGAAGGCCGCAATCGACATCGCAATTGTCGACCTTCTTCGTTGACGTCCTCATGAATTGCCCTCACGCGCTGCCAATAGCGCACCGGCTCCTGATGGCAAAACTTGGCCGCGCCGTGGGAAGGAGGAGTCATGTCTGCGTACTTGAAATGGCGCGTTGGGAATCGGTTTCCAGGACCTCAACACTACCCAAGGCAGACGTCTTCGAAAGAATGCGTGTAGGGTTCGCCCTAACTTGGCTTACGGCTATCGAGAAGGAAAGGGGAACCTTATGTTTGACGGTGTGATTGTACAAAACGCTTATGTGGTCGACGATTTGAATGTGTCGATAGACAACTGGGTCAGCAATATCGGTGCGGGGCCATTTTTTGTGATGCACAACCTGGTGCTAACCGTCATGTACCGAGGCAAAGAAATGCCGCTCGACTTCGACCTCGCTCTCGGCCAGGCTGGCGCGCTCCAAATCGAACTTATCAAGGTGAATAGCCGCACAGCGAACGTCTACTCAGATACCTATCCACACGGCGGCACCTGCGGATTCCACCACGTCGCCATGTTCGCGCAAGATCTGGATGACGCTATTTCAGACTACGTCGCGAAGGGCTACCCGCTGGCGATGGATTTAGTGTTTGGTGACGCGCGTGTGGTGTACATGGACGCGCGCCACGATATGGGTTGCATGGTCGAGTTTTACCAGGACACACCCGACATGCGCGCAATGTACGCCAGAGTCGCCGCGGCCGCCGTAAACTGGAACGGCAGCGACCCGATCCGGTCGCTCTGATACCGGCTTAGGGAGGCGCCGAGCGAAGCTGCCCCCGTTGCGTGTCGCTTGCTACCCACGCGCCTTCTTCTCTCGGTACATCGCCTGATCCGCTTGCCGCAAGACGTCTGCCGGATCCGAAGCACCATCGAATGTGGCGATGCCGATGCTGGAAGAAGTCTGATAGTGAACGGACGCGCCATTAATCCGAATGTCATAGCCCTCCGATAACCGCTGGTGGACCCCCCTGACCGTGGCGCTTGCTTGCTCAATTGCGGCGGCATCGTCATCGCCCGCCGGGCACATCAATGCGACGAACTCGTCGCCCCCGATACGGGCAACGACGTCCGTCATTCGAAGACAGCCTTTGATCCGTCGCCCCACTTCAACAAGGATGAGGTCACCTGCGTCGTGGCCGTACTCGTCATTCAGTGCCTTGAACTTGTTCAGGTCAAGAAACAGCAGGGCACCTATAGTCTCGGAGCGCTGGCATCGACGCCGCTCTTCTTCAAAGCGAGCAGTAAAACCATGTCGGTTCAACAAGCCCGTCACACTATCCATTGTGGATAGCGTCTCTAGTTCAGCCTCACTGCGGACGGTCCGGTACTCCGCGACAAAGAACATGCCGCCGGTAATCAGCGCGCTAAACAGAATGTTCACAATGCCAAGGGTAAAAGTGAGCGGCGTAGCCACGAGGTAAACATCCGGATGTGGCGGAATTAAGCCCAGGTAGCTAACGACGAACAGGCTCAGGTTGAGCAGAGAAAGGACGGCAATGTCGCGCCACTGTGACAATGGGAAGTACGTGAAGTGCAGTGTGCAAAATGCCAGAAAATAGAAGTGAGCATTAAAGTAATCCCCCTGACCAAAGCAGATCAGCGCCAGGACTACGCCTGGATAGTTAAGGCCCATCGCCCAGCGAGCCAGGCGAAGCTTCCCCCACTTGTTCAGCGTGAGCGGTATGAATACGAACGGGATAAAGGCGGCCACGACGATCGCGGAGTTGCGGAACACGTGGCTGCTATCGCTCAGCGCCGCGTAGACGAAAACGTAAATCGAATAGACGAGAATCGCGATCAGCGCGATGGCGTTTGTGTGCTGTATCTCGCGCTTTTCTGTTACACCGCTCGCGTAGTCTTCTCCGTAGTGAAGTAGTGAGAGAACTCGGTCAAACATTTTGTTAGCTCTCGCCTGCGCACTGAGGAACTGGATCCACCGCGTCAGCGCGGCGGAAGTCAGGCGCAGCGTAGCATGGGTGGTGTCGACAGGGTTCCGCGCGATACGACTGCATTAACCCGGTCGGCATGTCCTAAACTTCGCGTCCGATCAGTTCTCTAAAATTCAGAACCCCTTCACCTTGCCGTGGCGTTAATCGGCCGCCGTGAAGAACATCGGGTCTGCGCTTTGTTGCCTAGTACACAGTGCTTTACCGGAAGCGAATGTTCGGTGTGGCATTTTGATCGGTACAAACGGTACCCGGAGAGGATCAAATCGACGGCTGAAAATTAAGGGATAGGAATCAGCTAGCGGATTACCGTTCTCGGCGCTTGCCTCTGGCTCCTTGTTGTTTAGGAATTTCGCGTCGCCAATAGAAATGAAACATTGGAATCGTAATCAACGCGTCAATCACCATCAGAATCCTTTGCCACCAACTATGAGCGCCAGTTGGGCGAAGAAACTGGTCAATAGACGCCTTAAGAACAGTAGGGCGGGCCCACTTGATGTAACCATCCACCGCGATTTGCCGTTCGCTGTCGGTCAATTTATAAACCGCATCGCGGGCATCAATAAAATCCTTTTCGAGAAAACGTACCCGTAGCGGGACTGTTTCAAATCCATCATAACGCTCGTGACGCGACTCGAACGTGCCGGGAAGGTGGGCGCCCATAGCCGTATAGGCCGCCTCTGTGAGCAGCAAGTACTCTTTACTGTCTAACGAATTCTTGAGCAGTTTGTGGGCGAGGATGACGTCGGGGCCCGATATTTGACGCCGACCTGCGACCTCGTGGAACATCGCCTCCCCCACATGAATGATGACCTTCATACCCAATTTTTCTGCGTTGCGACAGATTGCACATGCGCAAGGGGTCGATTCTGACGTGATGCCGATTCCGGCGATAAACGCGTCAAAAAATTTCGCGATTTTTCGACTAACCTCTTCCATCGTCCGCTGCCAGTCTCCGTCGTGACCTGGATCGGTCGCGTAAAGAAACACCGCATCGCCTTCAATCTCCTGCAACGTCAGCGGGATATCGACCTCAGTCAGAATCGATTCGATGAGCGAATTGATGCACGCCTGGCCATGGACTGCAGAGGTGCGGTTCTCCAACATGAACTCGGTATAGCCGCTGATGTCGGCCAGAATTATCACCAGCCGCTTCTGTTCCATTACGGTCTCCGCATCAAAGTCGTGTGATTGGCAGGCAGCGCCTGAAGGAGCAGCATACGCACTCGGTACCGCATTTGGACGATGGGGCATCCTCCGGCATTGTGCCCACCGGATGTTGCCAGACATTAGGATTCCTGACCATGACTTTTCGGTCAGTTGGACTCTCGTAGTGGACGCTGCGCTTTGCTGCTTCGAGCTTCTGAAACTACCTGCTGTTTGGGCGAGGCGGCACCTTATTGCGCGGCGATAACCCTGCCGCTCGAGAATCCCTACGACTGTCGGCGCTGAGGAAAAAACCGCTCTTGGCCGATGCTGTCAATCGAAGTTGAAGTTCGATAGAGCCCGATTTCTTTCGGTAAACTGTCGCTGCACGTCCTTTTACTAACGTCCGCGCAGTTGAGAGAACAACCCATGGATTTCGGAATCACCTTTCCTTCATATATACGCGCCTACCACGACGCAAAGCTGGCTGAAGACTACGGTTTCACGCACGCGTGGTTTTACGATTCGCATATGTGCTACAGCGATGTCTATGCCAGCATGGCGCTTGCTGCAGAACACACCAGACACCTTAAAATTGGATCGCTCGTTTCGATTCTTGGTAATCGCATCGCACCCGTCACGGCACACTCGGTTGCAACCATCAACGAACTCGCTCCAGGGCGCGTAATCCTTGGCGTTGGCACCGGGTTTACCGGTCGCAACGTGATGGGCATGCCACCAATAAAGCTAAAGACCATGCGCGACCAGATAACTGTAATCCGCGACCTTCTCAGCGGCGGTGAAGCAAATTACAGCGAAGGCGACATCGAACGCTCGATAAAATTTCTGCACCCTGACGGGGGCTACATCAACGTCGCAGATCCGATTCCGATTCATATGGCGTCCAACGGTCCCAAGGCACTCAAGATGGTCGGTGAACTGGCCGATGGCTGGGTGACGATTGGCCTGGATCCCGAACACATCACCAAGAGCATCAATCAAATCAAGGACAGTGCGAAAGCCGCTGGCCGCCCGATGGAGAGCGTGTACAGCACTAACCTGACTTCGGGTTGTGTATTGCGCCCCGGAGAAACGCTCACCTCGCCACGCGTCCTGCGTCAGGTAGGGCCTTTTGCGATCTTGTTGCTGCACACGAACTGGGACCCCAACAAGATGCAGATCGGACCGTTCGCACCACCGGAAATGGCCCCGCTCGCGAAGCGCTACTTTGATGAGCACATCATGAAAATGAAAACGCCCCTTGAGAAGCGTTTTCAGGAGATGCACTACGGACACCTGGTCTCATTGCGCGAAGGAGAGGAGCGATATATCACACCGGAGTTGGTGAAGATGTCGACATTGACCGGCACACCAGGAGAAATCATCGACCGAATCCACGCGCTTGAAGATGCGGGGATAACCAATATCGCGTTGAATGTTTGTGGCACCGATGGGCGCGAGATGATCAGGGAGTTCGGCAACGAGATCATCTGCAAGGTATAGCGGCGATCAGTAAAGAATGGCGCCGTACACCGGCGCTTCAGCGGGCAGCGCTCAAACTGCCGCGTCGGGGGTAGGTGACGGCTTCTGGGCGCGCAGAAAGAACCAGGCATAGAAGCCAAGGCTAATAGAAAGCGGGCCCGAGATGAGGTAAGGCGCGTTAGCGCCCAGGTGTTCGAGCGCCGTTCCAGCCCACAAGTGAGAAAGCACAGCGCCGAGACTCATGGCGGTCCCCAGGACCGTCTGGCCGGTTGCGCGCAAGTGAGCCGGGACCTCCCCTTCGACATAGAGCTGCATACCAATAATCAACCCGACTACAACAGCGCCATGGAGGAGTTGGACGCCGAAGATCCAAAAAAGACTCGGCGCGAGGGCGGTGATCAACCAGCGCGCACCATCGCAGGCGATTCCCGCCGCAATCAGGCCGCGCGCGCCCACCCGACGCAGACCGGCGCCCGCGTAATAGATGAGCGGGACCTCGAGAAGGAGCATCGGGATCCACAGGCGGCTTACCGTTTCGATGGTGCCTCCTCGCTCAACGACAAAAACCGGGAAAAGCACGATTGGCCCAGACAGTAATCCGAAAGCAAAGAAGGCCAGCACCAGCAGTCGTACGAAGGACGGTTGTCGCAGTAGCGCGCCCAGGTCTTCGCGCTTGGCGCGCACGGAGATCGCCTTGGACGGTGGCACCCCGAGCAGCACCAGTGCAGCACTGAGGCACAGAACCGCTGCGACCGGGAAAATCAATTCCAGCCCACCACTGCTTCCGACCACTGATGAATCACCGCCCATCCAGACGAGCAGAGAGGGGAATGCGAGGATCATCGCCAGGTAGCCGACCGTGCCCCAGACTCGCACCCGTCCAAAGCGCGCCGCGCCTCCCTCGCCCAATACGGCGAAGGACAGTGACGATGCGACTGCCATGGCCGGTGCGGCGAAGGCCGACAGAAATGCCAGACACAAAAGCAAAACTGGAAAGCTAGTCGCGTGGGGAACGAGGAAATAACCCAGCGCCGAACCCGCAGCCAGCACAAACAATACGCCGCGACGGCGCCCGCTCCTGTCGGCCCATTGACCCCACAAAGGCGAGGCAACGATACCCATCAATGGATGCATTGCCAGCGCGAGGCCCAGCTGCGTACCCGACAAACCGGCATTCTGCTGAAAGTAGAGACTGAGGTACGGAAAGATCACCCCGAGCCCGGCCATATAGAGGAACCAGAAGACCGCAATGGGGGCGACGCTGCGGTTCATGGGTAGACAACCATCGGTGCCATTCTCACCGAAGACGTTTCTCTATAGAACACCCGCAATCGTTTTTCCCGATTCGGCTGTTTGATCCCTGGTGTACGGGCCATTCTCGAGAAATGAACGTTAAGGAACTTCTGAATAAGTCATCGAT
>DBBP01000031.1 GCA_002292285.1 Proteobacteria bacterium UBA981
CGAGACTCGAACTCGCGACCCCAACCTTGGCAAGGTTGTGCTCTACCAACTGAGCTATTCCCGCTGCGTAAGATCTTCGATCGATGATTCGTCAACAGCCGCAAGAACTTGTGTTCATGCCAGATTCACACGTACTGCCGGCGACCGCTGCGCCATTTTAGCCGGGACTTCCTGACTGTCAAGATAACTCCGGCGCGCTGACCTTATCCGCGGCGTAGATCCGGCCACGCCAGGCGTAAATAAACGAACATTGACCACAGCGTCAGGAACATTGCGGCGTACAGCAATGCGATCCCGATAGTCCCGATCCAGACCGGCAGCTCCGCAGCGTTACTCAGAATCATCAACACCAACGCTATCATTTGTAGCGCTGTTTTGACTTTGCCCAGCCAAGAAACGGCGACTTTACCCCGCGAGCCGATTTCCGCCATCCACTCGCGCAGCGCCGAGACGGTGATCTCACGGCTGATAATGACCGCGACCGGCAGCGCCAGCCAAATCTCGGGACGCGCTTGTAACAACATGACAAGAACAACGGCAACCATGAGCTTGTCTGCAACCGGATCAAGAAACGCACCCAGCTTGGAACTCTGATTGAGACGGCGAGCCAAATACCCGTCCAGCCAATCGGTCGCCGCCGCACTCGCGAAAATAATCGCGGCGAAAATTTCGGCGTGCTGCACGGGCAAGTAAAAAACCGCGACAAAACACGGGATTAACGCAATCCTAAAGAGCGTCAATATGTTGGGTACGGTCCACATTCTAATCGTGCATCACGTCATATATTCGTTGCGCGAGTTCCTGACTAATGCCCGGAACTCGCTTCAGATCATCGACCCCTGCACGACTAATCCCCTGTAAGCCCCCGAACTGCTGCATGAGGCGCTGACGGCGTTTTGCACCGATTCCTGTGATCTCCTCGAGCGGTGATCGATTGCGATTCTTAGCTCGCGAGCGCCGATGCGCTTCAATCGCGAACCGATGCGCCTCATCGCGCACATGCTGCAACAAATGCAACGCCACTGAGTCCGGCGGCAGCCGGTATTCAGTGCGTCCATCATTCAGCAACAAAGTTTCCAGACCCGGCTTACGCGTCGTACCTTTCGCAATACCGATAACCATGATCTCGTCGATCTGCAGTTCCCTCAGTACATCGAGCGCTTGCGTGGCCTGCCCTTTGCCGCCGTCAATGAGCAAAATTTCAGGCATTAAACCGTCTTCGCGTTTGAGCCGAGAGTAGCGTCTATGGAGCGCTTCGTGCATGGCGGCGTAATCGTCACCTGCAACCGCCTTAGTGATATTGAACTTGCGGTAGTCGGATTTGCGCGGTCCATTGTGATCAAAGACCACACACGACGCTACCGTGGCTTCGCCGGACAGATGGCTGATATCGAAACACTCGATACGCTCAATCATCTGCTCGCGCTTCAGGGCGCTTGTCAACGCGGTCATCCGCTCAATCTGACCAGCGGCCGTAGACAAGCGTTGCTCGACTGCTAGATCCGCGTTGTCCTGAGCCATCCGAACCCATTTCGCGCGTTCGCCGCGGACCGTCTCGCGCACGCCCACACGGTGACGACAGCGCTGACTAAGCGCTTCCGCCAACCACGCGCCGTCAGCTATCGATTCCGCAACGATGATATCTCGCGGCACGTCACGATCGCTGTGATCGGCAAGATAGAACTGCGGCAGGAACGCATCAAGAATTTCAGCCGTCGAAGATTCCCGCGTATGGGCGGGGAAAAACGCTTTGTTGCCAAGCATGCGTCCATGGCGAACGAAAAACACCTGAACGCAGCCAACACCATTGCGCGTCGCCGCAGCCACGACATCAAAGTCGCCTTCGTCGCCACTCACGTTCTGTTCGAGTTGCACCCGTTGCAAGCTCTTTATTTGATCGCGCACGCGGGCCGCGCGTTCGAACTCAAGCGCCCCGCTGGCCTGCTCCATTTGCTCGACCAGATAGCCAACCACCTCCTCATCCCGACCTTCCAGAAACATCATCGCGTGACGCACGTCCGCCTGATACTCGGAGGCTTCAATCAAACCCACGCAGGGCGCCGTACAGCGATTGATCTGATACTGAAGACACGGCCGACTACGGTTGCGAAAAAAGCTGTCTTCGCATTGTCGAATCAAAAAGAGTTTCTGCAGCAAATTAAGGGTTTGTCGCACTGCTCCAGCATTCGGGAACGGACCGAAATATCGCCCTTTGCCGTTACGCGCGCCGCGATGGAAGCGCAAACGGGGGAAGGTTTCATCAGCTGCGGCGTAAATGTAGGGATAGCTTTTGTCGTCACGCAGGACCACGTTATAGCGCGGCTTGAGATCCTTAATCAGGTTACTTTCAAGGATCAGCGCTTCGTTTTCATTAGCGGTGACGGTCACTTCAAACTTGTCGACCTGGGCTACCATCGCCAGCACTTTCGGCGTATGGCCCGAGCTGCGCGTAAAGTAACTGCTGACGCGCTTTCGCAGACTGCGCGCCTTGCCGACATAGATAACTTCGCCGCGCGCGTCGTTCATACGATAAACGCCCGGCATGTTCGGTAAATCGCGACATGCTGAGCGCAGTAGATCGAGCTGAGGTGCGGCTGCGTTCATTAACTCATTGGCGCGAGCAGGTTTCGGGCGTCTGCGAACACCTGCTCGAACATCGGTGTCGTCAAGCGACCGGTTTGTGTGTTGTAACGACTGCAGTGATAGGAGTCGAGCAGGGTAAATTGCCGATCGCCAAACGTATGCGCCGCATTGTGCGCAAACACGTAGTCCTTGATTCGACATCCGAGCGCGCGCAGTACCGCTTCGTGCGCAATACGCCCCAGCGCTACGACCACTGCGCCTGCAGGTAACATTGCGAGATCAGCGACCAGGTAGTCACGGCAATTAGCAATTTCTTCGGCGACCGGCTTATTCGCAGGCGGCAAACATTTGACGGCGTTGGTAATTCGACAATCGATCAAGCGCAGGTCGTCATCGGCGGTTACCGAGTCCGCGCGCGACGCAAATCCGAACCGATGCAAAGTGGCGTACAGCAACACGCCGGCGTGGTCACCAGTAAATGGCCGTCCGGTCGCATTTGCCCCGTGCATGCCAGGTGCTAATCCAACGACCAGTAAGCGCGCTTGCGCTTCACCGAACGGCGCCACCGGACGCGCGTGATAAGCCGGGTGAGTAGCACCGACTTCGTCTAGGAAAGCACTAAGCCGGGCGCAACGCCGACAGTTGATATCGAAATTAGGGCGGGTAACTGGAGACGAACACATGGTCTGCGATCATACGGGCTTGCGGTCGCAGCATCGACTGGCGCCGGCATTGGTGCAAAGGACCAAACGCCGAGCTACGAGTGCCCGGTCATGGCATCGGCTTCCGCAAGGCCATGGGTTCGGGCGATCATTGCGAGTTGAACGTCGTTGACGACTTCAAGCTTGTTCAGTAGATGACGCCGGTGATGAGCAACGGTTTTACGACTCAGGCTGAGGCGCGAGGCGATGTCGTCGACCGTCAATCCGTTAGATATTTGCTGCAGGACCTGAATCTCGCGTCGCGACAGGGCTTCGATGCCATTACGGCGATTGCGGTTAGAGTCGCTGCTGGCAATATTCTGGGCGACGTCCAGACTGATATAACTCTCGCCAGCGTGCACTTTCCTGATCGCGCCGACTAGCTCTTCCGTGTCAGCATTTTTGCTGACGTACCCGGCTCCGCCACAGCGCAAAAATTGTTTGGGATAAGGACCTGAAACGTACATCGACAAGCCAATAACGCGATTGCCTGGACTCACTGCCAACAAGCGGCGGGTCGCCTCGAGTCCACCGATGCCCGGCATATTCAGATCCATCAGGATAACGTCGAAATTTTCCAAGCGAGCAACCTCGCGCGCTTCTTCGCCGCTGGCGGCTTCGCCAGCGACATAGAAGTCCGCGACCGCGTTGAGCTTCGCGCAGATACAACGACGCACCAGTCTTTGGTCATCGACGACCAGAATGCTAATCACACGTCGACACTCTCGGCATGGTTAAAGCGGGTGAAAATATCGCGGAATACCGTAGTGTAACGTTCGGGATCGCCGGCTATCGATGCGGCCAATTGTCGGCGTGTGTACCAACACGCGTCAGCAATTTCCGCTGCATCAGGCTCTGGTTCAATATCGGTCCGGCACAAGTACACGCGAGCAAACTCATTGCCGGTCGCGACCCTGGCGGGCAAATCCCACAGCGGCTTCAGTGCGACACCTTCAACGGCGAGTTCTTCTGCCAATTCTCGGCGCGCAGCTGCGTCGTAGCTTTCACCAAAATCGACATGGCCCGCTGCCGACGTATCCCACAGTCCCGGTGCGCAATCTTTGTGCTCAGCACGGCGCTGAACGAAAATGTTGCCAGCAGTATTGACCAGCAGAATATGGGCCGAACGATGGCGCAGCTGACGGCGATGGATATCTCCGCGTGCGCCGCTCCCGATAACGCGGTTTTCAGCATCGACGATTGCAAGCAGCTCGTCGTCGTTGAGCATATCCATCCGCCCACCCATCTTAGCCAGCCACCGCGGCATCGTCTTCGAGTTCCGAGAAGCTCACAACACAATTACGACCACTATCTTTAGCCCGATACAGCGCTTTGTCGGCACAGCGCAACAGTACGTCACCGGTGTTGGAGGAGTCCGGGATAAACGTCGCAGCACCAAAACTTGCTGTTGCGTTGCCCTTAACTTTCGAACCGGCGTGCGGCACAGCGGTATCGTCGAAGCCAGCGCGCGCCTGCTCAGCAAGGCGCAAGGCTGCGGTGTGGTCAGTACTCGGCAGCAGCAACGCGAATTCTTCACCACCGATGCGCGCCGCCACGTCGCCACCGCGGCGGCAATACGACTGCAACACGCGCGCAAACACCTGCAGGCATTCGTCGCCCTGCTGATGACCATAGAGGTCATTGAACTGCTTGAAAAAATCGATATCGCAAATCACCAGCGACAGGCTGCTGCGCGCACGAAATGCCCGTGATACCTCCGATTTCAGCCGCGAATCGAAATAGCGCCGATTCGCTATGCCGGTCATGCTGTCGGTCGCTGACAGTCGTTCCGCCCGATCCCGCGAGGCGCGCAAAACACGTTCGGTCTCCATTCGTCGATCGAGTTCAGCGGAGGTCTTCTCGGCATGCGCGTTGAGTTCGGCAATCAAGGCCGCATTCTCGATGCCAAGACGAATCTGTTTCTCGAGCGCCTTACGCGCCTGCTTGATGACGAAAAATTGATGTGCGTACAACAGCGGTAGCGCGAGCCCCATGGCGTAATAGGCGGGGTTCGCACTCAAGGCGCTGGTCACCAGTACCGCGATACCAATGGGCAGTGTTACCAGTGCCGTAGCGCGTCCGTCCATCCCGTAGGAACCGAACGCCGCTATAGCGATGCCAATGGTCAATAACAGGGCAGTAAATACTGCGTTTTCGCCGACCGCGAAAAACACGAGTAGCGGTGCCGCCGCCCACAACAATCCGGTAGTCGCCAGGCTAGCGTATAAGGTGCGCAGCGAAACAGTCTTTGGCGCCACGCCTGAGTCTGGTCGCAACAGCAACCAACGGCCGCCCAACACGACGGCGAGGCCCCACCACCACCACCAGGCTTCGGGCAAACCCTCGAAATAGGCATACGAACCGGCCAACAAGGCGCCAACCAGCAAAGTCGGCAGGGTTGACGAGCGTACATTCTGAACCAGCAGTTCGTGTCGCGTCTGCGCGATCTCACCGTCGATTGCTTCGCTTCTAGTACCAGTCGTCATGCTCAGTAGCTCGTCATCCGCATCGCATTTGGCCGTCGCAAGGTGCGCATCTGGATCGAGCCCAATAGTACTCGAACGCTCTCCAAAATAGGCCGCTACGCGGGCGCCGGCGGATATTCAGGTCGCAGATCGACTCAGTTGCAACCGAGGCGCGCCTGACACTTGATCTCGACCAGCAAACCCGGCATCGCCAATGCACTGACCCCTACCGCTGTCCACGTCGGAACCCGCCCGGTGAAGTAGCGGTCTTTGACCGACATGAACAGCTGCAGATCCCGCATGTCGACGTGGTAAGTAATCATTTCGACCACGTCGTCAAAGCTTGCCCCTGCGGCGTCCAGTACTTTTCGGACGTTCTCGAAGGCTTGCACAAATTGCGCTTCAGTGACGGAGATTACCTCCAGTGCTTCGTTGCGGCCGACCTGTCCGGCGATGTAGAGGGTGTCATCTACCAGCACCCCGGGGGCGTAACGGAAACGTTCGGAAATAATCTCCATGCCCGGTGGAATGATGTCTTTTCGGATTGCCATAGATCGAGACTCCAAACCGCTCTCAGCGAGAAAATATACCTTCGTGGACTCCACTCAGAATTACGCTTCAGGCACCGCCATAGCTGCTAGCGATGCTGTCGAGGGGCGATTTTTGGATGCCGTGATTGGGAATCGGGTAGCGCAGGCCATTGCGATCGAGTGATTGCAGTCCTTCGACAAGTTTCGGTAAATAGCTTGGCGGCAGAGCGATGAGTAATTCGTCGTCCTGCACCCCGCCAAATTTACGTTCCGCGTAGCATGGAATCGACAGAGATGGTTCACCGGTCTTGAGCGCCCTGCCCCACGAATCCGCGCAGGCGCTTTCGCCAACGGCAGTAAAACTTAGCTTCCGGTAGCCGGTGTACTGGAGGCCGTTAATCAGCGTCACCATTTGTCCCGGGGTGGCGTAGATAAGACATATATCGGGGTTATCGAGACGTCCTGATGTCAGCGGCGATACCGCTAAGGCTGAATAGTCCCCGTACGACGCACAGTCCATCTCGCTCTGATGTCGAGCGCTGTCCTCGAGCGTGCCGTACCACACGCCATGCATGCGTTCGCCGCTGAGCCACTCGCGGTTGCGGGGAGCCAATCCCACCACAGCGCCACATTGCTCGCCCATTAAATTGTCCATCGTGATGCCAATGGTCCAGCCGATCCAGCGACACTGGCCGACGATTTGATCAGTGGCGAATTTCTCGTTGCTGTCCGGACGGCGGATGCGCGGCACCGCTTCCATCTCGTCGACCGTGTGGAAGCGCTTCATGCCGATCGGCATCGCCTTCAATCGAAGATAACGATAAAGCCCGTCACTTATCGCGTTGTAGTCATAGTCATTGTCATCGTCCCAGCAGTTTGCATTGGCCATTTCGCCGTACTCCGGTTGCTGTTGATATGCCGGCCTTTGGCGTACTTCGCTAAAGGCGTTATCGTGGCATCACCTTATTATTGAAGGCTCCGGGAGGGCAACCATGGGAACAGTCGATTGCGCAATTGATGGTGGCATCGCCACAGTCACATTCACAAATCCTCCGAAAGGATTCTTTACAGGCGACATGGTGGCTCAGACCAGCGAAATCATGCTGGCGCTTGAAAACGACGACGCGGTGCGTGCCATTGTGTTCACTGGCGGCTTACCAGACGTGTTTATTCGTCATTTTTCAGTCGAAGAGATTATCGAGATGACGGCCGCCCTCAAGGCGCGACGCGCCAACGGTCTGGCTGACCCGCGCTTTGCCCGTACGCCGCTCCGTATGATGTGGGAGAACCTCGATAATTGCCGCAAGCCAACCATAGCCGCGATCAATGGCTTTTGTGGCGGTGGCGGCTGTGAGCTCGCCCTGGCTTGTGATATCCGGCTGGCTGGTCCCGGTGATTACACCATCGGCCAAATGGAAATACTTGTTGGCATCTTGCCAGGTGCCGGTGGTACAACTCGACTCGCGCGCCTTGTTGGCACCGGCAAAGCGCTCGAATGGGTCTTGCGGGGCAGAACGTTCTACCCTCAGGAAGCAGCGGCAGAAGGCCTTGTGCACCACTATATCGACGGAGATGTCCTGGCCGCCGCGCACGCCATGGCGGGCGAATTTGTCGACAAACCGCCTGCTGCTCTGGCCGCGATTAAGCAAGTTTTACGTTCGAGTTGGGGCAAAACAACGGCTGACGGCGTAGATGAGGAAGGCGACTTGTTTGGCAATCTGATCGCGGTCGATGACCGGGCTCTGGAAATGATGAAAGATTACGTCGCAAACGGGCACCAGCTGAATAAGGTCTGATTTGCCCAAGTTAACTTTGCAGGCGCATCACGGCGGCGATAATGTCGTCGTGACGAGCCGCGCCAAGCGCGGAAATCACCTTGTTCATGTTCGAGCGTTTCCATCACGCGCAGTTGGCGACCTTTCCCACGCTGCTCGCGATGGGCGTCAGCGCCGCCAGAACAACATTGACGTTCCCGAACCGAAGAGTAAACCAGCCCCGGGGTAGTCTTCTGCTGACACCGAGCCGGCTGCGGATTTGCGCACGGAATCAAAGTCCAGCAAATTTGGAATCGTCGGCCGGCAGAGAGAAGGGCCGTGGATAGCCCGCCCTCGCACCATATCTAATGAGTGCTGGCCTTCCCCACTGCGATAAAACGAAACAAGTTCGCCGTCTAAAACACCCCAAGGTCTCGCCGTACGGCAGCGTTGCGGCACGCGGATTTAAAGGGGACGCGGACCTCACTGCCGTGAGACACCCTGTTTCGTTAGCTGCAAACGGTCGTCGATGCCCGGATATTGCCCAACCTTTGGCGGCCTATTTGGCGCCGGAACAACCGTCGTATCAAACTGCAGTGGTCCTCCGGCTCCGGTACCGCCGCCGCTGAGCCTCGGAGTCCTGTGCGTGTCGTTGATCAGCATGACGGTGGCGCGCTGCCGCACGCGGACTGTCGACGCAGTAGAAGAAGCTTAAAGGCGAAGGATGTTTAACCAGGCGGTCTGAGGCTTACTGCCACAATCTCCGCGTCCTGTAGTGACAGTGCGGGTGCCGGCAGGCACCGAAACGACAATTCATCTGCGCGTCTGAGATTGCGACGCTCGAGCAATCATCAGGGTAACGCCTCGTCCGCACTCCTAGCCGCCGCCAGTCAGGGCCACGAATAAATCTGGCGGAGAGAGAGGGATTCGAACCCTCGAAGGGGATAAACCCTTGCCGGTTTTCAAGACCGGTGCATTCAACCGCTCTGCCATCTCTCCGTTAGTCGTCAGTTGCCCCACCCAGTGCGTGGCAGCCGAACCGGATTGTACCCGAACCTTGCCAAGAATCGGTCTGCCCTATGTACTAGCCCGTATCGCAACGCACGCAGACTATGCCCGTTTTTAGGCGCTCGGCACCTACTTAAAAGAGACGCCTTGCGATAGGGTCAATTACCCAGCGAGCTGAAAGCCAAGCTGGAGCACGGGAGTGCCGGGTAATTTACGCAACGAACCTTGAATTCCCCGCCGTCGCCCCTATTATGTTGTGTAGAACTAATTGCCGGGAACCAGTCTAAGATCCCGGCACAATCGCGAATTTCCACTAAGGAGGAATCCGTAGATGCAAAGTACTATCGCAAACGGGCGCTCACAAGCGGCCGTACTGTCAACTAACAAACTCATCCGCAACACCTACATGCTGTTGTCGATGACCCTCTTATTCAGTGCCGTAACCGCAACCGCATCTGTGCTGTTACGCATGCCACCGATGACGTACCTGCTGTCCATCGGCGGTGCATTTTTACTGATGTGGCTGGTGCTGCCACGCACGGCCAATTCGGGCGCAGGTCTGGGGGTAGTTTTCGCCATCACTGGCTTGCTCGGTTTCGCGCTGGGGCCAATGCTCAATATGTATTTGTCGCTACCGAACGGTCCGCAGATAGTCGCTACTGCCCTCGGCGGCACCGGCGTCATTTTCCTCGGCCTGTCAGGCTATGCGTTGACCACCAAACGGGATTTCAGCTTTCTGGGCGGATTCCTGTTCGTTGGGCTGCTGGTGGTATTAGGGGCAGCGTTACTGAATATTTTCTTCGCGGTTCCGGCGCTGTCACTCGCGTTGTCAGCAGCAATTGTAATGCTGATGAGCGGCTTCATTCTCTACGACACCAGCCGCATGGTGAACGGCGGCATCGATAACTACCTTATCGCAACGGTGCAACTGTACATGAACATCTTTAACTTGTTCATTAGCCTGCTTCACCTGTTGGGCTTCGCCAGCGACGACTAACGCATGCGCTAGTCGAATTTAAAACGGCCCTTTGTGGGCCGTTTTTCGTTCCGGACCGCGAAACACAAGGGATTTGAAGCGATGGATATGTGGATGAAGGTAGGTTCCGCGCTGCTCTTGGGCGCTATGATCGTCATGCTTGCGCCGCGCGCGATGCAGATGATGAAGGAAAGCAAGGCGGCCGAAGCAGGCGACTGGCCGTCATTTATCTTGCCACTGCTGGCAGTCGGTTGCTTCGTCGCCTTACTCATGGCGATGGTGTAGAAACCGACTAGACCAAATTCAAGCCCCTGACTGTTCGATGGTCAGTTGCTGCAAGCCACCCATATAAGGCCTGAGTACGTCCGGTATCAAAATGGTGCCATCTGCTTGCTGAAAATTCTCCATCACCGCAAGCAATGCCCGCCCTACCGCAACGCCAGACCCATTTAGAGTGTGCAACAACTCCGGTTTTCCAGTCGCGGGGTTACGCCACCGCGCCTTGATCCGGCGCGCCTGGAAATCGACGAAGCTGCTGCACGAGGATATTTCCCGGTAGCGATCCTGGGCTGGCAGCCATACCTCAAGGTCATAGGTCTTGGTCGCGGAAAACCCGAGATCTGCCGAACACAATGTGACAACCCGGTAAGGCAACCCCAGCTGTTGCAAAATAACCTCCGCATGGCCGGTCAGCTGTTCGAGGGCTGTTTCTGAATCCGCCGGACGCGCTAGCTGCACAAGTTCGACTTTCTCGAACTGATGTTGTCGAATCATGCCACGCGTATCCTTGCCGTAAGACCCCGCTTCGCTGCGAAAACACGGTGTGTGGCAAACGTAGCGGGCTGGCATCTCGGCATCATCCAAAATCGCGTCCTGAGCCAAATTGGTGACCGGCACTTCAGCCGTCGGAATCAGGAAAAAGCCCTGCTCCGGAATTTCGAACAAATCTTCCTTGAACTTCGGCAATTGCCCAGTGCCGCGCAACGCCCGTTCGTTCACCAGAAACGGGACGTAGACTTCCCGATAGCCATGTTGCTGCGTGTGCGTATCGAGCATGAACTGCGTCAACGCGCGTTGCATCCTGGCAATGCCACCGCTGAGCACCGCGAAACGCGAGCCGGCCAGGCGGGAACCCGCCTCAAAGTCAATGCCTGCATGCATCTCGCCCAGCTCAACATGATCACGCGGTGCGAAATCAAAGGTTGCCGGTACCCCATGCCTGCGCATCTCGACGTTATCGTCTTCACTCGTCCCGTTCGGAACGTCAGCGTGTGGCACGTTAGGCAGACTGAGCGAAAAAGCCTCCAGTTCTTCCTGGACTGCTTCGAGGGCTAATTGCTTCTCTTTCAGTTGGTCACCAAGTGCGGCGACTGCGGCACGTAGCGGTTCAATATCCTCACCCCGCCCTTTCGCAACACCAATCGCCTTACTGCTGCGATTGCGTTCGGCCTGCAGGCTTTCGGCGTCAACCTGAAGGGCTTTGCGTGCATTCTCCAAGCGCGTCAAAGTCTTGACATCAAGCACAAATCCGCGCCGCAGCAGTGCCTCGGCGACTGCCGTCGGGTCGTTTCTCAAAAGCTGGGGATCGAGCATTTTTTCGCCTGACTTAGCGCTGGATAATGCGCGTTGCGAGTACCTGCGGCCTCGTCAGTCGCAGGCAGAAAAATCGTTGCAGCCGTAACGAATGGAGTCGTCACGGCGTGCGGCGGCGCGTACTTTAGCAGAATTGAGCATGCTGAAAACTGCCGGTTAATCGTTTCGAGGCTCGCTCTTTTCCCCGCGGCGGGCGAATTCAGGACAGCCGATCCTAAGCACTGACTACAACTGCCGAGCCAGTACCAACCCCAGCCAACAACCAGCCACGCACAAGAGCACGTTGGCGGCAACGTTGACGACAGCTCGTAATAGCGCCCCGGTCTCCAACAATTGCACAGTCTCGAGAGAAAACGTCGAAAACGTGGTGAGTGCACCCAACAGACCAACCATCCACAACAGTCGCCAATTTTCATTGCCTGCGAAGCGCTCAGTGAGCATGACGTAGAGAATCCCTATCAGGCATGAACCCACGACATTGACAATCAAAGTGCCGTAGGGGAACTGTCGACCAAAAGCCACCGCGGCCACGTGTGACACGCCAAAGCGAATCATCGCCCCGCAGGCCCCGCCGAGCGCTACCAAAAACAAGTGCAGCGTCACGACTCGTCCTGGGTGCCGCCGCGCAGGCGGACAAGCTTTTCGGCAATCTGAATTTCGAGGCCGCGCTGCACAGGTTCGTAATAAATACGCTCACCGAGCGTATCAGGGAAGTAGGTTTGTCCGGTCGCAAAGCCATCCGTTTCGTCGTGATCGTAACGATAATCGCGACCATGACCTTGCGCTTTTGCAAGCCCGGTCGGCGCGTTTCGGATATGCGCTGGAACTGCATCAGATCCGCGCGCCGCAACTTCTGCACGGGCGCGATTAAAGGCCTGATAAACCGCATTACTTTTAGCCGCAACCGCGCAGTAAGTCAGCGCGTGGGCGATAGCCAACTCACCTTCGGGCGGCCCCATCTTGCGCCACGCATCCCACGCATCAACGGCGATCGTGAGCGCGCGCGGGTCTGCGTTGCCAATGTCCTCGCTGGCAATGCGAACGATGCGTCGAGCGATGTAAGCCGGATCGCAGCCGCCATCGAGCATTCGGGCGAACCAGTACAAAGCCGCATCCGGGTTCGAACCGCGCACAGATTTATGTAGCGCAGATATCTGGTCGTAGAAATCGTCCTGACCTTTGTCAAAACGACGACTTTGGGCACCGTCGACTGCCAGCGTCATGGCGGCCTCATCGATGACGCCATCGTTGGCCAGCGAAAGCGCGAGTTCGAGCAAGTTGAGTGCACGTCGTGCGTCGCCATCTGCAACTTCGGCAAGACGCACGGCCAGGCCCGGCGCCATGCTGATGGCTTGTTGGCTCGACAGCTGCGTGAGCGCACACTCAATGATGTGGGTCATATTCGGCACATCGAGAGACTGTAAAGCATAGACGCGCACACGGGATAACAAGGCGTTGTTGAGTTCGAAAGCCGGGTTCTCGGTCGTCGCTCCGATAAAGGTGATGGTGCCGTTTTCGATGTGCGGCAAGAACGCATCTTGCTGCGCTTTGTTGAAGCGATGAACCTCGTCTACGAACACTGCTGTACGGCGCCCTGCGAGTTTGTGTTCTTGCGCCTGCTCCACAGCCTGGCGAATGTCTTTCACGCCGCCCAGCACTGCTGAGAGCTGCAGAAATTCTGCCCCGGCCTGCTGAGACATCATGCGTGCCAGGGTCGTCTTACCAGTGCCTGGCGGCCCCCACAAGACCATGGAGTGGAGCATTCCCTCTTCCAATGCACGTCGCAACGGCTGACCCTTGCCGAGCAAGTGCTGTTGACCGTAAAACTGGTCGAGACTGAGGGGACGGAGTTGGTCAGCTAAAGGCATCGTTAGCGATAGTACAGCGCTATGCGGCTGTTACAGAAGAACTGCGACTAGGTCTTCAGGGCGCGCTGGCTCGCACGACATCGACGCCAGGTGGCGGCACAAAAGCAAACTTCGCATCATCGATAAGAACGTCGTTGGCAACTGATGCAAAGTTGAGCGCAGTTAGTTGGCCGAGGTTGTCGCGCAGGCGCATAGCCTGTACCGAGCCGTCTGCAAAGCCGAGTTCAATCATCGAAAAGTCGCCGCTGCTATCCAATGGACGCAATTGGAACCAGGCCAGCCCGCGCTCGTCTGACGCCAACTCGGTAATCGTATAGTGGCCCGCGACATCGGTTTCGTGCCCGAGTAATGCGGCGGGGGACGTATGCGGGATACCCGTTATATCGCTTTCGGTGACTTGTTCCAGGTCGGGATCGTAAATTGACAGGGTGGTGCCGTCGCTGACAATGGTTTGCGCAAAGGGTTCGCGATACTCCCAGCGGAACAGCCCTGGGCGTTTGATCAGGCAATCTCCAGAAGCTCGTTCGAGTAACTCACCCTGTTCGCTATATCGTTGCTGAACGAACGTGGCCGAAAAACTTTGCAGGGCATTGAGAAACTCAACCAGCCCGCGTTGTGCGGAACGCGCTTCGGCCGTGACGCTTGTGCTGAAAAGCACCAGGACGACGGCCAGTAGACGCGGCATGATTCGATTAGTCCTTAGGCGGCGGTGGGGCGAGAACTTCGCGACTGCCGTTTGATTGCAGCTCACCTACCACACCGGCGCGTTCCATTTCCTCGACCATCCGCGCGGCACGGTTATAGCCAATTTTCAGGCGGCGTTGGATGCCTGATACGGAAGCTCGGCGTGATTCGGTCACGATGCGTACCGCATGGTCATAGAGTTCATCTTGCTCGTCGCCGCCACCAAATTCGCCGCCGCCAGCGCCGCCATCATCGCCAGAATCCATCGGTCCTGACAAGATTTCCTCAATGTACTCCGGTTCGCCCGCGGCCTTGAGGCGTTCAACGACCTTGTGAACTTCTTCGTCGGACACGAACGCGCCATGGACTCGATTCGGGATTCCGGTACCTGGCGGCAAGTACAGCATGTCGCCGTGACCGAGCAGCGTTTCGGCGCCCATCTGGTCAAGAATTGTGCGCGAATCAATCCGTGAAGAGACCTGAAACGCGATACGGGTGGGAATGTTTGCTTTGATCAAGCCCGTTATCACGTCGACCGAGGGGCGTTGCGTCGCGAGGATGAGATGCACACCTGCAGCGCGAGCCTTTTGCGCCAGACGTGCGATCAATTCTTCAACCTTCTTGCCGACAACCATCATCATGTCGGCTAATTCGTCGATGATGACAACGATGCACGGTAGCGTGGTCAACTCGGGAATAACCGCTTCGCTATCGCCATGCGCGTTAAAAATCGGATCTACCAGCGGTTTGCCGCTCGCTGCAGCCTCTTCCACTTTACGATTGTAGCCCGCGATGTTGCGTACCCCGAGGGCCGACATCAACCGGTAGCGACGCTCCATCTCCGCGACGCACCAGCGCAACGCGTTGGCAGCTTCCTTCATATCGGTGACAACCGGCGCCAACAAGGCCGGGATGCCCTCATAGACCGACAGCTCGAGCATTTTCGGGTCAATCATTATCAGACGGACGTCTTCTGGCGTCGATTTGTACAGCAGGCTCAGAATCATCGCGTTCAGAGCCACCGACTTGCCGGCGCCTGTCGTACCAGCAACCAGCAGGTGTGGCATCTTGCCAAGATCAGCGACCGCTGGCTGTCCCGAAATATCTTTGCCCAGCGCCATCGTCAACTTGGAACTGCTGGTTTCGTACACGTCGGACTTGAGGATATCCCCGAGCGATACGATTTCGCGCTGCTCGTTCGGGATTTCGAGGCCGATGCAGGTCTTGCCCGGAATCACCTCAACAACACGCACGCTGACAGTCGATAGAGAACGTGCCAGATCTTTGGACAGGTTGGTAATTCGACTCGCCTTAATACCGGGCGCAGGTTCCAATTCAAATCGCGTTATCACCGGTCCCGGCAACACCGCAACAACTTCGACCTCAATGTTGAAATCGCGCAATTTCATTTCGACCTGGCGTGACATCGCCTCTAGCGCCTCAGCCGAATAGCCGCCGCTTGCCGCCAGTGGTGTATCCAGCAGACTCAGCTCTGGTAAATCTGTTTGAGTGGTTCGTTCGAATAGGGGCGCCTGTCTCTCCCTTTCGACCCGCGCACTCGGTGGCGCCTCGACGATGCGCGGTTCAATCCGTGGTTGCGGGCGATGCTCTTTACGTACGGTTTGTTCTTTAACGATAGCAACGCGTTCGCGTTTCGCGGTCTGGCCACGCAAATACTCCAGCGCCTGCTGGTAGCGCGTGCGGCTAATCTGGGCAATGCGCAGCGCCTGCTCACCCACCACGTCCATCAGCCACAACCATGACAATCCAGTAAGTAACGTCACTCCGGTCAGAAAGATGGCAACCATGAGCAAGGCGCTGCCTAGCTCGCCGAATATGGTGTAACTCGCAGATCCCACGACGTCGCCCAATATGCCGCCTGCCTGATGGGGAATCTCGGCAATCAGGGCACCACCACGAACCCATAGCAGGCCGCAACCAGTGACCACAGCGAAATTCAGGCCAACGAAGCGCACGCTAAGATGGAAATAATCGGACAGGAACTGCTCGGCTCCTTCGCGATAGGCTGACCACGCTAAAAAAGCCGCGACCAGTGGGAAGGCGTAAGCGAGCTGACCGAATACATATAAGGCGATGTCAGCGACCCACGCACCAACCATGCCGCCCTCGTTCCGTATGACGTCGCTCGTCCCGGCCTGAGACCAGCCCGGATCGGTCGGGGAATAGGTTAGCAGCGCGATGACTAGGAAGACGGCAACGCCGCCGAGCGCGATGAGAATGCCTTCTCGCAGCCGCTGCACGAGCTGCTGGGAGGCCGGAAATGCGAAGGCTGAGGGTTTGCGTACTGCGTGCGACATAGATTAATTCGATTTATTCGATTTGTTCGATAAACTTATGTTATCTAAATGAAAAATTATTCTAGCTCATGAAATGAATGAACTCCAGTCTGGTCGCCGAAAAAAGTACGGCGTGCGTCGGTGAAAGGTCTCACAAAGCTCGTCCTGATCGCCGTGAGCGCCTATCTGGCAGCCTGCGCTGCGGCCTGGGCGATGCAAGATCAGCTTATATTTCATCCCAAATCCGGCGACGGTCCCGACCCCGGCAGCCGTCAACTCGAGTTTGAAACCGTTTATCTGAGCAACCCGGAAGGCGTCGTTTTGCATGGGTGGTACCTGCCCGCTCCGAAAGACGCGATAGCACCGCATCACGTGCTGTTCCTCCACGGAAACGCGGGGCGATTGTCACAGCGCCTGCATACGCTGCACACTCTGCACAATCTCGGCCATGCCACCCTGATCATCGACTATCGGGGCTATGGGCTGAGCACCGGAAGTCCCAGTGAGTCAGGCTTGTACGAGGACGCCGATACGGCCTGGAAACATCTCACCGCCGTGAGAGGAATCGACCCAGCGAAGATTATTCTTTACGGGCGCTCGCTCGGCGGCGCGGTAGCCAGCGAACTTGCCACCAGACAAGTCGTCGGTGGCGTGATTCTTGAATCGACCTTCACGCGACTAGCCGATGTCGCAACAATTCAATATCCGTGGCTACCGGTCACTTTGTTGCTACGCAGTCATTTCGACACTTTGGCGAAATTGCCGCACATACGGGCGCCGGTTTTGATCGCGCATAGTCGTGAAGACCAGCTCGTTCCTTACGAACTCGCTCAAGCCCTGTCACGAAAAGTCCGCAATCTGGCTTCATTCATCCCATTATCGAATAGCCACAATCGCGCCTTTCGCCGTGCCGGCAACGCCTATTACGCCCGCCTCGACACATTCATACGTCACCGGCGTTGACCGCTCAGCGTGGTTCTGCGAGATTGACCGAGCTTTTCCAAGGGCGCGCCGCCCAGCGTTGATGAAACTCCAATATTTCTCAGACATCCATCTCGAATTCGGTCCCATGCAGGCCGCGGCCCCTGATGCCGACGTGATCGTGGCTGCCGGCGACATTGATGTCGGTACGGCAGGCGTCGAATGGCTCATCGAGAGCGGCAAGCCGACCATCTACGTGGCCGGCAATCACGAGTATTACGGCGGCGAGATTGGGGACGTTCAGCGCGCTATTCGCGCTGCAGCCAGAGGCACCAACGTTTACTACCTCGAACGCGAGGCACGCATCATCGGCGACGTGCGTTTCCTGGGCGCGACCCTGTGGACTGATTTCATGGGCGACAATCGCGAACTGATGGCAACGCTGAAAGACCACATGAACGATTATCAACAGATTCATTGTGGCGAGCGCTTGCTGGAACCAAACGACCTGGCGCAATTCAATCTTCATACGCGCGCCTGGCTCGAGAAGGAATTGAGTCACCCCTTTGCCGGCAAAACAGTAATCGTCACGCACCACGCCCCTCTGTTTGCGAGCTGGCGTTCGACGAATAGTCCGATGTTCAAAGGTGCTTATTGCAATGACCTAAGCGCGCTCATCCTCCAATACCCAATTGACTTGTGGATCCACGGGCACGTGCATGCGCGCTCAGACTATCGTGCCAACGAATTGCGCGTGGTCTGCAACCCGCGCGGCTACGACGGCTACCAACTCGTCGACGGCTTTGACAATGCGCGCGTGATCGAGCTGTAGTGGCTGCGCTGCGCGTGCCTGTGACAGCGGCGTAATGGACCGCAATATTGCTGTGCTAGCATGGCGCGGCGTTAAGATTCGAGCAGCACTTTGATATGACATCGGGCACAAAAACCTACCGCGTTAGCTTTCATAACCAAGGGAAAATCTACGAGATTTACGCCAAGAGCGTCCATCAGAGCGCGTTGTTCGGATTTATCGAGGTCGAGGAAATAGTCTTCGGAGAAAAATCGTCGTTGTTGGTGGATCCCTCAGAGGAACACCTGAAGACAGAGTTCGCCGGTGTCAGCCGTACTTATCTGCCGATGCATGCGGTGGTGCGAATTGATGAGGTTGAAAAGACCGGGCACAGCAAAATCACCGAGCGCCCCGATGGTGATGGTAATGTCACCCCTTTTCCGGTCTTTACGCCTGGCCAGGGAACGACGAAATCCTGATTCTCGCGAAAATTTCACGGCTACCTCACACCGCCTGGCCCGCCGTCCTGCTCATGTTTTCGACGACCCTGTTCCATCAGCAAGTCGCCGGGGCGGCGTGGCAACTTGAAGAGGAGTCACAGTCCGGTGGTGTAGCCCACGCGCGTGTCGACAATGAAGACGACGAATCGTTGCAGGTCCATCGGGCAGGCGACCGCGTAGTGCTGGAATTCACGGCGAATGTCCCGCAAGGGCTGATTCGAAGCAGCTGTCCGACCTTCCAGATCGACAACCGCTCGCCACAACACTTTTTTACCAGCGGCGCCGACTGCCAAGTGGATGGCGCAACGGCGCGCTACGATGTCAGCGTTCTGGTCAACGATAGGACCGTTTCACTGGTTTTATACCGGCTGATTAATGGCTCGCGGGTGTATTTTCGCTACCTCACTCCCGACGGCAGCTATCATCAAAGCGTCTTTTCCCTCAGCCAATCGAAACAGGCCTTGCTCGGCGCATTGGGGGGCACCGTCGAGGTCGATCCCGGAGTCGCGGAGTGAGTAAGCTGGAAGTTCGTATCCTTGATTCGCTGGCGGACGTGTCAAGCGAACAATGGGACCAACTTGCAGGCGCTGATCCATTTCTACAGCATGGTTTCCTGCACGGTCTTGAGGCCACCAATTGTCTCACCCCGCAGGGTTGGTATCCGCAGCATCTGGCCGTGTTCGACGAAGATAAGCTGTGCGGCGCGATGCCATTGTATGTACGCGACAATTCCTACGGTGAGTTTGTCTTCGATTGGAGTTGGGCAGACGCGTTCCAGCGCGCCGGTGGCAACTACTATCCCAAGTTGGTGACCGCTGTGCCGTTCTCACCCGTCGCGGGGCGCCGCTTGCTGGTTGATCCACGCTCGCCCACTGCCGACGCAACCGCCGCGGCGATGGTGGCGGCCGGCGTGAAGGCGTGTGCGGACAATAAACTGTCGTCGTGGCACTGTTTGTTCCCTCACCCGGACGAGTTACAGCATTTCGAGAGCGCGGGACTTCATGCGCGGCTCGGTTGTCAATATCAGTGGTTTAACGACGACTTTCAGGACTTCGACGATTTTTTACAGCGTCTGACCTCCAAGAAACGCAAGCAAATCAAGCGTGAGCGACGCCGAGTTGTTGAACAGGACATCGCTATCGAAACCTGCGTCGGCGACGCGATCAGTGCCGAGCAATGGTCGATATTCCATCGCTTTTATTGCTCAACGTTTCACCGCAAATGGGGCGAACCCCGCCTGACCGAAGAATTTTTTCAGACCCTTAACGAGCGCCTCCCCGGGGCACCGGTGTTAATTCTCGCGCGCGCCGAGGGGGAGTATGTCGCGGGCGCGTTTGCGCTGCAGGGAGGCGATACTTTATACGGCCGACACTGGGGTTGTAGTGGCCGCCACGACAACCTGCATTTTGAGCTGTGCTATTACCAGACCATTGATTTTTGCATCAAACGTGGCCTCAAGCGGCTCGATGCGGGAGCCCAGGGCGAGCATAAATTGGCGCGCGGTTTTGTACCTGTCAAAACCTGGTCGATGCATTGGATTGAGGATGATGGATTTCGCCGCGCAGTAAACGATTTTCTCGCCCAGGAACGTACCGCGCTCGACCAGTACATCGACAGTCTGGGCGGTCACGTCGCATTCCGACAACCCGACTTATGAGGCCGGGCGCGGGCCAATAATCGACGATGGATGCGCTCGATCAGACCAACTCGCTGTACTGGGTCGCTGATCGCCGCCTCGCTACAGACTTCCCCCCGACCAGCCATGCGCTCGACGACCCGCCCGGGCTCCTCGCCGCAGGTGGCGACCTGAGTCCCGGGCGTCTGCAGAGCGCGTATCGCCTGGGCATATTTCCGTGGTTTTCGCCAGACCAGCCAGTGCTCTGGTGGTCGCCCGATCCGCGCGTTGTCATTACCCCGGGAAAGATGCATATCTCGCGCAGCCTGGCGCGAACGATCCGCAGAGCGCGTTTCGAAATCCGCTGGGACTACGATTTCGCGGGGACCGTCGATGCGTGTGCCGCCCCGCGTGACGGGCAGAGCGGCACCTGGATCACAGCACAAATGCGCGACGCTTATGTCGCGTTACACGAAATAGGTATCGCGCATTCGATGGAGTGCTGGAGCAACGGTGAACTATGCGGCGGCGTGTATGGCGTGGCGATGGGGCAGGTTTTTTTCGGAGAATCGATGTTCAGCAAGCAACGTGATGCGTCCAAGGTCGCGCTCGCTGCACTGTCTTCGCACTTGTACGAGTGGGGCTACGTGCTGCTTGATTGCCAGATCGAAAACCCTCATTTGATGAGTCTTGGTGCGCGCAACATCAGTCGCTTCGATTTCGAATCAATCTTGCAGCGCCACGTCGATCAGGCACCAAGTTCATCAGCGTGGACGATTGTCAGTGAATGACTCGCCACCACCCCCGCGCCTGGGATTTTTCTCGTCGCCTCCGCACAAGTGCGGGTACCTACCCGATCGCGACCACCCTGTTTGCCGACCCCCGTATCACCCTCACCACCGACACCTATCGCTTTTTATCGGAGCGCGGTTTTCGGCGCAGCGGCGTGCATGTCTACCGTCCTCATTGCGTCGGTTGTTCAGCGTGTATTGCTGTTCGCGTTGTCGTCGACGAGTTTAGCCCGCGTCGCAAACATCGCCGCACAATCGCTCAGAATGCCGATATAGAAGTGCACAGAATCACACCAACCTACAACGACGAACACTTTCGGTTGTACGAAAAGTACCTGCAGTGGCGACATGCGGATTCGCAAACCGAAGCGACCGATCCGGGCGCTTACATGAGCTTTCTGACTGCCGCGTGGTGCGACACAACGTTCGTGGAATTCCGGCTCGCTCAGGAATTAGTTGCGGTCGCGGTTGTGGACCAACTCGGCGATGCCCTGTCTTCAGTCTACACATTCTTCTCGCCCGACTATCCGCAACGCAGCCTCGGCCGGTTCGCTGTACTCAAGCAAATTGAGTGGGCGCGTGCGGCCGGCTTACGCTGGGTTTACCTCGGTTACTGGGTCTCCGCGTGCAAGAAAATGAGCTACAAGAACGAGTACGCACCGATTGAGTACTTCCGCGATGGCGACTGGCACGCTGCGCCAGACGATGACGCATGATCCCGATGTCGTCCGGGCAAACTCGCACGGGCCGTGTCCCACCTTGAATCAATCTTTGCCGCTGCACGCCGTTTAGGGCACAATTGCGCGCTCTCGCGCCGCCCCCAATCAGGTGGGCGCAGCACATGCAGGAATCATTGCGGCGGTTTATGGCTAAAGAAGAACACATCGAAATGCAGGGCACGATCATTGAGACGTTGCCTAACACCATGTTCCGGGTTGAGCTGGAAAACGGCCACGTTGTCATCGCCCACATCTCGGGCAAGATGCGCAAGAACTACATTCGTATCCTGACTGGCGACGCGGTGACTGTCGAACTCACGCCTTACGACCTTTCAAAGGGCCGCATCACCTACCGCGCTCGCTGAGCGGCCGGCGGTTGTCTGCACAGCGACCGGGCCGATTAGTGGCGATCGTTTTCGCCTGTTCCGCGCGTTAGCAGTCTAAGCGGGCGCCTAGCGACTTTCAGTCTGGAGCTGCTCAAGCAGGCAGCGAACGCCCGCCGCAATGTCGGCGGCGGCCCGTTCATAGGCTTTGTTGGGCAGACCGTACGGGTCGTCCACTTCGATGCGATTTCCCAACGGCGATTCGAACAAGGTGATCTGACCCAGATAGGATGCCGGCGCAACGGCACTCAAATAATCGAGATGCCCGCAATCGAGCGCAATGATGCGGTCAAAGTTGGAAAAGTCTTCGCCGCACACCGCGCGCGAGCGCAACTGACTAATGTCCGCCCCGTAAGTCGCCGCTACTTCAATAGATTGTGCCTGCGGGGCGAGCCCAGCTTGCGCATAAATACCAGCCGAATCACAACGCCAGCGCTGCTCGCATCCTGCCTCCTGGCTATATGCGGCAAAAAGTCCCTCAGCGGTCGGTGACCGACAAATATTGCCAGTACACACAAATAATACGCTGTGGGTCACCTCCTAACTCGCCCGCAAACGCGCCAAATCAGCCGCCGTATCCACGCCAATACCGCACACTTGCGCTGCATCCGGCACGTCAATCACAGCGCCGTGTGCGAGAGCACGCAATTGCTCCAAAGCTTCGATGCGTTCCAAATCCGCCATCGGCATCGCGACAAATCGGCCAAGAAAGGCCACGCGGTAGGCGTAAATCCCGACGTGGCGACGGTAACTATCGAGCTCGCTGACCGTCGACCCGCGCGCAAAGTTGTCCCGCTCCCAAGGAATGCTGGCGCGCGAGAAATAAAGCGCGCGTGCGCGGTTGTCACGCACAACCTTGACGACATTGGGATCGAAGACATCAGCCTCAGCGAGCGGTTCACAGACTGTCGCGATGTCACAGCCACCGTCAGCGACACATTCTGCGACCTGGCGAATTACGGCCGCCGGCATTTGTGGTTCGTCACCCTGGACATTCACGATGATCGTTTCAGGCGCTTCCTGGCGCTGACGAACGGCGTCCGCAATCCGATCGGTTCCCGACGGTAAGGCCGGCGGTGTCATGCACACTGTGGCCCCGAGTTCCCGGGCCACGTCGGCAATACGTTCGTCATCGGTTGCGATGACAACCTCCTGCGCCCCGCTGTCACTACAGCGCCGATAAACGTGTTCGATAATCGGTCGCCCAGCCACCTCCAGTAACAACTTCCCCGGTAGCCGCGTCGACGCATAGCGAGCGGGAATATAGACCTTGAAGATCAACGACCGAGCTGCTCGACTTCCGCTTCGGTAAGCTCGCGCGCCTCGTCTTCCAGCATGACTGGGATATCGTCCCGGATGGGATAAGCCAGACGGGCGGATTTTGAGATTAACTCATGCTTATCCTTAGCGTAAATCAACGGCCCTTTGGTGACCGGGCAAACCAGCAAATCAAGTAGTTTCTTGTCCATGCAATACCTTTTTCAAGAGGGTTTTCAGACGCCGTTCGAAAACCTCGGGGAGCTCTGCCTCAATCGGCACGTACCAGAACCGATCGTCGCACAGATGTTGGCATTTCACCGCATCCTTCTCCGTCATCACGATGGGAAGATCATCGCCGAAATCGAAATCGGTGCTTACAAAATGATAGTGGTCCGGGAACGCGTGATGAGCGCAGCGCAAACCGTTTCTGCGCAACAGAGCGAAGAAACTCTGCGGATTTCCGATAGCAGCTACCGCATGTACGGTGCGCGGCGCAAAGGATTCAAATGGCACTGCCTCACCATTTCCGCTTAGTGGCTGCAGCGCAGAGGCGAGGTAACGCATTGGAAACTCTCCCCGCGCAGCAATGCCGTTAGTGACGATCAAATCGACTTCGGACAATCGCGAGGCTGGTTCGCGTAGCGGTCCGGCCGGTAAGCCCAGGCCGTTGCCGAGTCTTCGTACGCCGTCCAAAACGCAGATTTCAATATCGCGCGCGAGTGCATAGTGCTGCAAACCATCATCGCCAACGATGATGTTGACGTCAGAATGACGCAGCAGCGCCCGGATATCGTCAGCCCGATTCGGCCCTACCGCGACCGGTAAACCGGTGCGCCTGGCAATCACAATCGCCTCGTCCCCGACCACAACCGGATCGCTGTCGGCGCGCACCTGTTGCGGCCACGACTTCGCCTTGCCCTGGTAGCCGCGCGCAACGATTCCAGGCTTGAATCCGTACTCGGCGAGGCGGTTCGCCAGCCAGATCACCAGCGGCGTTTTGCCGGTACCGCCAACCACGATGTTGCCGACGACGATAACTGGTAGCGGCGCGCGATAAACGTTCAGCAAGCGTGAACTGTAGACTGCGCGCCGAACCCACGCGATAGATCGGAACAACCAGGCGACCGGGAGCAGAACTGCGCTCACAGGATGGCGCCCGTACCATATTTCCTCCAGTAGTTTGCGCGCCTTTGCTATCACCGGCGCCGAATAACCTGCGCGTTCATTTCTGGTCGTGCATCAGGGTAGGAAACGTCACGCGATAGAGGCCGGCCTGTCGCGCAGCGTCCATCACATCGACAACATTTTGGTGTGTGGCAGCCGCATCGGCACTAATGATCACGACGGGATCTCCACCCTCCCCGCGCGCCTGTTCAAGCGCTTTTCGAATCGTCACGACCTGTGCGTTTATCAACGCCTGGTCATTCACGAAAATGCTTCCCTGACGGTCAATGGCGATTTCGATGCGGTCAACCAGGTCCTCGCGCAACTCTGCACTGGCCTGGGGCAGATTGACCTCAATCTCTGATTCCTTGACGAAAGTGGTCGACACCATAAAGAAGATCAAGAGCAGGAATACGACATCAATCAACGGGGTCAGATTGATGTCAAGATCGCGATTAATCGGCGGGCGAAAGTTCAACCTAGTTCTCCTCGCTGGCAGCGCGGGCGTTTTCCTGTTCGCGCTCACCGTGAAGCACTTCAACCAGCTTCAGCGCCTCCTGCTCCATGGAGACAACAAACCCTTCAACGCGACCAAGGAAGTAGCGGTAAAACATCAGCGTCGGAATGGCCACCGACAACCCCGCGGCAGTCGTGATCAAGGCCTCAGAAATACCGCCCGCAAGAACCGATGCGTCGCCGACCCCTTGGGCCGTGATCGCTGCAAAGACCTTGATCATGCCGATCACTGTGCCTAACAGCCCAAGTAGCGGTGCAATCGACGCAATCGTACCCAGCGTATTCAGATAACGACTCAGTTCGTATATGACATGACGCCCGACCTCTTCAATGCTGTCTTTCATGACGATGCGATCGTGAGCGCGGTTAACGAGCCCGGCTGCGAGCACCCGCCCCAGCGGCGAACCGTCCCGCAACGCCTGAATGCGCTTGTCATCCAGCACACCTGCATTGGCCCACTGCCAGACCTGCGCGACCAGATTGTCGGGCGTGATCCGACGCGTTTGCAGCGTCCAGAAACGTTCAACGATAAGCGCTGTTGCGACCACGGAACACAGCAATATAGGTAACATCATCCAACCGCCGGCATTGACGAATATCAACACGAGTATCCAGTCTCCCAAGATTGGCTGCGCCTGAATCGGCGTGCGCAGACATTACCAAACCGAGTCAACAGCCGAAAGTAGCGGGCGACTATTGACGCTCTAAACCAGCCTGCGTCCAGAATCTGTGGCGCTGTGAACGTTCCGTGATCAGCACCGCTCCGAGTGCGCTAAAAGTGACACTTACGGCGCCGTCGGTCGCCGTGTTGGTCAGTTGGCTACCGATTGCTCGATAGCGTTCGATTACCGCTGCGTGAGGCATGCCGTAGCGATTTCCGTAGCCGCTGGAAACAACCGCGAAACGAGGCCGAACGGCAGTCACGAAATCACTCGTGGAAGAGCTCTTGCTGCCATGATGCGGGACTATCAGTAAGTCGGCCCTGAGGCGCTCGCGTGCTCGCGCGAGCAGCTCGCGTTCTGCGGGCAACTCGACGTCGCCGCTTAGCAACGCCGTGCCGAACGGTGACCGAACCGCGAGCACGCAGGACGCATTGTTGCGACCTGGTGCGGAATTCTGCAGCGGATGCAGCCACTCGAACTCAACGCCGTCCCAAGACCATCGATAGCCGGCATAGCAAGGTACATGCTCGGTAGCAAGGCGCGCGCGAGGCGGCGCGTAAAGCTTCCCGACGCGATAGGTTGCCAGGATTGAGGCGAGTCCGCCAACGTGGTCGCTGTCTGTGTGACTGATGGCAACAGTATCGAGCGCGTCGCTCCCGATGCGCTGCAGAGCCGGCACAACCACTGCGCTGCCGGCATCCCCACGCCGCCCCCACCAGGACGGCCCAGCGTCATACAGCAGCAGGTGATGGCGGGTCGCTACCAACACCGCCAGCCCCTGTCCGACATCAAGAACGGTGACACGGAATGCGCCCGGCTTGAGTGCCGGTTGACGTGCACCCAACGCTGCGACGAGGACGATAGCCCCCAAAATTCGCGTTGCTAGCGCCCGCGGCAAACTCAGCAGCACTAGCGCAAAGGCGATAGGCAGTACGGTAGTAGCGTTGATCAGCGCGCTGACCGGGATAGGTGGAAGGGCTGTAGCCAGAAATTCCAGCGTGGCCTCGAGATAAATCCATAACCGCGCCGCGCTATCCCAAACGATGGCGGCTGGCGCGAAGCTCACGGTGCTGAGCAACATGCCAAGCAAGGTCAACGGCACGATGAATACGCTGGCAAACGGTACCGCGAGCATATTTGCCACTGGCGCGACCAGCGAAAGTTCGCCGAATATCAGGGTGACGAGCGGTGTCAGGCCCAGGCACAACATCCAGTGTGTGCGCCACAGGCGCCGAATCCGGCCGTCGTCCCCGTCATGCGAGCGAACCAACGCGATCAGAATGGCCACGGCAAGAAACGACAGCCAGGTTCCGTTGGCCAGCAGGGTAAAAGGATCCTGGGTCGCGAGAATGACCAGAGCGATGAGCAAATTGTCGATACTCAACACACGCCGCCCGCGCAATGCCGCTAGCGCGCCCCAACTCACCATGCCTGCCGCCCGACACGCCGCGATGCCAAATCCGGCCAGCGCGGCATAGCAGAGCGCTGCCAATAGCGCTGCGATCCACCCAACCCGCACTGCTGGATAGTGCTGGGCATGACGACCGAGTAACGCCACCAGTAGTCGCACAACGCACAGTGTCCATGCCGCGCATAGAGAAATGTGCAGACCACTTATCGCGAGTAAGTGTCCTACACCGGTCGCGCGCAGCAAACGCCGTTGCCGCTCATTGAGCGCACTCCGGTCTGCGACCGCCAGCGCTTTTATTATTGCTGCGGCTGCAGGCTCGAGCCCGGCCGCGTCGATTGCGCGGCTGAATCGAGCACGCCAGTACCTGATGCCGTAGGGCGACGCGATCGCGGCGCAGTGATTTTCCGGGTGCTTCACTACGCTAGCGAAGCCACTATAGCGCCGCGCAACGAAGCCACGCTCGGCATCCGGCGCGCCCGGATTAGCCAACGCATGCGGACGCCGCAGGCGCACGTACAGTCGGCACCAACTATCTGGGGCCAGAGCGAGTGCATGCGTAGCACCCGAGATCCGCAACTGCGGTGGCGACGCCAGCGGCAGCCAGGTGCCGGGCGATGCGGCGAGTTGCATTACAAACGATTGCCGGCCCTGCTCGACGTAGGCGAAGGAATCAACGGCGCCGCTTACCTGTGTAACGAGGCCGCCGGGCGGCAGCGAATCGCGTTGTTCGAGATAGGCTTGGATATGCAACGACGCCCACAAGACGCCGAGTATCAGAGCGGCGAGCGGACGCAGGCGGCCGATTGCCATCAGCAACAACGCCAACAACCCGGCACTGATCATCGCAGCGCATGACAGCGGCGCCGACGTTAATAGCGCGCCAACAATCCCGACAAGGTAGAATACGAAGATATGGCGCATGCATCGTCCATGAGCGTTACAGCGAGATCATGCTGAAGCGCGATTCTGATCGCGGCGCTACATCCTTGCAGCGTCGATAGGCCTGAGACCTGCCTGTAGTATAGCGCGTCGCCACTGTCGCGCGGCGTAATCATCAGCCTTCGAGTGCCGAATCAACGAGTAGCCGAGGAGACCCTGGTTTGACCATGGGCGCGAAATTGCGAGGAGTTCAAACAGGGAAACCGGGCAGCGTTCGGCACGGCGTCGTGCTGAACCAGGCGTCGCAACGCTATCCCTGCGAACGGTCGCAATGAGCCCACGCCACATTCTCAAACGCTACGTCGGTAGCCGTGAATCGCTCAGCGAGTCGCGCGCCGCGGGCCGTTTGGGCAAACGCCTGCACAATGCCGATATCTGGCATCCTGGGCGACGTTCAGTTGCCGGCGGTGTAAGTCTGGGATTTTTCCTCGCCTTCATACCGCTGCCGGTGCAAATGCTGATTGCCGCCCCGCTCGCATTATTGTTTCGGGTCAACCTGCCGGTCGCACTGATCGCCGTATGGATAACCAATCCAATCACGATTGCACCGCTGTTCATCTTCGCGTTTAAAATCGGCAGCTGGATTAGCGGTCGTGACAGCGAGAATTCGCCGCTTACTTTTGAACCTTCGTTCGACGCTATTGCGACGACGTTTGGTGAGATCTGGTTGCCGTTGTGGATTGGCTGCCTGGTATGCGGCAGCGCCGCAGCAATAGTGGGCAACGTAGCGGTGCGCTTACTGTGGCGCGCAAACCTGTTTTATCGCCGGCGTCAGCGGCGCAAGAAAAAACTCAACCCGCAATAGCGCTCAGACGTCCATCGCCGAGGTTGTAGCGACGCTGCATCCTTGCCGCGATGTTTTCGTCGTGGGTGACGACGATTACCGCTGCATTTTTCTCTGCACAAAGTTCAAGCATCAAGTCGCAGGTCTGTGCCGCGTTGCGTTGGTCGAGATTACCGGTCGGCTCATCGGCAAGCAGACAGCGCGGTGCGGTCACCAAGGCGCGGGCGATCGCGACGCGTTGCCGCTCCCCTCCGGACAGCTCGGCAGGACGGTGAGTGGCGCGCTCCGCGAGCCCGATACGATCAAGTATTGCGCGCGCACTGGCCCGCGCCTCGCGCGCCGATATGCGCCCGATTAGTAACGGCATGGCGACGTTCTCCAGCGCGGAAAATTCAGCCAGCAAGTGATGGAACTGATAGACAAATCCAAGCGTCGAATTGCGCATGCTGGTGCGTATGCGCTCAGAAGCTGTGTGCAAATCCTGCCCGCACACCGTGACCGAACCTCGACTCGGTTGGTCCAGTCCGCCAAGCAAATGCAGCAAGGTGCTTTTACCTGAACCCGATGCCCCGGTTATCGCCACGGTCTCGCCGCCACCGACATCCAAATCAACGCCATTCAAAACTTCGATGATCGTGTCACCATCATCATAGCTACGCGCCAAATCGCGACACGAAATCACACAATCATTCATGGCGCAGCCCATCTGCAGGCGTAGTTTGGGCAGCCAGCCACGCTGGGTATAGCGGTGCCACAATTGCGAGTAGCAACGCGAACACGGCCGTGCCCACGAAATCTGACCACAGTGGCTGTGACGGAATCGTGCTGATGTAATAGACCTCTGGCGACAAAATCTTGGAACCCATGAGCTGTTCAATCAACGCGACCAGCGCGTCGATATTGTGGGACAGGACAACACCGAGCAACAACCCGCCGCAGACGCCAAGCAACCCGGTGACCGCGCCCTGAATAAGAAATACTCGCGTGATCGCCCCTCGCGTCATACCCAACGCTCTCAGCATGGCGATGTCGCCGCGCTTTTCGGCAACCGCCACGACCAGAATCGAGACCATGTTAAAGGCCGCGATAGCGACCGCAAGGGCGAGAATAATGAACATTACAATTTTCTCGGTCTTCAGCGCGCGGTACAAATTTTGGTGACTGTCTGTCCAGTCTTCTATGGTGGCGCCCACGCTGACTGCTAACGCGCGCTTGAGGCTCGGTGCCATGTTTGCATCGGCCAGTCGCACGCGAATTCCATCGATGCCAGGGCCAAGACGAAATAAACGCGCCGCATCGTCTCGGTTGGTGACAATCAAACCACCGTCATGTTCTTGCAATCCAAATTCGAAAATACCGACAACGCGAAATCGTTTCATGCGCGGAATCAAGCCGGCCGGTGTGACCACCGGGCGCGGCGACAACAAATTCAAGTCGTCACCCAACCCGACACCCAACTGTGCGGCGAGTTCGCTGCCAATGACCGCAGAAAAGCTGCCGCTGACCAATTCCGCCAGCTCTCCCGCCCGCAAATGTTCGGCCAGAGTCGTCACGCGCCCCTCGGCGGCACGCTCTACCCCGCGAACTTCAACTGCGCGAATACGAGCACCGCGCTGCACGAGAACATCGCGACGTACGTAAGGCGCTGCCGCGAGCACATCGGGATGGTCTTCAAGCTTACTCAAGGCATCACGCCAAGCCTCTGCAGGGAGATCGCTGGCATCGACATCAAGGTGCCCGCTCATGCCGAGGATGCGCTCGCGCAATTCACCTTCAAAACCATTCATAATCGACAATATCGTGAGCAGCACGGCAACGCCCAGCGCTGTTGCGACAATCGCGGTCAACGAAATGAACGCGATAAAGTGATTGCCGCGCCTGGCATAGATGTAGCGGATGCCGATAAACGATTCGACGGGCATTGACATGACCGGCGATTATAACTTGAAGCCTCGACACGCCGTCGTCTCATTAAGCATCATGAATTGTTATGAACATCCTCGCTCTGGAAACGTCTACTGAGGCCTGCTCTGTCGCACTGTTAACGCCAGCGGGAATCAAGTCCTGCCACGACATTGCGCCGCGCCAACATACCGATTTGGTTCTGGCGATGATCGAAGATGTTTTTACCCGCAGTGAGGTTACTCGCGGACAACTCGACGCTGTGGCGTTCGGCCACGGCCCCGGTTCTTTTACGGGCGTACGCATTGCCGCGTCGATCGCACAAGGCATTGCGTTGGCACTGCATTGTCCGGTCGTACCGGTTTCAACATTGCGCGCGCTCGCTGCGGGTGCCGCACGGACCAGTGGCACCGACCGCGTGCTGGTTGCCAGCGATGCGCGCCGCCAGGAGATCTACTTCGCTGCTTACGAGTTTTCCGGTGAGGACGAGACCACACGCTCGATTGTCGCCGACTGCGTCATTCCAGCCGAACAAATACGCCGGCCCGATAGTGGCATATGGTCAACTGCCGGGAATGGTTGGGCGACGTATCGCTCGCGTCTGAGTGACGACGTACGTGCCCTTCCCAAAGCACTGACCGAATTCCCCGAAGCTGTTGATGTCGCACGCCTGGCGCAGTTCGATTTAGCGCATGGCGCAGGCATGTCGCCCGAACAGGCAGCCCCAATCTATCTGCGTGGTGCTGTCGACTAAGCGCGTCATGCACGCCCGACTGTCGCCCGGCATACGCTGAATACCACTTTTGCCCCCGCTGCGCACACCGCGCGAAGCGCCGGGCGGGAACGGACATACGCCGGCCAAAGTACTGCCCGATGGCGGTTCACCCCCGCGCCGTTCGTTTAACGCGCAAAACCGGCGAAGCGTCTTTTCGAATTCCCTCCACTAACAGCCTGATCCGGCAACCGGGGCAGTGTTTATGGCGCCGGCGACGGTGCTTATCGCAAGCGCCTGATCTCCTTACAAAAGCCGGAAACTATCCCCAGTTTGTACCCAGCTTAAGCGCGAGTTACACTGCGGCTGCACACAAGCTGTACACATCATCTAGTGGTTCATTATTTCCTTGACCACATGTTATTGTGGTGATATACAGTCGCTTACACGGCAAACATAAACAATAATCCGATGCCGTCACCGGCCACAGAGCCGTGCGAATTACCTGGAGGGGATATGGAATTAGAGCGTGCCGCCGTCGCCGATGAGAAAATTCAGTCACAAGTGTCGACAACGACACTTCAGTCAGAACCAAGTGCAGAAATCGTCGCCACCGCGCCCGGTGAATTTCGGGTAATTCGCCGCAACGGGAAAGTCACGACGTTCGACGGCAGCAAAATTAAAGTTGCGCTGACCAAGGCATTCCTTGCAGTAGAAGGCGGGCACGCGGCGGCATCGACGCGCATTCATGCCCTCGTTGATGACCTTGCCGCGCAAATCGTTGCAGCAGTCACGCGCCGCATGCCGGTCGGTGGCGCAGTACATATCGAGGACATCCAGGATCAGGTCGAATTGACACTGATGCGAGCCGGCGAGCACAAAGTCGCCCGCTCTTATGTGCTGTATCGCGAACAGCGCTCCCAGGAGCGCAAAATTGCACACTCTGACGACGTCCCCGCAGTCCGCAGCAGCACGTTGACCGTAACACTGCTCGACGGAAGTAAAGCACCGCTCGATGAACGACGCCTGCGCAAGGTGATCGACGAAGCTTGTAACGATGTCGAAGGTGCCGTTGCGGAAACTATCGTCGACGAAACACTGCGGTCGCTGTTTGACGGGGTCGCCGAAGCCGACGTTGCTCGCGCTGCGACTATGAGTGCGCGCGTATTTATCGAACGCGAACCCAACTACACCTACGTTGCTGCCCGTCTGTTGCTCGACTCGTTGCGCCAGGAGGCCTTGAGCTTTGTGAGCAAGCGCCGCGACGAGGCGACGCATGCAGAGATGACGGAGCGCTACCCGGCCTACTTTGAGGGTTATGTGAAGCGCGCAATTGATCTCGAACTAATGGACCCACGCCTGGGAAACTACGACCTCGAGCGGATTGGCAAAGCGATCAAGCCGGAGCGCGATTTCAGCTTCAATTATCTCGGTATGCAAACCCTGTATGACCGCTATTTTATTCAGAGCAGCGGCACTCGCTTCGAACTCCCGCAAGCTTTTTTCATGCGCGTTGCGATGGGACTGGCGATTAACGAAATCGCTCCTGAAGAGTGGACAATCAAGTTTTATGACCTGCTCTCCTCATTCGACTTCATGAGTTCAACACCGACGCTGTTCAACTCAGGCACATTGCGCCCGCAGTTATCGTCTTGTTATCTGACTTCAGTCCCGGACGATCTCGATGGCATCTTCAGCGCTATCAAAGACGACGCCCTGTTATCGAAATTCGCCGGTGGGCTCGGCAATGACTGGACACCGGTACGCGGCATGGGTGCGCACATAAAAGGTACCAACGGCAAGTCACAAGGCGTCGTACCGTTTCTGAAAGTAGCTAATGACACCGCCGTCGCAGTCAATCAGGGCGGCAAACGTAAAGGGGCAATGTGCGCCTACCTCGAGTCCTGGCATATGGACATCGAAGAGTTTACCGAACTGCGTAAGAACACTGGCGACGACCGCCGTCGTACCCACGATATGAACACCGCCAACTGGGTGCCCGACTTATTCATGAAACGGGTCTGTGAAGATAGCGAATGGACGTTGTTTTCACCTGACGAAACACCGGATTTGCACGATGCGACAGGAGCCGATTTTGAACGTCGCTACTGTGCCTACGAAGAAAAAGCTGCGCGTGGCGAAATCAATAACTTCAAACGTATGCGCGCAGTCGAACTCTGGCGCAAGATGCTTGCAATGCTGTTTGAAACCGGCCACCCGTGGGTGACCTTCAAAGACGCTGCAAACCTGCGCTCTCCGCAGCAACATGCCGGCGTCGTACACAGCTCCAACTTGTGCACAGAGATTACTCTGAACACCTCACCGGGGCAGGAAATAGCCGTGTGTAACCTGGGCTCGGTGAACCTGGCGCAGCATGTTACTGAGCAAGGCCTCGATGCAGAAAAAATCGAGCACACCGTGAGCATCGCCATGCGCATGCTCGACAACGTCATCGATTACAACTACTACAGTGTCCCGACCGCGCGAGCATCAAATTTACGCCATCGTCCAGTCGGCCTCGGCGTGATGGGGTTTCAGGACGCACTGTATAAACTTCGAGTCGCTTACACATCTAATGAAGCCGTCGAATTCGCCGACCGCTCGATGGAAACCATCAGCTACCACACGATCAAAGCATCAACCGACCTTGCTGCAGAACGTGGTTCATACCAGAGTTTCGAAGGTTCTCTGTGGAGCAAGGGAATTCTGCCAATAGATTCTATTGAACTGCTCGCCGAGGGTCGTGGTGGTTACCTCGATATGAATCGAGAGCAAACACTCGATTGGGATAGCTTGCGCGACCGCGTCACCAGTGTGGGCATGCGCAACTCCAACTGCATGGCCATCGCGCCAACGGCGACCATCTCGAATATTTGCGGTGTTAGTCAATCCATCGAGCCGACCTACCAAAATCTTTTTGTGAAGTCGAATCTGTCCGGTGACTTCACGGTCGTGAACATGTACCTCGTTGACGACCTTAAAGCGCGCAAGCTGTGGGATGAGGTGATGGTCAACGATCTGAAGTACTACGACGGTAGCGTGGCGCGAATTGACCGGATACCAGACGACGTCAAAGAACTTTATGCCACCGCCTTTGAGATCGACCCGCGCTGGTTGGTAGAAGCAGGATCTCGCCGTCAGAAATGGCTCGACCAGGCACAATCTCTGAACCTGTATATGGCCCAACCCAGCGGCAGCCAGCTGGATAATCTGTACAAGCTAGCCTGGGTCCGTGGACTCAAGACGACTTACTACTTGCGCACCATGGGCGCGACACACGTTGAGAAAAGCACACTCGCAGACGGCAAGTTGAACGCTGTTGAAAAACAATCGCAAACCGAAATCGAAGAGCCAAAAGCCTGCTCAATACTCGACCCAGACTGTGAAGCGTGTCAATAACTGCACTGCTCATTAAGTAGCACAATAAATAGATAACCAAAGGGGAACGCGATGCTTAATTGGGATGACCCAATTGCGGCCTTCAAGCCATCTGCGACCGACAAAAGTGCGCGCGCCATGCTCGCGAGTGAAGCGCTTGCCGCAGTCGAACGTGCGGAAGAACGTGTCGAACTTTCGGTGATTGAGAAGAATGCGGTTTCACCGCCAGCCACGGTAGAAACACCGCCTGCAGTGAGCAATGAGTCTGGCGAAGTCGCCATAACCGGGCTCGAAGATGTTGAATTCGGCGCCCAGCGTCTCGCTGTAGACGACAAGAAAATGATTAATTGTCGTGCGGACGTGAACCAACTCGTACCGTTCAAATACAAGTGGGCGTGGCAGAAATACCTCGATGGTTGCGCGAACCACTGGATGCCGCAAGAAGTCAATATGAACGCAGATGTCAGCCTGTGGAAGGACCCAAACGGGCTGACCGACGACGAAAGAACGATCGTGAAACGGAACCTGGGCTTTTTTTCGACAGCCGACTCACTGGTCGCCAATAATCTGGTCCTTGCAGTTTATCGGCACATTACCAATCCGGAATGTCGCCAGTATCTGCTACGCCAGGCATTTGAAGAAGCCCTGCACACCCACGCATACCAATACTGCATTGAAAGTCTCGGGCTCGATGAAGCTGAGATCTTCAACATGTATCGCGAGGTTCCCGCAGTACACAACAAAGCCGCCTGGGCAATGAAGTTTACTGACAGCCTTGGCGACCGTGAGTTCGTAACCGGCACTCTCGAAGCGGACCAGCGTCTGTTACGTGATTTGATTGCATTTTACGTTGTCTTCGAAGGGATCTTTTTCTACGTTGGTTTTGTGCAAATCCTGTCAATGGGCCGCCGCAACAAAATGACTGGTGTCGCTGAACAGTTCCAATACATTTTGCGCGACGAATCAATGCACATGAATTTCGGCATCGACGTCATCAACCAGATCAAAATGGAGAACCCGCAACTTTGGACGGATTCTTTCCAGCAGGAAATTGTGGCGCTTTTACGCGAGGCCGTTGAACTCGAGATCGCCTACGCACACGACACCATGCCGCGCGGCGTACTCGGCTTTAACGCCAATATGTTCGAAGACTATCTGGGCTTTATCGCTAACCGGCGCTGCGCGCAGATTGGCTTGCCGGAACAATATCCAGGAGCGAGCAATCCGTTCCCGTGGATGAGCGAAGTGATGGATTTAAAGAAAGAGAAAAACTTTTTCGAAACTCGGGTTACCGAGTATCAAACTGGCGGTGCACTAAGCTGGGACTAATTGGGCATTAGACCAGACCTCCTCGCATGGGAGCTTTGTTGTACCGCATTGGCCGGTGGAGCCCCAAGCTCCACCGGCTTTTTTTATGCTCGGAGGCCTTGCCGAACAGCTTAGTTCACTCAGCTCGGGCAGATCAATCGATCACCCAGTCTCCAGTGGCTCAGGTGGAACTAGTCCATCGCCGCGCATTCTCGCGAATTCACGGAGCTCCGATTTAGCCATCACCGCCACTGGCACCGCCGCGCTATGCATCAAGGTGGGGAAATAACGGTCGATAATTCCAGCCGCCGACAATTCCAGCGCCGTACCCTGCAAATCCCGCTGTGGTACTGACTTAACCAACACCAACAATTCCGCTTCCAGCAACTGCGCCGCGCGCAACGCGATACTGTCTGCACTGACGTCCCAACTAGGGGGCAGTCCAAGCGCGCTGCTGTGGCCACGCGGTAGCCATATCGAGCACGGGTTGGCCGATTTAGGTCGCAACAGGGGAGCGAGTTCGGAAAATCGTGCTGCGGTGGGTAATAGCGTTGAAACAATTTGCGCATTGAGCCGCATCGCGTCGATAGCTAACTCGTGGGCTGCGGCATCCGGAAACAACCATTGTCGTTGCAGGTGCCGAACTTCATCGGCAAACGTGCCACCGCCGAGCACGATGACGCAGTGGACGGGTTCGCTCGTCGCGTTGCAAGTCTGTAGCCAATCGAGCATTTCGTCGGCGTGCATCATGGCGCCGCCGAGTTTAACGACCCAGGTTCGGTACTTCGGCATCATTGAACACGCTCAACAGAGCAGCCGCTTTATTGAAACTTTCCTGATATTCCTCATCAAGCCGCGAATCGGCAACAATCCCGCCACCAGCCCAGCAATGTAGTTGCTGTCCGGTGAACAACAGGGTCCGGATTGCGATGTTGGTATCCATCTGCCCATCGTCGGAGATGTAACCCACTGCGCCGCAATAGATACTGCGCCGGGTAGGTTCCAACTCCTCAATTATTTCCATTGCGCGCAATTTTGGCGCGCCCGTTATCGACCCACCCGGAAAACAGTCACGCAGTATGTCCAGCGCGTGTTTATCGTGCGGGACGTCTGCAGTCACCGTGCTCACTAAATGATGAACGCGCGCGAACGATTCAAGCTCGAACAGTTTAGGTACTGACACGCTGCCTGTGGTGCACGATTTGCCGAGATCGTTACGCAACAGATCTACGATCATCAGGTTTTCTGCTCGATCTTTTTGACTGCTGGTCAATTCAGCAGCAAGCGCTTCATCCAGCCTTGGCTCCGCAGAACGCGAACGGGTTCCTTTGATCGGCTTAGTCTCGACCCTACCGCTACGGACTTGAAGAAAGCGTTCGGGCGAGGAGCACACGACGTCACCCATTGGCAGACGAAGAAATGCGGCATAAGGCGCTGCATTTCGAAGACGCAGGCGCTGATAGGCATCCCAGGCGTTCCCGGCTGCCCGGGCAGAAAAGCGCTGCGCGTAATTGACCTGGTAGCAGTCGCCGTCGCGGATGTAGTTCTTGATTCGTGAAAACGCGTTGCTGTACTCGGTGAAAGAGATATCCGGGCACACGGGAGATGTCACAGTGAAATCGGAAGCAAACGTCGCTGGCGTCATCGTTCTCGGTATGGCCAGCTGCTGCACGCATCCGTGGACCGCGTCGGTGCTGAGTCCGCGATGAATAAACCACGCGCTTGATCCTTCATGATCGACGACAAGCGCCTGTCGATAAATACCAACCGCCATGTCGGGCAACTCAAGATCATCAAGTGCACGCGTCGGTAGCTGTTCCAGATTGCGAGCCAGATCGTAGCTGAAAGCGCCGACTGCACCGCCGACGAAAGGAAGAAAGTCGTGCTGAGGGTCGTCGCCCAGATGTTCGCGAATCAGGTCAAATGGGTCGCCGCTGGATTCCCGCGACCCGCTGGCATCTGTGATGACGGTGCGCGCGCCGAATGTCGTGAGGGTCGCGACAGGGTCCCACACTGCGATGTCGTAACGGCCGCCCGAAGTCGCGAACCGACAGCTGTCCAGGAGGGTAAACCAAGGTAGTGCAGCCAGATTCTGGACCCGCGCAGCGGTGTCATGGCAGTACTCAAGTGCTACTACTTCAAGCGCATTCGCGCTCACACTGTCATCCAGGCGAGTTTCGCAGCCGCGACCGCGGGCGCTGCAGTCACAATGGATTCCGCCACGCTGGAGTCATCGCCAACCAGGGTATCGAAGGCGCGAAAATTGACTTTGCGATTCCGCGCGATCATCTCAACGACAAAGGCCCCTGCTCCGGCCCCGACCAGCGTGGTGTTGTGTCCGCTGCCGGGGTCTCGACTCAGCACTAAGTCGAGTGCGTTCTCAATACGGTGGCGCTGCTGCGCCGCAATATAACTAGCCACGCCACCTATTTCGGCGAGGTCGTGCTCACTTTCCAAATCAAGGCCGAGCATACGGGAGAGGCGCTGCGCACTGCTAGCGAGATCCTTGCCGCGCCCATCCGCGGTCGGCATGAGGTCGTGGCGTTCGGAAATGTTACCCAGCAGCCGGTAAACATCCGACATGGTCGCAAAAACCTCCGCCACCAAGGGTTGTCGTCGCCCACGTAACGGTACGCTGCTGCACACGCTGATAACCGGGGTTCGAACGATTCCCGTATAAACCAGCTCCTCCCAACTCAGGCGACTCGCATCGTCGCGGCCCAGGCAGCGAACTTCGCCATTGGTGATCGGAATGATATCCGTGGTCGTACTGCCGATGTCGATCAAAACGCCATCGCCAATCAGCTCTGCAGTGAAGGCACCAAGGGCAAGCCAGTTAGCCGAAGCAACTGCGATTGCCTTCTCGCCCGTAGCTTGTTGTAAATCGAGCCAGCCTTCGTAACCGGCGAATATTCGTACGCTGGCGGCATTGTTCACGTGACGAGTCAGTTGCGCGATGATGGCTCGCACCCCTGACACTCGGTCGGGAAAAATATCGCAGAGTTCTCCCGTCATTGTTATTGCATGGACCGCTCCGGGCTCGTCAATTGGAAAATCCAACAATGCGCATGCGCGCGACAATTCACCTACGCCACGCCACAGTGGACAGGCGATTTGCCGAACCGCGAGGATCTCTCCGCTGCCGCCAAGCTTGGCGATTTTGAGATGGGCGCCGCCAATATCCCAACCGAAAAAAACGCCACTCACTGTGATGGTGCTCGTGTAACGATAGTCAGCCTAACGCGGCACAGGCCTGCGTGGGGCGGGCATTTCCGTAGACAACATACTAGCAAGGTCGACATCAGGGTAACTCGACAGCGTGGATTTCTAAGTGACACTGTAGCCAACGACGGGACCTCCGTCTAACGTAGACTAGGCACCCGGCAGCCCAGCAGTGCGAAGCGGGTGCGAATCTGTGAAAAGTTGGGTCAGCTATGCGAATCATTCCCGTAATCGATATTAAAAACGGATTGGCAGTCCATGCACGCGGCGGCCATCGCGATGACTATCAACCGCTAGTGACCCGTTTCGCGGAGACGTCCCTGCCGGAAGACATTATCGACGGTATGGTGCGCGAGCTGGCGGTCCGGCAAATCTATATCGCCGACCTTGACGCGCTTATGACCGGGCGCTGTAACGCTGCACTTATAGAGCGACTCGCCCTGGCGAATCCAACAACAACAATTATGGTTGATTGCGGTTTAACTGACACTGATGTCTCGCCTCCGATGCTGAACCATCACAACATCGACCTCATCGTTGCCAGCGAATCTTTGTCGTCTGTAGAAACATATTCGGCCGTTATTGCGCTTATCCCACCTGAGCGGCGGGTTCTCTCTCTCGATCGTAGAGGCGCCGAACGCATGGGCCCGGTCGCGCTGTTCGAACAGCCTGAGCTGTGGCCTGAACGTATCATTCATATGAACCTTGCCGCAGTTGGAGGGGATGCAGGTCCAGACTGGGATGGTTTGGCAGACCTGCGCGCGCGTCATCCTAACGGGCTGCTGTACGCCGCGGGGGGCGTTCGCCATCTCGAAGATCTGCGGCGGCTAGCCGAATTGGGAACTGCGGCGGTACTGGTGGGTTCGGCATTGCATGATGGTCGACTGGATATTGCGAGACTCGCGGAGTTTACCGCTGCAGCCTGACCCGCGAACGCATTAATCACTCCCGACAAGTTCGACTGCAAGCGCAAAAAAAAGCCCCGCAACGCGGGGCTTTTACTGCAGGACCAGCGCTAGCCGGGTCCGTGCATTAGCTATGCGCCTGGAAGGGATGGTCGACAGAACCCTTTTGAGCGACGACTTCAGACGCCTTCGGCTCACGTGCAATTGCGCGCTGGATGGATTCTTTAGTCGCCTGGTAGTTGTAGTCCTGAATCTTTGCGTTGTCTTCTGCCAACCAGTGGATGAACACGCCTACGCAAATAAAGATGTCATCCGCTTCAGCAGCGGGAATAGTGCCGTCTTCGACGCTATCGGCAACTGCCATGGCAACGCCGCGCTGCGCCGGGCCAAACATTTGGACCGCCTGCTTGGAACCCTTCATCGTGACTTTGTTGAACATCACAGTGCTTGGTTTGCACGCCAGGTTTGGAGCAACGACGGCTAGCAGGCTTGAGAAACCGTCCTTGTTATTGGTCACGCAGTTACAAAATGCTGCTTCGGCAGCACTTCCGCGCGGCCCCATGATTAAATCAATGTGGGCAACTTCGTTGCCGTCACCAACAAGTGATTCACCGACAAGTACTCGATCAACAACTGCCATGCTTCGATCTCCTTCTGAGAGTGAGGATTGTTCGGGTTCATTACCGAACAGTGCTTTGAAAATAGACATTGCGCTAACACCTCGTCGGCGATAGGTCGGCCCGATAAGAGCACCTATGATGCGCGAGTGACGTTCTAGATTAAATTAAGGCGGTGCTTCAGGAACAAAACCGCGAGGCTCGCGACCGTTAAGTCAGCGCTAGTTCCTGGATTGACGCCGCGCGCTTTCAGCTCGCGGTCAAGTGCGATTAGCGCTTCGACGAGCAGGCGGGGATTCTCGCACGCTTTTAGAGTGTTGGCTACAGACCGAACTTGTTCAGAAATCCCGAGCGCGCGTGCACTTCCGAACTTCCTGGATACGTGAGAATCGGGTTGCTGGGCAAGTATGCTGAGGTAACAAGCAGTGGTCGCCCAACTGAGTGAGCGCCAGCGTTGACGATACTCAAGCAGAACCGGTAATCCCACGGAAAAAACCAGGTCGAAATCGTCAACATATTGCGCCGCAATCGAATCGTGGCCTGCGGCAAGCTGCATAGCCTCGCGCAACCCCACGCTCGGCGCTATAGCAACATCTTGCTCGTCGACCGCGCCGAGTCCCGCCGGCCGCGCAACCCGAATAGCGCGATAACAGGCTGTGCTATCAGCCACATCCAGCTGCCCTAGCACCCTCGCGAGACTTGCCCTGAGGTCCGTACAACCCGGCGTGGTCGCGGCCTTGGCGAGCGGCGCCAGCAACAGTACGATGCCGAGATTCGTGTTGCAGCCAACCCGCTCCGCCGTCCTTTCGATTGCAGCCTCAATGCGTTCGCCGACACTCAATCCGGGCCTGCTCAGCTCAGGAATCGCGACCCGTGCGCTACGCAGGAAGTCGTTTGCGTCCATCCCGTGTCCTGGCGAACACAGGCTGACATTGCCGGGCTTGAAGGCAACGACATCGAGCCGGCAAGCCTTCAACAAAGCGACTTCGAGGGTGCGTTGTGGCAGTGTTTGATTCACCCTGAAGCGGTGAATCTGTCAGCACCGAGCCTGCGCATGAACGCCTGTCCGATCGCATCGGTCACGTCGATTCCGCTTGCACGTTGCAACCCTTGCCAAGCCGGAATGCCATTGACTTCAGTCACCAACCAAACGCCGTCCGCCCCTCGCAACAAATCAACACCGGCATAGTCGGCCCCGACAGCGGCGGCGGCACGCACCGCAATGTGGGCCAGTTCTTCGTCGATACACACGGCCGCACAGTCCGCTCCCTGGGCACGGTTAGTAATCCAGTGATGGCTGATGCGCTCCATAGCGGCGACAGCACGACCGTCAACCACCATCACCCGGTAGTCTCGATACGCGGTGTCTATCGGTGCAACAAAGTCCTGCAGGTAAGCCACCTCACCCGGAAGCAAAGCATTAAATTCAGTCAGGTCGGTAATCCGGGACAGGCCTTTACCCTGGGAACCGAACAGCGGCTTTTTGACCTGAGTACGCCCATCCGCCAGGGCTTCTGAAAGATAGCTGCGAGTCCGATCGTTGTTTTCGCTCACAAAGGTTCGAGGCGTCGGAACCTGCTGTTGCCTTAGCATTAAACTGGTGCGCGCCTTATCAACCGTCCGCTCGATTGTCTCCGCGTTATTGAAAACTGCGCAACCGGCGCTGTGCAATACGTGGAGAAAATCGAGACGCAACACGATTTCCTCCAACGATCCCCCGGGTATACCACGGACAAATGCACCACGCGGTATTTGCGATTCAAAATGTGGGATAACCAGGCCTTCTCTGCTGTTAGCCAGATCAACATGGCAGTCTTTTAACGAGATGAATTGCGCTGGCAAGCCCTGACCCGCAAACCAGGCTTTCAGATTTCGACCGTGCCAGCCCGGCTCATCGGTGAAGATAGCGATCTGCGGTGAGGACTCTGGCCGCAAGCTAGCCGCCAAACGATTGACTCAGCAATTCAGCATGTAGCGCTCCGCCCGAGAAAGTATTGCCGCTGGCCACATTGGTGACGCACGCAACGGCAGGCGAAAACAGCATCGGATCGACCTTATAGAAATCGTAGCCGTAATCCTTGAAAACCTTGGCGAACGGTTTGCCAAAATCCCGCGAGGCGGAGCTGGGCAATTGCCGCGCCAATTCCTGCGCCGCGTCGTCCGCGCAATCCACGTACAAATGCACTTGCCCACCGAACAGAATTGCATCGTTGGTACGCCCCATGGCGGTCATGAAATCCGGAGACGGCGGTGGCAGCGGCGCAGTCGCCGTACCATCGACAAACTGTGCAAGTGGAAACTTTAATTCGTGCAGTTTGTGCAGCGCCACTTCCAGCACCCGCGACACGATCTGCACCCCGCCGGCCAAACTTGTCGTGGGCGTCAGCACCAACGTCAATTCGCTCGGTTGTATCCCGCAACGCTCAACTAACTTCTCGGCAATTTCGAGCGGCGGAAGTCGATCGACCTCCAGGACGATGACGGTCTCACCGGGTGGTGTGCGATAGCCCAATTCCTCGAACAAAGGTTCGCGGCTTCCCATTGCGCGTGCCGGTCCCGATCCGAGCGCGAAAAAAGCCGACTTACCTTCACCGTGGCTCAGACTCCAACCCGCATATTGGGATGCCAGACAGGCAATCAAGGGGTGACTCGCGCTGACGTCAACCTGCCAGCGCCAGTCGGCAAACGGTGCTGTCGCTGTGAGCGCAATTCGTCCCAGCCCGCCCATGCAAATCTCGCTAATCAGGCGCCCTGCCTCAAGGCCACCGCGGGCCGTGATGCCTGCGTCAATGACTTCCACCCCGTTGGGCATTTTGCTTACTGCGACGCGGTACTCAGCTGCGCGCTCACGTAGCTGGCTGACCAGCGGTCGCACGGCCAGATTGACGTTGCACGCACTCTCGAGTCCTAAATCAACCATCGATAGCATCCCCTACGAGCGTAATTTTCATGTTTTCGGGTAACAGCGCCGGGACCGTCAGGGCGCGGATACGCCGTACCAGCGACACCAACTTTCTGCAGATTGCAGTCGGTGTGGCAGCGTGTGCGCGAATTGAGCACAACGGATCTCCGACCTCGATGTGGGTCCCCGCACTCGGTCGGTCGTGGACACTTTCTGGCCACGCGAAGTCCTCGGGTACTTGCCACTGAGCTTGAGCGTAGAGAATCAGATGTGCGCACTCGCCGGTACGCTCAGGCCTACTATACAAGAGCATATCGAGTGCACAAGCGGCGACGTGGGCATCGAAAGCAGGGCTGCGATCGACTAGCAGATCAAGTGTCGCCGGCGGCCGGGGATTGATGTCTATCAACATCAAACTACCGCTCTCGGCGAGAACGAAATCGAGCCCGAACATGCCGCGCAATCCGAGTGCAGCGCCGACTGCACTTCCCAATGCACGCACTTGGCCAACCAGAGGCGCGGGCGCCGAGTGCCAGGTAACTGCCCCTTGGTAGTGATATCCACGCCACTGATCCTGCTGCCAGGTCAGGTGGCGATTCAGGGCCACAAATTCCGTGCGCCGGCTGCTCGCAAGAAAAATCGCAGATAAGCTCGAACCGCGCACATGGCGTTGAAAATAGGCGCGTGATTTGGCATCCGCACCTAGTGCAGGAACGACGTGGAATCCGCCACTTTCCCCACACAACTTACGCAACCAGCCGCGGCAGTCGACCGGCGGGGTACAACGGGTCTCCGGCACACATACCCCGACGTCACTTTGCAACGACGCCAGTACTGCCGGCAAATCGGAGAGACGTTTCGACGCGTTGATAACGTGGGAGACGGTCGGGTCATAGTGCCTGAGTTGATCCAGCCAGTCCTGCCCGCTTTCGAAACCGCTACCGAGCACGATCGGCATCCTTGGAACACCTGCGCTCAGTTCTTCGACCTCACCGATGACAGCGCCACTAAACATAAAGCTATCCATGGGAACCGTTGCTCGCCATCGATCTGCGACCGCGCGCGTGTCCTCATCGGCGAACATATCAATCACTCGCGGCGACCAGCTGCCGCTCGCTGCTTCGGCCAGCATACGCGCTGAGCGAGAGACAATCAGGATCGGTGGAAGCGGCTCCAACGGCTGAGGCACCGTGGACATATTCAGCCAGCAGGCGCTTTGACAGATACGCTCGCGTGACACCGGCGAGTCAGTAGATCCGCAAATACCAACACAGTCACCCGGATGCGTGTAAACGCTGTTTCGACGGGTTGGTGATCTCGATGTCCGCGCCGCGGTTGCGCGGTGTGCAGATTGAGAACGTTATCGCGGAGTCGTCGTCGAAGTTTTGTTCAAGCTGATCGACAACTTCTGCAGCGCGTTCGGCGTCGGGGACAAATGCGAACGCAGTCGGCCCCCAGCTGCTTTGACCGATGCCCGTCAAAGCCAATTCTGCGGCGCAAAATGCCATCACTCGACCGACCCCAGGGCTGGTAAACGAGCCGCCCTGGGAGGCTGAGAAATGCTCACCAATCACAGTCTGAACTGCCCCGACATGGGTGCAAAATGCCGGGAAATCTCCAACCGCCAAGGCGGGTAGAACCCCCATGAGTGTGTGATGGCATAACCGTGCAGCACCCTCGCGGCTGAGGGGTTGAAGAGCCGCGAACGCGCTTACTTCGGCATCGCCACTAAAGCCGGCGGCGCGCTGGTCGGAAACCAGAATAACTCGCCAAGCCTCTGGAACATCGCTCTGGGCAATGAGGGGAGGAACGCCAGCGTCTGCACCGCGACCACCATCGACAATGAGTCCACCGCGCTGAAACAAGCCCAGTCCGGTTCCGGACCGTTTGCCGCGTGCGAGCAATCGCGCCAGCATTTGTGGACTGCTTACGGAACCTGCGTGGTGGGTTAGCGCGGTGCCGAGCGCGAGGGCCAACTGGGTTCCGGAGCCGAGACCCGCGTGCTCATCGATGCGCGTTTCTATGGTGATGCGAACGTCACGGGAGAGCTGCTGATCTTCAATCACACGGTCGACCAGCGCGAGCACACGCTCGTCGACCAGGCCTGTGACGATGAATTCGTCGTGCGCCTCGACTGCGACACGCGTCGCGATTCCGTCTAATGCCATCCCGATGCTGCCGAACTGGCGCCCCAGCGTTGCCCCCGGATCAAGAAACCCCAGATGCAATCGCGCCGGCGCCGTGACTCGGACGGATGACGGCGGAGCGCTCAATTGAAGCAGTTTTTCATGGTCATGCCATATTATAAATTCAGTGTTGCCCGATAACACTGTCGAGCTAGGAAGCGTGTATGGAGCGCGGTCATCGAGTGTGATAACGTGAGGCCACGATCCATGGCAGTGGCTAGCATGGGTTTCGCTACCGAACAGACTTTACCTTCCGTCGAGTACCCCGCCAAGCGGGAGCGAAATCATGCCACCAGTCGACACACGCCAACGGCACGGGCCTCACACTGACTCAGCGGTATGCCCGTTTTGCGCGCTGTTGTGCGACGATCTGATCCTGCGCAGCAATGATGATTCAAGTTTCACCATCCGTCGCAATGGCTGCTCGCGTGCAGCCCTCGATTTTTCCCGCCCCGCTACCGATGAACCCCCTCGCGTGCAGGGTCAGGCCACATCACATGACGATGCGATACGGGTAGCGACCCGCATTTTAAAAAAATCTCGACGCCCTTTGTTCGGCGGCCTGGCAACGGACGTCGATGGTATGCGCGCGATTATCAATCTTGCCGAACGCAGTCATGGCATCGTTGATCACCTACATGGTGACGCTCTGACGTCGATGACCCGTTTAATGCAGACACGCGGCTGGTATGCCACCACCCTCTCCGAAGTTCGCAACCGCGCTGATTTAGTGATAGTTGCTGACGTTGATTTCAATGACCGTTATGAGAATTTTGAGCGCCACTGTCTCAAACCGCAGACGCGTCTGCAGGGTGGTCGTGCTCCTGCTCGCAAGGTCGTGTTCGTCGGCACTGGAGCAAACAGCCCCGGAGTTGAAGTGGATATGCGGCTGGGTTGTTCACGCGACGGGCTAGGTGAGGTATTCAGCGCACTACTCGCAGGTCTGCGCGGCCATCGCATGGACGCGCGTCGACCGGGCGGAGTGAAACCTGCCGCCATCGCTGAACTTGTCGAAGCGATCCAGGCTGCCAACTACTGCACGATTGTGTTCGCCCCCGGGCAGCTCGGCTCCCACCGGGAATCTATCATTGCTACGTTCTGCGACCTGGTCGATGCCATCAATCAGCAGCAGCGTGCGGCCCTGCTTGCACTCGGCGGCGACGACGGCGGCCAATCCGCTTTGAGCACAACCAGTTGGCTGACCGGTTATCCACTCCGAACCGAGTTCGGCAAAACGCTCGCCTTCGAGCCGCAAATCAATCGCACTGCCGACCTGCTCGCAACCCGTACGGTTGATTGTTTGCTGTGGACTGATGCCTACGGGCGGAATCCGACCCCGCCGTCTACGGGTGTCGAAACCATTGTGATCGGTGCCCGTCCATCGGCGTCGCGTCGACCGCCGGCCGTATTTATTCCGGTCGGCACGCCCGGACTTGATCATGGCGGGCGCCTGGTACGAACTGACAGTGTCGTCACGCTGCAGCTGGTCGCACAGCGCGAGAGCAGGCTCGCCAGCGTTGCACAAATTGCCACGCAAATTCTGGATAGCTGGTAGAGCCTTAATGCTGCAACGACTCAAAGGCGGACGAATTTACGATCCGCAAAACGGAGTGGACGGCGACGTTCGCGACCTGTACATCCGTGACGGAAAAATCGTCAGCGCGCCAGTGCACAGCCGACAGGCCGACGTTGTGACCGACATCAGTGGGCGTGTGGTGATGGCTGGCGCGATCGATATCCATACTCACATTGGCGGCGGCAAGGTCAACATCGCGCGCATGATGCTGCCAGAAGACCACGCCGCTGATGCCGTCCCGCGCGGCCGGCACCCGCACATTGGCTGCGGCCACGCAGCACCCTCAACGCGCACGGCTGGCTATCGTTATGCGGAAATGGGTTACGTGGCGTGTTTCGAACCGGCGATGCTACCGGCCAATGCGCGCCAGGCGCACCTTGAAATGGCCGACACGCCGATGGTCGACAAAGGCGCCTATGCCCTGCTCGGCAACGACGATTTCCTGTTGCGCGCCATCAAGGCTAAACGAGATCCCGAATACATCCGCGATTACGTCGCATGGACCCTGAATGCGGCACAGGCGCTCGCGATCAAGGTTGTCAATCCAGGCGGCATCAATGCGTTCAAGTTTAATCAACGCAAACTCGACCTGGACGAGCGCAACGCGGCTTACGACATCACACCGCGTCAAATCCTTTTGACCCTGGCTGAAGCCGTCCGGCAGTTGGGTCTTGCCCACCCACTACACATCCATGGTTGCAACCTCGGCGTACCTGGCAACCTTGCCACAACACTGGAAACGATACATGGCCTCGACGGTCTGCGCGCCCACCTGACGCATTTGCAGTTCCATAGCTATGGCACCGAGGGTGATTTTAAATTCTCGTCCGGTGCAGCCGAAATCGCCGAGGTTATCAACCGGAATGGCAATATCTCGCTCGATGTCGGCCAGGTCATGTTTGGCCGCACCGTGACCGAGTCTGGTGACAGCATGCGGCAATTCGCCGGCAGCATACATGCCGACCCAAAGAAATGGATTGGCATGGATATCGAGTGCGATGCCGGATGTGGCGTCGTTCCATTTCGCTACAAGAACAAAAGCTTCGTCAATGCGCTGCAGTGGGCGATTGGGCTTGAATTATTTTTGCTTATCGAGGACCCGTGGCGGATATTTCTGACCACCGATCATCCCAACGGCGCACCGTTTACCTGCTATCCCCATCTTATTCGTCTGCTTATGGACCGCAGTTTTCGCAACGACATGCTTGCCACCATCAACCCCGACGCCGCAGCGGCCAGCCGCCTGGCCAGCATCACACGTGAATACAGCCTCTATGAGATCGCGACAATGACGCGCGCAGCGCCGGCCCGCTCGCTGGGTCTCGATGGCTTCGGTTCGCTGGCCGCGGGGTCAAACGCGCATATCACGGTCTACCAGGAGCATGACAACAAGGAAACTATGTTTTCCACGCCCGAGTACGTGTTCAAGAATGGACAGTTAATCGTACGCAATGGACGCGTTACTGAAGAAGTCCAGGGCGCTACCCACGTCGTTCATCCCCAATTCGATGCCGGCGTCGATAATGATTTGCGACTCTACTTCGACCGCTTCATGACCGTCCGCAAAGACAGCATTCAAGTCAGTGACGACGAAATTCGCGACAACGGACGAGGCGAGATTGTGGTCCATCCGACCACTCCAACGTGCTGATGAAGATCAATCGAGTCAGCATTGACGACACCTTCGCCGAAGCCTTTCCGATGAAGGCGACGCGCGTCATTGTCACAGCACTGAACGAAACCTGGGCGCTCCATGCGGCAACCGCCATGACCGGTTTCGCGACTTCGGTCATTGCCTGCGGCTGTGAGGCGGGCATCGAGCGTCCCCTGACGCCGACCGAAACGCCAGATGGGCGGCCAGGCTTTGCGGTGTTGCTGTTCGCGATGAGTAAGAAGGAACTGATTAAACAGATTCAGAATCGTGTTGGCCAATGTGTACTCACTGCGCCGACCAGCGCCTGCTTCGCGGGCATTGAAGATGGCCAGGCATTGCCGCTGGGCAAAAACCTGCGTTTCTTTGGCGACGGTCACCAGATTGCAAAAAAACTCGGCAAGCGTCGCTATTGGCGCGTTCCTGTGATGGATGGTGAGTTCCTGTGCGAAGAAACCACCGGGCTCGCCGCTGCTATAGGCGGCGGTAACTTCATTATCCTAGCCCGCGACCAGGTGTCGGCGCTTGGGGCGGCGGAAAGAGCGATTGCAGCAATGAACAAAGTTGCTGGCGTCATCATGCCTTTCCCAGGCGGGGTAGTGCGTTCGGGGTCGAAAGTCGGTTCCAAATACAAAGCCTTGCCTGCGTCTACCAATCATTTGTTTTGTCCCACTCTGCGCGGCGCCGTCCCAAGCGAATTATCTGCCGACGTTGGTGCGGTCCTGGAGATCGTTATTGATGGCTTGGACAGCGCGGCGATTGATGAGGCGACTCGCGTAGGCATTCGCGCAGCTTGTCGGGGACGCGATCACGGCGTGCTTCGCATCAGTGCGGGTAACTACGGCGGCAATCTCGGCCCGTTTCATTTCAAACTCCGGAACATTCTGAAATGACGTCGTTAACCCTCCGTCTGCACGCCGACGCACCTGCGGGCCTCGAGCTTGGTGCGCTGACACCATCGGCCTTAAGCGGCAAATCGGTTGCGCAACTGGCACGTTTGCGCATCCCGCATGGCAGCCGAACGAGCGCGCTGGGGGCGCTATTTGATATCAGTGGCGAAGACGTTATGAATCTGCGCCTGCTCGGTCTGAACCACAGCTGTCATCACGTCGGTCGTGACATGCAGGCAGGGCAGCTTGAGGTGCGTGGGACGGTTGGTATGGAACTCGGACGTGACATGTCCGGTGGGCAAATTAAATTGCGCGGCAATGCCGGTGACGGTGTCGCGTTGGGGATGCGTGGCGGGCAGATCGAAATCTCCGGCGATGTCGGCGAGCGCGCCGGTGGCGCGACACCCGGAGCAACGCGCGGTATGAATGAGGGTACGTTGATTGTGCACGGTAATGCCGGCGCCCATCTCGGAGAACGTATGCGCCGCGGCCTCATTCTGGTCGGCGGTGATTGTGGTCGATATTGCGGCGACCGCATGATCGCGGGATCGATTGTGATTTTCGGCAAGTGCGCTGGCGACGTCGGTCACGGCATGCGTCGGGGCACGCTGATGCTCGCCGAGATGCCTCAGCGAGTGCCGGCCCTGTTCAACGACTGTGGCGAGTTTGAGCTCGGGTTCGTACCGGTCTTCGCTCGCCATGTGGCCTCACTCAACAAGCGGATGGGCAGGCAGCTCGCCATTTTCCGGCGCGCTAGCCGTTGGTGCGGAGACATGGCACAAGGCGGCCACGGCGAGCTTCTCATCGCCGGTGCAAGAGATTAGAAAAATGGCATCTCGACAGGCTGCCCGCAAAGGGCGTGTACGTGGCCGGCGGACAACTACGGCTGCCACCGATGAGATTAAGGCACTGCTCGGCCCACTGCCGTATCAGCGTGACCTGCTGATTGAATATCTGCACGCGATACAGGATCAGTACCGTTGCATCCATGCAGATCACATGGTCGCCTTGGCAGAATGCATGAGTCTGTCGATGACCGAAATCTTTGAAGTTGCGAGTTTCTATCACCATTTCGATATTGTTCGTGAAGGCGAGGCGTCGCCGCCGCAGATTACGGTACGCGTGTGCGAGTCTGTCACCTGCGCGCTGTTTGGCAGCGAGGCACTCGCGGCACAACTCGAGAGCTCTTTGGCCCCGGACGTGCGGATACAAAAAGTCCCCTGCGTAGGGCGATGCCATGAAGCACCTGTGGCCGTTGTTGGTCAGCGAACTGTAGGAGCTGCGAGCAGCGCCGCGATACAACAGCTTTGCGCTGGCGCCACGACTGCCGAGCTCCCGGACTACCAGGACTATCATGCCTACCGCGCAGGCGGCGGCTATACCCTGCTACAACAATGCCATCAAGGCGCCTGTCGAGCCGAGGATGTCATCACCGCCTTGTCTGATTCGGGGTTACGCGGCCTTGGTGGTGCGGGATTTTCAGTTGGGCGAAAGTGGTCGATACTGCGTGACCAGCCGGCACCACGACTCATGGCGGTCAATATAGACGAAGGGGAGCCCGGGACCTTTAAAGATCGCCACTATTTGGAGCGTGACCCCCATCGCTTTATCGAAGGCATGTTAATCGCTGCCAGCGTCGTCGATATCGACCATTGCTACATTTACTTGCGTGACGAATACGCTGCTTGCCGCAGCGTTCTGCACAAGGAACTTGAGGCGCTACGTGCCGATCCACCGTGCAAATTGCCGCGTATCGAACTGCGTCGCGGTGCCGGCGCGTACATCTGCGGTGAAGAGTCCGCAATGATCGAATCAATCGAGGGCAAACGTGGCATGCCGCGTCTGCGCCCGCCCTATGTTGCCGAGGTCGGCCTGTTCGGCCGCCCAACCCTCGAACACAATATGGAATCACTCTACTGGGTGCGCGAAATTCTCGAGAAAGGCGCTGCGTGGTTTAGCGCGCACGGGCGCCGGCAACGCTCCGGGCTGCGCTCGTTTTCCGTCAGCGGACGCGTGAATAAGGCGGGCGTTCATCTTGCTCCGGCAGGCATATCGGTACGCGAGCTCATCGATGAGTACTGCGGCGGTATGCTCGATGGACATACCCTTTACGCCTACTTCCCGGGCGGCGCCTCGGGCGGCATCCTGCCCGCCTCGCTGGACCATCTGCCGCTTGATTTCGACACGCTGCAAGAATACGGATGTTTCATCGGCTCTGCAGCGATCATCATCTTGTCTGAGCACGACAGTGCGCGCTCTGCTGCACACAATGCGATGAAATTTTTTGAGCACGAGAGCTGTGGTCAATGCACGCCATGCCGAGTCGGCACGGCAAAAGCAGCGATGCTGATGGGGCGCAAGCATTGGGACCAGGCGCTCCTCGGAGAACTCGCTGTGGCAATGCAGGACGCTTCTATTTGCGGCCTCGGCCAGGCGGCACCCAATCCACTTCGCTGCGCAATCAAATACTTTCCCGACGAGTTTCGCAGCGATGGCTGAGGTGATTGAGTTTAGCCTCGACGGCGAGCAGGTCCGTGCACCTGAGGGTGAGACACTGCTCCAAACTGCACGCAGGCTGGGGATTGCGGTTCCCTCATTGTGTTACCAGGAAGGTTATCGGGCAGACGGCAACTGTCGGGCCTGCGTGGTGGAGGTCGATGGCGAGCGAGTACTTGCGCCCTCCTGTTGCCGCCAACCAAGTGCAGGCATGGTCGTGAAAACTGCGAGTGACCGAGCGCGAGCAAGTCAACGCATGGTCGTTGAATTGCTCCAATCAGATATGCCAGGTGCCGGCAAGTCGCCATACTCGCCACACTCGGAGCTCGATCATTGGGCAGACTTTCTTAATGTCGGCACGCCTCGTTTTCCGCCCCGCGAACAACCCTGTGCCGACCTCAGCAGTCCGGCGATAGCCGTCAATCTCGATGCCTGCATTCAGTGCACGCGCTGCGTGCGCGCCTGCCGCGAAGAGCAAGTCAATGACGTTATTGGCTTTGCCTATCGAGGTTCGCACGCGCAGATCGTTTTCGACGTTGGCGATCAGTTAGGCGACAGTACCTGCGTCAGTTGCGGCGAATGTGTGCAGGCTTGCCCGACGGGCGCTTTAATGCCCGCCACCGCGCAAACCAGTTCCGACATTGATCGCAAAGTGGCGTCGGCCTGCCCTTATTGTGGTGTCGGCTGTCTACTGACCTTCAACGTAAAAGACGAAAAAATCAAATACGTCGAAGGTCGCAACGGTCCGTCCAATCACTCTAGGCTGTGCGTTAAAGGCCGTTTCGGCTTCGATTATGTGCATAATCCGCAGCGCCTGACCAAACCGCTTATCCGGCGCACCGGCGTTGAGAAAACCAAGGCCATCGTCCCGCACGCGGAAATAGATAAGTTTTTTCGCGAAGCGGAATGGGATGAAGCACTGGACGTCGCAGCAAACGGATTCAGCGCTATCCGCGCGTCTCACGGTGGTAGCGCACTGTGTGGCTTTGGCTCCGCGAAGGGCTCTAACGAAGAAGCCTATTTATTCCAAAAGCTGGTTCGAACAGCGTTCGGTACGAATAATGTCGATCATTGCACGCGTTTGTGCCATGCATCCTCGGTCGCGGCCATGCTTGAGACGATCGGCTTCGGCGGCGTCTCGAATCAAGTTGCCGATGTTAAACAAGCTGAAGTCATCGTTATTATCGGCGCCCGACCAACGGTCAACCACCCAGTCGCGGCAACGTTCATCAAGAATGCCAGCCAAAGTGGCGCGAAACTGATCCTGATGGACCCTTATCGCTCCGATTTAGCCCGCCACGCTGACTACTTCCTGCAATTCAATTCGGACACAGACGTGCCAATGTTAAACGCGCTGATGAATACAATCATTAGCGAGAAACTCTACGATCGCGAGTTTGTCGAACAGCGCACTGAGGGCTTCCCGGCGTTGCGAGATTGTGTCGCCGAATATACGCCCGAGAGAGTCGCGCCGATTTGTGGCATTCCTGCGCAAACTTTGCGCGAGGTTGCACGCCTTTATGCTTCGTCCCGCGGTTCAATGATTTTCTGGGGCATGGGTGTCTCGCAGCATATACATGGCACCGACAATGCCCGTTGTTTGATAGCGCTGGCATTATTGTGCGGACAAATCGGCCGGCCAGGTTGCGGCATTCACCCGTTGCGGGGACAGAACAACGTTCAGGGCGCCTCCGATGTCGGTCTGATCCCGATGGTTTATCCCGACTACCAGCCGGTTACCGATCCTGAGGTGCAAATTAAGTTTGAACGGCTGTGGCATACGCAATTGAATCCGGAGCCGGGCCTGACTGTTGTCGAGATCATGCACGCAGTGCATGCCAGGGACATCAAAGGCATGTACATCATGGGTGAAAATCCGGCCATGTCCGATCCAAATCTCAATCACGCACGTGAAGCGCTGGCGCACCTTGATCACCTGGTCGTACAAGATATTTTTTTGACTGAGACTGCTGGATTTGCCGACGTCATCCTGCCGGCCTCCGCGTTCCCGGAAAAGAGCGGGACGTTCACTAACACCGACCGCCGAGTGCAGCTTGGTCGTCAGGCGATTTCACCACCCGGTGATGCCCGGCAAGACATTTGGATCATTCAGCAGCTTGCCAAGCGACTGGGACTAAGCTGGCACTATGACGATGTCGAGAGCGTTTTTAGCGAAATGCGCACCGCGATGCCAAGCATCGCGGGCATTACCTGGCCACGACTCGAGCGTGAGCACTCTGTTACCTACCCATGCCTGAATGAAGGCGATGGCGGCGAGCCCATCTTGTTCAAAGATGACTTTCCGACGCCGACCGGACGCGCGCTATTTGTTCCGGCCGAATATACCCACGCAGCCGAACTGCCGGACGACGAGTATTCGTCCATACTCATAACGGGCCGCCAGCTGGAACATTGGCATACGGGAAGCATGACCCGCAACGCCAGTGTGCTGGATGCTTTGGAACCTGAACCAGTCGTCAGTGTGCATCCCGAAGACATGGCAGACGCGGGCATCGACGACGAGGATTTTGTCCGTATCGAATCACGACGCGGACATTTGGTCGCACGCGTCCGTGCCGACAGTGGCGTGCAGCGTGGCAGCGTGTTCATGGCGTTTTGCTACGCTGAAGCTGCGGTAAATTTTCTTACGGTTGAGGCTCTGGACCCGGTGGGGAAAATTCCGGAATTCAAATTCTGTGCCGTGCGACTATCCCATCACAGTACTGACGAAACTGCCGCCGCCACATTATCTACCTAGGTGCGAAGAGCTAGCATACGCGTATCAGCGCGCGATCGAATCCAACTGTAAAAATTCACGAATCAGCGGTGCGCCTTCCTTTGCGCCCGGTACCACCGTTTCAATCTGATACACGTAGCCCGGTAGTTCGTCGGACACGATAAAACTGTAGCTTTTGTCCGCATACTTTTCGAACAAATTCCGACGTGGATCGTTCACGTAGGGTTGGAACTCGATTTTGTGACCGTTCCAACGCCGTCCGTCAAACTCGAACGTGTGGGCCTGCACTGTGGCGGATTCCGCAAGGGCGAATTTGATCCGACGTTGAAAATACCGCCAACGTTCGCGAGCCGTGCCATTCGGATCGCTGAGGCGATTCATTTCCAGCACATCCCCTTGCAGATAAATCTTCAGGATCGGATTGACCGTTGTGTTCTCCACCGGTGGCACCGGAAAATTCCTCTCGCCGGTAAAAAACCTGACCGCGGCAGATTTCGTACCGTCTTCGTGAACTTTTCTGATTTGAAATTCGATCTGGTCGTCAAAGCCCGCCTCAAGGGCACCGGAGCGCTTGAACGCGTACATAAGCGTAACCGGTGCAGTAACCGCACTCAGTTGATCTGTCATCCACAGTAGAACCTCCGCCTGCGAGAATTCAGGACTTTTCTCTTGTGCACTGGCGGTCCCGATATCGGCACACAGGGCGACGCACATCCCCAGCAACCAGCTGGCGCGTCTATTTCTTAGCGTGTTTGGGAATGACACGTACATACCTCAAAATTTCGCAGCAACAGTACAGTTATTTAGTATTGGTTCGACAATAAACTGTCAGTCGGTGTCTTCAATCGTCGGACGGATAATCAGTTCTTTTCTCGGGATACCGTAGTCGTCCAGGATCGCGTTGATCTCCACCTGACTTGCAGCAAGCATGCGATTGATTTGCTGTCTCCATTCGGAATCCGCGAAACGCACCGCCATGGCGATCTGAAAGTCGAAACGCAGGCCGGGTTCGGCACGCATCGGGATGACTTTCAGTTTCGATTCGCTCAAGGTCTTGGCCAAGTATCCGGCTATCGGGCCCCACACGAAGGTCAGATTAATATCGCCGGAAATCAAATCACGCTCGATGATTTTGCCCGGGTACTCGTTCTTATCGCCGCTCATACTCTGGAACGGAATCCCTTGGTCCATCAAGCCAACCTGATGAATGAAATCTGTGCCAGGACCGCGATCCCACAGGCCTATACGCAGCGAGTCTGCCTGTTGCGGGCTCAGTGTCTTCAGGTCGTCCTGCGATTGAATGAAATCCAGCCCGCGGTCCTTCACGTAAACCATGGCCCACGATGAACGCAAATACGGTCGGGTGGGCGACGCCATCTCAAAATTTTCAATGACGCCCATGACCAGATCACACTTGTAGCGGCCGTCTTCGGTTTCGTTGTTTGTCAGCGTGTTTCGGATGAAACCCATACGCTGTGGAAACCACTCGTACTTTAGCGGTACGCCGAGCTTACGTGCCAACAGCTCGGCGAGCTTGTTCTCATAGCCGTCGCCAGCGCGATTCGACATCGGTAACAAATTGGGATCGGCACAAACTCTCAGTTCATCTTTTGGTGCAGATTCCTGGGCGGCGCTGGAAGCGCACATCAATATGCACACTCCCAGCGCAAGCAACTTCGCCAGCGCTCGCGGAACCAAATCTAAACGCTCACCAAGTGGCGCAGTGCAGCGTGGGACGGTGGGCGTTGCGCGAGAGGTGTTGACCGTTGGGATGCTATTTCGCCTCCGCCTCAATGGCCTTCTTCATCTTCTTGAGCGCTCGATTGACCATATTCTTTGCCACCTTCACTTCCTGCAAATTCGCCTCAAGTTGCGCAAGATTTGCCGGCGGACGGGCGTCCCCAACGACGATAACACCCACCATACCTGTGGAGACATGCGGCGCGCACTTGTAAACGTAAGCACCCTCTTGCTCTAAGCTGATGCTAAAACTTTCTTCGCCTAACTTCGATTTCCATCCCTGTGCACCTGCGGGGAACATGCCCTCGATGGTCTGCGTATCGTGGCCAGTCATCCCGGTAAAGCGAACCGTGTCGCCGGGTTGTGCGAATGTAACCAGCGGCTGCCACTGAGTGACGACACCCTTGACGATATGTTCTTCTGCGTAAGCGCTGCTTACGGCAAACAAGGTCATCGCTAGCACTAAGAACCTGTAGCCCTTCGACATGTGATTGAACTCCTCGATCGATTCAGATGGTTGGTTGAATTTCAAAACGTGCTTCTCTCACGTCGGCTGTAGATTAGCAGGACGAGACTGAATCGCGCCTGAACTATGTCCGGCCCTGCTTTCCGTCGTGCGATCCGAGATTGATGCGATCAGGGAACGCAATGGCCTCTTTGAGGCCTCGTTGCGGGTAGCCCCCGGGGACGTGGCGCGCGATTGTCGCAGGATAAAAAAACCCGACCCTCGTTAAAGGACCGGGCCTCTAGGCTGGTTAACAGTCAGTATAAATTGATAACGATATCGCGCTGCTTAGGGCAGGCTGAATACGCTTAGCACGCCGCCGAGACGGGTGAAACGATTCAAATCACGATAGCCACCAACTGCACCCAAACCGTCGGTGTCGTTAATCAGGCCGGCTGCCATGCCGATACCTGCCCAACCACCAACTCCGGAAAGAACGCCGACATACTGTTTGCCGCCGTGTCCCCAAGTGTTGGTGTTACCGATGATGCCGGATGGCGTTTTGAACTTCCAAAGAAGCTTACCGCTTTTTGCGTCAATCGCTTTCAGGTAACCACCGAGTGTGCCGTAGAACACCACGTCGCCTGCGGTCGCCAAGGCACCACTCCAGACTGAGAAACGCTCTGGAATCGACCAAACGATTTTGCCCTTATCCGCATCCCAGGCAATGAAGTTGCCGAGGTTGTTGTTGTCGGCGTTGTTACCGAACTCCGGACCGGCTGACACACGACCCGCCGGGAACATGCTGAGTACAGCATTCACGTATGGTTGACCAGCAACGTACTCCCCACCCGACACAGGCTCGTAATTCATGCAGACGTGGTTCGTCGGCACGTAGAACAGGCCAGTGCGTGGGCTGTAGGAAGCCGGCTGCTGGTCTTTTGAACCGAGAGCCGCAGGACAGATATTGGTCGAGTTAGTGTCCTCGCCGTTGTGGTGAGTGGAGTACTTCGCAACGACCTGTGGGCGCCCTGTCTTCATATCGACATGCGTCGCCCAATTCACTGCTGGATCAAACTTCTCCGCCACCAGCAACGCGCCGTTTGTCCGATCAAGGGTATATCCGAAACCATTGCGGTCTAAGTGGACCAGTGCTTTGGTATCTTTGCCCTTGACCTCCATGTCGGCCAGGATCATTTCGTTGATACCGTCGTAGTCCCACTCATCGTGAGGCGTCATCTGGTACACCCAATGGGCCATGCCGGTGTCGACGTCGCGCGAAAAGATCGACTGAGACCACTTGTTGTCGCCAGGGCGAACAACCGGGTTCCAGGTCGACGGATTGCCGGTACCGTAATAAAACGCATTACGCTCTTTATCGTAGGGCCACCAGCCCCAGGTTGCACCGCCGCCGATCTTCCATTGGTCACCTTTCCAGCTTTTCAGGGAGGAATCGGCACCAACGGGTTGCCCCATTGAAGTGGTCTTCTCGGGGTCGAACAGCATGTCCGAATCCGGGCCCATGCTGTAGGCACGCCAGGCGCGCTTACCGTCCGACAGGTTGTAGGCATTGATCCAGCAACGAACGCCAAACTCGCCACCTGAAATGCCGGTGATGACTTTGTCTTTCATCACATGTGGCGCATTGGTATTGGTTTGACCCAATTTTGCGTCGCCATTCTTGACCGACCAGACTTTTTCACCCGTCTTGGCATTCAGAGCGATCAGAACAGTATCGGCCTGTTGCAAGAGAATCTTGCCCTCACCATAGCCGAGGCCGCGGTTAACCACGTCACAGCACATGACCGGGACAGTCTCGTCATAGTCCTGAATAGGGACGTATTCCCACACAATCTCTAGATTGTCGAGATTGATGGCGAATACGTTGTTCGGGAAAGCGGCATGGATGTAGAGCGTATCGTGCGACAAACCAGTCGCTGATCCGGGCAGGACCAGAGGTCCGCCTTCATGGCCACGCAAAACGCCAGTTGAAAACGTCCACGCGGCCTGGATCTTGTGTGCGTTTTCATTGTTGATTTGATTCAACTCTGAATAGCGCCAGTTCCAATAGTTACCACCGGGGAACACCCAGTAGTTGGGATCTTGCATCAGCTTCTCAAGCTGTGCGTTGGCCGAAACCTGCGCGGTTCCAGACAAGAGCAAAACAGAGACCGCGGCAATGAGCCATCGTTGAAACGATGATTTCCTCATAAGCTCCTCCTTCACAATTTTTTGTTTAAATGTCATGTGATTGACCTCTTTTATTGTTTTAACTTCGAGCCAGCTCGAGACCGGTAAATTGGCCCAAAGGGTTGCAAAACTGTTTGGCTAAGGTAGTGAGGGGAAGTGCGCCGACCCAGAGCTCGCTGAACGGCAAGAGCTAGATGAGCGTGAACGGCGGCTGCGCTCAATGGAATTCAGCTCCAGAAAGCGACGCTGATTCGAACTTGTCTGTGCGGCACTTGGGCATTAATTTTTGGTGATCTAGCGAAGTTCTTAAGGTCGTGTCTAATCGGGCTCAGCCTTACGACGACCAGCCGGCTCGATTCATTTCGCATTACTGCCGACGCTCTGCGAAATACCCCACGTCGCTTGGCAGCCTGCCGTGGGTCGATTATAGGACTAATTGACAGCGCAGCAACCGCTTTGCGGATCCTCGCGCGAGATTTCATTCAATGGGTTTTATTGCGCCGCAGCAATAACACCGAGGCATCAGTTCATGCGCATCGGGGCTGTTCCCGTCGACGATTTCTTTTTGCCGATGAAGCACTGCTTTTCGGCCTCTGCCCGAGCCCCATCGAGTAACGCTACGATTTCGTCACCCCGTTCGCTATTACGGAACAAGCCGCCCTTTTCGCCGGGCATGCGTTTGTAGATTTCGAACGTACGTGCTTCGGTAAAGTCCTCGAGACTCACACTTTTTGCGATGACGTCAATCTCGCACGAACAGGCATATAGATTATCAATCGTCTGTCCACCATGCCTGGCCATACACGTGATGACATGGTCAACGCGCTCGAGTGTCGGATACTCTTCGGCAAACGAGGTTTGCACCAGGAACACACTAACGAAAAGTACTAGCAATCGGTTCACGGGGTTTTACTCGGCTGGAAGACGAAGTGGCCAAATACTAGCAATATCAGATGCGGCCGGCGACGACAGATCAACATCCTGTGGAGCACCGTGTCCTGAATAGTTGCTCGATAGCCCGCTGACGCGCAAGGTGAAATCCGTGGTCGACACCGAGCCCTAGCGCACAAAGCACAGGGGTCGTCGATATTTGTTAATCGGCCACGTGGATCCCATAATAGGCGTTGGCTCGTGCCGTGGCCCAGAATCCATTTTCGCCTGACACGCAATCTGGGCAGGTATACCTGTCGTTGAACTGAACCTAAAATCCACTAGCAGGGCTACCATCGCCGTCGACACAGCGCCTTTACTTGCTGATCTCGCATTTCCGACTCACCCGGCAGACCTTTGATGCACCTTTGCAAATGAAACTAATCGTCCAGATCCCGTGTTACAACGAAGAACAAACGCTACCGCAGACGGTTGCCGATATTCCCCGCGAAATCGATGGCATCGACGTTGTCGAATTGCTAATTATCGATGACGGGAGCAGCGATCGGACGATTGAGGTTGCTCGAGAGCTGGGCGTAAACCACATTGTCGTGAACAAGAAGAATATGGGCCTGGCACGAACTTTTCGCCGCGGCCTGGAAGCCAGTTTGTTCGCCGGTGCGGACATCATCGTCAATACCGATGGCGACAACCAGTACGCCGGCGCCGACATAGCAAAACTGGTTGAACCGATCATTGCGGGTCGCGCCGATCTCGTCATCGGCGATCGTCAAACCGCAAAGATTGCTCACTTCTCTCCTTTCAAGAAGCTCCTGCAGTGGCTGGGAAGTGGTGTGGTGCGTAAATTGGCTGGGGTCTGGGTCCCTGACGCCGTGAGCGGATTCCGCGCGTTCTCTCGCGAAGCGGCCATCCGCACCAACGTCGTATCACCGTTTAGCTATACCATCGAGACCGTCATCCAGGCCGGAAAGAAGGACATGGCGGTCGAATCGGTGCCGATTTCGACCAACGCAAAGACCCGCGAATCCCGTCTGTTCAAAAGCATTCCTGCATTTATCGAACGACAGCTCAGTACGATCGTGCGTATGTACGCGATGTACCAGCCGATGCGGGTGTTCTTTTTCCTCGGTACGGGATTGATGTTACTCGGGTTCTTGCCAGTCCTGAGATTTCTCTACTTTTACCTCACCGGCGACGGTGACGGGCACGTGCAGTCATTGCTCTTGGGTGGCGTGCTGATGATGATGGGATTTATTGCTTACATTGCCGCATTGGTCGCAGATTTGATTTCCTTCAATCGACAACTACTCGAAATGACGTTGGAGAAAGTTCGAAGAATGGAGTTGGAAAACGATGAAGCTCGCCGCGGAGGCAGTACCAGCGACCTGCGTGGGAAGTGACTTTGCCCACGGCGGGAACGTGACTGAGACATCATGCATCGCGGCCGCCTGTTGCCGCAGCCGCAGGACCGCCCCGCTGCAGTGCGCAGTTTAGAGACCGCTTTCCTTGGAATTTAGTTGGGTCACGACGTACTCGACAAAGTGCTGCCACGACAGGCGCTGTTCTACCGCCTCCCATTCGTGTTTGACAGTTTGCGAGTCGAGTGCCGGGACGGCTTCGATCGCCTTTCGCAGCGCCAAGCCATCGCCGGGAGGAAGACGCGTGGATTCGCTTCACTAGCGTCATCCCGTCCATTTCTTCCATGAACAAATCGGTGACAACAAGATCCGGGTGGCTACCTTGCAAGTGCCCAAGCGCGCTGCTCCCCGATTCCGCAGAGATGACGGTAAAGCCGGCTCCACTCAGCCATTTGGTCAACAGCAAGAGCATGTCCGGATCATCGTCAACGACCAGCACTGTGCCCTTGTCTACGTTGGCTTCCACGGCCTCATTCACTATCCATACCTTTGCGCGTAAAACGCCATTCGATTCGCTGGTCCGCGCCCTTATTCAACCGTAACCGACTTGGCCAGATTCCGCGGTTGATCTACGTCGGCCCCTTTCAGGACTGCGACGTGGTAAGAGAACAACTGCAGTGGGACGGTGTAAACGATAGGCGCAATCGGATCTTCGATCGGCAACACATGGACCACCTGTATCCCCGGCTGCGCGCTCACCGGCGCGTCAGAACCAGCGAAAATATATAGTTCGCCACCGCGAGCGCGAACTTCTTCGAGGTTAGATTTGAGCTTCTCGACAAGTTCGTTATTAGGCGCGACGGCGATGACAGGCATGTCCTCGTCGACAAGCGCTAATGGACCGTGTTTGAGCTCGCCAGCCGGATATGCTTCTGCGTGAATATAGGAAATTTCTTTAAGCTTCAACGCACCTTCCATCGCAATCGGGTACATCGAACCTCGGCCGAGGTATAGGGCATGGTGCTTGCCAATAAACTCCTGGGCAAGTAGCGCTATCCTGTCGTTAAGTTCGAGCACGCCATTAATCTTTCCGGGCAGCGACTCGAGTTGATTGACAAGGTCGCGTTCCAAAGCTTCGTCCATCTTGTGCCGACGCCCCAAGACAATCACCAATAGCATCAAGGCGACCAGCTGAGTGGTGAATGCCTTAGTCGAGGCGACGCCGATTTCAGGTCCGGCCCGGGTCATAAGAACGAGCTCAGATTCACGGGTCAGGGAGCTTTCAGGAACGTTACAAATTGCCAGAGAATGGCTATAGCCGAGCGTCGTTGCCTGTCTGAGGGCGGCGAGCGTGTCGGCAGTTTCGCCGGATTGTGAAATCGTCACGAAAAGTGTGCCGTCAACAACGACCGGTTTGCGATACCGGAACTCGCTCGCAACCTCGACGACGCAGGGCAGTCCAGCAAGACTTTCCATCCAGTAGCGAGCAACCAAACCTGCGTGGTAGCTCGTTCCGCACGCGACTATGGTGACCGACTTAACTGCATCGAGAATCGGGCCCGCACCCAGGCCGAACGCGTGGTCCTGAACGACGCCGTTTTCTATCCTGGCTTCGAGGGTCTCGGAAACTGCGCGCGCCTGAGTGAAAATCTCCTTCAGCATAAAATGCCGGTAGCCCGATTTCTCGGCCGCGTCTGCCGACAATTCCGAAATCGACTCGCGCCGCGCGACCGGCGCGCCAGTCTCGTCAAAAATCTGCACGCTATCGCGGCGAACTTCGGCAACATCTCCTTCTTCAAGAAAGATAAACCGTTGCGTCACCGGCAATAAGGCAAACACATCGGACGCGACGAAGTTCTCACCAATACCCAGTCCAATCATCAACGGGCTACCGCGCCGCGCCACCACGAGGCAATCAGGATCGCTTTTGCATATCACCCCAAGCGCGTAGGCACCTTCCAAATCGGCAGTCGTTCTCTGGACTGCGGACAGTAGATTGGCGCCTTCTTGCAGATAGTCGTAGACACGATTGACGACGACTTCGGTATCAGTATGGGAATGAAACTCATGCCCCGCTGCGAGTTGTTCAGCGCGCAAACTTTCGTGATTTTCGATGATTCCGTTATGCACTAGTGCGACTTCACCCCGGCAAACGTGGGGGTGGGCATTCGAAACGCTAGGTTCGCCGTGTGTCGCCCATCGGGTGTGGGCAATGCCAAGTCCGCCACCGTGCGGTTGCTTCGTCATGGCTTCCTCGAGCCCGCCAACCTTTCCCGCAACGCGAATACACGTAACACCGGTCGTCGGGGTGACGACGGCCAGGCCAGCCGAATCGTAGCCTCTATATTCGAGCCGCTTGAGGCCCTCAATCAGGATTGGGGCAACGTCTCGTTGCGCAACTCCACCGACGATTCCACACATAAATCTTATTTTCCGGGCTTAGACGCCAACCTTTGAAGGTGGCCGAGCTGCAATTTTAGTCGATTTGGATTCGGCGCAAGAACCGATCCGCTACCGGTCATTCCGTGCCCGGTTTCATGCTGGCCGGGGTAGCTAACGCGCTTGCCCCAACTGCCCAGCAACGCGGCTACAGCAATACTAATGGTCTCGGTAACACGATGCGCGGGACTGCGTCACGCTTGGGCGCGCAAGTTCAAAGCTTCCAGCTGCAAAATCTCGCCCTGTAACAAGCTAACAGGGCGCCACTGGGGAGGTTGTGAAAGTTGGTCGGGGCGAGAGGATTCGAACCTCCGACCCCCTCAACCCCATTGAGGTGCGCTACCAGGCTGCGCTACGCCCCGACATGTACTTCACAACGTGGCTCCCGCGCTGCGGGAGGTGCAAGGTTAGTTGGATTCCGCCAGTTTGGCTAGCGGGATGGGATATCGGCCTGCGCTGATTCGGCAGACCGTTATTAACGCCTGAGAATGTCCAGAACTTCTTCTAGTTCGATGCGCAATTGGCGGACGATTTGCTGGCTCATACTTGAATCAGCCCTGACCTCGTCACCAGACAGTTTCTGGCGAGCTCCGCCAATCGTAAAGCCGTGCTCATAGAGCAGACTGCGAATCTGACGAATGAGGATGACGTCCTGACGCTGATAGTAGCGTCTGTTGCCGCGCCGCTTAATAGGCTTAAGCTGCGGGAATTCCTGCTCCCAATATCTCAGCACGTGCGGCTTGACGGCGCACAATTCGCTCACTTCGCCGATGGTGAAATAGCGCTTGCCGGGTATGACGGGCAGTTCATTATTGTTCGATGCTTCCAGCATAAGCTTCTACTCTGGCTTTCAATTTTTGGCCGGGCCTGAAGGTCACAACGCGGCGGGCAGTAATTGGAATCTCTTCACCGGTCTTGGGGTTTCGACCGGGGCGTTGATTCTTATCACGGAGATCGAAGTTGCCGAAGCCAGACAGTTTTACTTGCTGCCCTGCTTCCAGAGAACCGCGGACTTCCTCGAAGAATGCCTCGACAAGTTCCTTGGCTTCTCGCTTGTTGAGTCCCAAATCCTCAAACAAGCGCTCCGCCATTTCGGCTTTCGTCAATGCCATCCAGCTATTCCCTTAAGAGCCCCCCAACGAGCTCATGCAACGATCTCAGCACGCGGGCTACCACGGCTTCGACTTCATCATCTGTAAGAGTGCTAGAAACGTCCTGAAAAATCAAGCCTAAGGTCAGACTTTTTTTGTCTGAATCAATGCCTTGCCCACGATACACGTCAAATAGCTGCAGGTCGCGTAAATGCTCGCCCGCGCTGCCGCGAACCACCTCAAGGCACTCGTCCGCAGAGACGTCAGCGCCAACGACGATGTTCAGATCGCGCCTTACTGCCGGGAATCGGGATATTGGGCGAAATTGGGGTGCACTAATCGTTCCCGATACTTCCAAGTTTAATTCGAATAAAAACAAAGGCTTGACGATATCGTACTGCTGTGCGACCGCGGGATGCAACGCCCCGAGATAACCGATTGTCTCCTCATTTACGACAATAGCCGCCGTCTGACCAGGCTGCAGCGCCGGGTGCTGGGCCGCAACAATGGCCGCACAATCATGGCCGCAACCCGACAATAATTGCTCAACGTCATGTTTAAGGTCGAAAAAATCAGACTCCCGAGTCGGCGCATCCCAATGCGCAGCGACGGCTGCTCCCGAGCGAAGGCCGGCAATATGTTTGTGCTGCGAAAAAGTCCCATCCAAATCAGCGAACGCCAGCCCGATTTCAAACAGGCGAACGTCTTCCTGCTGTCTATTCAGATTGTGGCATGCTGCCTTGATCAGCCCGGGCCACAACGAGGGCCGCATGACGGCCATATCACTGGAAATGGGGTTTGCCAGAGGCGTAACTAAGGCATCCGGGTGAAACTGGCGGGCCTGCTCGAGGGCCACGAAGCTGTACGTAATTGCTTCAAAGTAACCACGCTCAACTAGCGCGTTACGCATCCTGTGTTCGGCGTCGTTGTCAGGCACCGTCGTCGCCGGTCGAGCATCAGCCCGTGGCAAGATGACTGGGATCGAATCGTAGCCGACGATGCGAGCAACTTCTTCGATCAAGTCGGGCTCAATCGAGATATCGAAACGAAAAGCGGGCGGCGTAACGTGCCAATTCGCTTCCCGCTCGTCCACGTTCATGCCGAGCAAGCACAAAACCTCATGGATTCGCTGGTCGCTAATGGACGTGCCCAAAAGCCGGTTTACCGAAGCCGGACGAAACGCCACGGCAGGTCGCAACGGCACGAATTCTTCCTGTTCGACTAGAACGGCCGGCCCGGCGGAGCCGCCACAAATTTGCTGCAACAGTGCAGTCGCTCGTTCCAGTGCGCGCACCTGCATTGTGGGATCGACTCCACGCTCAAAGCGCAGCGAGGCGTCGGTGTGCAGGCGATACCGTCGCGCGACGCCGGCCAGCCGAATGGGATCGAAATAGGCACTCTCGAGAAACACATCTGTTGTTGCCGATGTCACGGCGCTTGCTTCCCCTCCCATTACGCCAGCTAGTGCGACGGCCGAGGAAGTATCGGCAATCACCAACGTGCCGGATTCTAGGGTAACGCTCTGTCCATCGAGCAGGACCAACTCCTCGTTCTCGTGCGCGCCGCGCACCTCGATCGATTTGTTGAGCTGCTGCAGATCGAAAGCATGCATGGGCTGTCCGAGCTCGAGCATCACGTAGTTCGTCACATCGACGACCGGGTGGATAGAGCGGACCCCACAGCGACGCAGGCGTTCCTGCATCCAAAGCGGCGTAACTGCATGATTGTTAATGCCATTGACGACCCGACCCGCATAACGCGGACAGCCCTCAGGATCTGATAGCGAAATGGCCAACTGATTGTCGTTGCTCGCAGATATCGGAGTGACCTGCGGTTCTTTCATCTGCAAGTCAGACAAAACAGCAAGATCACGAGCAATGCCTATCGCTGAAAAGCAATCACCGCGATTTGGCGTGAGCCCGATATCGAAAACTACGTCGTCCAGGAGTAAATGTTCAACTAGCGTCGTGCCGGCTATGGCCTCCTCAGGAAGCGCCATGATCCCGGCGGCATCTTCACCCAATCCGAGTTCGGCCGCTGAACAGAGCATGCCTCGCGAAGTAACGCCGCGGATCTCGCTAAGCTTTATTTCGCCTGCTTCCGGAAGGACAGCGCCGGGACACGCGTACGCGGTCCGCAGCCCCACCTGCGCATTCGAGGCGCCGCACACAACATCGTGCTCGGCGCTCCCGTCAAAAACTCGGCAAACCTGCAAGCGGTCGGCGTCCGGGTGCGGAGCAACCGCAACGATATGGGCAACCACAACACCGGGCAATTGCGGACCGGCTGGTGAAATTTCTTCGACTTCCAGGCCCGCAAGCGTGAGCCGCTCGCCGATCTCGGTGACACTGAGGGGCGTATCGACCCATTCGCGCAACCAATTCTCATTAATCTTCATGAGAAACCGACGCCTAAATCCTGAACTGACGCAAAAAAGCGATATCGTTTTCGTAAAACAATCGCAGGTCGGAAATCCCGTAGCGCAGCATTGCGAGGCGCTCTACGCCAAGGCCAAAGGCGAAACCACTGCAGGACTCACTATCGATATCGACATTAGCGAGCACGTTAGGGTGAACCATCCCGCAGCCCATCACTTCCAGCCAGTCACTATAGCCGTGCGCCGATTTAAGCTTGATATCAACTTCCATTGACGGTTCTGTGAACGGGAAATAGGAGGGACGATAACGAATTTGCAGGTCGTCGCGCTCGAAGAAGCACGTCAAAAAATGATCGAGAGTACCTTTCAAATCCGCCATCGTGACGCCATCGTCGAGCAGCAGACCCTCGACCTGGTGAAACATCGGAGAATGCGTTTGGTCGTAGTCACAACGATAGACTCGGCCAGGCGCGATAATGCGCAATGGCGGCTTACGTTGCTCCATCACCCGAATCTGCACCGGCGACGTGTGGGTGCGTAACAGGCGTCCATCTTCGAGGTAAAAGGTGTCATGCATGGCCCGCGCCGGGTGATGCGCGGGGATATTTAAAGCCTCGAAATTGTGCGCTTCATCTTCGATCTCCGGCCCCTGCGCGACTTCGAAACCGGCGTGCCGAAAAATACTTTCGATTCGTGACAACACGAGACTAACGGGATGCGCGGACCCAGCCCTTTGACCACGGCTGGGCAAGGTAACGTCGATATGTTCGTCGCGGAGTACCTGCTCAAGTCGCTGTCGTTCAAGTCCTTCGCGCCGTTCGTCGAGAGCTGTCGACAAAGTCGCTTTGGCAAGATTGACTGCTTGACCGGCGGCTGGCCGCTCGGATGCTGGCAATTTCCCGAGGGTCTTAAGAAGTTCAGTAAGGCGCCCTTTCTTACCCAGATAGCGAACTCGTATATCGTCAAGCGAGGCAAGCGAATCTGCGTCGGCAACTGCCCGTTGTGCTTCGGCGGCAATGTTGTCTGCGTCGTTCATCGCGGGCGTGGCATGGCGGGTTCAGGGAGTACGGGAAAGGCTGATTCCTTCCCCGGAGGTGAGAATTTCAGACGGACCGGGCGTCAGGCCGGCAACGCAGCTTTGGAGTGCTCGGCGAGTGCGTCAAATGCAGCGCGGTCGTTAACGGCTAATTCCGCAAGGACCTTGCGATCGACTTCAATGCCCGCAAGAAGGAGTCCATTCATGAAACGCGAATAGCTTAGACCGCATTCACGCGCTGCGGCGTTAATCCGCACGATCCACAGCGCACGAAACTGACGTTTGCGCTGGCGACGATCGCGATACGCATACTGGCCTGCTTTGATGACGGCTTGCTTGGCAACCCGGTAAACGTTCTTGCGCCGTCCGCTGTAGCCCTTTGCCTGGCTGATAACTTTCTTGTGGCGGGCATGGGCCTGCACACCCCGTTTAACTCTTGCCATTGGTAGTCGTCCTTAAAACTGGGATGAAATCAGAGACCAGGAATCATCTGACGCACGGCTGCCTCATCGGCATGCGCGATCAGCGCGCCGTGGCGCAACTGACGTTTCCGCTTCGGTGTCTTTTTGGTCAAGATATGGTTTTTAAACGACTGGCGGCGTCTGATCCGGCCCGAGCCGGTCTTCGAAAATCGTTTAGCTGCACCACGATTGGTTTTCAGCTTGGGCATTTTGTCTCTCCGTTACGTGCTAAGTGCGCCGAGGCGCAATCACCATGACCATTTGTCGGCCTTCGAGCTTCGGAAACTGCTCGACTGCACCTAGTTCGTCCAAGTCGCCTTCGACGCGCCGCAGCATGTCGGCACCGAGTTGCTGATGCGCCATCTCGCGGCCGCGAAAACGCAACGTGACCTTGACCTTGTCACCACCTTCCAGGAACCGCCTCAGATTGCGTAGCTTGATCTGATAGTCGCCCTCGTCCGTCCCAGGGCGGAATTTGATTTCCTTGACCTGGATTTGCTTCTGTTTCTTTTTCGCGGCATGACGCTTTTTGTTGGCGTCAAAGAGGAACTTACCAAAGTCCATGACTCTGCAGACTGGCGGCTCCGCAGTCGGAACGATTTCCACCAAATCCAGTGCGCTTGATGCAGCCTCGCTGCGCGCGTCCTCTATCGAAACGATACCGAGATTCCCGCCATCTGCCCCAATCAATCTGACCTGGGGTACGTTGATCTCGGCATTTACGCGATTCTTCTTATCCGCGGCGGCTATATTCTAATCCTCCAAAGGCGCATGCCCGCGCTGTGCAATCTCAGTACGGGCCCGCTCGGCAAAGTCTGTAAGAGACATTACGCCGAGGTCTTCCCCGCTACGTGCACGCACGGCCACGGTGTCAGTTTCCATTTCGCGCTCGCCGACGACGAGCAGGTATGGCGTTCTCTGCAAAGTGTGCTCGCGGATTTTAAGCCCGATCTTCTCATTTCTCAAGTCCGAATCGGCCCGGAACCCTTGATTTTTCAGCCTTTCCGCAACATCAGCTGCATAAGGACCGTGATTGTCCGTAATACTGAGGACCGACACTTGCACTGGCGACAACCAAATTGGCAAACGCCCAGCGTATTGTTCGATGAGAATGCCGATAAAGCGTTCCAGAGAACCAAGGATAGCCCGATGGATCATGACGGGTACAAGGCGGTCACCACCCTGCGCCACGAATTTCGAACCGAGACGCTCTGGCATCGAAAAATCCACCTGGACGGTGCCACATTGCCAGACTCGGCCGATACAGTCTTTTAGCGTGAACTCAATCTTGGGCCCATAAAAAGCACCTTCGCCAGGCTGCACTCTAAAATCTAAACCTTTGTTCTTTAAGGCCAATTCAAGCGCAGCTTCGGATTTGTCCCATAACTCGTCAGCACCGACCCGCTGTTCAGGGCGCAACGATAGCGCGACATCAATCTCCTCGAAGCCGAAATCGCGATAGACCTTGAAGGTCATATCAATGAGACTGCTTACTTCGGCCTGCAAATCGCCTTCAGCACAAAAAATGTGGCCGTCGTCTTGCGTAAACCGCCGCGCGCGCAAGAGTCCGTGGAGGGTTCCGGACGGTTCATTGCGATGCACGATGCCAAATTCTGCGATTCTGAACGGCAGATCTCGATGACTGCGCAGAGCGTTGTTGAACACCTGCACGTGCCCGGGGCAGTTCATTGGCTTGATTGCGTACTCACGATTGTCAGACTGGGTCTGAAAAATCATGTCGTGAAATTTGTCCCAGTGGCCCGATTTCTCCCACAGCGAGCGGTCAATTACCTGCGGGGTGTGCACTTCCTGATAATCCGCATAGCAGACGTCGCGAATATAGCGTTCAACTTGCTGGAACAGCTTCCAGCCCTTCTCGTGCCAAAACACCATCCCTGGCGCTTCTTCCTGGAAGTGAAAAAGGTCCAGTTGCCGCGCGAGTTTGCGATGATCGCGCTTCTCGGCCTCCGCAAGGCGATGCAAATATTGCTTGAGCGATTTCTTGTCGCCCCAAGCTGTGCCGTAGATGCGTTGCAGCATCTCGTTTCGCGAATCCCCGCGCCAGTACGCGCCAGCAATTTTCATCAGCTTGAAGGCACCCAGCCTGCCGGTATCGGGCACGTGGGGGCCGCGGCACAAGTCAATGAAATCGCCCTGGCGATAAAGTGAAATATCGTCGGTCGTAGGAATGGAGGCGATGATTTCCGCCTTGTACTCCTCGCCCATGTCGCGAAAAAACGTCACGGCCTCATCACGAGGCAAAACTGAGCGCTCGACGCCAATGGCAGCGTTGGCAAGCTCGGTCATTTTGTTTTCGATAAGTTCAAGATCTTCGGGTGTAAAAGAGCGCTCGTAGGCGAAGTCGTAGTAAAAACCGTCTTCAATCACGGGGCCTATGGTGACTTGCGCCTCCGGGAACAGCGCTTTCACCGCGTGAGCGAGCAAATGTGCCGTGCTGTGACGAATGATTTCGAGGCCTGCGTCGTCACGTGCCGTAATAATCGCTAGCGAGCAATCGTTTTCAATTCGAAAACTGGTGTCGACCTCACGTCCATCGACCGTGCCTGCCAACGCAGCTTTAGCAAGGCCGGGGCCGATCGCGGACGCCACTTCGTGCACAGTGACAGGCGCGTCGAAGTGTTTTTGATTTCCGTCAGGAAGCGTGATGGAAGGCATTGTGTGCGATCGCCTGGCGGCGACATTCGACCTCTGATTGAAATTCCGCGATTGCCAGGGCCTGGCTCGACATCACAGTCGCCGTCTGGGTAGAAGTCGCAGACGGGAACAAATTTGGTAGGCGCGATTGGACTCGAACCAACGACCCCCACCATGTCAAGGTGGTGCTCTAACCAGCTGAGCTACGCGCCTGTCGCAATTGCATCGGGTGGCCGCACCAGCGACCGCCTTTCTGCGCGGCGCAAGGATACACAATTTGATTTGCGTCGGCTATACCTCAGGCCAGAGATTCGTGCTGCGTGTTCATTTCGTGAGCTGTTTCCGCTGCGCTGTGGTCCCGGGCTAGCAGGACGTAGAAGGCAGGCACGATGAGTAAGGTGAACAAGGTCCCGATGCCAAGTCCCGTGGAGATGACCAGACCGATATGAAAGCGGCTCACGGCGCCGGGCCCCGCCGCAGTCAGCAAGGGCACCATCGCGACCACCATCGCAATGGTTGTCATCAGGATCGGTCGTAAACGAATGCGTGCCGCCTCTTCCACTGCCTCGCGTTTCGACATGCCGCGGATTTGCAGGAGGTTCGCAAATTCAACAATCAAAATTCCGTTCTTGGTAATCAGACCAATCAGCGTGATCAGTCCGACTTGGGTGTAGATGTTCGAAGTCGCGAATCCCAGCGTCAGAAACAGCAATGCGCCGGCAATCGACATAGGAACGGACATGAGAATGATGAACGGATCACGCCAACTTTCAAATTGTGCCGCCAGCACTAGATAAATGACGATCAGGGAAACAAAAAACGTAGTGACTAGCGCGTTACCCTGTTGTGTGTATTGGCGCGATTCGCCGGCGTAATCCCATGCAAACTTTGACGGCAGAAGTTCGCGCGAGGTTTCTTCGAGATAGGTAATGGCGTCGCCCATGGTCACGCCGGGCGCGGGAATCCCCTCCAGAATCACGGCGTTCATCTGTTGAAACTGCAATCGCTCGCTAGGCTCAACCTCGTTGCTGAACGAAACGACGGACGACATTGGAACGAGGGCATTCTCACCGGTACGAACGTAGTAATCATCCAGCATGGATTGGCTCGCGCGATATTCGCGCTCAACCTGCGGAATGACTTTGTAGCTGCGCCCTTCGAGATTGAACCAGTTGACGTGGTTACCGCCGAGCAGTGTCGCCAGTTCAAGACCTAAGTCATCCATACGAATGCCGAGCATCCCGGCGCGGTCGCGGTCAATGTCGATAATCGCCTTGGGGCGATTGAACTCCACGGATTTTTGCAAAAACATAAAGCGACCAGATTGCATCGCCGCGCCCAACATCTCGTCCGCAGCCTGGTCGAGTTCCTCCGCCGAGGCCGGCGAGGTCAATACGAACTGAACGGGTAGTCCGCGCCCGGGCGTCGGCAAACTTGGACGCGGGAATGTCGAAACCTGGAAGCCTGTAACGCCAAATAGCTTTCCCTGCAGGGACTTTTGAATGTCCCACTGAGCTCGATCGCGCTCAGTGGGCGAAGGCATTTTGAAGCCACCAAAAACCATGTTGCGAGAATTGTTAAAACCCAGCATCAGAAAGCTTTCCTGATACTCGGGGATAGTTTCGAACAGTTCGATCATGCGCCTGGCATGAACTTCGTCGTAATCGACTGTCGCTGTTTGCGGACCGCGCGCCATCACGTAAATGATGCTCTGGTCTTCCACTGGTGCCAATTCGGACTGCGTCATCACGAACATGAAATAGATACTCACCGTCACGGCAAGTCCGAACGCTGCGATGACAGAAGTAAAATCGAGGCAGCGATGTAGAAAGACTTTGTAGGCGTCGGCGAGCTTGCTGAAAGCGCGCTCAACAAATCGCTCAAAGCGCCCCGGTTCACCTGCTTTGAAAATGCGCGCACACAACATTGGCGATAGCGTCAGAGCCACGATCCCCGAAATCAGTACTGCGCCGGCAAGGGCGAAAGCAAACTCGGTGAACAAAGTACCGACCAATCCGCCCATGAAGCCGATTGGCGCGTACACCGCAATCAGAGTTGTTGTCATGGCGATGATCGGCAAGGTTAATTGACGCGCACCGATCAGCGCCGCGTCCATCGGTGTTTTGCCATTCTCGATATGACGATGAATATTCTCGGCGATCACAATCGCGTCATCGACTACCAGACCAATGGCGAGCACCATTGCCAGGAGAGTGAGGAGATTGATGGAAAAGCCCATCAGCAACATCAGAAACGCGGCGCCGATGAGTGAGAGCGGTAAAGCAATGGCTGGTATCAGCGCTGCGCGCACCGACCCGAGAGTAAGAAGGATAACCGCGAGTACGATCAACACTGCTTCCGCGAGCGTGGTAAAAACTTCGTCAATCGAATCCTGAATGAACTCACTCGCGTCGTAAGGAATGAACACCTCCAGGCCGCTTGGCATTTGCGCACGGACGTTCGGCATCTCGTCTTTGACACGCTGCGCGACAGTGAGTGGATTTGCCCCCGGCGTCGGGGTCACACCGATAAACAGCGCTGTGTGACCGTTGTACCAGGCCGTCGACTCGTAATCTTCTGCGCCGAGTTCAATGCGCGCAACATCGGAGAGCCGCACGATCACGCCACCCTCTTCGCGAACAACCAATCTATCGAACTCACCGACGTCGGAAATATCCGTCGTTGCACTGAGGTCAACTGCGACATATTCCCCTTTCGTTTCACCGGCACCTGAAAGGTAGTTGTTCGCTATGAGCACGCGTCGCACGTCACCGGCAGTTACGTTCATCGCGGCCATGCGGCGCGGATCCAGCCACACCCGCATCGCGTAAGTCTTGTGTCCAAACATCTGCGCCTTGGCGACGCCGGGTATCGCCTGTATCTGCGGGCGTACGACGCGGATCAGGTAATCGGTCATCTCAGGCGGGGACATTAATTCACTGTGAAACGCCAGATACATCAGCGCCCGCGGACTACCCGTTTGCGAATTGATCACCGGATCGTTTGCTTCTTCTGGCAGCACCATACGTTGACTTGCGACCTTGGCCTGAATCTCGGAAATCGCAGCGTTCGGGTCGTAGTTGAGCTTCATGTACGCCTCGATCACAGAGACGCCTTGTTTCGAGCTCGCCTTCATGAAATCGATGCCGTCGGCCTCAGCGATCGCCTGTTGCAACGGGGTGGTGATGAAGCCTTTTACCAGCTCGCTACTCGCGCCGGGATAAGTCGTTGTTACCGTAATCAGGGTGTCTTCGGTCTTGGGATACTGGCGTAGCTCCAGTGACAGGATTGAGCGCAAACCCAGCACCAGAATCATCAGACTAACGACGCTTGCGAGCACCGGCCGTCGGATGAAAAGATCGGTCAGACTCATGGTGCTACGGCATCTGTTCCGGCGGAATTGTTGATCGTTTCAGTAACGTTGACGAGCATGCCGTTACGCAATTTGTTCTGGCCAGCCGCGACGACTCGTGAGCCAACGGCAATGCCAGATACAATCTCAACGCGCCCGTGACGCACTTCGCCAGTCTCGATCTGCCGCCGTTCAACGACCGTCTCCCCGCCATTGCTCACGACTGCAAACACAGCATCGCCATACGGGCTATACGTCACGGCAGTTTGAGGTAACGAGCTAACGCTCCTGAGCTCGCCGTCGAGCGTCGTCACCTCTGCAAACATGCCGGGCCGCAGACGACGATCGGGGTTGGAGAAGGTGGCGCGGATTCTTACGTTACGGGTGGCCCGATCGATGTCGGGATCGAAGGCGGTGATTTGGCCGAAGAATTTCTCGCCGGGATAAGCAGGTACTGCAATTTCGATCTCCTGCCCGACTGCGAGGCGACTCAGAAACTGCTCCGGCACGGCATAGTCAACGTGAATCGGGTCCAGCATGTGCAAAGGCACGATGGGATCGCCAGGCTCGAGATAGGTACCAAGATCGACCATCCGAATACCGAGCGTCCCGTCGAACGGCGCATAGACCTTCTTGCGAACGATGTAGGCACGCTTGGCCTCGGCGAGCGCTTTGGCCTCATCCAGAGCGGCGCGCGCGGCGTCGAAATCGGACTGCGATATCTGTCGGTCTTTGAGTAACTTTTTGGAGCGTTCGAATTGCAGTTCGCGTAAGGCCTGCGATGCGATCAGGCCGTCCAGCTCAGCCATCTGTACGCCAACATCCTGAGCGATCAAGACATCTCCGCGTTTGATTTTCTGGCCCGATTCGAAATGGATGCTGACTACCGTGCCGGGCAGCGGCGCATTGACGTTGATGCCCATCTCGGCTGCGACTGAACCGACTGCGAACAGCGATTGGCGCCACCGTACCTGCCGGACTTCAACAACACTTACGGCCGCGGGTGGGACCACGCGTTGCGACATCCCGGCAAGCTCTTCAGCCTTGCGTAACTTCAAGGCGTAAACAGCGCCACCGACCATTGCCAGAACCAGCACGATGAGCAGCAGTCGTTTGATCATGGCGTAATCATACTGCCCGGCCGGCGGCTAGCCGCCGGCTTTCACGGGCATGTCCAACAAATTCGCCTTCAGGGCAGCAATCTCATCACGAACACCCGCCGCTTCTTCGAATTCGAGATCGCGCGCATGCCGATACATCTGCTGCTCGAGTTGTTTGACCTTCTTCATCAACTCTGTCGAACTCAATCCAGCATATTCGGAGCGCCGCTCCGCTGCCTTGGACTGGCGCCTCGAGTTTCCGGTAGCGCCGCCGTAGGCACCTTCCATGATGTCGGAAATCTGTTTGGTGATACCGATCGGTGTGATGTTGTGTTCGGTGTTGTAAGCGATTTGGACGGTGCGACGGCGCTCCATCTCGTTCATGGCGCGAGACATTGAGCCGGTCACATTGTCGGCATACATCAACGCGCGTCCACCGATGTTCCGAGCTGCCCGACCGACTGTCTGGATTAAAGAGCGATCCGAACGCAGAAAACCTTCCTTATCCGCATCAAGGATCGCCACCAATGACACTTCAGGCAGGTCGAGTCCCTCACGCAACAAATTAATTCCGACCAGAACGTCGAACTCCCCAAGGCGCAGATCGCGCAGTATTTCGACCCGTTCGACGGTGTCGATGTCCGAATGCAAATAGCGTACGCGCACGCCGTGCTCAGACAAGTAGTCGGTAAGATCCTCGGCCATCCGCTTGGTCAGGGTCGTCACCAGAACGCGCTCGTTGCGGGCTGTACAAATACCGATTTCCGACAGCAGATCGTCGACCTGACTGGCGGCCGGACGAATCTCGACCGGCGGATCAATCAGCCCAGTCGGCCGTACCACCAATTCGACTACCCGCCCTGCGTGCTCTTCTTCATACCGCCCGGGAGTCGCCGAAGTAAAGACCATCTGCGGCGCCATCGACTCGAACTCTTCAAACTTCAATGGCCGATTGTCCAATGCCGACGGTAGGCGGAAACCGTACTCGACGAGATTCTCCTTGCGCGAGCGATCACCGCGATACATCCCGCCGAGCTGTGGCACCGTGACATGACTTTCGTCGATCACCATTAAGGCATTCTTGGGTAGATATTCGATCAGGGTCGCTGGCGGCTCGCCGGCTTCGCGTCCGGACAGATGACGACTGTAGTTCTCAATGCCATTGCAATACCCAATCTCAAACATCATCTCCAGATCGAATCGGGTGCGCTGTTCCAGGCGTTGCGCTTCGACCAGCTTGTTCGCCGCTCGCAAATGTTGAAGGCGCTCCTCGAGCTCAACTTTTATGGTCTCAGTCGCGCGCAATACGGTTTCGCGACTGGTCACGTAGTGCGACTTCGGATAAATGGTGAAACGTGGAATCTTGCGCAGGACCTCGCCGGTCAGCGGATCGAATTGAGCCAATGATTCGATTTCGTCGTCGAACAGCTCAACCCTTAGCGCATCGCGCTCCGACTCGGCAGGAAAAATATCGATCACCTCACCGCGCACACGATAAGTGCCGCGCTCGAGTTCGTAGTCGTTACGCTTGTACTGCAATTCAGCCAGCCGGCGGAGCACTGCACGCTGGTCGATGATGTCGCCACGGCGCAGATGCAACACCATGGCGTGGTATTCGTCAGGTTCGCCTAGTCCGTAAATGGCCGAGACCGTCGCGACGATGATCGTGTCGTTGCGCTCGAGTAACGATTTCGTTGCAGAAAGCCGCATCTGCTCGATATGGTCGTTTATCGAGGCGTCCTTCTCTATATAAGTGTCGGACGCAGGCACATAGGCTTCTGGTTGGTAGTAGTCGTAATAGGAGACGAAATACTCAACAGCGTTATGCGGGAAAAAATCGCGCATTTCCCCGTATAGCTGTGCCGCTAACGTCTTGTTTGGTGCCAATACCAGCATCGGGCGCTGCACCTCTGCGAGCAGATTCGCGATGGTAAAGGTCTTACCTGACCCGGTAACGCCGAGCAGCGTCTGATGGTAGAGCCCGGCTTCGACGCCTTCGATCAATGTGGCAATCGCCTCCGGCTGACCACCAGCGGGGGAGAAATCCGAGACAAGTTCAAATTTTCGGGTCATTTCGCGGGTATTGGGACGAATCGAAGGCGTCGCCGCCTGATAGCTGGCAACAAGGCGCCAGTGTACACGACCCCTGTGCCCCGACATGAGGTGTGGCGCCGGCATTGAAATGGGGCGCGCGGCACTTTTACAAATGTGATTTGCAGGTACTTACCGACGCTGCGCGGTCCAGCGCAATTGACCATGCCGGGGCGCGTCAGTAAGATACGCCGCTCTTCGCGATTCCCCGGTAGCTCAGTTGGTAGAGCGGGTGACTGTTAATCACTAGGTCGGCGGTTCGAGCCCGTCCCGGGGAGCGACTAAGAACACTCCATTTTTCAGCCCTTTAGCAGCCACGAGGGCTTGTTTAAAAGGTTCTCCTAGAGAATTCGTGGATACTTTTCGTTTACGCCCACTGTAACGTGGCGCCCTATGGTGTTGCGTCGTGCAACCGTAAAAAGTGTCTATAAAGTATCCGTTTTTTGGCTAAGTCAAAGTCAGTTAAGTGCCCTGCCCTGACGCAAGATCACCAGGTAAGAGCGCTGCAGCCCGAATCGATGCCCTATGAGCGCTCGATAAAGGATTCTCGCGGCCTGCTCATTCGCGTTTCGCCCTAGGGCAAGAAGACGTGGGTATATCGCTACCGTCATCGCGACACTGGAAAGTTAGAACGGATGACGCTGGGGACTTACCCCGGCATATCACTCAGTGATGCGCCATTGTGAAAACCCATACGAGCGCCCGAGACTATCGTGACGTTCGCATAGAAGAATCCAGTCAAAAGACTGCTGCTAAAATAGCCGCGCAAAAGCGTTCTGAATTCACCGTGCACAAACTGTCTGCGGACTAAATTGGCGACGTAAGAACCGCAGGTGGTGACAGCTATATAGCTTTCTGGCGAAAAATTGAGAATACGCTGGACAATAAGGTGGCAAGCGCGATCGGCGATTCGCCGGCTAATATGGTCCAGCGCGTCGACGCTATCAAAATTCTAAAGCACGTGGCGAAGAAGAACGGCCCCGTGATGGCGAACCGTACCGCCAGCTATGTGGGGCGCGCGTTTAATTGGGCGGTTGATGCGAAAAAGCTTGAACAGAATCTGCTGGTACATCTCCCCCGCCACGAAGAAAAGCCTAAACCCCGCTGCCTGACGACCACGGAAGTACGATCCTTTTGGAAGAACGCACCCGATGCATTCAATAAAGATTGGGAAGACTTCTACAAGCTGATACTGTTAACGGGATTGCGGCCTGGCGAAATGGCCCGGCTCAAAGTAGACCAAGTCGACTTGGCGGAAAAGCTTATCTGCCTTCCTGAGACTAAGGATAAAACTGAACTCCTGCTGCCGCTGCGCAAACAAGCGCACGTCATTCTGAAACGTCGATGTAAGGGCATAAGCACTCGGTGTTTTACAGGCCGTCCGATCCCAAGAAATCCATCCGACCGGACAGCGTGCAAGGACCATTTAAGGATGCTATCTCGGCACTTGGCATAAAGCCCACTACACCACACGACTTACGCCATATGGTGGCGACGGGCTTGTCTGCATTGCGTGCGCCGCGCCTTATCGTGTCGAAGGTGCTGAACCATAAAGACCGAAGCGTAACTGCGATTTATGACCGGCATAGATACCTCGAGGAAATGCGTGAAGGGTTGCAGAAATGGGCAGTTCACTTAGAGGAATTGGAGCCTAAGCACGCTAAGAAGGTGAAAAGAGTTATCGTCAAATCTGGTGTTCAGTAAAATGAATCAGGCGGCGGCCTGGTTGCTCGCTGTCATCTCGATCCCATCTTTGAATTTGATCCTAGTTACCAGCTTCGCAAGGTAATCAAAACCGCGTAGTCGTCTTCAGTTCTTTCCCGCACATTGACCTAGCTTGAACATCATATGCAACATGCCGTCGCGAGACAGGCAACCCTTCGAACGTTTAGTCCGATGGCGGATAGTCGCGAAGCTTGATTCAATCGAATTTCTCGTGCGGATGCTCTGCCAATACTGGGCCGGAAAATCATAAAAAGACATGAGCTCTTCGTGATCTTTCTGCTGGCACAAAGTGGCCTTTGGATCCTTCGCCTCATAGGTCGCGATGAATAAGTCAAACCCTGACTCAGCATCAGCCTTCGTCTCGGCGTGCCAGATCGCATGCAGGGATTGCTTCGCTTTCGCCTGTGATGATTTCGGAAAACAATTAAGGACGTTCATCGTTTTGTGCATCCAGCACCGCTGCTGGCGGGTTTCGCCGTAGATTTCTTCGAGCGCCGCCCAGAATCCCAGCGCGCCATCACCAATCGCTAACAGCGGCGCATTCATCCCACGAGACTTCAACTTCAGCAGCACATCGCGCCAGCCCTGCGTTGACTCACGCACGCCGTCTTCAATCGATAGAAAATGCTTATCGCCCCGCTCATTCACCCCAATGACCACCAGCGCACACAACTTCGTCTGCTCGGCGCGCAAACCACTGTAGGCACCATCCGCCGACACGCACCTAGCGGTCACGACCTAGACAGGCCGTGCTCCAAGTCTGGTATTCCTGCGCCCAGACCTGTTTCAACCGTGATACCGTGCTCGCCGATAGACCCTTGGCTTGCGGCCCTACCAGAACGCTCAGCGCTTCCCCATCTCACCTGATGAAACCCCTTTCAGATACAGCTACGGTAGCGCCGCTTCCGATGTTCTGGTCTTTCGAACGTAGGGCGGAACCAGGGCTGACCGGAACGTCGCCGGCTCTCCCTTCTTCGCACGCACCTACGGCGCCTTCACCGTGACCGGAGCAATACCCGCCTGGAGTTGTCGCTCTGGGAGATAGCCGTTACGCACCACTGCCGCTCCTCTCGCTTCCGTCACGCGACCAGAAAGACTCGCTAACAATTCCTGCAGCTTTGCATCGACCGCTTGCCGGATTAGATCCTCGGCTCCCGCTCTCAGCATCGACGGCAGCGCATCTGCAGCTTCGACTCGACCGAATAATTCAACAACGTTATTCTTTTTCATGGTGTTGTATCCTCTTGGGTTGACTTGCTGTGTGGTGACAACATTTCATCCAGATACGCCGCCTCCAGAGCCCACCTGCTGCCGCCGTTCGATGGTAAGCCATGTTCTCCACCGTCTCTTGCTAGACAAACTCGCCCTCATGTTTTGACGACATCAGCTGGGCGGTTTCAATGCCGCTCAAACGCGGAAGTCGGATGATCTCCCACGAACGGAAGGCGTAGCCGTCGTAGCGGGGCAGTGAGTGATCCAAAACGTGGAGTATTTTCATGAAGGGGAAGGTCGCTGCGCGGGGCAAGTTATGTCCTATTGCCCACGCCTTGAACACCGATATTGCGGAGTCTTCCGGTTCGTTTTGCACGACGACGCAATGATTGAATGTTTGGTGCTCGTGTTCATCCGGTCAATGGAGTCTCGATAGAATCGTTACCCAATCGTCGTTGTCCGGCGCCATGCAAATCATCTCGTCGAGAAACACGTCGACGCACAAACGATGCCGCCCCACGAGGCCGAGGGAGTAGAGCCGGAACGTATTATGCTTAGCGCATGGGAAATAGATCGCACATCACACCGAAAATGGTCCTCGCGCGGACAGCGGACAAGTTCGTGCGCACGGTATTGTCGGCATTACTCTTGATCAATCTGGTGCCGTCGGTGGCGGTAGGCGACCTTCAGGCTGCTGACCTTGATGGACAGATTGTCGCAGCGCGTCAGCTCGTCGATGAGCTACTGGCGCGTTTCACCACGAGCCACCCTGATGTTGTCAGCGCAAAATTGGTTTTGGACCGACTCATTGCGCGGCAAGGTAGTGTTAGCGGCGCTTTGCAGTCTGGCGATGCAAAGCATCGGTCGCCGCCAAAGGCTGCTGGCGAAGTGGGAGTCGCAAATGTACATCCGACATCACCAGCGTTGCCAATTGCCCAAGCGCGGCAGGAACGCCGGGTCTACACCGTCGAGCAGTTTCGCCAGCTGTGTGCACTTCCCGGGATTGTGGGATGTTTCGATTTTGAGGGTCCAGAGCCGCTGTCAAGTTCACGCAACGCCATCGTCGGCGCGCTCGGTCAATCGGCTGACGGTCGGGTCCGCTCGTTGCTCTACAGTGGGCCAGAAGTTGGTGGTGGGCACGGTGTGCGCATGAACTTCGCACCCGAGGACAACGCCGATCACGGTTCCTTTAAAGTCACCGCCGATGTCTTCGGCCCGGGCGATTTGATGACTGTGCAATGGAGTCAGTGGTTATCACCTAGCCTGGTCCGCGATTTCGATGGTCAGGGGACCCTAAACTCCGCCCAGATTGGTGGAGATGGTCCGAAACAATTGATCATCAATGAAATCGGCGATAAGCGCGGCTGTTCGTTCGGACAAGTCGTCATAAGTAACGCGTACTGGCGAGGAATCGCCGGGATGTACCACGGGTGTGGTTTGTGGTTTAGCCCGCGGCAAAAGCTTGAGCTCCGTGACGGGAAACAACGCGGGACCGACATTCAGCCGGGGGGGACAACGTTTGCCGACGCGCTTATTTTAGATCGAAAGTGGACTACCTCTACCCAACGGAACCTGAGAACCTGCTGTCTCTCCGCGGCCTTTCCGCTCGTGCGCATTCGGACCGCTACCACGGCTGTGTGGGCTGGAGAGCGGCCCACTGGACAACCTTTCGCGTTGAACTGGATATTGCTTATTGCCGGGCCAAATGGAAGAGCCAACGTGAGATTCCGCCGGATTGTGCGAATTCTGATGGACATGTGCGGTATTGGGTCAAGTATGCCGACGAGGCGAAACCTTGGCTGGTGATCGACCAGCCGCTGCCACTGCGTTGGAAAGCAGGCCACTCTGAACGCTACGGTCGCTTTAGTTTTACACCCTACAACACCAATGAAACGAGCAAGCCCGACAAGCCGGATGCGTTCACCATCTACGATGACATTGTCATCGCGCGGAACGCGCCCAATTTGCCGTGGGTTCATGCTTCACGGTGAAGGTACTGTGGACAGACTCCGAGGCGGCTCAGTTGGGGCACAAAGCCGGCCAAGGTGGCAAGAAGCCATCAAATTTCTCTTCCCTAACCACCGCCGACGTCGTACCGAATAAGGACCCTGACAAATTTGCTTGGCTACCTCACGCCGCCAGGCAATTTAAGTACCGGAAATTTATCGACGACGGCATCACAGAGAAGTTTTTCACCGCCATCAACGCGACCGGAAGGCGCCCACGGCGCGAAATCAGTGACCACGAATGTCAGCGCTCCGAGAAGGCTTTTAAGGGCCAATTCCGAGAGGTCGCCGAACTACATGGAGGCCGGGATCGACAGCACTGCGGCGCTCATTACCGCTCCGATCAGGGTCGGCCGATACATGACTGCGAAAAGAGTTCTTGCCATGAAATCAGCCGCAGCAGCGCACTGGCGGGCGCTGAATGCACCGTATTTATCGTGAATGAGCAGCGCGTGATCGGGATGCGAAGCGGCGGTCCCGAACAAAGTTTGATGAAGCAAATAAGACAGGGCGTTTACTTTAGTGGGCAACGTCCGGCTAGTCCTCGTGGCGAATACCTTGGTCGTTGCGTGACGTGAAACTACTCGGCAGAGCCGCTCGCGATCCTCGGCGAGCTCTGGTGCACGAGCAAAACCGATAGCCGCTTGTCAGCGATGCTTGGGGAGAAGCACTATATTCCTTTTCGTTTGTTGGACGAGCGGGCCCAACGCACAGTTTCACGAATCACCAATCTATCAGCCCGCCGCTCGTTCGCTCACACGATACGCAATGTGATTCGAACGGCGCTGCAGGATGAATCCGATTCCGCTCGCCTGACCGCCGGCCAATCGCAAAGACACCACAGGACTCAGGGTACGTCTCCATAACCATCCTTCGCGACGAGTATACTCTCTAGCCGTAAACAGCCGAATTTAATCGACCGCCAGAACCAGCGCTGCAATCGTAAGCGGCGCTGACCGTGTAACCAAGGTTGAAACAGACACAATGACCTTAACCGGGCTCGCATTCCTGATTTCGTTCGCTTACGGGATGTTGTCGGCGCTTGGCCGCCATCCGATTTACGGACTGACCACCTACATCGCGGTGTTGTTTTTGCACCCGCCGTCTCGCTGGTGGGGAGCCAGTTTGCCAGGTGGGCGATGGGCGTTAGTTGCGTCTTTAGTCACATTTTTCGCCTATCAATCGCGCTCCTCACTGCTGATGAAACCGACCAAAATTCGATCGCACAGCATTTTCATGGCACTTTCGATATTGTTCGTTTGGATGGTCATCCAGTGGCCGTGGGCACTGTGGACAGCGAAGCACGGGGAAATTGTTGAGCTTTACTTCAAATACCTGATTTTGATGTATTTGTTCTATCACGTGGTAAGCACCGATCGGCATCTGCGCATGATTTTATGGACCTACATATTCGGCTGCTTCTACCTTGGATGGATAGCCTACACCACGTATACAGGAGGGAGATTCGAAGGTTTTGGCGGACCTGATACCGGCGAGGCTAACGCTGGCGCCTTAGCGCTCGTACTGGGCGTGTTCGCCGTAGCGCCTATTTTTCTGACGGGGACTCTTACAGAAAGACTTCTTCTGATGGGCGCCGTTCCGTTCATCATGAACGGCATCATTACAACGGCGAGCCGCAGCGCATTTCTAGCACTGTCTATTGGTGGGTTGATCTACCTGTATTTTTCGCCGAAACGATACCGAGGACGGATTGTATTGTTGGGTGCGCTCGGAGTCGTCGCGTTCGTCGTGCTCGCGAACGACTTCTTCTGGGGACGGATGGGTTCGCTCAAACACGCTGGATCGGACGTCGCGGTAGAGATCACTGAAGGAGGCCGAAAGGTATCCGCTGGCTTTGGCCGGGTCGTATTAATGGAGGCGCAGATGCAGATGTTTCTCACCAACCCGCTGGGTCACGGGCATCGCGGCACGGCTGCCTTAAGCTCTCAATATCTTGACGAAAGATTTCTCACTGGCGCCGCCGACACGAACCGTGCGCGTTCTTCCCACAGTACGTTTTTTACATTGATGGTTGAGCACGGAGTTGTCGGGATTGCCGTGTATTTCGCGATGCTGTGGTGGTGTTTCTTTACATTACGACGTGCTAGCCGAATTTGTCGGAATGGCACACCGTTTCAAAGCGCGCTACTACCATCACTCGCGGCAGGACTGGCGGCGACGTTTGTTGGCGACTGCTTTGTAGACTATCTCAAGTTCGAACCTCGCATATGGTTCATCGTGATGCTGATGATCTTGGTGGACGGTACAAAACTCACCGGGAATGGCGCGCTAACAACGTCACGAGGAGTTCGCTGATACAGCTTCATAATGGTGGCGCCACCTGGGGTGTCGAAGCTTATCCTGTACGCCAAAATTGTCACGTAGCTTCGCCGCGCGCAGAGCAGGAGTAGATCGAGAGGGTTAGCGCAGCGATTGCAACAGTTTGCGCAAGTAGACAATCGGAATAGCACAGGTGCTCGCGCTGGGGTCACGCAACACGTTTTCCTTTTTCCCTTTAACGAGCACATGATTGATCACACCAACGACGGTTCCCGAGTCACGCAAATATACCGGACTGCCGCTGTTTCGGGGATAGGCCGTGGCGTCGAGTTGAAGGACTTTATACGGATCGCGCAAAGTGACGATCTGTGCGGCGGTCAATTCGCGAGGGCTTCGAGCCGGGATCGTAATCGGCGTGATTGCAAAAATGATGCCTTTATGGGTGACAGGGTATAGGCCGAGTACCACGCCTATTGGGAAACCGGTAAACGCGATGCCATCGCCTTCCCTCGCAACACCATCTGGTGCGAACTTCATAGGCGTGAGCGGCGCACCGATGACCCTGAGAATGGCTAGGTCGTGTTCGACGTCAGATGCAACGATGGTCGTGTTGCACGAGACTGTAAATAATTCTGTGTAAACGGCCACATGCTGGCTTATAAATGAGCGGTAACACGTTCGCCAAATTCGATACCAAATCGATTCAACGCGAGCTTTCAATTTCGGATCGGCATCGTCCATTTCTTTGAAGCTTCGCGGATGGCCAAATACGCAGCCTTTATCGACGATCGTTCGCTCGGAAAAAACTTGCGTTTGCGCGTCGCCTTACGCAGTACGCTGTTCAACGATTCGATCGCGTTGGTCGTATAGGTAACCTTGCGGATGTCCGGCGAATAATCATAAGTTGCGATCAGATTCGGCCAATTATCGCGCCAGGATTTGGCAATCTGCGGGTACTTTTCGTCCCAAGTTGCTGCAAACGCATAGAGCGCCGCCAGCGCTTCAGCTTCCGTTGCCGCTTGGTAGATTGTCTTCAGATCGCGCGTGACGAACTTGTAATCTTTCCATGGCACAAATCGCAGCGAATTGCGGACCATGTGGACGATGCACAGTCGAACCTTGGTCTGTGGATATTCAGCGGCGATGGCATCTGGAAATCTTTTCAAGCCGTCGACGCAAGCAATCAATATATCCTTCACGCCGCGCATTTTGAGCTCGGCCATAATCGCCGGCCACGACTGAGCACCTTCCGTTTGGGCTAACCATAGCCCTAACAATTCCTTGTAACCGGCGAGATTCACGCCCAAGGCCAAATACATCGATTAATTAATCACTTGCTAGTTGTGCCGAACCTTCAACACGATGCAATCCAGATAAACAATCGGATACAGACCATCTATTGGTCGGCTCTGCCAGGCTGACACCTGCTCAATGACCCGGTCGGTGACCTTCGATATCAAGCTCGGAGAGACATTCGCGTCGTACAGCTCTTTGAATGCAGCAGCGATATCTCGGGTGCGCATGCCCTTGGCATACAAATACAGGATCTTATCGTCCATCTCGATCATGCGCGTTTGACCCTTGGCGACCGGTTGCGGCTCGAAGCTGTCGTTGCGGTCTCGCGGCGTGTCTATCTCGACCTCGCCGTGATCGCCCTTGAGCCGTTTACGGCTTTGACCGTTGCGACTATTGCCGCTGCCGCGGCCGTCAGGCGCGTGCTTCTCATAACCGAGGTGCTGATCGAGCTCAGCGTTGAACGCCGTTTCTATAAAGTTCTTCCGCAACGCATGCGTCAGTTCACTGTGGTCTGCCTCTGTCTTAATCCCTTTCGCAATTTCTTCCGCTAAGGCTCGGACTTTCGATTCGTCCATCGTTGTTCCCATGATTGCTCTCCTCTGACAGGATATTTAAAATCATGGTCGCTTACACAATCTCGTGGACAGTCTCTGTCGCGCCGTTCCCCGTCGCGCCCATGCCCGACCAGAATCACCAATCGTTCTTTATGCTCGGAGTCGAAACTCGTCGGCACGACGTGATGATTCGTCGCCACGTATTCGCCTCCAGCAATCGCGAAACCGGTACCAAGCAATCGTATGGGTTGTCGGCGCGTCGCGAGATAGGTCCCGATGCCGACGATTGAGGGCTTTACCGTTTCGATCGGGTCAGGTAATTCGCCCGCAGTAACCACGCTGCTAGCGCAACTGCATAGCGATATGCCGAGGCGCGTTAGATGCTCGCTAGCAGATCTAGCCAATTTGTAGAATTTATTTCCATCCCAGGCCTTGTCGTTACTTAGCATCGCCCAGATTGCGAGCAGTAGTTTTCTCATCACGGCGACGAGTGCCTGCTTAGGTTTCTTACCGCGTTCAATGAGCTTCTCGTAATAGGCTTTGACGTTGGGGTCTCGTCGACTGGCAACCAGGGCGGGGAAGTACAGCGCGTCGCGTAGGTAACGATT
>DBBP01000017.1 GCA_002292285.1 Proteobacteria bacterium UBA981
GGCTAAGAAAAAAGTAGCCAAGAAAAAGGTCGCCAAGAAAGCGGCGAAGAAAAAAGTAGCCAAGAAGGCTGCCAAGAAGAAAGTAGCTAAGAAAAAGGTCGCCAAGAGAAAAGCGCGAAAAAAGTAGCGGCGCGCGAAAGCTTGGCCGAAACCGAGCGTGAGCGACTACACGCGACTCAGGCGGAAGTCCGGGCGCGGCTCGCTGCTCGCAAAGAGGCAGCTCGGATAAGAAAGGCCGAGCAGACTAAGCGCGCAGCAATGAAGAGAGCGGTAGATCGTTACGCGAACAAATGGGAACGGGACTACGACCGCAAGCATTAAGCTTGCAGGCTACGTAAGCCCAACAACCAGTCACTAACGGCGACGTTCGGTGGCATTTCGCAGCGCCAGCCTATCGCAAAGGCCTTCCAGGCCCTTCCTTCGGGAAGGGCCTTTTCTTTTGTGCTTTAGAAAATGAACACCTAACGCGGACCGGGGCCCTGCTGGTGGCAGTTGCCAAGAAGAAGACGACCCAAAAACGACGCGTTGGCGGCGGTCGCGGACGTACGGCTTCGAAAGCTAAATCGGGCATGCGCAGGCGCGCGATTTTCGTTCTGCGCCATTTGCTCCTATGGTTCGTCATCGTTGTTGCAGCGGTCTGGCTGTGGCTCGATTTCGAAGTAGCGCGAACCTTCGAAACGCGCCAATGGTCATTACCCGCGCGAGTTTATGCGCGTCCCCTTGAACTGTATCCGGGCGCAAAAATTAGCCGGGCACGGCTGCTGAGTGAATTGCAGCGACTCGGCTACGAGCGCGTGGCGCAGATATCGGGCCGTGGCCAATTCGCTGCCTCCAAGTCACGCATCGAATTCCAATCTCGCGGATTCGCCTATTGGGACCAACCCGAGCAATCGCGTCACGTTATGGTGGCGTTTACCGTCGGTTCGATTCAATCCCTCACGGATCTTTCGAATCAGGTTGCGGTCGATTTGATGCGCCTTGAAGCGATTGAGATTGGACGGATCAATCCGCGACGTTTCGAAGACAGGCAACTATTGCGCTACGCCGACATGCCTTCCGAATTCATTCAAAGTCTGGTCGCCGTTGAAGACAGACGGTTTTTTAAGCACCACGGCATTGATCTATTCGGTTTGGCGCGGGCTATGGTGTCGAACGTACGCGCGATGAAGTTCGTTCAGGGTGGTAGCACTCTGACCCAGCAGTTGGTGAAGAATTTGTACCTGACCAGGGAACGAACGGTGCGCCGAAAGTTGGTGGAAATGATGATGGCCGCCTCCCTGGAGCGGCGCTACAGCAAGGAGAAGATTCTCGAAACTTACGTTAATGAGGTATTTTTGGGACAAGATGGAAATCGCGCCGTGCATGGATTCGGCCTTGCTGCGCAGTACTATTTCGGCAAACCTTTAGCGGAACTTGACCGGCCGGCTATGGCACTGTTGATCGGCATGGTCAAGGGCCCCTCAGCCTACAATCCGGTGCGGCATCCGCAGGCTGCACGCGCGCGCCGCAATGTGGTTTTGTCGTTGATGCGGCGGCACGGTGTTATGAGTCCTGTCGAGAGTGCGACCGCGCAGCAGCAGACGCTTGGCCTTAAGCCCGCAGTCGTGTCGCAGAGTTCGGCTAGCCCGGCGTTTCTGGCCCAAGTAAAGCGGCAACTGGCAAACGAATACAGCGCAGACGATCTCAAGTCAGCTGGCCTGAACGTCTTTACTACATTAGACGCTAGCATCCAGAAGCGCGCAGAACGCGCAGTCACAGATACGCTTAAGGCTATCGAACGTGGTCGCGTTGCCGGGCAATTACAGGCTGCGATGGTGATAGCTGAACCACGTAGCGGTGAAATACTCGCGATGATTGGAGATCGCCGGCCGGGTTACGCCGGGTTCAATCGAGCGCTTGATGCACAACGGCCGGTCGGTTCGGTGATCAAACCTTTTGTGTACGCGTACGCGCTATCTCAACCGCAGCACTATTCGCTTGCGACAACTATCAGTGATGTTGCGGTTGACTGGACGGACGCGCAGGGGACTCACTGGCGCCCGGAAAACTTTGATGGGCGTGAATACGGCCCAGTTAGTCTTTTGGACGCACTCACGCGCTCGCTAAACTTAGCGACGGTTAATTTAGGCTTGCAGCTTGGCGTCGCAAAAACGGGTAAGTACCTGACTAGTATGGGCGTGTCGCGACGCCTGCCGCCCTATCCCTCAATGTTTCTTGGCGCCATCGACATGTCGCCCTTCGAAGTCACAGAACTTTATACCGCACTCGCAAACGACGGCTTTCAGGTTCCGCTAAGGGCAATTTTCAGTGTTACTGACCAGCACAATAAGCGCCTCAATCGATACGGACTGAAGATTCGCAGGGTGATGTCGCCGGCAACCGCAGCGCTCGTTCGTCACGCCCTCTCCCGCGTGGTTGCGCGCGGTACAGCACGGCGTTTGTTGCAAGACTTCCCCGACACCCAACCCCTGGCCGGAAAAACGGGTACTTCTGACGATAACCGAGACAGTTGGTTCGCCGGATTTGGCGCTAATCGGCTCGCAGTCGCCTGGGTAGGTCGCGACGATAACGGGACGACCGGATTGACGGGCGGCTCGGGCGCGCTGCGTTTGTGGAGTGCTGCGATGCAAAGGGGCGAGATAGAATCGCTGCCAACTACGTTACCCGCCGATTTGTCCTGGCAGAATGTCGATCTGAATCGAACAGTAATCTTGCCGGAAGCTTGCACAAATGGAGAACGCATGCCGGTGCACAAACGCTCGGCCTTGCCCCGGCTGGACTCGTGCACCTCTGCGGGCAACACGCCAACGACGCAGGGCAAGCGGTCCGGACTTATAGAACGTCTGCGCGGTTTGTTTAATTGAATGCCAGCAATTTTTGAATGGTCGCGATGATAACGAGCGAAAACGCAATGCAATCGAGATTCAGAATTACCTGCGCGCTTGCTGTCGTAGCTACGGTGTATGGCTGTGCCGCGCCAGATCCTCGGCACAGCGCGCCCATACATGATCGCAGCAGCGGGACGGCGGCCATCTCGCGCTCGGCGACTGTGCCACTACCGGCACCAATCGCGCGGCGTACGCCAATCGAGGCCGCCACGGCGACACCGCTACAAGACAGAGTGTCCGTGGAAGCGACGCAATCGCCGCCGCCGGTGATTCGAGATCCGGCGACGCAAAGTCTGCTGGTCGCAGCCATGCAAGCGGCAACCCAGGGTGAATGGGAGCGGGCGCAGGCCACGCTCGAACGCGCAGTTAAACTATCACCAACCGACAACGGTTTGTGGCGGCAACTCGCCTATACCCACTACCGCAGGGGTGATTCGGAGCAAGCTCTAGTGATCGCAGAACGTTCGCTCGCTCTCAGTGACAGCCGCGCCGAACGAGTCGAGAGCTGGAATTTGATCGCAGACATAGAGACAGCTCGAGGCAACCATGAGGCGGCACGAAAAGCGCGAGCCGAGGCGGGCCCAAGGCTACGCTAAGGGGTCTCGCGGGTGCTGGTCTGTGCTGCTGGTCCCGAGACTTTTTCTTTTGCCTGCCGGGGCAGCGGCTAGCGACGACTCTGCCACCAAGATCCGGTGCCCCTACTTGCCGGCGCTAACTGGCGCGCTTCGTGTCCGTCGCCAAATAGGGTGCCCGACGTCGGGAGTGTCAGGCGGCTCGTAGCACTCAAGTGGGAGTCGACACGTTTCGCGAATGCAACTGAGCCCTCGCTGCACCGCTGCAAGTTGCGAGCGCTACCTTCGATTTCCTATCTAATTGTCCGTGGGCCTTGAACATTCGTTCATGTATCTCTATCATTCGGCGGTCCTGATGCGGGGTGGAGCAGTCTGGCAGCTCGTCGGGCTCATAACCCGAAGGTCGCAGGTTCAAATCCTGCCCCCGCTACCAAGTTTTAAAGGCCCCGGGTAATCGGGGCTTTTTATTTTGGGCTGGAGATAAAGTTGGCTGACAGGTTGTTAGAGTTGCTCGAACCGACGGTAAACGGCCTCGGCTATGAGCTCCTCGGTATTGATCGAGGACGTGTCAATGCCGGGCAACTATTGCGGATCTATATCGATCACGATGACGGAATCGGAGTTGAAGATTGCAGCCGGGTCAGCCATCAGGTGAGCGACCTGCTCGAAGCTGAGCAGGCGATTCGCGGGGAATATACGCTTGAGGTTTCGTCACCGGGTCTCGACCGGCCGTTGTTTACTTTAGAACAGCATCGCCGCCATCTCGGCGCCGGAGTGCAAATGCGGTTGCGAAACCTTGTGAACGGGCGGCGCAGATTGACCGGCACGCTGCTCGAAGTAAACGGTGATGATTTGATTGTGGAAGTTGACGGTGAGCGTTTTGCCGTACCCTTTCAGGAACTGGAGCGATCACGTTTGGCAGTGGATTGGCCGGCTGGCTCAGGCGCTCCTGCGAAGTTGCGAACTGATAGCCTCGACGAAGGTAAATGACTGATGGATAAAGAGATTCTTACTGTTGTCGACGTCGTCTCAAACGAGAAGGGCGTCGGCAAAGAAATTATCTTTGAGGCGTTGGAAGCTGCCCTCGCGAGCGCGACAAAGAAACGCTTTACTGAGGACGTTGAATGTCGCGTGGCGATCGATCGCCAAACCGGCGCCTATGATGCCTTCCGCTGCTGGGCAATTATCGATCCCGAACAGTCGCCGGAGCTAGACCCGGAAGACGAGGGGTATGAAGAAGCGTCGGCGGCTGCGGAGATGATTGCTGAAGGTGAACTGCCATACCCCGATCGCCAGATTTGGCTCAGTGATGCTAAAGCGCGAGACCCGGCGCTAACCGCAGACGACATGATCGAGGAGCCCTTGGAGGCTGCCGAGTTCGGCCGCATCGCGGCGCAGACAGCCAAGCAAGTGATAGTGCAGAAAGTCCGCGAAGCGGAGCGGGCGCAGGTCGTCGAGGCTTACCAGGATAGGGTTGGCGAGCTTGTCATGGGGATCGTCAAACGAGTTGAGCGTGGCAACGTCTATATCGATCTTGGTGGCAATGCTGAGGCGGCGGTTACTAAAGATCAGCTCATTCCGCGCGAAATGGTTCGCTCCGGTGACCGCGTGAGGGGCTATCTGTTTGACGTGCGAGCTGAGAAACGTGGCCCCCAGCTTTTTGTCAGTCGCACAGCCAAGGAACTCCTTATCGAATTGTTCAAGCTCGAAGTGCCGGAAATCGGAGAAGGCGTAATCGACATTCTCGCGGCTGCCCGAGATCCGGGACTGCGCGCAAAAATAGCTGTGCGCAGCCGCGATCAGCGCATCGATCCTGTCGGTGCCTGCGTGGGAATGCGCGGGTCACGTGTACAGGCGGTGTCGAACGAACTCGCCGGCGAGCGGGTCGACATCATCTTATGGGATGAGAACCCGGCCCAGTTTGTCATTAACGCGATGTCCCCTGCTGAAGTTGTCTCGATATTAGTCGACGAGGACACTCGTACGATGGACGTTGCGGTGGTCGAAGAGCAACTTTCCCAGGCGATTGGCCGCAACGGTCAGAACGTACGCCTAGCCAGCCAGTTGACCGGCTGGGAACTGAATGTGATGAACGAAACTGAGGCCGAGCAGAAGAATGAGCAGGACCTGGCGAAGAACCAGGAGAAGTTCATGCAACTGCTCGACGTCGATGCCGAGGTAGCTATTATTTTGGTGCAGGAAGGGTTTACCTCGATCGAGGAGGTGGCCTACGTTCCGGAACAAGAAATGCTCGACGTCGATGAGTTCGACGAGACGCTGGTCGGGGAATTGCGCCAGCGCGCGAAAGACTTGTTGTTGACTCGGGCGATTGCGAGCGAGGAGCAGATCGGCGATGCGCGACCGGCCGATGACTTGCTGACCATGGAGGGCATGGACGAAGACTTGGCTTTTCGCATGGCGGCCCAGGGCATCATCACCATGGATGAGCTGGCCGAGCAATCAGTTGATGAGCTACTTGAAATTGGTGATATCAGCGAAGAGAAGGCCGCGGCCTTAATCATGAAGGCTCGCGAGCCGTGGTTCGCCGAGGCCGAGCAGGCAAATCTCAGCGAGGTAGGCGTCGATGGCTGAAGTCACTGTCCAGCAGTTTGCGGGGGTGGTCGGAATTTCTGTCGACCGGCTCATGCAGCAACTATCCGAAGCGGGATTACCTGCGAAAGGAGCTGAAGACACTATTTCAGATGACGAGAAAAGTCGTCTGCTTTCCTACCTGCGCAAGATTCATGGCAAGCATGAAGTCGCCTCAGAGCCTGCGAAGATCACCCTTCAGCGGAAAACGGTAACTGAATTAAAAGTACCGGCTGAACGCGGTCGTCCACGTTTGCGCGGCGCAAAAGTTGCTACGCCTGCGAAAACGGTCAGCGTTGAAGTCCGCAAGAAGCGCACGTATGTGAAACGCACCGTGGTTTCTGAAGAAGACGTGGCCGAGGCTGCCGAGGGCGCCGAGGTTCGCGACGTTGCTGAGCTTACCGAAGTCGTGGAAGTCCAGGAGGACACCGCAGAGCAGGATCGGATCCGCGCCGAGGCGGAGGCAGCTGAGCAGGCCGAAGCCGAACGTTTGGCCGCCGAGCAGGCCCTCGTTGATGCAGAAGTTCGCGAACGCGAAGCAGCCGAAAGATCTGTGGCCGAGCAGCGCGCAAAAGATGAATCGGATGTTCTCGCTGCCGCGCAGGCCGCCGAGGTGGCCGCCCAGGCGATTTCAGCAGAACAGCCCATCGGCAAGGCGCAGCAGCCGCCAGCTGACAAGAAAAAATCCACGAAAGGCAAGGGACGCGATCGAGACAATAACAACAACGGGCGTGGGCGTAAGGAACTGCACGTTGCTAGCGATAAATCGGGTCGGCGACGTAAGAAACAGACCTCCAGGCGCGTTGTCTCGGGCGGCAATTCGAAGCACGGATTCGAACGACCTACGGCTCCGGTGATCAGAGACGTCCCTATCGCCGACAGCGTCACGGTGGCCGAACTTGCACAGCGCATGTCAGTGAAGGCGGGTGAAGTCATCAAGGCGATGATGAACCTTGGCAGCATGGTGACGATAAACCAGCTTATCGATCAGGAAACCGCAATCGTGGTGATCGAGGAGATGGGACACCGGGCAAAAATTGTTTCAGACAATATCGTTGAGAATTCGCTGCGCGAAAGCGTCGCTGATTCCGGGGAGCTTGAACCGCGCGCGCCTGTGGTGACCATCATGGGGCACGTCGATCACGGCAAGACATCGCTGCTTGATTACATCCGCGATTCACGCGTTGCGGCAGGCGAGGCTGGTGGGATTACCCAACACATTGGCGCGTATCGCGTGCAAACGGATCATGGTCCGATCACCTTTCTGGACACACCTGGTCACGAGGCATTCACTTCCATGCGTGCGCGTGGTGCGAAAGTCACGGACATCGTGATTCTGGTCGTGGCTGCAGACGATGGCGTCATGCCCCAGACTGAAGAAGCGATCAAACATGCCCGCGCGGCCGGCGTACCGATGATTGTGGCAATAAACAAAATCGATAAAGCCGATGCGGAGCCCGATCGCCTTAAACAGGAACTGGCTAACCGCGAAGTGATTCCGGAAGATTGGGGCGGCGATACCCAGTTTATGCCGGTGTCTGCTCTCACAGGCGAAGGTGTAGACGGTTTGCTTGAAGCAATTTCCTTACTGTCGGAAGTTCTCGAACTCAAAGCTCCCGCCGAAGGACCAGCCCGGGGCACCGTGATCGAATCGCGTCTCGACAAAGGACGTGGCCCGGTTGCGACGGTGTTGGTGCAAAGCGGCTGTTTAAAGCGAGGCGATATTCTGATTGCCGGTGGTGAGTACGGGCGTGTTCGCGCGATGACTAATGCTCGCGGCGAACAACTCGAACAAGCCGGGCCGTCGGAACCACTCGAAATACTCGGTTTATCGGGAACGCCAAACGCCGGTGATGACGCGATGGTCGTCGATGACGATCGCCGCGCGCGCGAGATTGCGTCATACCGCATCGAGAAAGATCGTGAACACAAAATTGCCCGTCAGCAGGCAGCGAAGCTCGAGAATATGTTTTCGCAGATGCAAGAGGGTGGTCAGGCGTCGGTGCGTGTGCTGCTGAAGGCCGATGTACAAGGGTCGAGCGAAGCCTTGTCTGATGCCCTGATGAAGCTCAGTCATGAGGAGGTCAGACTCGAGATTGTAGCCAGTGGTGTAGGCGGCATTAACGAATCAGACGTCAATCTGGCTATGGCCTCACGCGCAAGTATCATCGGCTTCAACGTCCGCGCCGATGCTGCTGCGCGCCGATTAGTCGAGGACGAAGGCCTGGATCTGCGCTATTACAGCGTCATCTACGAAGTAATCGACGACGTGAAGGCCGCGATTAGTGGATTGTTATCGCCTGAGATTCGCGAGACGATCACCGGCATCGCCGAAGTTCGGGATGTGTTTCGGTCCTCGCAACTCGGCGCGATCGCTGGCTGCATCGTGTCTGAAGGGACTGTCAAACGGAGTAATCCAATCCGGGTCCTGCGCGAGAGTGTTGTGATTTACGAAGGCGAGCTTGAGTCGCTGCGGCGCTTCAAAGACGACGTTAACGAGGTCCGGGCAGGTACTGAATGCGGAATTGGTGTGCGCAACTACAACGACGTTAAGGCGGGCGACCAGATCGAAGTGTTCGAGCGTACTGAAGTTGTCCGCACCCTCTGATCAATAACGCGTGGCGAACAAAGACCCTGAGTTCAGTCGACTCGATCGTGTGGCATCCACCGTCATGCGAGTATTGGGCGAGCCAGTCAACGAGCTTGCGCGCGCCCAGAACATTGGGTTGGCAACCATTACGCACGTGGATATTTCACCGGATATGAAACACGCCGGAATATATCTGAGTGTTTATACCGACAGTGACGTACAAAAGGCTTTTCTCCGCAGCATGAACGCGGACGCGTTCAAATTCCAGAAAACCCTGGCGACCCAGTTGCGAACTCGGCGGACGCCGCGTCTCACTTTTCATCTCGACAATGGTCTGGAGCGCGACGATCGCATCAGTCGCTTACTGGCCGACAAGCCCGCATCGGATCGTGAGGGCTAGCCGGTGAGTTCCAGACAAGGACGCCGCCGTCGTGGACGCGAAGTCAATGGCATATTGTTGCTCGACAAGCCCGTCGGGTACAGTTCGAATCAAGCTTTGCAAAGCGCGAAACGCCTGTTCAACGCCAACAAGGCAGGGCATACCGGCAATCTCGATATGCTGGCCACCGGGCTTCTCCCTTTATGTTTCGGGCACGCAACAAAAGTGTGTCAGTTCCTTCTCGACGCTGATAAGCACTATCTTTCTGAGTTCACGTTCGGGCGGCGCACGTCGACCGGCGATGCGGAAGGGGAAACTATCAGTGAGCGGCCCACGGTCGGGCTCGACGCAGCCCATGTCTCGGCTGCGATGCGTAGATTTCTCGGCGTCATCGAGCAGGTCCCTCCGATGCATTCGGCGCTCAAGAAAAACGGCCAACCTTTGTACAAGCTTGCCCGCCAGGGTCTGGAGGTTGAGCGAAGTAAGCGACAAGTCCGTATCGACAACTTTACCCTCGAGCACTTTTCCGACCAACAGGCAACGGTAGACATCAGCTGTTCGAAGGGAACTTACGTACGCACCTTGGCAGAGGACGTTGGCGAGTCGCTTGGCTGCGGCGCATTCGTGTCAGCCCTGCGGCGGACTGGTGCGGGTCCCTACCAAATCGGCGAGGCACTGGATTTAGAGACCCTTGGCAAGATTTCGCAGCAAGGGGGCTTCGAAGCTCTCGACGCGCTGCTACTGCCAATCGATAGCGCTCTAAAGCACTTGCCTGAGCTGCACCTGACAGCGGCCAGCGCGAGCTGCATTGAACAGGGACAGGCGGTTACAGTGAATGCCGCACAGGCATTCGGAAACGTGCGACTTTATGACAGTCGTGGTGACTTCGTCGGTGTGGGAGAGATTCTTGCCGACGGACGCGTTGAGCCACGCCGATTATTGCGTACCCATGCGACTGAAAGGCAACGAGAATCAGCGCCAGAGGAACACAAATTCCTTGTGGCACACCAGGGACGCGGTTAGAATGCGCGGCCGCTTTCACACATAAAACTAACCAGTGAGTTAGGGAGAGTCATTAGATGGCTTTGTCGAATGAGCACAAGAGTGCAATTATCAGCGAGTATCAATTGTCGGGTACCGACACCGGGTCCCCCGAGGTCCAGGTCGCTTTGCTGTCCGCGAGAATTAACGACCTGTCGGGTCATTTCAAAACCCATAAACACGACAATCACTCTCGTCAGGGATTGCTGAGAATGGTTAACACGCGCAGGAAGTTGCTCGATTACCTTAGAAAGAGCAGCGTCGAGCGCTATCGTGAATTGATAGCGCGCCTTGGACTAAGGAAATAAGTCCCACCCAAGGCACGATCACAAACCGATTCCTTTCCCCCTGAGCCGCTGTCATTACCAGCGGCTCTTTGGTTTTCTCGAACAGGTAGAAATTATGTCGCCATCATCGGTCTCGTTTCAGTTTGGCAACGATACAGTCACTTTGGAAACCGGGAAAATCGCCCGGCAGGCTACAGGAGCCGTCGTGGTCACGATGGGCGATACGGTGGTGCTGGCAACGGTTGTTGGACGAAAATCCGCCGACCCAGGTCGTGATTTTTTCCCTTTAACTGTCGACTACCAAGAACGGACCTATGCGGCCGGCAAGATCCCCGGTGGGTTCTTTAAGCGCGAAGGACGTCCGACGGAAAAAGAAACGCTGACCTGCCGTCTGATCGACCGTCCGGTACGACCGCTCTTCCCCAAGGGCTTCAAGAACGAAGTACAGATTATTTGCACGGTGATGTCACTCGACCCAAGCGTCGATCCTGACATTCCGGCGATGATTGGCGCATCGGCCGCGTTGTCGATTTCAGGACTGCCGTTCGACGGGCCAATTGGTGCAGCGCGCGTTGGTTACAAAGATGGTGCATACGTACTGAACCCGAGCTTTTCTGCGCTCGATGAGTCCGACCTGGACCTCGTTGTCGCGGGCACTGAGAGTTCGGTACTGATGGTTGAATCGGAGGCCAAAGGTCTCAGTGAAGAGGTGATGCTAGGGGCCGTCAACTTTGGCCACACCCATCTTCAGGGTGCGATCAAGGCGATTAAGGAACTGGTCGAGAAAGTCCAGCCGGAAATGTGGGAAGTGTTGCCCCCGGCCGAGGAAACTGACCTGATTGCGGCCATAACGGACAAGTTCGGAGCGGCGATTGCACAAGCTTACGGCGTTGTCGATAAAATGGCCCGCTACGCCGGTCTGTCGGTGCTCCGCAAGGAAATTCTGGCTGATTTCGCGGGCGGCGAAGCGGCGACCTGGAGTGAGAAACAGGTCGCGGGCGTGGTCGATAAGCTTGAGCATGACATCGTTCGAAATAGTATTTTGGACGGCAACGCTCGCATCGACGGGCGCGACCGTGAAACCGTTCGGCCGATTAACATCGAGCTTGGCGTGCTTCCGCGTACCCACGGCTCCGCGCTCTTCACCCGTGGTGAGACCCAGGCCATTGTGGTCGTTGCCCTCGGAACCGGGCGCGATTCACAAGTCATTGATGCCATTGAAGGCGAACGCCGCGACCCGTTCATGTTGCACTACAACTTCCCGCCTTTTTGTGTCGGCGAAACGGGCCGGGTCGGCTCGCCTAAGCGTCGTGAAATCGGCCACGGTCGACTCGCCAAGCGAGCTATCGTCGGCGTCATGCCTGACATGGAAGAATTTCCGTACGTCATTCGTGTCGTTTCCGAAATTACCGAATCCAATGGTTCGAGCTCCATGGCTTCAGTATGCGGGACCAGTCTTTCGATGATGCATGCAGGCGTTCCGTTGACAGCGCCTGTTGCAGGCATCGCCATGGGCTTGATCAAAGAGGGCGATCGCTTTGTTGTCTTGTCAGACATTCTCGGCGACGAAGATCACCTTGGCGACATGGACTTCAAAGTTGCGGGTACCGCCGACGGTATCACTGCGTTGCAGATGGATATCAAGATCAAAGGAATCACGAGCGAAATCATGGAAGTGGCCCTGGCGCAGGCGAAGGGTGGACGCGTGCACATCCTGGGCGAAATGGCCAAAGTGATCTCGACACCGCGCGAAGAGATGTCTGAGCACGCTCCGCGCATCATAACCTTCAAAATTCCGACGGATAAGATTCGCGACGTAATTGGTAAGGGCGGTGCCACAATTCGGATGATTACCGAAGAAACCGGCGCAACTATCGATATTTCGGATGACGGAACCATCAAGATCGCATCCGTAGACAACGCTGCAGGGCAGGCCGCGAAATCTCGGGTCGAGTCAATTACTGCGGATGTCGAAGTGGGGACTATCTACGAAGGCCGGGTCATGAAGTTGATGGACTTTGGCGCATTCGTAAATATCTTGCCTGGCAAAGACGGTTTGGTGCACATTTCGCAGATATCAAACGAGCGAGTTGAGAATGTCAGCGACAAACTGTCCGAAGGTGACGTTGTCAAAGTGAAGGTTTTGGAAGTCGACAAGCAGGGGCGTATTCGCTTGAGCATGAAGGAAGTCTAACCGGCAACTCGTCCGTCACTGAACACAGTCCGTTCCACGGTGCGCCGTGGAACGAACCACCTCTTAATGAGTTACAGCGTGAGCTAGTTTAGCGGCCGTGATGGACTCGCATTGCGGCGTGACAGAGGTTGGGCCACAAACTTCCAGACGCCAGCTATTGCCAGCGCCGACCGCGGCGAGAATCTCTCGCATCGGCACGGTGTTCTCGCTCTGTAACGGACCGACCACGACTCTATACATCCCCGAATGAAGGTGCGGCACTGGTTGCACATCGGTGCCAAAATCGGCATTAAAGCTAGCCCAGTTCATCGCATTCTGCCGTTCATTGAAGCTACCAATCACCAGGTACTCGCCTGGCAACAGGCCATCCACGTGCTCTACACGAGGAGTAGCGATTGGCTTTAAAGCTGGTTTGTCTGCTGACTTGGCGAGTGCGACATTTGGTGCACATATGGCCCGTCCGTCGAGCGCGCGGCGCACCTTGCAAGCCGGATTTCTGGCTTCCAATCGGCTGGTCACCGTTTGTTGCTCAGATGCGACTTTCGCGGTATTCACCGGCGCCGCAATTTGCTGCGAAGCCGGCTCTAAGCTGGAAGTGTTCGCACAAGCGACGTTCAGAAGCGCAAATACACTGACGATGCTGACTCTTATGATCTTGAGTCCTTTCTATAATATGGATTAACTATAGTTCCATAATTAATAAAAATCAATAAGTTAAATTATATACTTAAAATAATTATTAACTATTATTTTCACTCTTCTAAACAATTGATTAGGCGAGATTCTGTAACGATCATGTGTACGCGCCGATCGTGTTGCTCGACGGGCAAGCGGTCATACAACTGCGCCTCAAAGGCCAGAGCAATAGAAATCGAGCGTGGGGCCGCTGCCAGCCAACGATCGTAGTAGCCACCGCCGTAGCCGACGCGGTTTCCTGAGGCCGTGAATCCAAGCCCGGGCACTATGACCACTGACACATTGCCCTCATATGAAGGGCTCTCAGGGGGCGATAAAATACCAAGCCCGGCGGGCTGCATCGACTGCCAGCCTGGGAAGGGGACCGCCGACATCGTTGTCCTATCCCGAATCATGGGAACCAGCACTGTTTTGCCTCCCTTCGCGCATTCGTCGATGAGGCTGCGTGTCGAGATTTCAAATTTTGTCGACACATAGATGAACAATGATGAAGCGCCCCGGACCGCAGGTAGCATAAGTAAGCGTTGCGCAATTTGGGTCGAATACGCCTCGCGAGCCGAGCCAGGAACTGCGTCCCGATAGGCACGGGCGAGTTTCCTCATCGTGGCTTTATCGGCTAGTGCTGGGGGCGGGGTGATGTTCAACGAATGATCCTCCTTGCTGGCTTCCATTTGCTACAGCTTTACTCTTAAAATGCGCGCCCACTAGCGCCGTGCTATAGGCGCCAGCCAGACTTAAGAACGCCTAGCCACGGCGCCAGAAACCTAAGGGAATAATTCATGGTAGTAATTCGATTGTCGCGCGGCGGAGCCAAGAAGCGGCCTTTCTATCACATCGTAGTCGCTGACCGCCGAAATAAGCGCGATGGTCGACACCTTGAGCGCCTTGGGTTTTTTAACCCTTTGGCTGCGGGACAGGAAGAGGCCTTTCGCCTTGATCGAGAACGTTTCGATTACTGGCTCTCCGTCGGCGCCCAGGCGTCTGAGCGCGTCGCGAAACTCGTCGCGAACAACGAGCAGGCAGCCTGAGCCAGTCAATCCTGGCGGTGACTCCGCCCACCCCTCTTTTCTTCGGGCTTGCCTCAACCTGCACAAATCGCACTTTGTAGCGTGGAAGAGCACGTTACGGTAGGGCGGGTCACCGGTGTCTTCGGTACTCGGGGCTGGGTAAAGGTCCTATCGCACACGCGCCCCCGCGATAACCTGATGAGCTATACACCATGGTTCTTGAGGGTCGATGGTGAATGGCGTCCCTGCAAGCTCAATGAATCACGACATCACCACGGCGTCATTATCGCCTCGCTCGAGGGTGTTACCGAGCGTGAACAAGCGCGTGCGCTGGTACGAAGCGACATTGCAGTGCTCCGCAGCGAGCTTCCGCCCCTTGGCACCGGAGAATATTACTGGTCTGAGTTAATCGGGTTGCGCGTCGTCAACTTGCAAGGACAATATCTCGGTCGGATCGCCGGCCTGCTCGAAACGAGTGCTCACGACGTTATAAGGGTTGTCGACGATCGGGAGCGCTTGATTCCCTTCGTCACCGATGTCTACGTGTTCAATGTGGACTGCGGACCCGACGGGGAGATGGTTGTGGACTGGCATGTTGATGATTGATCTGGTCGCGTTGTTTGATGCGATTGTGCGCCGTTTTGCGATGGTCGTGAGGCATCCGTGACTCGTTTTGTCGGTGCTTTGGAACGCCGATCTGGTGAATATGCCTTGACGACCAACAGTTCGCGTCAAACGTGAATACGATTGCCAAACGATGAACCGATTTAGTGTCGTCACCCTATTTCCCGACTTGATCAACGCGTACCGGAACTGCGGGGTCGTAGGCCGGGCCTGCGAACGCGGGCTTATCGATATTGAGACGGTCAATCCACGCGATTATGCGCCCGATCGGCGCAGCACCATCGATGATACGCCTTACGGTGGTGGACCCGGTATGGTGATGATGGTTGGACCGCTGCGCAAGGCAATTAGTGCTGCCAGGGAGCGGAGCGATTGTGCAGTTCACGTCGCCTTTCTGACGCCGCAGGGTCGACGCTTCGAGCAGCATTGCGTACCCGAACTTGCCGGCCATGGTCATTTGGTCCTGGTTGCCGGGCGCTACGAGGGCATTGATGAACGAATCGTTAGTCATGACATTGACAGCGAATGGTCGATCGGCGATTTCGTGGCCAGTGGCGGTGAACTTCCAGCTTTGCTGATGATCGACACGATTGCGCGCACGCTAGACGGTGTTCTGGGTGACCAGTGTTCGGCGCAGGAAGATTCATTTTGTGACGGTTTGCTCGACTATCCGCATTACACCCGGCCGGAGTCGATCGACGAACAAAATGTGCCAGCCGTCCTGCTTAGTGGCGATCATGGGGCGATCGCACGCTGGCGGCGCAAACAGCGCCTTGGCAGAACTCTTGAGCGACGCCCGGACTTACTCGAACAGGCTAGTTTGAGCGACGCAGATCGGTCATTGTTGGAAGAATACCAGCGCGAGCACGAGCGCCGATAACCAAATGAATTCCCGCCGGCGTGCCGGCTAAGTCACTCATTTTTGCCCGCCCATGCCAGGCGGACGTGGCTTGAGCGGCTGGTGCGGGACGCAAGAATGCATCGACTGCGAAATAATCGCCGCGCGATGATGAAAATCGCTCGCGTATTGTTGTAGAATCGCGCGCTCTCACCACCCCACGAGTTGAGCTTAATGGCCGATATCATCAGAGAACTGGAAGCGGAACAAATGCACCGCGAAGTCCCCACATTTGGTTCGGGGGATACTGTCGTCGTACAAGTGAAGGTCAAGGAAGGCACTCGCGAACGATTGCAGGCATTTGAGGGCGTTGTGATCGCAAAACGCAACCGCGGCCTGAATTCTTCATTCACGGTCAGGAAGATTTCACACGGTGAAGGCGTCGAGCGGGTATTTCAGACATACAGCCCAATGATCGGCAGTATCGAGGTCAAGCGCCGCGGTGACGTGCGTCGCGCCAAGCTCTACTACATGCGTGAACGTCGCGGAAAGGCAGCGCGAATCAAAGAAAAAATACGCTAAGTTCTCCGCGGCGCGCGCCGGTCGAGCGCGCGTCAGCTGGCGCCGAATTTCTCCGCAAGGAAGCGGATGATATCGGCCGATTCGAACATCCATTCTGCATCAGCATGCTCCTCACCGCCGATGCGCAGGCACGGCACCGTCGTGCGTCCGCCGAAGTTCGCCAAATCGCGAAAATGACTGCGTTCGGTCATGATGTCTCGCAATTCAATGTTCAGACTCAACGCACCGATTGCTTTGCGCACTCTGGCGCAGAACATGCAGCTGTCGTAGTGATACAGTGAAAACGCTGCTGTTTCGGCGTCTACGGCGGTTTGATTTGCGGCGTCGCGCTTGATTTCAGTGATAGTCACGGTAGGTGAATTAAACCAGCTTTCGAGCATAATTAGTTCGTCGTGTCGCGGAGTTTGTTCCGGTATAAGGTGAGCAATATTTACCTGAAACGCAAGTACCTTCAGCGACGACGTTTGCCTCGGGCTGATGTGGGGCGCCAAGGTGGGTAACACGCCCGATCTTCGTGGCGATGATGACATTGTGGTGGACGCGTTTCTCGACCACCTGTGGCTCGAATTCGGGCTGAGTCGGAACACCATTTCGGCTTATCGAAATGATCTGAATATGTTGCGGCAGTACCTGACCGATGCCGGAACGACGACGCTTACGGCCACCGAGAATCATTTACTCGAATTTGTGCAGCAACACGCGCAGCTGGCGAACCGTACGCGTGCGCGGCGATTGTCTTGTTTACGCCGCTATTACCGCTTTCTGCTGCGTGAAGAACGCATCGCCAGTGACCCAACGGTCCGCATGGTGTCGATGCCGCTAGGTCGGTCACTACCGAAATCGTTGAGCGAAGATGACGTCGAGGCATTATTAGCTGCTCCTGACGTTACTGTGGCGCTAGGGTTGCGCGATCGAACAATGCTTGAGCTGCTCTATGCGACTGGTCTGCGAGTCACCGAACTAGTCTCCATTGAAACCCATCAGATAAATACTCGCCAGGGCGTGGCGCGTATCACCGGTAAGGGCAACAAAGAGCGCCTCGTGCCGCTAGGTGAAGAAGCCCTGACGTGGTTGGAGAGGTATTTGCAGGAAGCGCGTGCAGAACTCGCTGGGCGACACGGGACGCGTGCCCTGTTTCCAACTCGTCGAGGGTCAGCAATGACACGGCAGGCGTTTTGGTACTTGATTAAACGGTATGCCCTCAAGGCCGGTATCAGTACGGAGCTATCACCGCATACCTTACGGCACGCCTTTGCGACTCATTTGCTTAATCACGGCGCTGATTTAAGAGTTGTTCAGATGCTGCTCGGACATAGCGATATCTCGACGACCCAGATCTACACGCATGTTGCCACTGAGCGATTAAAGTCACTGCATGCAGCCCACCATCCGCGCGGGTAGTTCGCGGCGTCCGACGCTCACGTTTCAGCCAGCGAAACGACTCTTATGACCTCGTCGAGCGTGCTTTTACCGTGTGCAATTTTTTGCGCGCCAGCAATATTGAGTGGTCGAAGTCCGTGCTTCAGGGCGAGCCGCTTTAAGGCCGCCAGCTCCATTTGCGGCGCGATCAAGGTCGCAAGCTCCTGATTAACTTGCATCACTTCGTAGATGCCCTGGCGCCCGCGGAATCCTGTGTGCCGGCACTCGTCACAGCTGCCAGCTTGCATCACGCCGGTCGGCACTGCAGAGCGCATCGGTGCAACCAGTGAGTTCCAGGCCTGTTCACTGACTGACCCTGGTTGCTTGCAGTGCTCGCACAGTATCCGTACCAGTCGCTGCGCGATCACGCCCAGCAAGGTCGCCCCGATGAGGAATGGCGGGACGCCAATGTCCATCAAGCGTGTGACGGCCGAAGGCGCATCATTGGTGTGCAACGTCGACAGGACCAGATGACCGGTAAGAGCGGCTTGAATCGCGACATCGGCAGTTTCGCGATCGCGGATTTCTCCGACCATAATCACATCTGGATCCTGGCGCAGCAGGGTGCGAACGCCGGTCGCGAAGTCGATTTCTAGCGTCGGCTGAACCTGCATCTGGTTGAACGATGGCTCAACCATCTCAATCGGGTCTTCGATGGTGCAGACGTTGATTTGCGGGCGTGCGATTTGTTTTAGCGCCGAATACAGTGTGGTTGTTTTGCCCGAGCCGGTCGGTCCAGTGACTAGAATCATGCCGTGGGGCTGGTCAACGATTTCGTTCCATTTTGCAAGCTCCTCACGATCGAACCCGAGGCTTTCAAACGGCTGCGTCAATTTTTCAGGATCGAATATTCTGAGCACGAGTTTTTCGCCGAAGGTAGTCGGCATGGTCGACAGGCGCCGCTCGATTTCCTGGCCACCCGGCGCTTTCGTGCGAATTCGACCATCCTGCGGGCGCCGCTTGTCTGCTACATCCATCCGTCCAAGAGATTTCATGCGGCTGGTAATTGCGCTGATAACCGTTGTTGGCAGCTGATGAATCAAATGCAATACGCCGTCGATACGGAAGCGAATGTTGCTTTGTTCGCGGCGGGGCTCGATATGGATATCGCTTGCGCGCTGTTCAAATGCGTACTGCAGGAGCCAGTCGACCAAATGCACGATATGTCGATCATTGGCATCTGGCTCGCCGACCGCGCCGAGTTCAGTGAGCTGCTCAAAGTTGTTCGTTACCGTACGGTCGTGCGAGTCGCTCTTGATACTCGCGCCCGTGATTGACCGACTGACGCCGTAGAATTCGCGCAGGTATCGTTCGATATCACGCGGGTTAGCCAGCACCCTTTGTATTCGACGTCTGAGAATCCGTCCTATTTCCGCCTCCCACTCATCGACGAATGGTTCGCCGGAGGCAATGGTGACCTCTTTGTCCGTGACGATGACGGGCAGGAATCCGAATCGGGTCGCGTAAGCCTGAGAGACCAGAGAGGTCACTGCCTCAACGTCTATTTTTAACGGGTCAATGCGAAAATAAGGGAGATCGCAAGCGCCAGCAACGAGTCGTGTCACGGCCTCAAGTGTGAGTGGTTCCGGGCTATTGCCGGACGTCCGCAAGCCGAGGTCGGCGATGCGGATAAACGGGTGTCGCTGATCGTCGTCGCCAATTGCCGAGCGCATCTGGGCGATCTGACTTGGCGATAACGCACCTTGTTTACCGAGTAAGGCAACACATTGGTCCAGTGTGATTGGACCGCCTCCAGCAAGCGTGTGAGATTGCGAAGCCAATTGCTTTTACGTGGCCAATGGACCTGTTGTCATCAGCGTTGGCACGGGCTCAATCATCCTGCGAAGCGTGCGTCAGGCGCTCGTCGGCATGTTCCAGACGCTCGATAAGCGTGGTTAGAAACTGACGCTGAAACTTCAGCTGGCAATTTACAGACATTCTTTGCACGACCGAATCGCGTAGCTTCATGACCGTAATCTCTGTAATTGCGGCGATGGTGGCTGTGCGTGGTCGCCCCGACAATAGCCCCATTTCACCGAAGCAATCACCCGGATACAGTCGCACGATTTGCCGAGTGCTTTTAGTAACCGACACCTCGCCCGTTACCAGCACGTAAAACGATGCATCGGCCTGACCCTCCTGGACGATTTCGGCGTCAGGGGGCAATCGAATCCACTCAGCGGAGTTAATCAACTCCCAAAGGTCGTTATCCGGGAAATCTTTGAAAAAGCGCAGATTCTCAACTCGATGATATTTTTCCTGTTGGGTCAGCCGGACGGCCGGCTGTTTCAAGAAGTCATAAACCAGAGAAATGTCACCGGCCATATCGAGGCCCGATTTGTAACGGCTCTTATGCGCTTTGGCGAGTGCCTTGTCGATGATGCGTTGATAGATCTCAGGAATGTCCGGGCGCACGTTTTGCAGTCGTGGCGGAGATTTATTAAGGATGGAATGCTCGATTGCTTCGATGTTATCTCCCGGAAACGGGTGTTTCCCGGTCAGCATCTCGTAGGCAATGACGCCGAGCGAAAAGAGGTCACTTTGTGTGACGACATCCCCACGGCGAATCTGTTCGGGTGACATATAGCGTGGTGACCCGGCGTGGCCCGGCATTTGGTCGCCACGCATGCCCGAAGCTCCGGCAACTCCAAAATCGGTGATTTTCGCTTCCCCGTCATCGGTAAGGAGAATGTTCCTCGGCTTGATGTCACGATGTACGACGCCCTTTTTATGTGCGTAGTCGAGGGCCATTGCGCATTGGTAGAGGATGGCAGTAACGGTTTCAACCGGCAGAAGCTCTTCCATCGCGGTATAACGATCGAGGGTCACCCCACCGTGTACGTACTCCATGACGATGTAGTAGTAGTTTCGATCGACTCCGGCATCGTAAATAGCCGTGATATTCGGATGCTTTAACAGCCCGGCAGTTTGTGCTTCGTTAAAGAACAGCTGCTTGTAAAACTCCCCTTTGTCTTCGGCATCGACGTAATCGGGCCGCGCGACTTTCAGCGCAACAGGCCGGTCAATGAAGGGATCGTGACCAAGATAGACGGAAGCCATGTTGCCGGAGCCAATCTTGGTCAGAATTTTGTACTTTCCGAGTGACGAGTCTTCCAGATTATCGGTGTCTGTCGCGCTCATGATGATTTGCTGAACAACTAAGGGGACGGGCGAGCACTCGGATTTTAAGAGGCGAGCACGCCGGGACTAGCCTATAGTAGATGATTGACCACTCGGGCGGGAACGGTACCCGCACCATCACGCGCTCGCGACGTGGCTGCCGTATGGTGTCCGTCATAAAGCGCAATTAGAATTACGTCCTCGGCGTAAATTGAGGCCTCAGAATGTTTATCCGCGCATTAATTCTCTCGTTGTTCGCCCTTACCAGTGTGCACGCGTACGCGGCGGATAGCACCGAAGAAGCTGCCATCCGCGCTCGTATGGCAGCGATGTTTCCGCAAGACGCTGTGACGTCCGTCGCGAAAACACCACTCGCTGGGCTCTACGAGGTCATGCTGGGTGCGTCGTTGTTTTATATGACCGGCGACGGACGGTATGTGATCCGTGGCGATCTAATCGACCTGACCGAGAAAACTAATATTTCTGACCATCGTCGCGCTCAGGCGCGCAGCCACGTATTCGCCGAGTTGGATCGGTCTGAACTGATCGAGTTCCTGCCTAAGGCAGGAAAGCCGGTCGAAACTTTGTACGTTTATACCGACATCGACTGCGGATATTGCCGCAAGATGCACCTTGAAGTTGACAAGCTAACCGCTGCGGGGATTGCGGTCAGTTATTTGGCGTTCCCGCGCACCGGACTCCGCGGCGCGTCGTTCGACAAGGCGGCAGCGGTGTGGTGCTCAGACGATCGGCAACAAGCGCTAACCGACGCCAAGGCGGGCAAAGAGGTCGTGTCCCAGAAGTGCGATAGCCCTGTTGCCGAGCAGTTCAATTTGGGCCAGGCGATGGGCGTCAGTGGGACCCCGGCGGTGTATACCGCAGCGGGTGCTTCGGTTGGCGGCTATGTGCCCGCCGCAGAGCTCATAAAACGACTTACCGAATAAGTGACCGCTGGACGATTCAACTACATTGCTTAGTGGTCCGCGGAGGACCACGGTTTTGACGCCGCAAGCGCTCTGAATCTTTCGCACGAACTAAGGAAAACGATGTGACTTCAAAGCGTAACCCACGTAAATCCCGCTCCTCGTTGATTCGCAACGCGGTGATCGTTGTTGCGCTGTTGGCGATTTCGGCAGGGGCCTACCTGATTTCACAAAAAGCCAGCGTTGATGTTGATGTGTTGATGGCTCGCGCAGCCGAGCAATTCGAGGCGGGCGAGTTGCAAGCCAGTGCCATCGACCTGAAAACGGTGATATCCGAGCAGCCCGACAACCGAGCTGCTCGCTATCTTCTCGGCCAGATTCACATTAAGACCGGAAACCCCAAAGGCGCTCTTAAGGAACTTGGACGAGCCCGTTCTTTGGGGGAGACAGCCGATGGCGTGGGATTGGGAATTACTCGCGCACTACTGGCGACCGGCAAATTTGAGGAAGCAGCGACTGAAATTGCGCTCAGTGGTGATGACGCTGAGCCCGCCTGGTTGGTATTGCGCGGAATGTTGGACCTTGCGGAACAACGTCTTGTCGACGCGCGTAATACATTCGAATCATCTCTCGCACTGCACCCCGATCACAAGGAAGCGAGGCTTGGGTTGATGCAAGTGGAGCTCGCGGCCGGTAATGCGGAGCTCGCCCGTCGCGAAGTCGAACTGCTGTTGAAAGGCGACGGTGAAGACGTCGGCTTGTGGATCATAAAGGGCGAATTGGATCTACACGACGGCAATATTGAGGCGGCACGCGATTCGTTCGCACGCGCTATCGAGTTGCAGGCTACAAATCCGATTGCGCGAATTAGCATCGCACGCGCTCTGGTTCTGCTCGGTGAGCAAGACGAGGCGGCCAAGCACCTGGATAAAGTCGGTTCCGACGGCGATGCCGATCCGCGCGTCAACTTTCTGAGAGCGCAAATCGCCGAGGGCAGGGCGGAGGATAGTGTTGCATTGCGCGCGTTGCGCAAGGTGTTGTTAGCGGCCCCGACGCATCGGGAAAGTCTCATCATGGCAGCGAAATTACATTTCGGACGTAGCGAATTTACGCGCGCGCAAGAGTATCTAAAGCGGTTGCTGGAAATCGATCCGGAGAATCCTGCAGTGCAGCGTATGCAGGGCGCGGTGCAGTTAGCGGCCGGACGTTTAGACGGATTTACCGGCATCGCGGGAACGCCGGGCGACCCGGCATCGATTGAGGATCCCGGGACCCTTGCTTTGCTCGGCACGGCGTATTTGAAACATGGCAAGTTCGCCGACAGTCAGGCAACTCTGGAACGCGCAGCCGCGCTGGCGCCCGACTCACCTGCGATTCGTACGCAACTTGCACTCAGCCGTTTGTCAGCCGGCGATGCTGCCGGTGCTACGACGGAGCTGGAGGCGATCGCGAAAGAATATAGCGATTTTGCGCAGGCGGAGATCATGCTGACACTCGTCCACCTATCGCAAAATGCGCCCGATAAAGCGCTCAGCGCAGTTACCGGTCTTCTTGGGCGACACCCTGAAAACCCCATTGCGCACAACGCCCACGGTTATGTGTTGGAAGTTTCCGACGACAAACCTGCCGCGCAGGCGGCGTTTGAGAAAGCGCTGAGTCTGGACCCGGCTTTTCACCCGGCCCGAATTAATCTCGCGCGCCTGGCTATTTCCGCAGATCAGCCTGAGCGCGGTCGAGAGCATTTCAACGCGGTCCTTGAACAGGACGATTACCACGTTTTTGCTCTCATGGGGCTGGCTGCGCTGGCGCTTCAGGATGACAATCTGGATGAGGCCGAGCGTCTGTGGTTGCTAGCACGTGAGCATAATCCCGATGCGGTCCCGCCTCGCTATCTGCTCGCCCGACACTATCGGGCGAAGAAGAATGACACCCTTGCCGAGGTGCTCATTAAGGAAGCCTACAAGCTCGCGCCTTTCGCCCCTCAGGTCCAGGCCGAATATGCCGATGTGATGCTGGCGGCAGGGAACTTCGAAGATGCGTTGCAGGCGGCTCGCTCACTAACGGAACGAGTCCCTGAATCGCTACAGGGACTAGAGCTATTGGCGAAAATCTACAACCAGCTTGGCGACGAAGCAGGGCTGACCGCAACCCTGCAGAAAATTGCGGACATCGCGCCGAACGCGGTTGGGGCGCAGGTCTTGTTGGGCCGCCTTGCGATTCGCAGAAAGGATTTCGAGCAAGCCAAGGGTATTGCTACCGAACTGATCTCTGGCGTCGATAATGCTGCTATTGGTCATGAGCTACTTGGCGATTCTTTCGCAGCCGAAGATCGACCCGAGGACGCCATTGAGACCTATATGCAGGCTGCAGAACTTGCAACGTCTTCGTCAATCGTACTCAAGCTGGATCATCTCGAGCGCCAGCTTGGACGCGCCGGTGGGCGCCTGGACAAATGGTTGGAAGAGCATCCCGATGATGTGCAGGTGCGACTCGTCAGGGCATCACACATGCACGGCGAAGATACTGGTGAGTCCGTGATCACCGAATACGAACGCATGATGATTCAACAGAAAGATAACCCGATCGTATTGAACAATCTGGCATGGCTGTATCACGAAGCGGGGGATAAGCGCGCGATCGAACTAGCCCAGAAAGCCTACGATTTGGCTCCGCGAAGCCCCGAGATAATGGATACTTACGGGTGGATTTTGTTCTCTAACGGCCAGGCCGAACAAGGCTTGGCAATCCTGAAAAAGGCAGAGGAAAGTGCGCCAGATAATCCGGACATCGGATTTCACATGGCGAGCGCACTTCACAGCAGCGGGGATTCCCATCAGGCGCGCAAGCGCCTTGATGAAATCCTCCGCAAGCATGCCGCGTTTTCAATGCGCGAAAAGGCCGAGGCATTACAGGCAAAAATACCGGCTCAGTAGCTATTGGGGCGAACGTTCGCCAAAAGCAGAGCGTTCAATCGGGCCAATCATGCAGGTTCAGCTTAGGGGCGGCCCCCAACGGAGCGCGAATCGCCGATTGAACCAAGCCATCCGCACCTGTCGCCGGCGCCATTGACCTGACCTTTATTCAGACAGATTACTCAAAGTGCTATGTTAAAGTTCGACGGTGCTGGTATCACAACACGCGCAGTCCCTGCACGTTGATTGAGCGCTCCAACAGACAAATCCTATGCATCAACGACTTTCTAATCTTTGCCACGCCAATGTGCTTGTGGTCGGAGACCTGATCCTTGACCGCTATTGGTACGGCGCGACCGGGCGTATTTCCCCGGAAGCACCGGTCCCGGTAGTGCTGGTTGAGGACGTGGTCGATAGTGTCGGTGGTGCCGCAAATGTGGCCGCCAATATCGTTTCGATAGGTGGGCAGGTTCAGCTAGTTGGGGTCATTGGCGACGATAGTGATGGCGACGCTTTAGAACGCCTGTGTATCGATATCGGTATTGAACCCGAGTTCTTGCGTGCCAGCGATCGCAAGACCACTGTCAAGCTGCGCGTAGTCAGCCAGCGCCAGCAGCTGATCAGACTCGATTTCGAACAAGTGGAGGTGACAAGCGCTGTCAGCGGTGTCGTAGCAAGCGTGAGCGAGAGGATGTCGCGTTGCGATGTCGTCGTGGTTTCCGATTACGCGAAAGGTGCAGCGAATAGAGTGTCGGAGATAATCGAGCACGCCAGTGCGCTCGGCCTGCCGGTAATCGTTGATCCTAAGGGCGCCGACTTTTCGCGCTATGCGGGTGCAAGCTTGCTGACGCCGAACCTGAAAGAATTTGAGGCCGTCGTCGGGACGTGTCGCGACGACGCGACCATCACGGAGAAAGCCACTGAATTGATCACGCGATTCCAGCTTGAGGCGGTACTGGTAACCCGTGGAGCTGCCGGCATGTCGCTGTTTGAAAAAGGTAAAGGGCCATTGCACATACCTGCGCATACACACGAAGTGTTTGACGTTACCGGAGCAGGAGATACGGTTTGCGCGGTGATCGCTGCGGCGTTGGCGACCGGTTGCGATCTGCCAACAGCCGTCGGTCTGGCCAATACCGCTGCGAGCCTTGCGGTCGGAAAGTTTGGGGCGAGCACCGTGACCATTGACGAAATCGACAGGGTTATGGTTAACCGGGAAGGTGTTCGGCGGGGAATGATTTCGCAAACGCAGTTACGCGAGGAGTTCGCCAACGCCCGTCGCCGCGACGAACGGGTCGTCATGACGAATGGCTGTTTCGATTTGTTTCACGCGGGACATGCTCGGTACCTCAAAGCTGCCAAAGCGCTCGGACAAAGATTGGTCGTGGCAGTCAATGACGATGATTCAGTGCGCAAACTTAAAGGTGACGCGCGCCCGATCAACGGGCTCGCAGCGCGCATGGAAGTTCTTGCCGCCCTTGATTGCGTCGATTGGGTAATCCCGTTCTCTGACCCGACCCCGCGCAATTTAATTGCGGAACTATTGCCGGATATCCTCGTGAAAGGCGGGGACTACAAAATTGACGCGATAGCGGGTGGCGCCGAGGTCACAGCTGCCGGAGGCGAGGTCGTCGTGCTTGACTACCATGACGGGTTCTCATCGTCGTCCGTCATCGACCGCCTGACGAATTTCGCGAGTCCGTCTCAATGATTCTGGTAACTGGTGGCGCCGGATTCATCGGCAGCAATTTAGTTCGTGCGCTCAACGCACGCGGGTCGGACGACATATTGCTAGTTGAAGATTTGCGCGAGGGTCGCAAGGCGCTCAATCTCAGCAATAGCCGCATCGCTGACTATCTCGACCAGGCACGTTGCCTGGCTTTGCTGGAGGATGGGAGCGATCTGTCCGGGCCAATTGAAGCAGTGTTTCACCTGGGCGCGTGTGCGGATACCACGGAGTGGGATGGCCGCTATATGATGGACGCGAACTTTCGCTTTTCCCGAGCGTTATTCCAGTTCTGCTCGCGCCGCGCCATACCGTTCGTGTACGCGTCCAGCGCTGCGATATACGGCAGGAGTACCGACTTTCGCGAAGTCGCCGAGAACGAGAATCCGTTGAATGTCTATGGATATTCAAAACTCGCATTCGACCAATTCGTCCGGCATCAATTACCTGCGGCACAATCATTGGTGGCGGGGCTGCGATACTTCAATGTCTACGGGCCTCGCGAACAGCACAAGGGCGCAATGGCGAGCGTCGTTTACCACCTGAATTCCCAACTCCAGGAAACTGGTAGCGTCCGATTGTTCGACGCCTCGCATGGCTATGCGGCCGGCGAACAATTGCGTGACTTCGTCCATGTCGACGACGTCGTCGACGCGACGCTATGGTTCGCCGATCAGGACGTTCGATCCTCGGGCATTTTCAATTGCGGGACAGGCAGCGCCGCAACGTTTAACACCGTCGCGAGCACCATCATTGACTGGCACGGTCGCGGGGAGATTGAGTACATAGACTTTCCACCTAAACTTGAGGCTGCCTATCAAGCGTTCACGCAAGCCGATCTAAGCCGTCTGCGCAGCGTGGGTTATAGCGGAACGTTCAGGGATGTCGATATTGGTACGCGGGAGTATCTGAACTGGTTAGCTTCCTGAAGCGCGCTTATACGATTCTGCTAGCGCTCTCGATTCCATTGCTCCTGGCGCGAATCTTCTGGCGCGGTCGCACGGACCGAAAGCAATGGCGGGGCTGGCGCGAACGGCTAGGAATTTACGACCGCAGGTCCTCAATCACCGACGTGGTTTGGGTGCACGCCGTATCGGTCGGCGAAAGTATGGCTGCTGTTCCTCTTATAGTAGCCATGCTTGAACGCGACAGCGCAATCAGAATTGTCGTTACAACAACCACTTCGACTGGTGCAGATAACGTTGAGCGCATGCTGGGGGATAGTGTGGAACACGTTTATTTCCCGTACGACCTACCCGTTATCCTGAGACGTTTTCTCGCTCGTTTTAAACCGCGCATATTGATCATATTAGAAACTGAACTATGGCCGAATACGGTAGATCAATGCCGCGCGGCCGGCGTCCCGGTAGTGCTAGTGAACGCGAGACTGTCTGAAAAATCGTTGTCCGGATATTCGCGCGTTGCGGCATTTAGCAGGGCATTAATCCAGTCGGTTAATGCGATTGCGGCGCAGAGCGTAGCTGACGCCAATCGATTCTTGCAGATGGGAGCGAGCGCAGGACTGGTAGAGGTCACTGGCAGTCTGAAGTTTGACATTCAGGTGCCCGCCAGTGTGCGCGAGGAAGCCGAGGTGTTGAAGCGAAAGCTCGGCGTGAACCGGCCGGTGATCGTCTTTGGTAGTACTCGCGAGGGCGAAGAGGCGCTGCTATTGGATGCCGTGTTTGACTTGAAAGCGGAATTCGAAAACTTGTTATTCATCTTTGCGCCGCGCCATCCCGAGCGCTTTGTTGATGTCGCCGAATTGTTTCGGAGCGCCAATCTGCACGTAGTCACGCAAAGCAGCGGGGCACCATGCAGCGAGGATGTGTCCGTTTATATCGCGGACTCGATGGGTGAACTACCGCGATTTTACGCAGCGGCCGACGTCGCGTTTGTCGGTGGCAGTTTGCTGCCCTACGGCGGGCATAACGTGCTGGAACCAGCAGCTCTGGGCACGCCGGTGCTGAGCGGGCCGTATACGCAGAATTTCGCCGAAACTTGTACGCTTCTTCGCAGCGTGGGGGCGCTCATCGTGGTGGATGATGGCGATGAGCTGGTGCATGTCGCCGGCCGCTGGTTAAAAGACAGCAACGAACGAGACCGAGTTGGTCAACTGGGGAGTGATGTCGTTCGTGAGCACGGTGGAGCAACGCGTCGAACCCTTGAGCTGGTCGACAACCACATTCTGTCAAATGCAGCCGAGATTTAAGGCCCGGGCGGGCGCGGCAGCTGAGTCGAACCTGGAAACAGGCGTCGGGGCCTTGAGCCCCTGCTAGAATAAGTTCAGAAACATGAACGGCAAGGAGAAGTGCGAATGTTCCGCTACATGACACTGAGTTTCGCCATCCTCGGTTGCACCGGGGTCTTTCATGGCGTTAGCGCTGCGCAGGTGTTTGCCTACCCGAATGCCGGACAAACCGAGCAAACGCAGGCCCAGGATCGTTTCGAATGCCATCAGTGGTCAGTGTCGCAAAGCGGCTTCGATCCGTCTTCGGCGGCGCCCCTGGCGGGCGCGCCGGCGACGCCAGTTTCGCCACCTGTTGGCTCGCGTTACAGTGACCAGCGCCCACCTCAACAAGGGCGGGGTTTGCTCGGCATTGGCGATGGGGGTTTTTTCGAAGGTGGCGGTATGGTCGGTGACGCAGCGACCGGTGCGGCACTTGGTGCAGCTGGTGGTGCGCTCGCCGGGGATGTTGGTGAGGGTGCTGCTATCGGAGCGCTGGCCTCAACCGTGTTTGGCGCATTCAGCCGTTCGAGCAAGCCCGCGCAGGCGCCGCGCCCTCAGCCGAGCCCCAGTCAGGATCACTATCGCCAACAGCAGCAGGCAGCGAACCAACAGCACAATGAAAGAATACAACGGGTGGACGAATACAATCGTGCGTTCGGCGCATGCATGACTGCCCGCGATTACACCGTTAATTGAATTGCAGGTGCCCTCCGATCAGAGCACGTTCGCAGGTCTTTAGGGCAGCAATGCCTGAATCGATTTAAAGTGCTCATGAGTGGCATCTCCCAGCCACTCAAAGACCACTGATTCGGCACTCACGATCGACACGCCACACTGCCGCAGGCGTTCGAGCGAGTTTTGGTAATTTTCCAGGCGCCGCGAACAAATTGCGTCCTCGACGACAAACACCTCCAGCCCTGCCTCGCTCAGATCGATGGCCGTTTGCAAAACGCAAACGTGGGCTTCCATGCCGACGATAACGATCTGGCGGCGATGAAGTTGATCAAGCGCAGATTGGAATCCTTCTGCACCCGCGCACGAGAACGCGGTTTTTTCAAAGCATTGTGTCGACGAGGGAAGTACCGCAGTCACTTCTTCGAGCGTTGGCCCGAGACCACGAGGATACTGCTCTGTGCTGATGACCGGAACATCAAGAAGGGCCGAGCTGCTTGCCAGCAAAGCAGAATTTCGCACCACCCGTGTCAATACTTTACTCGGCATCGCCGCGCCCAATCGCACTTGCAGATCGATAGCGAGCAGAATTGAATCAGTTTGTCGGCAGCGCGATGCTGCAGCGAAATCGTTATTCCCCATCAGTTAATGCCCATCTCAGAAGATTCGGAGTTGCCAGTCGGACTGCGGTTTTCCGCAGTATCAATTAGCCACGCATTTGCCCACGCCAGATCGTCAGGGCTGAGGCTGCCGGCGGCCTGCTTCAAGCGCAGTGTCTCGACAATATAGTCGTAGCGCGCGCGTGAGTAATCGCGTTTCGCCTGCGACAGCACGCGCTCTGCAGCCACCACGTCAATCGCAGTACGAGTCCCGACCTCGAAGCCGGCCCGTGTTGATTCGAGGGCCGTGTGCGATGAAAAAACTGCTTGGCGCAGCGCTTTTACAGAACTTATTTCTGCAATCACGCCGAGGTAAGCCTGGCGGGTTTCGCGATAAATAGATCGACGAGTCTGTTCAAGCTGTTCAAGAGCAACGCCATGTTCGTGAGTAGCTTCTCGAGTGCGCGAGAGTGTCCGCCCACCCTCGAAAATCGGCACGTTTAACGCGATGCCAACGTCACTCTGGTGAATGTTGGTCGCCCCGAATCTGCCGCCCTGCTTATTAAATCCATGGCCGCCGACGAGGTCGATAGTCGGGAAATGTTGTGAGAATTCGCTGCGAATATCGTGATGGGCAATTTCAGCGGCGATAAGCGAGCTGCTCAGTTTGAGGTTGTTGCCCAGCGCAGTGGATGTCCACGCGTCGATATCCTGCGGTTCGGGAATGGTCAGGGACATGTCTTCGCCAAGAACTTTCAGTTCGAGATGATAGTCGGCAGTAATTTCTCGAAGTGCTTCGTTGGCGTTTTCGATATCGTTGCGCGCGCGGATTTCGCTGGCCAGTGCGCGGTCGTAACCCGCCTGGGCTTCCTGCACGTCGGTGATGGCTATCAACCCGACGTCGAACCGTTGTTGAGCTTGCTCAAGCTGCGATTGCAGAGATTGCTTCTCGGCCGAGGCAAAGGCGAGGCTGTCTCGGGTTGCCAACACATCGAAATAGCGTTCGGCGACTCTCAGCATCAAATCCTGGTGCGCAACGAGGACGTCGACCTGGGATTTTTGCAGTTTCTTGCTAGCCTGCGCGAGGGCAACGAAGCGGTCGTGATGGTAAATCGGTTGTTCCATCTCGATGCGGTAATTATGGGTTGAAAAGGCAACCTTTCCGCCCGCCCCAACGCTCGATTCCGTTTTGATGCTTTGCCGGACGCGGTCAGCACCTGCCCTGAAAGACAGTGTTGGAAACCAGAGTGCGGCACGGGCCTGCGGGATGCCTTCTGCAGTTACCAATGCACGTCGCTGCGCTTCCCGATAGAGTGGGTCCATTTGTTCGGCGGCGCCGAGAACGCTCAACAAATCGCTGGTCGCCGCCACAGGGACGCAAACCGATACTAGGACTACGCCAATAATGGCGGTGTAGAATCGCTGCAAATGGTGCCGCGTATCCGGGGAATTTCTGGATTGAGAATTCACGAATTTAGCTTGTAGCTCCGCTGGCGAAGTGTCGCGAACCGGGCTGCTGTTGCCCTCGTAACTGGTCCAGCACGTTCAGGCGGTTCAGAATTCAAACTCCGGTTCCAGCTCGGCACCGGTTAGTGGCGTTAAATCAGTCTCGAAAAGGCTTTCCGCCGCCCAGTTATCTTTTGACAATCGAGTGATCAAAGTCGCTTCCATAACCGGAGCACTTCCAATAACAGCGAACATGCGGCCGTTGATGCTTAATTGTTGTTCGATTGCCGGTCTACGGCCCGGGCAGGACCCCGTAACCACAATAACGTCGTAAGGTTCGGCGGTACTCCATCCATCCACGCCGTCACCGACGTGAAGTTTCACGTTGCCTATTCCGGCACTGCGCAAACTGGCCTGTGCTTTTGAGGACAAATCTTCGTGTTGCTCGATGCTGGTCACGTGTGCACCGAGGGTCGCGAGCAACGCAGTCAAATACCCGCTCCCGGTGCCGATTTCGAGGATCCGATCGCCGGCGCGAATAGCTAGCGCCTGCAGCAAGCGAGCCTCCACTTTGGGAGGCATCATTGACTGACCGTGCCCGAGGCCGATACTCGTGTCGCTGAACGCAAGTTGCCGGTAATCCTCGGGTACAAATAGTTCACGGCGAATCTCGGAACAGGCAGAAAGTACCTCAGGATCCAGCACGTCCCACGGGCGGATTTGCTGTTCTATCATGTTGAAGCGAGCGGTTTCGAAGTCCATCTAGATTCTGCGCCGATGTCGAAAATGAATTGTCGCGACAGACCTGCAGGGACCCTGCGGCCGATCGGTGACCGAGCATTATATAGTCTGGACGTCGCTACCAACCAGCAGTATTAGCGGGCGCCTGTGCCTTAGTGTGGTCCGACGGCTACCGCTCTACGAAGCTCCGCCATGGCGCCTTTGACGACCGCGACACCTGCAGTGACGCTGGTGGCCTCAGTACTCAGTGTGCGGCGCCAGCTGCGCGCGCCAGGTTGTCCCTGGAAGAAGCTCAGCAAATGCCGCGTCATATGTTTGAGATAAGTCCCGCGCTGACGTTCGTCTGCAACGTAATCGAGATACTGCTCAATGATATCGAAGCGCGTCGGGACGTTGTACTTCACGCTGTCATCGAATAGGGCGTGTTCTATCTCAATGAGGCGGTAGGGGTCGTCGTAGGCTTGCCTGCCCAGCATGACACCGTCAACATAATCGAGATGTGCACGAGCACCCGCCGGCGACGTGATGCCGCCATTGACAACGATTTCTACGTGCGGGAATTCGCGTTTAATCCGATACACCCAGGCGTATTCCAGTGGCGGGACCTCACGATTCTCGCGAGGACTCAATCCTTTTAGCCAGGCCTTGCGTGCGTGCACATGAAATACGCGACACCCGGCGTCCACCAGAACGCCAATGAAGTTCGCGAAATAATCGTAGCTGTAGAGTTCATCAACGCCTAGGCGACACTTAACACTGACGACTACGTCATCTGGCACTGAGTCGCGCAATGCGGTCAGGCAAGCGGCTACTTTACTGGGCTCGCGCATCAGCACAGCGCCGAAGGCGCCAGCCTGTACGCGATCGCTAGGGCAGCCACAATTCAGGTTGATTTCGTCATACCCCCAGCGACTCGCGATTAAAGCCGCACGAGCGAGCTCACCAGGCTCACTGCCACCTAGCTGCAAGGCTACCGGAGATTCACGTGGCGCGAAGCTTAGAAACCGCTCGTGATCGCCGTGAATGATCGCGCCAGTGTTGATCATCTCTGTATACAAGCGCATACGCGGAGAAATCAGGCGCACCAGGTAGCGAAAATGACGATCGGTTTTCTGCATCATCGGCGCCAGGCAAAATCTCCACGGGCTGGCAGAGCCGGCAGGTGTTTCTATTGTCGTCATGCGGTATTGCAATCACTCAGAATTCGGGTCGTGAACGAGGGCCGTAAATAAAAACCGCGCGGCAACGTCGCCGCGAGTTCGCCACTTTCGTCGCTCACCGGAACCAGGGCATCACGGTTTGCAGCCTTGGGGCGCACCTGCAGGTAAGTGCCAGAGCGGGCATCGAGTTCCCCGAATCGTCCGGTCACGATCAATTCCATGTGTTCCTCCCAATCCTCGCGCAATATCTGTTCATCTTCGTCTGAGGGACTCCATAGACATGCTGCGCCGATTCGTCGAGCATCTATTTTCAGAGTGCGATCGAGTTCGATCGGGACCCACAATACGCGCGCTAATTTATGGCGGACGGTCGAGGTGAACCACTGCTCTGCGATCGCGCCACGTGCGGGAATTGTGCAGACATGGGTGGATTCCGCGCATCGTCCACGCCGGTTGACCGGAACCGTTTTCAATTCGATGCCGAGCGATTCGAAGTCCGGGACGGGACGCGACATCGCAGTAGCGCCGAGGACATGCTCTAGCAAATCGCCAATGACACCCTTATGCCCGCTTAGATTTGCGGGTAGGGGGAAGTGATACGCGTTCGCGATCTCGCCCAAGCTCCAACCAGCCAACGCTCCAGCGCGGGACAGTAGTTCTCGCTCGGATTGGGGCGCTGATTCGCTCATCGCTGAAATCGCTACCGCAGCGACTATGCCGCTATCTCAAAACTCTCCTCAGCACGCGCGGTAAGTACTTCATGACCAGTGTCGGTTACCAGCACGGTGTGTTCCCATTGCGCCGAGAGACTGTGGTCCTTCGTTACCACGGTCCATTGATCGCCCAGTAATTTCACATGCCGCTTGCCGATATTGATCATCGGTTCAATGGTAAAAATCATGCCGGGTGTCAAAACGAGTCCGGTTCCGGGTGTACCGTAATGCAGCACCTGTGGTTCTTCGTGAAATTCCACGCCGATGCCGTGGCCGCAATACTCTCGTACGACTGAATATTTTCGCGATTCGGCGTGTTGTTGGATGGCGGCACCGATGTCTCCGAGTCGCACTCCCGGGCGGACCATATCGATACCTAAGCAAAGGCACTCGTACGCCGTATCGACCAGACGCCTGGCCTTGACCGAACCGTTTCCGACAATGAACATTTTTGAGGTATCGCCGTGATAGCCGTCTTTTATGACTGTGATATCAACGTTGACGATGTCGCCATCGCGAAGTTTTCTGTCGGCCGGAATCCCGTGGCACACGACATGGTTTATGGATGTGCATATTGATTTTGGGAAACCGTGGTAGTTCAGGGGCGCCGGTATCGCCTGCTGCGTGTCAACAATGTGCCGGTGGCATATATCGTCGAGTTCCGCGGTCGTGATACCTGGCTCAATATGGGTCGCGATCAGCTCCAGAACTTCGGCTGCGAGGTGTCCCGCGACCTTCATTTTGGCGATTTCGTCTTCAGATTTGATGGTCACGGGCATAAAAGGTTACTGCGTCCAAGTCATTGTTGCGATAGAGGTTCCATGGTATAAAGCGCGCGGCCTTGAGGCAATCGAAGCTTAATCCAATTACGCACACGTATCGACACACACGCCCGGGTGTCTACCCCTAACCAGGGTTAGATTGGCGTCTGGGATGCGTGGAGGCAAAACCCGAAAAGGAGCAAAACATAATGAGCGACGTAAGTATGCGTCAGATGCTGGAAGCTGGCGTACATTTTGGCCACCAAACCCGCTACTGGCACCCGAAGATGGCCCCGTATATTTTCGGGGAACGCAACAAAATCCATATCATCGACCTCGAATCAACCGTGCCGCTATTCGAAGAGGCACGAAATTTTATCGGTCGAATCGCCTCCAAGCACGGCAAAATCCTGTTTGTCGGGACCAAACGATCGGCCCAAGAGTGCATAGCCGCTGAAGCCGAACGCTGCGGAATGCCCTACGTCAGCCGGCGTTGGCTGGGTGGGATGCTGACAAACTTCAAGACCGTCAAGCAGTCCATTCGCCGCCTCAAAGAACTTGAGACGATGATCGAGAACGGGGGGCTGGAGCGGATTTCCAAGAAAGAAGGCCTGAACCTCCGTCGCGAATTGGACAAACTCAATCGTGGACTGGGCGGTATAAAAGACATGGAAAGTCTTCCCGATGCACTGTTCATCGTAGATGTCGGTCACGAGCGTATCGCCGTTGCTGAAGCAGTCAAACTCGGGATTCCGATTGTCGCTGTTGTCGACACCAACAATGCACCAGACGGTGTTGACTACATCATCCCCGGCAATGATGACGCGATTCGCTCTATCCAGCTATATGTGAAAGCTATGGCTGATGCAGCACTCGACGCCCAAGCCGCGGTGGCCCATATCGCTGCAGGAAGCAACGACGATTTCGTCGAAGTGGATGAGGTTGCGGTTGCGGCTGCTTCCGCTCCGGAAGTGAGTCCGGAACCGACGCCGGAAGTCGTCGCTGAGGCTACTCCAGAGGTCGCTGCAGAGTCTGCTCCAGAGGCGGTTGCCTCGGACACGCCTCCGGCAACCCCTAACGCGGCGGAATAAGCGCACTCTTGCGATGCGCCGCCCAGGCGCATCGACAGAATTTAAGGATATCTATACATGGCGATAACAGCCGCGATGGTGAAGGAGCTCCGCGAAAGATCTGGCGCGGGCATGATGGAATGCAAAAAGGCGCTGGTCGAAACGGATGGCGATATCGAAGGCGCGATCGAGTTTTTGCGCAAAACCGGTGCTGCCAAAGCGGCTAAAAAAGCTGGGCGCATTGCAACCGAAGGCGCCATCGTCACGGCGATTGGCGATGACGCTGCAGTCATGGTTGAAATAAATTGCGAGACGGATTTCGCTGCAAACGACGACTACTTCAGGACGTTCGCGCAACTGGTCGCCGACGCTGCCTTGCAACACGCTCCCGCTGATGTAGACGGGCTGAAAGCCGTCTCGACCGGCGGACCAGAGACCGTCGAGCAATTGCGCACTAACCTGATCGCAAAGATCGGTGAGAACATTGATATTCGTCGCTTCACTCGAGTCGATACCGGAACCAATGTCACCGCGTCTTACTTGCATGGCAGGCGGATCGGTGTGTTGGTGACGTTACTCGAGGGTGAGGCTGAATTGGCGCGCGACTTGGCTATGCACATCGCTGCGAGTAATCCGGTCTGCGTGAGCGAAGATGATGTACCCGCGGAGCTGATGGATAAAGAACGTGCCGTTCATCAGGCTCAGGCGGAGGAAAGTGGCAAGCCGCCTGAGATCGTCGAGAAAATGGTTGCCGGTCGACTCAAAAAATTCGTCAGCGAAATAGCGCTGACCGGCCAGGCTTACGTAAAAGACCCTGACATGACAGTCGCGAAATTACTTGCCGATAAATCGGCGTCTGTACAAGGTTTCGTGCGCTTTGAAGTCGGTGAAGGGATCGAAAAGAAGGTAGATAACTTCGCTGAAGAAGTTATGGCCCAAGCGCGCAGTGCCAGTAAGGGATAGCGGTACAGCAGACGCGATTCCTGCGGCGACAAGATGACGGTTAAATCACCCGTACAGGCCTATTCCCGAGTTCTGATAAAGCTCAGCGGCGAGGCATTGATGGGCGAAGATGAATACGGCATCGCTCCCGCAGTTGTTGATCGCATCGGCAATGAAATTCGCGATTTGCGTGACGCTGATGTGGAAGTTGCCATTGTCGTCGGCGGCGGCAATATATTTCGCGGTGCGGGACTCGCAGCTGCCGGAATCGACCGTGTTACCGCAGATCAAATGGGCATGCTGGCGACGGTTATCAATGCGCTGGCAATCCAGGACACTCTTGAACGAAAAGGTCTGTTCGCCCGCGTCATGTCCGCGATAAAAATAAATGAAGTTTGTGAAGATTACATCCGCCGCCGCGCCGTGCGTCACCTTGAGAAAGGACGTGTTGTCGTTTTAGCGGCGGGGACCGGTAATCCTTTTTTCACAACTGATTCAGCAGCCAGTTTGCGCGCCATCGAGATCGACGCCGGATTGCTCATCAAGGCGACTAAAGTCGATGGTGTTTATTCATCAGATCCGACTGAAGACGACGCTGCAGTTCGTTACGACACACTCGATTACGATGACGTCCTGGATCGCAAACTAGGGGTTATGGATGCGACCGCAATCGTGCTTTGTCGCGAGAATAAAATGCCGTTACGCGTCGTAGACATGAACCAGCCTGGCGCATTCGTTGATGCCGCTCTTGGACACGAAGTAGGGACGCTGGTGACGGCGTTAAACTGACATGACTGACCAGCTAATTAGTGACGCAAACGTACGCATGGGGAAAAGTGTTGAGTCGTTTCGCAATGACTTGACGCGACTGCGGACCGGTCGAGCCCATCCCAGCCTGCTTGACCAGGTGATGGTGAACTATTACGGCAATCCAACCCCGCTACCGCAGACCGCAAATGTGAGCGTCGACGATGCAAGAACGCTGGTCGTGACGGCTTGGGATAAGACCACCGTAGACGCGATTGAGAAAGCGATTCTGGAATCCAATTTAGGCCTGAACCCTAATACTGCGGGGATGGTTATGCGCATTCCGCTTCCGCCATTGACCGAGGAACGTCGCAAAAAGTTGATTAAGGTCCTCAGGGGTGACGGCGAACAGGCTAAAGTTGCGGTGCGAAATATTCGGCGCGACGTCATTACCCAGCTCAAGGATATGACGAAGGGTAAAGAGATTTCCGAGGACGATGAACGTCGGGCCAGCGATAAGGCCCAAAAGATTACCGACGAACACATCAAAGCGATCGACGGTATCGTATCGACCAAAGAGCAGGAGATGCTCGAAGTCTGAGGCGAGTCGTCTGATGACCCGAATCGGATTGCAAAGTGGCTAGCATCCGGGGGCAGCGCGTCAATTCGCGGTGTGCGGAAATTGTATCGATTGTGAGTGCCGCTTGTTGCGCGCTTCACGTATCCCTGTTTTGTGAGGATTGAATATGTTGCCTCGCCATGTCGCGATCATCATGGATGGGAACGGCCGATGGGCGCGTCAACGTCAGATGCCTCGTATCGCTGGTCACCGTGCCGGGGTCGAGAATGTTCGCGAGATCGTGCGCTTTTGCGCCGAATCCGGCATCGAAGTTCTAACCCTGTTCGCGTTCAGCAGCGAAAATTGGCGGCGGCCTCCGAACGAAATAAAACTACTCCTCGATCTGTTTGTTATCGCCATTGAAGAAGAGATTGAGCGCCTTCATGAGGCGGGTGTGCGGCTGCGAATCATCGGCGACGATGCACCGTTCCCACCCAAGCTGAAAAAATGCATTGCGGCGGCCGAGGCACGCACCGCGAACAATACCCGCCTCAATTTGGTGATCGCCGCAAATTACGGCGGGCGCTGGGATTTAACTGAGGCGGTACGAAAGCTCGCGCAGAAAATCGAAAATAATGAGCTATCGACATCAGACATTAGCCCCGAACTGATTGCGGAGAATCTCAGTTTGGCTGATCTTCCGGAACCAGACCTATTTATTCGCTCCGGTGGCGAGCAGCGCATCAGCAACTATCTGCTTTGGCAGCTGGCCTATAGCGAGCTTTATTTCACCGATCGCCTGTGGCCCGATTTTGGAACGGAAGATTTCGAAACCGCCCTGCACAGCTATGCCGCCCGCCAGCGACGTTTTGGTATGACTGGCGACCAGGTTAGTGGCAAACGCGATACTGTGGCTGGCTCTCAAGCTGAATAAGGTCCCTCAATTGCCCTGCCCAAACAGGCGATCGCTGCAACTTTAATGGCAATTCCCGTTGCCCGACTTGCGACCGGGATTGTGCTGATAGCGCTCGTTCTGGCCTGCCTTTTTTTGTTGCCAAAAGTGGCTGCTTACAGCCTGTTTCTCGTCTTTCTGACTGTCGCCGCCTATGAATGGTCTGCGCTCGCTGGAATCGTGACGACACCACTGCGCGTTGGATATGCCGGCACTGTCGGCGTGGGACTCGCGTTGGGTTGGCAATTCATGCGGTCGCCGTTGTTTGTGGAATTGTTGCTGTTCGGCGGTGCCGTGTGGTGGCTATGCGCAAGCGCATGGGTCATCGCATTCCAGCTGCGTGGGGGGCCTGTGATTCGCAAGCGGTTTGCGCTCGCCGTGCTGGGTCCAATCGTATTGCTTCCGGCAATGTGTTCAATCGTCTACTTACTAGAGCGCTCGCCCAACCACGTTGTCGCGGTGCTTGTGCTGGTTTGGAGTATGGATATCTGGGCCTACTTTGGCGGCAGGCGATTCGGACGCACAGCATTGGCGAGTCGTGTAAGTCCCGGCAAAACACGCGAAGGCCTTGTCATCGCAGCTGTGACTACTGTTGTGCTCGCAGTACTCGGGAATACGCTAGTCTCGCAATACCCGCATCCGACGTGGTTCATACTTATCACGCTGACGATGTTTGCCGCAGTTATCGGTGATCTGTTTGAAAGTTTGCTAAAGCGAATTCAGGGCGTCAAAGATAGCGGTAGTTTGCTGCCGGGTCACGGGGGAGTACTGGACCGTATCGACAGTATATTGGCCGCTGCGCCCGTGTTCGCACTGACGTTGCATCTGATGGAGACAAAATGACTATAAGACTGACGATTCTAGGTTCAACCGGCACCATTGGCGTCAACACGCTCGATGTTGTGCAACGGTTGTCAGGTCAGTTTTCGATATTTGCGCTGACTGCAAATTCCAACGTTGCATCGTTGTTCGAGCAATGCCGCGTATGGCAACCGCGCTACGCCGTGATGGTGGAAGAGCAAGCTGCGGATGAGCTGAACCAACGCTGTCGAAGTGCCGGCCTCGAGGTCGAAGTTTTGTCTGGCAAGGAGGCGCTGGCGGACGTTGCTGCGCATGACGAGACCGACTACGTGATGGCCGGGATTGTCGGCGCGGCGGGACTGCTGCCTAATCTTGCTGCAGCACGTGCCGGTAAGCGCGTGATGCTGGCGAACAAGGAATCGCTGGTGATGTCGGGACGCTTGTTCATGGATGCCGTACGTGACGCCGGGGCTGTGTTGCTGCCAATAGATAGTGAGCACAACGCCGTGTTCCAGTGCATGCCGCCGGATTTTTCGCGTGGTCTCAGTTCTTGCGGGGTCGAAAAAATCCTGCTCACAGCATCCGGGGGGCCTTTTCGCACCGTGCCTTTGGAAACTCTCGCTCGAGTCACCCCGGATCAGGCCTGCGCTCACCCGAACTGGGTGATGGGGCGTAAAATTTCAGTCGATTCGGCAACCATGATGAATAAAGGATTAGAAGTCATCGAGGCGTGTTGGTTGTTTGATACCACGCCAGCGGACATCGAAGTGGTTATCCACCCACAAAGCGTGATTCATTCGATGGTCCAGTATGTTGATGGTTCGGTTCTTGCCCAGCTCGGTAATCCAGATATGCGAACTCCGATCGCTTACTCGCTGGCTTGGCCAGAGCGCTGTGAATCCGGTGTGGCCCATCTCGATTTATTTGAGATTCGCAAACTCGACTTCGAGGAACCTGACTACGATCGTTTTCCGTGCTTACGATTGGCCAAGGACGCGATGGCGCGCGGCGGAACGGCGCCGGCCATACTCAATGCCGCGAACGAAGTTGCAGTGGCTGCGTTTCTTGATGAGAAAATCGGCTTCATGGCGATTCCGGAACTCGTCGAAGATACGTTGTCGAAGGTAAGTGCGCGCAACGCGGATGAGTTGTCGGTCATATTGGCAGATGACCTGAATGCGCGTGAGCATGCCCAGAAGAAAATCGCTGACGGGGTTGGTTGATGGAGTTACTGCAAACGCTGGTTTCGTTCGTCGTGGCACTTGGCATCCTGGTGACTGTTCACGAGTTCGGTCACTACTGGGTGGCGCGCCGATTAGGGGTCAAAATTCTGCGCTTCTCGATTGGCTTCGGAAAATCTATCTGGACACACAAAAGCGGTGAAACAGAATTTACGGTGGCACTAATTCCGCTCGGTGGATACGTCAAAATGCTCGACGAGCGCGAGGGCGACGTAGCACCCGATGAACAGGATCGCGCGTTTAATCGCAAGCCCCTTGCGACTCGCATCGCCGTCGTCGCCGCCGGCCCACTGGCCAACTTTGTGCTGGCCTTCGCGGCCTATTGGTTGACGCTTGTTATTGGTATTACCGGGCCGCGTCCCATCGTCGCGAGCGTCACGCCCGATTCAATCGCGGAGCGGGCCGGGCTGCACCGCGACACGGAAATTCTCAGTGTCGCTGGGCTGCGCACCGAAACCTGGGATGGCGTGTTCAGAAAATCCCTTGAGGCGATCGTAGACGGCACTTCCATCGAGGTCGTTTTTCAACCGGTCGGAGGCGGCGAGCGACGCGGTTATTTAGACTTCTCGGCTGTGTCGATTGACGACATCAGCGAAGGGGATTTTCTACACGAAGTCGGCATCGCGCCCAAACGCCCGACTATAGAACCTCGCATTGAGCGGGTGATTAGCGGAGATCCGGCCGCCACGGCAGGAATTCTGGCAGATGACCTGGTGGTGCGCGTGGACGATGTCGCTATCGAATCGTGGACCGAGTTCGTCAACGCTGTTCGCGCCAGGCCAGAGGAAACTTTTGAGGTCGTGGTAGTGAGAGACGGCCAGGAGATAAACCTCGCTCTGAAACCTGCAGTAGATCGCAGCTCGGGCTCGCCGACCGGGCGCATTGGCGCAGAGGTGCGCGTGCCTGCTGCTATGCCGCCGATTCCGCTTGGAACAGAACGCTACGGGCCGCTCGATGCAATTCCCGGCGCTCTCGAGCGAACTTGGGGTATGAGTGTTACGACGCTCAAGTTTTTGCGCAAGATGGTGATCGGTGAAGCTTCCGTGCGCAATCTCAGCGGTCCGATCAGTATTGCCCATTATGCGGGCGAATCTGCTCGTATGGGCGGCGCACGATTTCTTGAATTTCTCGCTCTCGTAAGTGTTAGTCTCGGTATTCTAAATTTGATGCCAATTCCGTTGCTCGATGGCGGACACTTGCTGTATTACCTGATAGAATTCGTGACGCGTCGCCCGGTATCTGAAACTGTGCAATTGTACGGTCAGCAAATCGGGTTGGTGATGTTGTTGAGTCTCATGGGAATTGCTGTGTACAACGATATCTTACGCATCCTGTAAACGCTGGTGACGCACCCTAAATAGCCAATACATTTTATGTTGAGAGCCTTTTTGTCAGGCTGGATGCACGTACTGCTGATCACTTTTGCAGCAGGCGCGTTCGCCGCAGAGCCATTCATTGTTGATGACATCCGGGTCGAAGGCCTGGAGCGTATCTCTCCCGGTACGGTTTTCAACTATCTGCCGATAAGCGTCGGCGATACCGTCGACGATACGCGTTCCAGGGACGCGGTCCGCGCACTTTACAAAACCGGCTTTTTCAAAGACGTTGCGCTTGAGCGAGACGGCGATGTGCTGGTTGTCAGCGTCATAGAGCGCGCAACGATTACCGAGATCACTTTTGAAGGCAACAAAGCCATCAAAACCGACGACCTGCTCGAGGGTCTGGAGGATGTCGGGTTTTCGAAGGGCGAGGTCTTTAACGAGGCTAAGCTGGATAAGGTCGTGCAGGAATTGCGCCGTCAGTACTACTCGAACGGCAAGTACGGCGTTCGTATCGATCACGAGATCATCCCTGTCGGCGACAAAGCTGTGGAGGTAGCACTGACCGTCTCCGAAGGCGCAGCTGCCCGCATCAAGCAAATTAATATTATCGGGAATGAATCATTTACCGATGAAGAAGTCCTTCAGGATTTCGAACTCACCACACCAAACTGGATAAGCTGGTTCTCGAAAGACGATCAGTACTCGAAAACGAAACTGTCCGGGGACCTCGAGTCACTGCGTTCGTTGTATCTGGATAACGGGTATATCAATTTTTCGGTTGATTCTACGCAGGTCTCAATTACGCCCGACAAAGCTGATGTCTATGTCACCATAAACATCACAGAAGGCGAGCGCTTTGTTGTCGGGGACGTACGGCTTGCGGGCACCCTGATCGTTGAGCCTGAGGAGCTGTTCAAGTACGTGTTCACGCGCAAAGGCATGACCTTTTCGCGTAAAGGCCTGACGCTCACGAGCAAGAATATTACTGACCGTCTCGGCAACGAGGGATACGCATTTGCGAACGTCAATGCGATTCCGGACGTAGATAACGAAAAACGCACCGCGTCCATTACTTACTTCGTCGATCCTGGGCAGCGTGTGTATGTCCGAAGAGTCAATTTTTTCGGTAACGCGAAAACCCGCGACGAAGTACTGCGGCGTGAATTGCGTCAACTCGAAGGTGGTTGGATTTCGACCACGCAGGTAGAACGTTCTAAGACCAGACTGCGACGCCTCGGATATTTCGAAGACGTTAATGTGGAAACACCCGCGGTGCCTGGTTCAACTGACTTGGTCGACGTGAACTTTACAGTCAAGGAACGACCCTCCGGTAATCTCCTGCTGGGGTTAGGTTTTTCACAATCTGCCGGGGTAATCTTCAACACGAGTGTTACCCAGGAAAACTTTCTTGGTACCGGAAAGAGTCTGAGCTTTGCTTTCAATAACAGCGAAATCAATCGCACGTTCCGCCTCGGCTATTTCAATCCTTATTGGTCGATCGATGGCGTCGCGCGCGGGTTCGATCTCAACTACAGCGAAACTGATGCTGGCAACACGAATGTCGTGCGCTACGACCAGAAAACTGTTTCTGGTGGGATGAGATTTGGCGTACCAATTACTGAATACCACTACATCAATACCAGCGTTAGCTACGAGAGTTCCGAGATCAACACGGATCCGCGTTTCCTCGACCCAATCATCGCGTTCTTCCTATTTCGTGAAGGGAATCAATACGACACGCTCCGATGGACCACGTCGTTTTCCTATGACACTCGCAACGCAGCCATTTTTCCGGATCGTGGCGGTCTCCAGCGGATCCGTGCGCAAATCGCTTTACCCGGTGGAGACTTGCGTTATTTCAAAGTCGACTATGACGCTCGTATCTTTATACCTTTGATCAAAAAATACACCTTGCTGCTGAAGACTAATATTGGCTACGGAGACAGTTACGGGGATACGTCGGAGCTACCGTTCTTCGAGAATTTTTACGCTGGTGGCCCCCGTACTGTGCGTGGTTATGAGGAAAATTCTCTGGGGCCGCAGGATATCTTCGGGCGCGCACTCGGCGGCAATATTTCAGTAGTCGGCAACGCGGAAGTAATCATTCCCGTGCCATTTCTCAGCGAAATTAAATCGGTTCGACTATCAGGGTTCGTTGATGCTGGAAACGTGTACGCATCAGAGGATCGATTTGACCTGGACGATATGCGTATGTCGACGGGCCTATCGGCAATTTGGATGTCGCCATTCGGCCTGCTTGCCGTCAGCTACGCTCAGCCGTTCCGAGATCAGGAATTTGACGAAATTCAGCGCTTCCAGTTTAATTTCGGCGCTCAATTCTGATTTCGCCTGCTGATGCCCGTGGCGCTGCTTGAACGAGCGCGTCTGAGACGTTCGTCTTCACAGGAACGAGATTATGGCGAATGACCCTATCTACTTTTCGTTTTGGAGTACTGCATTGAATAGACCAGTTCGTACATTTCTCTACTCATCGTTGGCTGCGTTGTTCCTGGCTACTGCCCCGGCACAGGCTGACGACTACAAAATAGGCGTCGTAAATGCGCCCAAAGTTCTCGAAAATGCACCGCAGGCCGATGCCGCGCGCAAAAAGCTCGAAAAAGAATTCGCCACACGCGATCGAGATCTTGTAGCTGCTCAGAAGGCCCTCAAGGACGTCGAGGATAAGCTCTCCAAAGACGGTGCGATCATGAGTGAATCCGAACGCACACGGCTAGAGCGCGACATCATCAACAAGCGGCGTGACCTCAAGCGCAACACCACGGAATTCCAAGAAGACGTCAACTTTCGCCGCAACGAGGAAATGGGCAAGATTCAACAGCTCATCGCAGAGGCTATCGTTGAGCTGGCCAAGGCTAAGGGGTACGACCTGGTGTTGGGCACTGGCGCTGTCTACGCCAGTGGCAAAGTGGACGTAACGAAGCAGATCATCGACTTGTTGAAGGCGCGAAAGTAGTCCGCACTAATTACCAATCCCGGCACTCGTCTGGTGTTGCACCGAGGCGTCTATAGGGGATTACTGGCGTTGCATCCGAAGTCGTGTGCACGGTGCCTGCCAGGCCGCAGGGCATTGACGCACCTGAAGCGAGTTCGTGACGCACGATGAACACCGAAACTTGGTCGTCGCTGCAAGATATCGAGTCCGACGTCGGGGCGCGTCGGACGTTCTCCGATAACGTCGCAGGCGACTCGAGAAATCGATTGTGGTTTCTTGGCCAGGGGGTGCAGTGGTAACTGTCTCTCAGCTTGCATTGCGCTTAGGCGCAAATATCAAAGTCGCGAGCACCGCCACCCAATTGAAGACCATCGCGTCGCCGCGGGAGGCGAGGAATACCGATCTCACCTTCCGGCTCATTGGCGACGGGTCGAGGTTGTGGGATTCTGCGAGTGAGGCGGCAGCGGTGCTAACCAGTCCTCCTCGACAGGATAACCGCGATATGGTCGTCGCGGACGTCTCGCTCGCGCTGGCCCGAGCGATGCACTGGCTGCCAGTTCGGCGGAACGCTCTGGGTCTTGGTGTATCTGGGCATCATCGGATTCACGAAACAGCTCGCATATCTCCCCACGCCAGTGTCGACGAGCGTGTGCAGGTTGGTGAAGCCACAATCATCGAAGCTGGCGCAGTCATTGACGGCGAAGTAAGTATTGGTTCGTTTTGTCGAATCGGAGCGACCACCGTGATTCGCTCAGGGACGCAAATAGGAAACCGAGTCTCCGTTGGTGCGGGTTGTTCTATAGGTGAAGACGGGTTTGCCTATGTGCGCGAAGGTGTTAATTGGATGCGCGTGCCTTGTTTTGGTGGGGTACGGATCGGGGACGATACGACGTTGCTAGCGCACGTCGTGATTCACGCAGGGGTGTTTTCGGATACTCAGATTGGCAGTAGGTGCGCTCTCGACAGCCAAGTGTTGATGGGACATGATTCTCACGTCGGCGACGACACCGCCATCGCCGGCCAGTCGGCACTGGCCGGTGCCAGCACGATCGGACAATCTTGTCGGATTGGTGGCAAGGTGGGTATCGGCGAGGGCGTGCGTATCGCCGACGGCGTAACAGTGACGGCAATGAGTATGGTGAATCGCTCCATTGAGTGTGAGAACGCGAGCTATTCATCCGGATGGCCTGCCGAACGTAGTACGCGTTGGTGGCGCCGAGTCAGTGGATTTACGAAATCGGGGCGGGTCCCGGCCGACCGCCTGATGGGGACACCACCAAAGCGATGAATGATTTATCAATAGCGAAGATTTTGGAGGCGATGCCACATCGCTTTCCGTTCTTGCTTATCGACCGGATTGTGGAGTACACCGTCTATGAATCAATCACCGCACTAAAAAACGTCTCCATCAATGAACCCTTCTTCCCTGGCCATTTCCCTGGTCACCCGATTATGCCTGGTGTTCTAATCGTAGAATCGATGGCCCAGGCAACCGGCATGCTGGCCTATTATTCAAGTCTCGCGCGCGGCGAGTCCGGTGGTGTCTACTATCTGGTCGGCGTCGACAAGGCGCGTTTTAAACGACCGGTTACTGCGGGCGATCAACTCATTCTCAATGCTGCGATAACGCGAGAAATTCGTGGCATTTATCGGTTCGACGCAACCGCCTCGGTGGATGGAGATGTGGTGGCCTCGGCGACTATTCTGACCACCGAAAAGACACCAGAAATTTGATAGACCCGACTGCCATTATTGACCCGAGCGCTGAAATCGGCACTGATGTGACGATCGGACCGTGGGCATGGATTGGACCAGGCGTGGAGATCGGGTCGGGTACCCACATTGGGCATCATTGCGTAGTCAAAGGTCCGACGACGCTCGGGTCAAATAATCGTATTTTCCCGTTTTGCTCAATTGGTGAAGATCCGCAGGACAAAAAGTTCGAGCCTGGTGGCGAATCCCGACTCGAAATAGGGCACGGCAATACGATTCGTGAATATTGCAGTATCAACCGCGGTACGGCGGTTGGCGGCGGCGTCACGCGGTTAGGAAATGACAATTGGCTGATGTCTTACTGTCACATCGCACACGACTGCCAGGTCGCTAATCACACGGTGTTCGCCAACAACGCTTCGCTTGCCGGCCACGTTGAGATCGATGATTTTGTGATCCTTGGCGGATTTACCGGGGTTCATCAATTCTGCAGACTCGGGGAAGGAAGTTTTTCAGCAATCGCCAGCGTTATCGTTCGGGACGTCCCGCCGTTTGTTATCGTCAAGGGCAACACCGCGAGGCCCCGTACGATCAACAGCGAAGGCCTGAAACGGCGTGATGTTGACCGCGACTCGATCGCTGCAGTTAAGCGCAGCTTTCGTGCCCTGTATCGCCAGGGTTTAGGGCTTGAGGAAGCGATAGGAGCCATTGAGCTCGAGGCCGCCGAGCATCCGCACGCACGACAAATCTTCGAATTCATTCGCGCTTCCAAGCGCGGCATTGTGCGCTAGCGAGTCATTTCTTTGCTTCGCTTGTTCGCGTCGCAAGGCTACTTACAGCGACCGGCCCTGACGGTGTTGCTGGCGTTACTATCTTGACTGGACGCGCTGTTCGGTTTGCGTTGGTCGCCGGAGAAGCGTCGGGAGATCTACTTGGTGCGTCGCTGATCGAAGCGTTGAAAGAACGCGTGCCACACGCGACTTTCACCGGCATGGCGGGACCTCGCATGATTGCCGCGGGCTGCGAGCCGGTAGCTCACATCGACGAATTGTCTGTCATGGGACTGGCGGAAGTGCTCCGCAGCTATCCGCGCTTGTGGCGCTTACGGCGCAGGTTGGCCGAGTATTTTATCGAGCAGCAACCGGACGTCATGATTGGCATCGACGTACCGGATTTCAATCTCGGGCTCGAACGCAGCCTAAAGCAGTCGGGTGTGCCTACTGTCCATCTCGTGTGTCCGCAGGCGTGGGCGTGGCGGGAAGGGCGTGCGCGGACTATCGCTCGTTCGACAGATGTATTACTCGCGCTGTTACCGTTTGAACCGGCATTTTTTGAGCGTTTCGGGGTGAAGACCAAATTCGTCGGGCATCCGCTGGCCGATGTACTGCCCATGCAACCAAGCCCACGTGAAGCGCGCGCTGGACTTGGAGTGGCGACCAACGTGCCATTGATTGCGCTCATGCCAGGCAGCCGGCGACAAGAGCTAGAACGACTTCTCGATACTTTCCTGGGCGCCGCCCGGATGCTTAAAATTGCGCGCCCTGAGACCCAGTTCGTACTTTGTCTGGCGCGTGAACGCGACGTCGCCTGCGTCGAGCAGCGTCTCGGCGGTTTCGTTTGCCCTATCGTCGTCGCGCGCTCTCATGAGGTCCTGAGTGCGGCAGACGTCGCCATCGTCGCTTCTGGCACCGTGTCCCTCGAGGCTATGTTGTGCGCTACGCCAATCGTCGTCGGATACCGTCTGGCGCCGCTGAGCTACCATATAATCAAGCATATGGTTAAGGTGCCCCACATCGCGCTGCCGAATATCCTGGCCCAAAGAGAACTCGTCCCGGAATTGATTCAACGCGAACTTACCCCAGAGGCCTTGAAACTCGCAGTATTGGCGTGGTTGGACGACGAACCCCGCCGACTGCGCTTCGTGGAGACCAGCCGTAAGCTGCATGGCAGCCTGCGGTGCAACGCTGCCGCCTCATCAGCAGACGCCATTTTGTCGATACTGGATACACAAAAATGAATGTCGGTGCCCCAGATTGTGAGGTGGTCGCGGGCGTCGATGAAGCGGGGCGCGGACCGCTCGCGGGGCCGGTTGTGGCAGCCGCGGTTATCCTCGGCGAACAAGCAGTCGCAGGGCTGGGTGATTCCAAGAAGAAAACAGCGCGTCAGCGAGAGGCCCTGTTTGATCTAATTCAGACCCATGCCAAAGCTGTCGGCGTCGGCATCGTCTCGGTTGGTGACATCGACGAACTCAACATCCATCATGCCAGTTTGTTGGCCATGCAACGTGCCCTTGAGGCGTTGGACCCGCGCCCGGATCGGGTTCTGGTCGACGGCAAGTTCTGTCCGCCAGGATGCTTTCGCGCGCAAGCTATTGTCGGTGGCGATGGTCTGGAACCGGCTATAGGCGCCGCGTCCATTATCGCGAAAGTTGTCCGCGATCGCCTGATGTGCGAGCTGCACGAGCGTTATCCACTGTACGGATTCGACCGCCACAAGGGCTACCCCACGGCTGCCCATCTGGACGCGTTGGAACGTCATGGCGTGTCGGCGGTGCATCGCCGCACATACGCACCAGTGCGCCGGGTTCTGCACACGAGCGGAGCGTCGTAATGGAGCCGCGCTTTATTCATCTGCATGTGCACAGCGAGTATTCGCTAAGCGATGGCATCGTGCGCATTCCGGGTCTTGTTGCGCGCTGCAATGAGCTAGCCATGCCTGCAGTGGCACTGACTGATCAAAGCAACGTGTTCGGCTTACCGAAGCTCTATCGGGCAGCGACAAATGCCGGCGTCAAGCCGATAGTAGGCGCCGAACTGTGGATCGCGGGTGCAAGCAATGAGCCGGAACGCTATAAGCTTGTGGTGCTGTGCCAAAACCAAATCGGTTATCGAAATCTTAGCCAATTACTGACGCGGGCCTACCGCTTCGGACAAAAAGGCGGTGTTGCGCTGGTCGATGAGACTTGGCTCGACGCCCACAGTCTGGCTGGATTGATCGTACTTTCCGGTGGTCTCAATGGTGATTTGGGTTGTCTGGTCGCCGAGGGACGAGCGGAACGAGTGGTCGAACGCGTGAGGCACTGGCTTAGTTTGCTGGGCGACCGCTATTTCATTGAGATTACCCGAACGGGTCGCAGCGAGGAGCCGCGTTACCTGGCTGCAATGCTCGAGGTGACGAACAAGCTGCCAGTACCCCTGGTCGCCACCAACGACGTGCGATTTTTACATGCCAGTGAATCGGAGGCGCATGAGGCACGCGTGTGCATTCATCAAGGGCGAGCGCTTGCGGACCCACGCCGCCCGCGCGACTACTCGCCCGAACAGTATTTGCGCAGCGAAGCAGAAATGTGTGAATTGTTCAGTGATATCCCGGCGGCGCTGGAGAATTCGGTCAACATCGCGATGCGCTGCAACATTGAACTCGAGTTCGGTACCTACCACTTGCCCGAATATCCGGTTGGTGATGGGGTCAGTGTTGACGCAGTACTTGATGACAAAACTCAGTTGGGGCTCGAACGGCGGATCGTTGATGGTGCGATAAAGCGCGATTTGTCCTCGTCCGAGGCGCGTGAAATCTATGCGGAGCGCCTGCGTCTGGAACTCGACGTCATAAAGACGATGGGTTTCGCCGGATACTTTCTCATCGTTGCCGATTTCATTGATTGGGCGAAGCAGCATGGCATTCCGGTTGGTCCTGGACGCGGCTCAGGCGCCGGCTCGCTGGCCGCATTCGCGCTCGGCATCACGGAACTCGATCCGATCGAATATGACTTGCTGTTTGAGCGGTTCCTCAATCCTGAACGCGTGTCCATGCCGGATTTCGACATCGATTTTTGCATGGACCGGCGCGACGAAGTGATTGACTACGTGGCGACTCGGTATGGGCGCGACAGAGTCGCTCAAATCATTACCCACGGCACGATGGCAGCCAAAGCCGTCTTGCGCGACGTGGGACGGGTGCTTGGTTTTCCCTATGGATTCGTCGACCAGTTAGCCAAACTCGTCCCGTTTGATCCGCAAATGACACTCACTCGGGCACTCGACGAGGAGCCTGTGCTTAAACAACGTTATGGCGAAGAAGATGATGTACGCGGCATTATCGACCTGTCATTACAACTGGAGGGGCTGGCGCGAAATGCTGGCAGGCACGCGGGCGGATTAGTCATCGCCCCAAGCCCGCTCACCGACTTCATGCCGTTGTATTGCGAGCAGGGAAGCGACGGATTGGTGACCCAGTTTGACATGGGCGATGTCGAATCGATTGGATTGGTGAAGTTCGATTTCCTCGGCTTGAGAACCCTGACGATCATCGATTGGGCGGTCAAGGACATTAACGCTGCGCGGGCCGGCCTAGGCGAAGATAATCTCGATATTTTGCATATTCCGCTCGATGATGCTGCCACGTTTGACCTCGTTCAAAGTGCCCGCACAACGGCAGTCTTTCAGCTCGAGTCGCGCGGTATGAAAGAGCTGATCAAGCGATTACGGCCGGATTCCTTTCAGGACATGATCGCACTTGTCGCACTGTTTCGACCTGGGCCGTTGCAGTCGGGGATGGTGGACGATTTCATTGATCGCAAGCACGGCAAAGCTGCGGTTCGATACCCGCGCGCGGAGCTGGAGCCGATTCTAAAGCCGACTTATGGCGTCATCCTTTACCAGGAGCAGGTGATGGAGATCGCCCGCGTGCTGGCCGGCTTTACCCTTGGCGCAGCAGATTTATTGCGCCGGGCCATGGGTAAGAAAAAAGCCGAAGAGATGGCCACGCAGCGCGAAATTTTCGTCGCTGGTTCGAGCGATAATGATGTTCCAGAGGCCGATTCGAGTGCAATCTTCGATTTAATGGAGAAGTTCGCAGGCTACGGATTCAACAAATCTCATTCCGCTGCATACGCCTTGGTTGCTTATCAGACCGCGTGGCTCAAGGCCCATTATCCAGCGGCATTCATGGCGGCAGTTTTATCCGCCGATATGGACACGACTGAGAAAGTCGTGCGTCTCATTGAAGAGTGTCGTCATCTGCAAATTACTGTCGCACCGCCCGATGTTAACCATTGCGCATTCAGGTTTAGTGTCGCCGACGACCGCACCATACGTTACGGATTGGGCGCACTAAAGGGCCTCGGTGAGGCTGTTATCGAAGCGATGGTCGGGCAGAGGGGCAGTGCGGGGCCGTACCTCGATCTCGCCGATTTATGCAAGCGCAATGCGGAGCACAAGCTCAATCGTCGCGCGCTCGAAGCGTTGATCAAAGCCGGTGCACTCGACTCTCTGGGCGATTCCAGGCCGATGCTGATGGCGGCTCTGGACGGCGTGCTACAGATTACCGAGCAGCACGTCAAAGCGAAGGCTTCTGGACAATCTGATTTTTTCGGACTCGAAACCAGCGCGGGTACGACTGAGGATGCTGACGTTCTCGATTTATCAGCCCTGGCCGATGTCCGCCCGTGGAGCAAGGAAGAGATTCTGGCTGGTGAAAAGGAAACGCTCGGACTCTATTTGAGCGGCCACCCGATCGACCGCTATCGTCATGAACTCGACAGCTTCGCGAGCTGTTCTTTGGCCGATCTAAAGCCTGGCAAGAAACGCATCGCGGGACTCATCATGGGGGTGCGGATCATCAAGACCCGGCGAGGTCGAATGGCCATCGCGACGCTGGACGATCAAACTGCACGAATCGAAGTGACCGTTTACCGTGAAGTTTTCGAGCGGTGTCTGGAAAAGCTCGTCAACGACCAAATCGTGGTCATCGAGGGCAAGTGCGAAGTGGACGAGTTCTCCGGAGAACATCGGATTCAGTCTGAAGACATCATGAGTCTCGATGAGGCGCGCAATCGCCTCGCCAAGGCCATGGTCGTCAACGTTTCAGAGAGCCAGATTAGCAACGGTTTTATGGATACATTGAAGACAATGATCAGCACGCACGGTAATGGAAAGTGTCCGGTCGCAGTCGAGTATGCCTGCTCGAATTGTCGCGCGCGGCTGCAGTTTGACGACAATTGGCGCGTGCAGGTCAATGACACGCTGATTGATGGTTTGCGAGAATACCTCGGCGAGCAATGCGTCGACATTGAGTACTAATCGCAGGTCCCCGTTTTAACGACCAGGAACTATCTATGGCCGAACAAGGCACACAAGTATCGCCAGTGAATTTAAATTTCCTCGACTTCGAACAGCCGATAGCGGAACTCGAAGCGAAAATCGAGGAATTACGGCTGGTTGGGCATGATTCAGAGATCAATATCTCAGAAGAAATTGAGAAACTCGGTAAGCGCTCCGAGGATCTGACCCGTCAGATTTTCTCTGCTTTGAAACCATGGCAGGTGGCCCGCCTGGCCCGACATCCGCGGCGGCCCTATACGCTCGACTACGTCGATGCACTGTTTGAGGACGTCAATGAGCTGCACGGCGACAGAGCGTTCGCTGATGACCCTGCGATTGTGTGTGGCATTGGCCGTATGAACGGATTGGGTGTGGCATTCATCGGTCATCAGAAAGGTCGAAATACGAAGGATAATTTGCAGCGAAATTTTGGTATGCCCAGACCCGAGGGTTACCGTAAAGCGCTGCGCATCATGGAATTGGCAGAACGATTTCGTCTGCCGCTGCTGACGTTCATCGACACGCCCGGAGCCTATCCCGGAATTGGCGCTGAGGAACGTGGCCAGAGCGAAGCCATTGCACGTAATCTGTTGGTGATGTCGTCACTGCGCACACCAATAGTTACCGCTGTTATTGGCGAAGGTGGTTCCGGCGGTGCGCTTGCTATTGGCGTGGCGGATCGCTTGCTCATGATGGAGTATGCGACCTATGCGGTGATTTCACCTGAAGGTTGCGCATCAATTCTATGGAAAAGTGCTGAGCGAGCATCAGATGCGGCGGAAGCCATGGGAATCACCTCGCAGAGCCTCGACAAACTAGGTTTGATCGACGGCATCATTACCGAACCTCTCGGTGGCGCGCACCGCGATCCAGCGGGTGCAGCTGAGCAACTTAAAATTGCACTTAGCGACGCTTTGGATGGCCTGCTGACGCTGGACGCGAACGAGCTGGTGACTGCCCGGCGGGCGCGTCTTGCAGCCATCGGCGAGTACGCAGAAAAATAGATACAGCACACCATTGCGTAAGCTGGCAACGTCCATCGTGTGCGCATGACTAAGTCTGCATTTGCGAGCGAGATAAAGGCCGCACTGGGGCGACTTGCGGCAAGTCACAACTGCCGTGAAATGATCATCGCTTTCAGCGGGGGCATGGATTCAACCGTGTTGCTGAGGCTGGCTGTCGAGTACACGAAAACTGCCGACATCGAGATTCGCGCAGTGCATGTCAATCACGGTCTTGCCGCGCGTAGTGCTGACTGGGCGGCGCATTGTCTGCAAGTCGCGAAGCGTCTGGGGGTTCCATGCGATGTGTTGACGGTGGGCGATACGCCTCCCGCAGGCGCGAGCATCGAGGCGTGGGCCCGCGATAAGCGCTACTCGATATTGGCAGAATTGGTGCAAGCCGGCAGTTTCATCGTCACAGCTCACCATGCCGATGATCAGGCCGAGACGGTATTGCAACGCGTGGTCAGCGGCGCGGGGCCGCACGGGTTGTCGGCGATGAAGGAACAGAGACGTTTTGGTCTGGGCCACATCGTCCGCCCTATGTTGCACCATGACTACGCCCAAATTGCGGCATTCGCTCGTACGGAGCGACTCGAATGGATTGACGATCCGTCCAATCACGATCCCCGCTACCTGCGCAATCGCTCGCGCCACAGCGTACTGCCGTTGTTGGAATCGACTTACCCCGGCGCGACGCGTGGGTTGCAGCGTCTGGCAAGAGTTCAGGCGTCGGTGAGCCGTGAAATCGATGCGTGGTGCACTGCTGTTGTGACGAACGATGGCCGTCCTGCTGGTCAGTTGTCGATAGTAAGCCTGCGCGAGTGTTCACGTGACATGCAAGGTTTTCTGCTCCGTCATGTGATCTTGCAGACCGGCCTTGAGCCTCCTCGGGAGCGGCATATACGCGAGATTTTGCAACAGGTCTTGACCGCGCGAGGCGACGCTGCGCCTCTGGTGCGGTGGTCTGCAAGTGAGGTTCGACGTTATCGTGAGGTTTTGTATTTCGGGCGCGCACAACAGCATACGGTTCCTGCAGCGCGTATCCCGTGGCAGATCGACTCTGCTCTATGCCTGCCGTGGGGTGAATTGCTCGCACACCCGGTGCCGGGACGCGGCTTGGCACAGCGCTATCTGCGTCAGTCCGTTGTCGAGATTGGATTCAGACAAGGTGGGGAGCGCTGTCGTCCAGCCGGACAGCTGCATGGACGCAGTCTAAAAAAAATTCTCCAGGATTTGGCCGTTCCGCCGTGGCAACGCGGCACGTTGCCGTTGCTCTTTATCGATGGACAAGTCGCCGCGGTAGGCGGACTATTTATCTGCGAGGAATTCGTCGCGCAGGCCGAGGAACCTGGTGTGGAACTCGACTGGCGTCGTCACGCGGAGCAGATTAGTCGGAACAGCTGGTAGGGCGGTTCGACACTGTACGTGACGACCTCAAACCGGGGTGCGGGTGCGCACCATAACAGTAGGGTCTTCGGTCGCGTAGGATTCATCGTGCAGCGTGAAATGCATGCCGATGTCGCCAATTTCCACACTGTCGCCTTCGCGTAGCTGTGTCGCCTCGATCCGATTGTCATTTACGAACACGCCGTTCAGCGATTCGAGATCGCACAGCATCAGTTGCCCCTCTTCGTTACTACGAATCTCTGCGTGTAGTCGCGAGACGGAATGATCAGCGATTGTCAGGTCGTTATTTCTACCACGCCCGATACGCCAGGGCGTTTTGTCGACCGCGTGCCGGGTCTGGTTTTTGTCGTGCATCACAATGTAGGCCAGCGGCTTGCTGTCCTTCATCGCCGCCATCGGTGAGTCGGCGATGCTCCGCCTCACCCTTTTAAACGCAATTAATATGACGATGAGAATCACCAGCAGCAAGGCAATTAGCGCTGCGAACCACGGCCACAAGGGACGAGATGGTGGGACAAGCGGGGCCAGGGGAGGCGGCACGAAAGCGCTTTGGCTAAGTCGGTTAGCATCTGCTCGCTCGCCAGACCCTGGCAGAACAGCGTTCTGCGAGGCACCGTGACCGCCCGGTAGATGGATAGGAACGAGCACGATGAAGCTTTGATCTGTGGTCTGAAAGCCGAGTGAGAGGTCGACAGCTCCGCCAACTCCCGCGCCGAGTAGCTCGGACAAATCGAATTGCACATCGCCACCAGAATCGGTCGCACGTAGCGCGCGCCCAAAAGTGCCAGCAGGTATTGAATAGTCCACGTGGTTAGCCTGTACGTAGTGCCCGCCAGTTTCATCGCTGAGTCGCCGGATCGTTTGCAGAGCGACGGATTGCTGCACGGAACGCGGATAACCGATGCTGTGGATGATGACGTTTTCCGAGCGCGCGAGCGCGACGACGTCCTGATGATGGTAGGCATAATCTTCCGCGAGGCCGTCGGATAAAATCCACAGTGCCTTGCGCGTCGCATTTGTTTTTCCAAGCAAACGAACGGCTTCGCGGACGTTGCGATAAAGCTCAGTGGTCTTGCCTTTTGCGCGCAGGTTTGCCGCCGCGCCGCGCAGGTCCTGAAGCGTTGTGCCGACCTCGGCTAATACGTAAAGGTCAGTGTCGAAGCTGGCGAGCCCGAAGCGGTGGTGAGGTTTAGCACCGGCGAGTAATTGTTCGATATGTGAAATGGCGCTGGCAATTGCGGGTTGACGGGCGGGATCGCTGGTGTCGACGAGGATCATGACCGCAGTCGTAGCATCGGCGTGAGGGTAGCCGTTGACCTGCTCGCCGGGGATCGCCTGGCCATCGTACTCAACGACAGCGGAAATCAAGTCGTGTCCATCTCGTAATCTATAACTGCACGAGAGAAAATCGACGGGATCCTGGGCGCACATGACATCCATGTGCTCGGTTAGCGTACCAGCCAACCCCCCTGCAGGTAACAGACCGCAAACACTGGCGGCAAAAAACATCACCGTCAGAATGCCAGCACGCGACCGCCGATATCTGGTTCCCTGATCCAAAGAGTCGGCCGGGGCAGCGGCGGGTGGTGCTTCAGGCATCATTTTTCCGGGAACAATGGATCCGGCAAATCAAAGAACTCGATGGCAATGCTCTTTTGGCCACTGCGCGACTCGTCCTTAGGCGTCGCATTGGCCCCGATTTGCTCTTCGCTAACCTCACCCAATTGCGGCAGGCCCTTGCGCATCTTGTTGCCCGCTTCAACGACGCGAGCGTGCAGTTCTCCATTGAAGGGTACCCGATACGCGCGCGGTGGTTGACGATGAGAGCCGCTCTCCAGATCGGTTGCCCAAAGAAAAATTTCGCCTTCACTGCCACTGGTTTTGTCGGGCTCAAGGACGTAGATCGCCACGAGGTTAAATCGTTTGGGTAAGTCAGCGTCGGTCGGCCAGCCCATGAGCGGTGGCAGAGAAACGTAAGTGACGTAGTAGAACGCAGAAACGATCACCACTAATGCCGCTTTTATTCGCCACGACCAACGCGTATACAAATTGAGCCACAACAGTAGCAGCGCGACGATGACGTAGGCGGCAACCAGCCCGGATGTCCCTAATGCGACCAATTTTTTTACTCCCTCGTAGCGGCAAGTGTAGCGCGGGTTTCGGCGTCATCGGCGCGTGTGACTGTCGAGTGTATCCCGCGATATTGTCTGAACTTGTCGTTTATATACTCGGCACTGTCCTGGCGGTGGTTGGCAATCATTACAGCAGTTTGGTTCGTCACTTCGGATGGTTAGTGGACACCATGATCACGCTGCAAGCAACACCTGAACTGGAGTAATCGACGTGTACTAAAAAGCGCGACATCGCTAGAAAATGACGATGCTTTTCTCGAGGTGATTGATCTGCCCTACCTCTCCGGATTTTTCGATCACGAAACGGACCGCAGTTTCCTCGTCGCCCTTCTCGGCTAACAGGGTCTCACCATAATAGACAATCTCAAGAGCCGGATTAACTTTTGCGATTTTTACTGTTGCCGTAACCGGTTGATCAGTCTCACTTGCGTAGTAATGCAGGTTGACCACGTATTCGCCCGGTACGACCCCTCTAACCGTAACAACTTCTTGATTCATCGGGTTCTGTATTTCAGTACCGTTCACCGTAATTGTGTCGTTCGCGGTGCCACGGTCGTCACGATCGAGATGAATCAAGCCCGCCTCGCGATTGCGAAACCAGATCACGTTCCCATTGGGATCTTCCACCCACGTATCAACATCATCTGGATTATTGTCCGGCCACCCGACCGTTATGATGTATTCCGCCTTCGGATCGACAATGCCTTTTTTCGCGACCGGGTTCATGAACATGATCGCGATTAAGAACAGATACGTAAAACCTAGCAGGGCATTGAACAGCAGATCGGTGAACGGGTCGGACGTGGAGCGCGGCCGTTGCCAGCCGTTACTAAATGCCATGCTTGATACTGCTTCGCTCTAAACGAACGTAAGCCTGGAATCCGTGAGGCGAACGATTCGTTCGATCAGGTCGTCGGCGCCTTTATCGAGCAGTAGATATTGCAGACCAAGGGCCATGCTTCCGACCAGTCCGGCGAGCGTTGTGTACAGAGCGGTTCCCATGCCGTTGCTCATTTGTTTAAGCACCTTTTGCATGGTGTTGACATCCAGGGACGCCGTATCTGCGACAGAACCCAACATCAGGATAAATCCCACGATCGTCCCCAACAAGCCAAGCTTCAATAGCACATCAACCATGAACCAGCCGAGATCATGCGAACCCTTTGTGTGCGCGACGAGTGTCCCGATCAGGGAAGATTGCTCGCCCTCGGGTGCACTTTCGTGTGGCTTGTCGCCACGGCGAATCAGAGTTTGTAAATGCTCGCCGATGACTGAATCGGCATCGAGGGCGTGCCCGTCAATTTTCACGCGCGATTCTCCGTCGCTCTCGACTCGCACAACGCGGTTGCCGATGTGCTCACTCACACTGCGAACGTGCTCGGTTTCTCGCGCAAGAAACAGCGCGCGCCTGGCGCAGTGCGCGCTACCGAGCAGGTAAAGAAGTCCAATAATGAGACAGATGCGGCTGCGATCGCTGTCGAAGAGGAGTCCAAGGAGTCCTTCGCTCCAGCACACCATGAGTCCGAATGCCGCGAATCCGGTGACGAGCAACCAAACCAGAAACAACCAGTAGGGTTGGTCCTTGAATCTCGGCATGATTGGCGTTCCCCCTCTAGGGCTGCAACGGAAATTGACCGATCGCTTTGAGCGTCGCGTTCATTCGGCGGGCGAAAGCGTTGATCCGTTCATCGACATGGTCCGTTGGCAGCATTATCACGCTGATAACAGTTTCAGTGTCGTTCTCGTGGACGGTAATTCTACACGGCATTTGGGCGACGAAACCTGGATCGAGAAGGAGTACCTCGCGGGCCAGTTCGAGGCTACAGAAATGGATGACTTCCACGTCCGGAAAATTCTCATAACCGCGCTCGCGCAGGCCCGCACCTATCGTATTGCGCCCCGTGATGCGGAAGTTTTGCTCCGTGATCGCGAAATTCAGCTCGAAGACAACGTCGGCAAAAGCTTTCACCGTGTGATAGCGGATTACACCAGCATGGCCAGTCTCGGGAAGACCCGAAGCGCTTGCTACCGTTGCGAACAGGAGCAAGATGCTGCCGAACAGCAGGTGCCGGTTATTCATTCCTTGATAACAACGCGGGTTCCAATACCGAGATAAGCGCGTAATTCCTGCACCTGCGCATTACGCAGAGCGATGCATCCTTCGGTCCAGTCAAGCTTGTCGTGAATGTTAACTTTCTGTGGCGTTTCTTCGCCGATGCCATGGATGCCGATTGCGCCCCCCAAAGCCGTATTTTGTGGCGGTGCTCTTCCAGCGCGCTGGGCGCTGACAATACGTTCGAATTCATCGTACGAGATAACCTTTCTGTTCAGGGCATGAAAGGCATCAATAGCATTGGGGTAATTGATTCCAACAAAGTAGTCGAATTTGCTGCGGTCGTTGAAGCTGGTGACCCGATACGTTCCGACAGGCGTCTTTTGGTCACCCAATAGATGTTTGTGGCCCGGTCCTCCACGACCTACTGCAACTTGAAACACTCGCAGGACTTCTTCACCGGCACGTACGATCAGCAGGCGGTTGCTTTTGTTGACTTCGATTTCGTACTGGGCGGCACTGGCTGATTCAACCAGCATGAGAATCAGGCAGGCCACTATGCGGGAAAAGAATCGCAGCCGCGGTGCCGCTCGACGCACGTTAGCTCCAGCAGGTTCTGACAGCGGCAAGTTCATCGCGCTCGTTCTAAATCCCCAGGCCGTTTAATGTTCGCGGTGCATCGATGCCACTACATCAGGCTAGCGCACTGATTCTAATGGAATCGTCCCCGCCCATGCTACGCTAGCGTGCCTTGCAAGCTGTTCGCTGATAAATCCTAGGACCATGGCCCACAGCACGTCCCGTTACACACTGACTGCGATCCTGTTTCACTGGCTGACAGCGGTTCTCGTTGTCGCACTGTTGGCCATCGGGTGGTACATGGTTGAGTTGCCTAAAGGCGCCAGCCGCGGCGATTTTTTCCAACTGCACAAATCCATCGGCCTCAGTGTATTTGTGCTGTTGTGGGCGCGTTTGGCATGGCGCTTGTCTCACCCGCCGCCTGAGTTGCCTACAACGCTCGCCAGGTGGCAGCGTTACGTCGCGAAAGTAGTGCACTTGGCGTTCTACGTTCTGCTCATCGCGCAACCGCTAAGCGGCTATCTGTCAGCATCTTTCAGTGGTTACCGGACCGCCTGGTTTGGCGTGCCCCTGCCATATTGGAGCTGGCGCGACGCGCCATTGAACGAACTGTTCACAGAGATTCACGTCGTTGGCTCAATTTGCCTTGTGTTGCTCCTGGTCATGCATCTTCTCGGCAGCCTTTCGCATCTTGTGCAAGGTGATTCTGCGCTGTTCAAGCGCATGTGGCCGTGGTGAGATGAGGAAGCTGGCGAACACCCGCCAGTTCGACTTCTCGCGAGAGCAGAATTTCCGCGCCGACTTATAGTATTGTCGTTGCCGACGCCCATGCAGTACCGCATCCAGTCAGCGGTCCTGCGTTCATTAGTGAGGAAGTGCCATGGACGAGAAAACCCAGCTCGAGATCGAAGCCGCGACATATCGACGGCTGCGAGATTTTTTGCGAGAAAACACCGATGTACAAAACATTGATCTCATGAATCTCGCAGGATTTTGTCGTAACTGCCTGTCAAAATGGTACCGCTCTGAAGCCGAATCGCGCGGCACGGAAATCGATTACGACCAGGCGCGTGAACTCATTTACGGCATGCCTTACGACGAGTGGAAGTCGCGCTTTCAAGGTCAGGCATCGGCCGATCAGCAGGCCAAGTTCGCCGAGCGGGAAAAGCAGCAATCTTGACCCTGAAGCGACTCTCAAGATAAGCCTTGGGGGACATTCAAGTCTTGCAAACGGGGGCACAGCGCGGAGCCTATGCAAAGCCGGCGGCGAATCTGCCGGCATGACCCAGACGCTCTCTATTTTGTTGGTTGATGCGCACCCGGTCGTAAGGGTTGGCGCTCGCTCGCTGTTGGAAGCTGAACCCGGCATGTACGTCGCGGACGAAGCAGAAAGCGGCGAGAACGCCTGCCGCAAGTACATCGACCGACCCGCCGATGTGGTCGTCATCGATTTGGATCTGCCCGGCATCGGTGGTTTGGAAGCCATTCGTCGCATCAAGTCACGTCACCACGAGGCACGAATTCTGGTCTTTACCGGCCACCATGAGACCGTATTCGTGGAGCAATCGCTGCAGGCGGGCGCGCGGGGATATTTGGGTAAACACTGCGCCGGTGCGGCGCTGCTCGAGGCTAACAGTCTGGTTGGGAACGGTGGTATTTATATCGAGCCGGACATTGCGCAACGCCTCGCGGTGCGCAAGACAACCGGCATTGAGACACCCTTTGAACTGCTTTCAACCCGGGAATTTGAGATATTTTGCTTACTTGCCGAAGGGCTAAGCGTCAATCAGGTCTCGATTCGCTTGTCGTTGAGTAGCAAGACCGTCGCAAATTACGCAACGCAGATAAAAAGTAAACTCGATGTGCATACGATTGCCGAGCTTGCACGTATGGCGATCCGGCACGGGATTGTGTCAATCTAAGTTCCGCCAACGCTTGTCTAATATCATTAATCTTCTGTCTGCACACCGCTCTTTTCAGGCACTCCGGTTAGAATTGGCCAGCGCCGGTGAAGTTTGCCGGCACCGGCGAATTCGACGGCGAAATTTCAACGCGAAAATTGCCGGCACAATCTCAACATCAACCACTCGCTAGTCGACGGGCACCAGTCTGGGAGCTGAAATGTATTTTTACCAGTTCAGTTCGAATCGTGATCGCTGGGCGCCAATTGCGGTGGCCATAGCCTGCTTCGCAACAAATGTATCGGCGGAATCCAGATGACGGCGCCGAGCATCGTTTCACGTACCACGTTGGTGTCCGTCATGGTCGCGTATCTGCTTATCGTCCCGTTAACGGTTAACGCCGAACAGGTCGATGAGGAGGTCGTCGTCGTTGCCACCACCCCAGCTGGTGGCGTTGGCCAAAATGTCGAAAAACTCCCGTTCAACGTCCAAGTCAGCAGCGCGACTGATCTGGCGCGCAGTCAGGTTCTCGATCTGACCGACTTCCTTGCGACCAATCTTGGCAGCGTGAATATCAACTCAGCGCAAAGCAATCCATTACAACCTGACGTCCAATACCGTGGCTACGCTGCGTCGCCGCTACTTGGGCTTTCGCAGGGGATCGCGGTGTACCAGAACGGGAGCCGGATTAATGAGCCTTTCGGAGACGCTGTCAATTGGGATCTGATACCGCAGTCAGCGATACATCGCATTAGCCTGATCGGCGGCAGCAATCCGTTATTCGGGTTGAATACGCTCGGCGGCGCTTTATCGATCGAGATGAAAAACGGCTTTAACTTCGAAGGCCTTGAGGCACAGATTTCTGGTGGTGCCTGGGAGAGGGTGGTTGTGCACGGCCAGGCGGGCGGCAACGACGGGCGTTTCGGCTACTACATTAACGCGAGCTATTTCGAGGAAGGTGGGTGGCGTGACTTGTCGGATTCCGACGTTGTGAATGTACTCGCTTCTGCAAGTTATCGTGGCGACAACGGTCGCCTCGACTTTACGACGCAACACGGTGACAGCGATTTGCGTGGCAATGGCTCTTCGCCATTGGGCTTATTGGAGCTTGACCGCGCAGCCGTGTTTACAGCGCCGGATATTACCGACAACACCATGACGATGGTCAATGTAACTGGAGCGTATGAATTCAGCGATTCTGTTAGCGCGAACGTCAGTGGATTTTATCGCCGCAATAAGACGGCGTCGTTTAACGGTGACGGTTCGGACTTGCTCGTTTGTGAGTTGGGCTCTGGCGCCTTTCTGCTCGATGAGTTCGACGAGTCAGCATTCGATTCAATTGGGTTCGATGACGACGATGTCTGTAGCGATAACGTACTCGGTGCTAATGATCCTGCTGACCTCGAAAGAATTCTCACCGCCGGCTTTGGCCCCACTGGGGCGAGTATTGATGTAGATGATTTGACGGGTACTCTGAGCGGTACAGGAGTCCTTGCAGACTCGGCGATAAACAATACTTCGCAGCGGAAACAGCGTAGCTACGGGGGTGATTTGCAATTTAATTTTTCGCGCACGCTGTTTGGCCACGTGAACGCCTTCACGCTGGGCTTCGGTTACTACCGCGGCGCAGTACGTTTTGAGTCAGCCACCGAGCTCGCGACTCTCGACCCCCGCACGCGAAGTACCGAAGGCCGCGGCGTGGGTACTTTCTTGTCTGGAGACGCAACCAACGTCAGCACCTCGAGCGATACGCTGAGTGTCTACTTCAACGACGCGTTGGACCTTACGGAGCGTTTGACGCTTACCCTCGGCGGACGCTTCAACAGCACGGAAGTTGAGCTCGCCGATCGCTCCTCAATGCGCCCGGAACTGAACGGTGAACATACCTTCAGGCGCTTTAACCCTGCCGTTGGGGCGACCTATGATGTTTCCTCCGATCTCAATATCTACGCCGGCTACAGTGAGTCTTCGCGCGCCCCCACACCGATTGAATTGGCCTGCAACGAAGGTGTTTTTTCAATTGCACGCCGGAACGCCGCGGCCGCTGGACGGGACCCCGACGACATTGATTTCGAGTGTCGCTTGCCCAACGCGTTCCTTGCAGACCCACCGCTTGATGACATTATCGCCAGCACCGTGGAGTTTGGGCTGCGGGGGCAGTTGGGTGAGGTCCGGCATCGTCTCGGATATTTTCACACGGACAACCGCAACGACATCCTTTTTCAAACCACCGGGCGGGGCCGTGGCCTGTTCGCCAATGTCGATAAAACGCGCCGTCAGGGATTGGAAACAGCATTCAGTGGCACGCTCGGTGCGCTCGACTGGGACCTGTCCTACACGTTCTTGCGAGCCACCTTCGAGGACGGATTTACCGTTCTAAGTCCCAACCATCCGCAGGCCGACGATGATGGTGCCTTGTTCGTTGAACAGGGCAATAGCATCCCGGGTGTGCCGGACCACCAGTTTAAATTTATCGGCGATTATCCACTGCCCTTCAACGCGCGTATGGGCATTGAGGTTATCTACAACTCGGGACAATACCTGCGCGGCGACGAAGCGAACCTGCTTAGCAAAACTGATGACTATGCGATCGTGAACTGGCGCGTCAGCGTGCCACTCAATCCGCGCGTTGAATTGTTTGCGCGCGTCAGCAACGTATTCGATGCCGAGTACGAGAATTTCGGATTACTGGGCGAGGATCCGAGCGAGGTCCTGCCCGGCATTACGCATAACAGCACCGTCTTTCTCGGATCGGGAGCACCGCGTGGAGGCTGGGTGGGCTTGCGCATGACCCTGTAAAGCGACTGCGAGACAAACGCCAGTACGTCATTGCCTGGCGTGCGCCAGGCCGCCCGGGCTAATCGTCAATCGCCACGCCCCAGGGGAATTTTCCGACGGCAATAGTGGCGACGACGGTGTTGGTTTCAGTGTCGATGACTGAAATCTGGTGATCAACGCCGTCCGTGCTGTACAGACGCTTGCCATCACGACTGAGCGCCAGCCCCCAAACTCGTTTGCCGACTGCAATGGCTTTGATGAGTTGGAGATCGTGGGCGTCGAGAACGAATATCTGGTTTGCTCTCCCTCCGGCGACGAATAAACGCTGCCCGTCGCGACTCACCAGGACGTCCTTCGGCTTGGCCTTGTCATCGCCGAGGGAGGTTTTGGCCAGGACTTTGCCGCTGGCGATATCGATTTTTTTGACTTCTCCGCTAATCTCCGACGTCGCGTAGGCGATCTTGCTGTCCGCACTGAAAGTCGCCGCGCGCGGTCGTGCGCCCACCAGAATGTTGGTTTCAATTGTGTGTTCGGGGATCAGGATGACGTGCAGCATGTTGGTTGATTCGCTGGTCACGATGGCGCGCTTTCCATCCGGTGACAGGGCGACACCTTCTGGCTCAATACCGACTTCGATTTCCGCGATTAGCGCTCCACTGGCCGGATCGAAAACAGATGCCTTGGCGTCTTCTTCGTTGGAGATGTAAAGGTTGCCGTTTGTGTGGACCGCGAAAGCCTCAGGGTCGTCACCGCTCGCGAAACTGCGCACGACTTTCATCGTAACCGGGTCAATGACGGCAATCGCATTGTCTCCACTAATGGCTACGTAGACCTCCTTCCCGTCCGGTGACACACCGACGCCTCGTGGCCTTTTGCCGACAGGGATGGTTTCAATTACCTGGTTCGTCGCGCTATCAATAACGCTGACGCTATCGGCGTGTTCGTTCGATACAAACACCCGACCGGTGGCCGCGAACAGATTGGTACTTAACAGGATCAGGGTAAACAGGGCAGTGATACGCATGGGGTACTCCATCAGATAGGTGGGTAAATTGCCGATGTTCGAGTTATTTGCGACAGTCAGCCAGGCCGAGGCTGTCGAGGTTACTTGCCGCCACGATGCCGGCCACCGGAGCTTCACCAACAATTTTGCCATCTTCAATCAATAGCAATGGTTGGCGCAGTTGGCCGGTGTTGCGGAAACTGAGATCTACGCCTTTTTGACCATCAAATGCTAAGTCAGTATGTAAGGCTTCCAGCACCGTCGATGATTCCGCGACACCGAGGCGGGCAATTGTATCGGCGAGTAGTTTGACCGCGGCCCAGCCGGCCCAGGCCGCATCGCTCATCGACCGCCCCACGCGCTTGGTATAGCGCTTGTTGAGTTGCGCGGCGGCATATTTTCGAAAACGAGGGTGCCAGGCCTGGGCGATAGCCTCAGAACCAGGCCGTTTGCGGCGCCACTGCTGCAAGGCGTCATCTAACATGGCGAGACTTGGGAGCGTGTGCAACAAATTGGGCTGACAGGCTTCGCGCAAATCATCGTCAGCTGCGCTGACATTGAAAACCGGTGTATCGAAAGCTAATTCCGACACGCGTAGCAGGCGCAGTGGTGAGACATCGGCGATTATCGCGACGCCATTCAGCGCAAGCGCGTCGGCCTGATCGTTTGCGTTTACTAACTCGTATCGCAAGCGAAGAAATTTGCCCTGCGCATTAGCTTCGTCCAGTCCTTGCATCGCCCCGTGCCAACTGTCGGTGTCGCGTTCGCCAAGGTAGGTGATGCGTACGCTCAGCGGGTCGGCTGCCCACCCCACAACGGGAACCATAAACATCACCACAAGAGCCAGCGTTCGCAGCACGCTGCAACCGGGCGAGGAAGAAAATTTCAGAGTCGGGGTCATCGTGCAGTGGTTCCGTATAAGGATGTCTTCAAACTGTCTCGTCCTTGGAGTCTCCGCGACTCGATTTGTTCAATAGATGAGAATGAGTTGCATTTGTCGATCGCAAAGTCGCGCTGGTTTTTTTTTTTGAATCTAGTTAGTCTGAACGCGCTGCTCGTGCAGTGTCGGCGCGCGCATTTTAGGCGATCGTTGGGGGGATTTCCCGGACTCTAATTACTGCGGTCTGGGAGCGTTTGAAAGATCAAATAACGACGTTCGGCTAACACCGCAACAACTTTAAACGTAATACCAACAGACCGCCAAATACGCGTGCACGGTTTGAGCATCGACCGGCCAATAGTTTTTTAATGATTCGCAGACGCTCCCGAAGCGTCGAAAGTGAGGAGAGACCCTATGCTGAAAGCCCTGCAACTTGAGCCTGAAAAGTGCACCGGCTGCCTGCAATGCGAGATGGCTTGTTCCTACGAGAATGAGGGTGTCTTTAACCCCTCGAAATCGCGCATCAAGGTGTTCACTTTTCACGACGAAGGACGTTTTGCACCCTATACGTGTTCGCAGTGTTCTGAAGCGTGGTGTTTACATGCGTGCCCGGTCGAGGCGATTGTCGTCAACGAGAAAACCGGCTCGAAAGATGTCATTGAAGACATTTGTGTGGGCTGCAAAGTCTGTACGATTGCCTGCCCGTTCGGCACTGTGAATTACAACGCCGATTCCGGCAAGGTCATCAAGTGCGACCTGTGCGGCGGCGAACCTGCGTGCGCAGAGGCTTGCCCGACAGACGCCATCACCTATGTCGATGCCGACCATACCGGCTTGGAGCGTATGCGAGCGCATGCTGCCCAGACTGTCTCGAAAAGCTGATTTGAAGTCTTAGGAGAACTCCAATGGCATGGCAACGCAGAATACTTCGGGTCAATCTGACCGACGAGACATGTGTCGAAGAGCCTCTGAATATGGATTGGGCCATGAAATACCTTGGCCAGCGGGGCCTGGCCAGCAAATATCTGATGGAAGAGATCGACCCGCTAGTCGACGCGCTGTCACCTGAAAACAAACTCATCATGGCAACTGGCCCCCTGACCGGGACTATGGCGTCCACCGGCGGACGCTATTCGGTGATCACCAAGAGTCCATTGACCGGAGCGATTGCGTGCTCGAATTCGGGTGGTTTCATTGGGGCGGAAATCAAGCAAGCCGGATGGGACATGATTATTTTCGAAGGCCGCGCGCCACAGCCGGTCTATCTGTACCTGGAAAATGACGCTGCAGAGCTTTGCTCCGCGGACGAGATCTGGGGCAAAACAGTCTGGCAGGCCGATGAAATCCTGCACACCAAATACCAGGATCCGCTGATTCGCATCGCTGCAGTCGGTCGTGCGGCCGAACAGGGTTGCCTGTACTCCGCAATCGTCAACGATCGCCATCGCGCCGCAGGCCGCTCCGGCGTCGGCACCGTGATGGCGTCGAAACAGCTCAAGGCGGTGGTCGTACGGGGCACCAAAGGTGTGGGCGGTGTGCGCGACCCGAAGGCTTTCTTTAAAGCGACCAGCGAAGGTAAGAAGGTGCTTAGTGACAACGCCGTCACCGGCGAGGGTTTGCCGGTCATGGGCACCCAGGTGTTGATGAACGTAATCAACGAGGTTGGCGCTATGCCGACCCGTAATATGCGTGAAGTGCAGTTCGAAGGCGCGAGCAAAATCTCTGCGGAAGCCATGCACGAGCCTCGTGAAAGCGACGGGGAACCGAACCTGGTGACAAATGCCGCCTGTTTTGGCTGCACGATCGCATGCGGACGCATCTCCACAATTGATCCGCAGCACTACACGATACAGAACAAACCCGAATATATCGGTGCCTCCGGCGGACTTGAATACGAGGCCGCTTGGGCGCTCGGTTCGGACACGGGAATCGATGATCTTGACGCGCTGACCTATGCCAATTTCCTTTGCAACGAAGACGGCTGGGATCCGATTTCGTTTGGAGCGACGGTTGCCGCTGCGATGGAACTGTTCGAACTTGGAGCGATCACAACGGAGCACACGGGCGGCATTGACATGTCATTCGGGTCTGCCGAAGCGCTGACCAAGGCCGCCGAATTGGTTTCGGCCGGCGAAGGCTTCGGCATCGAACTTGGAATGGGTTCAAAACGGTTGTGTGAGAAATACGGCCATCCGGACTTGTCCATGACTGTAAAAGGCCAGGAGTTTCCGGCCTACGATCCGCGCGGGATTCAGGGTATGGGGCTGGCTTACGCAACCTCAAACCGCGGCGCATGCCATTTGCGTGGCTATACCGTGTCCTCGGAAATAATGGGCGTGCCGGTCAAGACCGACCCGTTGTCGACGGAGGGTAAACCGGAACTGGTTAAAGCGTTCCAGGACGCCACGGCGGCAGTCGATTCAAGCGGTTTGTGCGTCTTTACAACGTTCGCGTGGACGCTTGAAGATATTGCGCCTCAAGTCGCTGCGGCCTGTGAAGGGAGTTGGACTCCGGAATCGATGCTGGCCGCGGGTGAGCGCATCTGGAACCTCGAACGACAGTTTAATCTCGCTGCAGGCCTGACCCGGGCCGATGACACTTTGCCTAAACGTCTTTTGAAAGATGCTGCCAAAACCGGACCGGCTAAAGGCATGGTAAATCGTCTCGACGAGATGCTTCCCTTGTATTACGAAAGTCGTGGTTGGGATGTGGAAGGCGTACCAACTGCCGCCACCCTGTCCCGCCTTGACGTTTGATTCGGCGCCGCTTGTGCAGCCTGCCTCTGGAGTAGTTCGACTATGCAACACGTAGTAATTGGCGCCGGCCCGGCGGGCGTCGTCGCCGCAGAGACCTTGCGTAAAACGCAGCCTGAGGCTGTCGTTACCCTCATTGGAGACGAACCTGAAGCGCCGTATTCGAGAATGGCCATCCCCTACCTCCTGGTTAAGCAGATAGCGGAGCAGGGGACCTACTTACGTAAGAATCCCGAGCATTTCCGTGACCAGAAAATTGCCATCGTGCAGGGGCGCGTCGCCAGCATCGATTGCAAGGCTCGCCAAATCGCCCTTGATGGTGGCAACGCGGTGGCGTACGACAAACTGTTAGTGGCCACTGGGTCGCGACCAGTTTCTCCGCCTATAGAGGGAATTGACTTACCTGGCGTGACGTCTTGTTGGACGCTTGCCGACGCCAGGCGTATTGCTGCGACCGCCAAGCCAGGAGCTCGCGTTGTCCTGATGGGCGCAGGTTTCATCGGCTGCATCATTCTCGAGGCTTTAGCGAAAAGCGGCGCGGAGCTTACGGTCGTGGAAATGGAAGGACGAATGGTCCCGCGCATGATGAACGACACCGCCGGCAACCTCATCAAGGACTGGTGTGAGAGTCGCGGCGTCAAGGTTCATACCTCTACTCAAGTCACTTCGATCGAGAAAAATGGCGCTGCGCTGCGGGTGAACCTGAACTCCGGTTCTGCGGTTGAGGCTGACATGGTCGTTTCAGCGACCGGCGTGAAACCGAACATTGAGGTCGTGGAGGGCAGCGGCATCAAGTGCGAGCACGGCATCCTCGTCGACCGCATGATGCGCACCAGCGACGAGAACGTTTTTGCGGCTGGCGACGTTGCCCAAGGCATCGATTTTTCAACCGGCGACAATTCAGTGCAGGCTATTCAGCCGACAGCTGTTGACCATGGTCAACTCGCCGCAAGAAATATGGCCGGCTCACAGGGTGCGACGCACCGCGGCTGCGTGAATATGAACGTGCTGGATACGCTGGGACTAATCTCCAGCTCTTTCGGCCTGTGGATGGGCGCTGACGGCGGCGATTCAGCGGAATTGTTGAATCGCGAACGCTTTCGCTACATCAATCTGCAGTTTCAGGATGACGTACTGGTCGGCGCTACCAGCCTCGGACTCACTCAGCACGTTGGCGTATTGCGTGGTTTGATCCAGTCCAAAACGCGCCTGAAGGTCTGGAAAGATCGACTGTTGGAAGATCCAACCCGCATCATGGAGGCGTATTTGGCCTCTACCCAAGCGGTCGGCTTCAACGCCCGTATCATCAAGTAACTTGAATATCGCGCCACCTCCGGGTGGCGCCCCCTCGAATGCCGACGTCTGCCGGATAGTGTTGAGTTGAACGGGTTGTCGCGTGAAAATTACGTTCAAGATGTATGCCTCGTTGGCGCAATATTTGCCGCCCGAAGCAAAGTACAACATGGTAGATATTGAGATCGACGAGTCCTGCTCGATTCACGAACTTCTTGCCAGCCACCGCGTGCCGCGCGAATCTGCGCATCTGATTTTGATCAACGGGGTCTACATACTTCCCGAAGACCGCGACCGCCCCATATTTAAACCCGCCGATGTTCTGGCGGTGTGGCCCCCGGTTGCGGGCGGTTGAAATCGCGACCCACGATCACCTCCCTGCGATGAGCGGCGTGACCACCACTGCTGAGCAGCTGTTCCAGAATGCGCTGAATTTTCACGAAAAGGGAGAGGTGCAGCGCGCCGAACATCTCTACCGCGAAGTATTGCGCCAAGCCCCTTCACACGCGCCAGCCTTGAATATGCTCGGTGTGATCGGCTGCCAAACGGGCAACCTCAGCGCCGGCATCGGTCTTATTCGGCGCGCCATTGAGCTGCAACCGGGGCAGGCGGACTTCTGCAACAACCTCGGCATGGCGCTGTTCCAGTCCCAGGACAGCGACGGCGCCTGTGCTGCATTCGAACAGGCTATTAGCGTGCGTCCACGTTTTGCCGAGGCGCACTTTAATCTCGCCAACCTGAAACGGAACGCCGGCGACGCAGCCGCCGCAGAAAAGCATTTCCGCAAGGCTCTCAAAGCACAGCCCGACTACCCGGACGCGTTAAATAATCTGGCCAACCTGCTACGCCAGTCGGGCAAATTGACTGAAGCGACGCAGTTATTTCGCCGCCTCGTCCATTTGCAGCCAGGCTTCGCGCCCGGGCATTTCAATCTCGCGCTCGCACTGCAGGCTCAGGCACAGCACGCGGAGGCGATTGCGGCGTTCCAAAAATCCCTTGCGCTTGATGACACGCAAGCCGACGTGTGGGCGGCGCTCGGGCGCTGCCAGCAGCACTACGGCGCACTTGCCGACGCAGAGCAATCGTTTCAGGCTGCGCTAAGTAACGGCCCGGCTACACCACTGCTGCTTAACGCGCTTGGTCTGGCGCGTTACGCACAGAACAAGATAGTTGATGCACGCGCCAGTTTTGAACAAGCGCTGCTGCTCGATGAGCGCTTCGCCATAACGCTCAATCATCTCGGCATGACGGCTAGTGCGGCGGGGGAGCGAGAGGACGCGATCGCCTACTTCGAGCGCGCGTTATTTATTGACGCTGGATTCGGGGACGCGTACCGAAATCTGGTCGAATTACACGAAGGAGACGCGGAACAAGACGGTTTGCTGCCACGAATCGAGGCCGCATTGGCGAATAAGCCCGCTGGCGCCGGGCGCGTGGAGCTAGATTTCGCGCTCGCGCGTTTGCACGACCGCCGCGGGGACTTTGATGCAGCGTTTGCTGCCTTCAGGCGGGCTAACGACGCTCGACAAGCGGTCACCCGCTACGATGCGAGAGGACAAAATGGATTCATCGACGCACTAATCGCGGTATTTTCGAGCGATTATCTGCAGGTGGCTTATCCGTGTGCGAATAACAGCGATGTGCCGGTTTTTATTGTCGGCATGCCGCGCTCCGGTACCACGTTGGTAGAACAGATTATTGCCACACATAGCGACGTTCACGGCAGCGGCGAATTGACCTATTTTCCTGAGCATGTCCCGAAATTGGCGCGCCGCCTCGTCAGTAAGAAGCCATTCCCGTTTTGCTTACGCGGCCGAGAAGCCGATATTGGCGATATCGGCGAGCAGTATCTCGAAGGCTTAAGTGCGCGCGGTGGCGGAGTGGCGCGGGTAACTGACAAGATGCCCTACAACTTTCTGTATCTCGGGATCATCGCGATGCTGTTCCCGCGCGCTCGGGTTATTCACTGCAAACGTGCGGCTATGGCGACGTGCTTTTCCATCTATTGCCATGATTTGGCGGGTAGCCACCCGTACGCGTACGAACTCGACAATCTCGCTGCAGCGTATCTCGGTTACGAGCGCTTGATGGCGCATTGGCGAGCACATCTCCCGATCCCGATGCACGAGATCGAGTATGAGAGCTTGCTTAGTGAACCTGATTCGGAATCTCGTGCGCTGATCGAGTTTTTGGGCTTGAAATGGCAACCGGCGTGTCTCGACTTCCATCAGAATCGGCGACCTGTAGTCACGGCAAGTCAGTGGCAGGTTCGGCAACCGCTGTATACAACATCTGCCGCTCATTGGCGGAACTACGCCCAACATCTTGAGCCATTGAGGCTTGCCTTAAACGCCGATTCGACGCTTAGGTAATAGCGAATGATGACCTCAATCACGCGAGAACGGGCTGAAATGGGCATCACGCACAACGACTTTCGGCGCATTTTTCCGCGTTTGCTCACTACTGCGACGGAGATGCAAATTGGTCTGCAAAGCGAGATTAGCTGGGGAACAACTCGTAAGCTGAAGGTTGAAGTCTCCGCTGAGTTCGTCCGAAAAATAGCTCTGCTACGTCTGCCGTATGTCCATATTCATTTCGAATTTCAGGGCTTTACAGATGCCGGGGCCGATGAGTTCATGGCCAACTTTGACCGGGCATTCCACAAGGGCGGTGGTTAATCGAATCATGGCAGGACAAACGCGTGCGCGTTTGTGTGGCGACAAGATGTTGCAAAATGCCAACATATTGCTGAAAGCTGCGCAATCTATAGGATTTTTTTGTTGCAAAAGTGTTGGCATTGCCGAATGTTTGGTTTAGAATCGGCTTCGATTGCGGTGCTCTGTTAGGACTCTGAAGTCCTTCCGCAAGGGAAACTCTGGCAGGAACACGTTAGGGGATGCCGGTTTCCACAGAGCAATCGTACAAAGTGCTTATACATTTAGGGTTCTGTATTAAGCCTTAGTCCTTAGAGTTTTAGGAGGAAGTGATGGCGATTCATTTTTCAAAGACCAAATTGGCCGCAGCAGTCAGCGTAGCTGCACTCGGCGCAGGTCTGGCCGCACCCGCTGGTGCTGTTGTCGTAGTTGGCGGCAATGATGGCTGGGAGGTCAGCTTCGACGGAAACGTCAACGCTTTCTACACCGTTGGTGATTTCGATGCGGGGTATGTCAACGAACCAGCAGCTATAGATAGCTCGCGAGTTCACTCAGGCTACTTGCCGGCATTCTTCAGCTTCAATGTGAAGTCGCCGACAGTGAACGGCGTGACCGGTACGGCACGCATCAGTTTCGCTCCGACTATCCACACCAGTGGGGCGAAAACCCAATTCGGCGCACAGGGCAATAGCACCGGTGTTGACGGAATTAGCGGTGCAACCATCGACACTCGTGAAGTCGTTGCAAACCTCACCGGCGCATTTGGCGAAGTGAGCTTTGGCCGTACGCTGTCGCTGTTCGGTCGCCAGGCTATCCTGAACGACATGACCTTGTTTGGCGTCGGCTTTGTCCCCGGCGGTGAACAATTCGGTTCAATTACATTCGGGCGTGCCGGACATGGTTACACCTACCCGGATTTCGCGGCTCGCTTCCAGTACACCACGCCTAACATAAGTGGCTTTCAGGCGGCGATCGGCATGTACGACCCGTCGACAATCTCCCCGACTGGCACTGGCGTAAGCACCTCCATCCGCACCGGCCTCCTGGACGAAACTGATCAACCCCGCTTTGAAGGCGAGTTGAGCTACTCCACGAGCTTTAGCGGTGGTAGCGCCAAGGTATGGGCGGACGGTATGTGGCAGACACTGGATTCCAGCTGTACTGGCCGGGTGCTTGATGCTGCGACAGGCGTGACCGTGAATTGCAATAGCATCTCACCGAGCGCATGGGGTATCGGCGGTAAAATGGGCATGGCTGGCTTTGAAGTCGTCGGTTATTACCACGAGGACGAAGGTGTTGGCCTCACCACACAGTTCAACTCTCTGGCATTGGAAGTTGACCAGAACGGCAACATCGCTGGCCGCGATGGCGACGGGTACTACGTCCAAGGCACCTACACTTTCTCAGGAAAAACTAAAGTCGGTGTTTCCTACGGTGAAGGCAACCTCGACAGCGCTGGCACAACCGCTCAGGTTGGCGGCGGTACTCTAGAGCGGACCCTGTGGACGGTTGGTGTTTACCACGATGTCAGCAGCTGGCTGCGTCTGGTTGCCGAATACAACCACGGCGAACTTAAGTCGACTCTCGCCTCTGGCGCATCCAACCCGTCAGCTGACGCGGACACGGTTAGCGTAGGCGGTTTCCTCTTCTGGTAGGCCTTCTTTAAGCCTATCGAACCCAAGCTTAAAAGGGGTGCATCGGAAGATGCACCCTTTTTTTTTGCTCGCTTGGAAAATGTCGCTAATTATTGACCTGTAACGGCTAGATTAGCCGTTCTTCCAGCAGCTCCTGACAGGAAAGTTCTGTCCGGTATACTGCACCCACATATAGTGTGAATATCAATCGGCGAATATATCAATGGTCGAGCGTTTTAAGATGTCTGCTACGCGATTTGGGTTGTACACGGTTTTGCTCTTTGTGACCGCAACTGGCCCAGTAGCGGCTTTGGACCTTTTCTCCGGATTCTTTGCAAAAGACATCGTGAAGTCGACCATCTGGGAGATCAACGAACAGTACGTTCGCTTGGTCCAGATCGAAGCTAAGGCGAATCCAAACGAGCATCCTGTGGCGCTCGATGCGCTTGAAATTCAGGACGCACTGTCGTCTCTTCAGCTATGGGTCGACGGAGGACTACTTCGTGACGAGAAGGCGGTCGAGGTTTATAAGCGCGCGCAGGCTACGCGCTTGGCAACCCACCTGGCTGAGGCGCTTGGCAAAGCCGCTCCCGACGAGGACGTTACCTTTAACCTGCGGGGCTACACTGATGTGATGTTGTCGATGGTGCGGCGCCGCGAGTGGACCACTGGGCGCGCTTTCTACTCCGACGGTAAGTTAAATCTGATTATCGGCGAGCACAGAAAACTCATCGACAAAGCAAAGAAAAATGTTGAGGGGGCGTTCGGCGTCGTTGACGATTTTCGTGATGTTCACTTCCAGGTAGGAAGCCGCCACCACAAGGGCAAGATGCAAGGGCGGGTCGTCACTACCGACGGTGTCGAGATGGGTGGCGCTGCGGGTGCACGTCATGACTGGCTGAAAATCGACATGAAGAAGGCCGCGGTGGCCTATCGTGAGGCCTTGGTTCCGACGGCTGTCCGCCAACAGGCCAAGAAAGCGGAAGTGGCTGCGGCCAAGCTTACCCTTGAACGGCGCCAGATGCGCGAAGAAATGGCTCGGATGCGCAAGGAGTTGAAGGACATGCAGGCCAGTGCGACTGGTAGCAGCGCCGACGCAGTATCGCTCGAAGATCGGCTTGCGAGGTTACAATCACTCAAATCTAAAGGGCTTATTTCTGAGGAGGATTACACTATCCGGAAGGGCGAAATCCTCGGCGAACTGTAGTTCGACAGAAGCCTGTCAGGCACCTGGCACTGTTGCCTTGGCGAGGAGTTTCGCACCGGCGCTGCGGCTTTGAATGCGCTGGACCGCGTGACCAGACTAATCGATAGTGACTACGCGGCTCGGCTACGGAGTTCCGCTCCTGATCGGAAATCGCTTATTGATGTTTCAATTGCTTTCCCGGAAGTGCCGAAAGGCACGCAAAACAAGTAAAGTCGCCGAGTCATGGCCTCATCATCGAAAGCAGAGCTACGGGGCCTCTACCCGGCTCTTTCACCCAACTCGACGTCTGAGTTAGAGGTCGGCGAAGGCCACATCGTCTACGTCGAGCAATGCGGAAATCCGGACGGTATTCCGATCGTTTTTCTCCATGGTGGCCCTGGGGCCGGGTGTAACGCGGGCCACCGTCAGTTCTTTGATCCACAACGCTTTCACATCATTCTTTTCGACCAGCGCGGCTGCGGACGCTCTAAACCATTCGGTGAAGTGGGGCATAACACTACGCCACTGCTGCTCGCTGATCTGGAAGTCATTCGAACTCATTGCGGCGTTCAGCAATGGGCATTGTTCGGCGGTTCATGGGGCGCGACGCTGGCGCTGGCCTATGCCGAGCGATATCCGGGGCGCGTATTGGGCTTGATATTGCGCGGATCGTTTCTTGCTCGCCAATCCGACGTCGACTGGTTTTATCGGGACGGTGCGAACCGCTTCCTGCCGAAGCAGTGGCAAGACTTTGTCGACGCCGTCGAACTGCCGCCGGATGTTGAAGTTAGTGAATTTCTTCATCGGCGTGTGTTTGGCGACAACCAGGAAACCGTGAACAGGGTCGCTGCGGCGTGGGAAGCATGGTCGGGGGCGGTAGTTATGTTTTCTCTCGATGCGTCGTCCTCCGCGATGGCGACCCGGGCATCGAAATCTGCCATTGCAAAAGCCCGCATCGAGATGCATTACGCGTTGAATCATTATTTTATTTCGGACAATCAATTGCTCGAAGAGAGCGCCAGACTGCCCAACGTGCCAACGACGATCGTGCATGGCGCGCGGGATTTGACCTGTCCTGCCCAGTCCGCTTGGTTGCTGCATCAGGCAATTCCCGGTTCAATTCTGGATATCGTTCGAACGGCAGGCCATCTGTCTAACGAGCGCCCGTTGATCGATGCGCTTGTCAGAGCGACCGATGCGCTCGCGACGACACTAGCGTAATCACCGGGTGGGGGCTTTGTGAAGTAGTGACTCGTTTCTCAATTGACAGCATTCGCGCTGATAGTCGTCCTCTGGTGATGGGAATACTCAATGTCACACCGGACAGCTTTTCTGACGGCGGCAAATACGTCGGGATTGAACGCGCACGTGAGCATGCGCTTACCATGCTTGGTCAGGGGGCCGATCTCATTGATATCGGCGCAGAGTCTACCCGGCCAGGTGCCAAGGCGGTCAGCGATGAGACGCAGATTTCGCGCCTCATTCCGGTCGTCAACGCCGTGATTGATGCTGTCGGATCAGGCCCGCTATTGAGTGTTGATACACGTAACCCAGCCGTAGCGGCTGCGGCTCTGGAAGCGGGGGCTGTTCTTGTGAACGACGTCTCGGGCGCAAGTTCTCCGCATATGTTGCCGCTCGTAGCGGAACACGACGCGGGAATAGTTTTGATGCACATGCAAGGGACGCCGGAGACTATGCAGCAGCAGCCCGCCTACACGGATGTCGTCAGTGAAGTACGCTCTTATTTGATGAGGCGGTTAGACGCGGCGCTGGCTGCCGGGGTTAACGAGGATCGCATCGTCATCGATCCCGGCATTGGCTTTGGTAAAAATCGCCGCAACAATCTCGCGTTGCTTGGAAGCCTGAACAAATTCACCGATCTGGGTTTCCCGGTTTTGCTCGGAACAAGCCGCAAGCGCTTCATGGGAGCGATTTGCGAGGAGACTGTATTCACCGAATTGGTTGGTGCCACTTGCGCCACGACGGCACTGGGCGTTGCAGCGGGTGTTCGGATATTTCGCGTCCATGATGTCAAAGAAAATCGACAGGCTGCGGATGTCGCATGGGCCTGCGCCGAAGCTGCGTTACCGAATTAAACCAGAAAGATGAGCGATGATATTTGAAGGGGTCATCACGACCTGTACGCCGGACGCCGAACCTCATGTTACGCCGATGGGATTTCGACGCGATGGTGTTCATATTGTGTTGCGTCCATTCGTACCGTCGGCAACGTTAGCTAATTTAACGTCCCACCCGCAGGCTGTAATTAGCCTCACAGACGATGTCAGAGTGATTGCAGGCTGCTTGACCGGCCGGCGCGAATGGCCGCTACACGACGCCGACGTAATCACAGGGTGGCGCATCGACGAATGCCTCAGTCACCTGGAGCTGATTGTCCTGGAACGTATCGAGGACGCACAGCGCCCCACATTTCGTTGCGAGATCGTGCACGAGACAAACCATCGACCGTTTGCGGGTTTTAATCGTGCACAAGCGGCAGTGGTTGAAGCGGCGATTCTGGTCTCGCGCCTGGATTTTATTGATACCGCAAAGCTTGAAGCGGAGCTCACATATCTTCATATTGCGGTGACGAAGACGGCGGGAAAGCGCGAATCGACTGCATGGCATTGGCTGCTTGACGCGATTTCCGTACACCCTCGGCACACCTTCAAGGTAGAACAATTACGATGAGTTTGATGTTAGGTAGCGTACGTTCCCTTGCCGAGGCCCAGTTAGCGTTTGCGTGCGGTGTTGACTGGATCGACGTTAAAGATCCGCTTGCCGGCGCGCTGGGTGCGGCGCCTGTCGCCGTGATTAGAGAGGTTGTTGACTTCATCGCCGGGCGTCGACCCGTGAGCGCGACACTTGGGGATTGCTGGGATCAGCCAGAGATCATTGAGGAGCGGGCCAGCGAGATGCAGCTGACCGGCGTAGATTTTGTTAAAGCCGGTTTGCGGGCACGGCGCCCGACTGCCGCAGCGCTAGGGGCACTGCACGATACAGTCGCGGCCGGAGCTCGCATCATCGTTGTGTGTATGGCGGAAAGCAGTCCTGGCCTGGATGACATCGAGGCACTCGCGGGGACCGGAATCAGTGGGGTGATGTTGGACACGGCGGATAAGTCTGGGCCCGCGTTGCCCGACTTACTCGACTCCGACTATCTGGTCGCATTTGTAAATCGCGCGCGCGAATTGGGCATGCTCAGCGGATTGGCCGGACGACTGCGGATTGGTGACGTGCAGACTTTAGCTGACTTTGGTGCGGACTATCTGGGATTTCGTAGCGCCTTATGCGACGCGTCTTCACGCACTAGCGACGTCTCGCGCTCGGCGATTCTTGCAGTTAGAGAAAAAATGAGCGCACTCGAGAACAAGCAGCACAAGCAACGTAACGAGGTGGCATGATGGGCTGGCGGGAACGCAAATCGGAAGAGGTCTACAGCGAGGCGGAAATCAACGAGCGCCTTACTGAGCAACTTCCGCAATGGAGTTTTAAAGAAGAGCACATCCGGCGAAAGTACAAGACCTCGGGCTGGAAAGGAACTTTGATGGTCGTAAATACTATTGGCCATCTTGCCGAAGCCGCCTGGCATCATCCCGACATGACGATGTCATACGCCTATGTGAACGTTAAGTTGATGAACCACGCTGCGAAGGGCATTACGGATAAAGATTTCGAGCTGGCGCTTAAAATAGAGGAGGTCGTTATGTGGCAGCCCGGCGCCGCCGAGCGCTCTGCGTTGGAAGGTACGCCAGATGACGCGCGCTTCAAATACATCAAGTACGATTAGTCATACACGACTCGACATTTACGCGTCGCGCTGCCAGATTCCAGAACGTCCACCTGATTTATTTTCCAGGCGAACGTCGCCAATGCACATGCCCCGGTCGACAGCCTTACACATGTCGTAGACGGTGAGGAGTGCAATTTGCACGGCATTTAGTGCCTCAATTTCGACGCCCGTAGGTCCCTGTGTTTCCACCGTCGCTGTACATACAACGCGGCTTCTCTCCGTGTCCAGTTCTAGCCCGATATCGACTCGCGTCAAAGCCAGCGGGTGACACAGCGGGATAAGTTCCGGGGTCCTTTTGCTGGCCATGATGCCGGCGATGCGGGCGACCGCGAGTACGTCCCCTTTTTTATGTCCGCCACTGGCGATGAGTTGCAACGTTTCGCTTTCCATTGCGATGTGGCCGCTGGCGACAGCGCGCCGTCGTGTCGCAGGTTTATCGCCGACGTCGACCATGCGTGCACGGCCTTGTTCATCAATATGGGTCAATTCAGCCATGCGTAGTGCCTGCTGGTTGGGTTGCGGGAGATAAGGGGCAGTGCGCGGCGCAGGCGCGTCTGCCAGCAGCTGTTAAAATAATCACTATTCACGTTCAACGTTGCACGAGTTACCAGATCCGATGGCCATCAAAGTCAGATTCTTCGCCAGTTTAGCCGAGACAGTCGGGCGCCGAGAAGTCGATGTCGAGTTCCGTGACGGCTTGACGGTAGAAGCCATATGGAAAGACCTGACCGCCGGCGAGAGTTTGCCGAGCGGTATTTTGTGTGCCGTCAATCATACTTATTGTACGCTCGACCAGATCCTCAAAGACAGTGACGAAGTGGCGTACTTTCCGCCGGTGACTGGAGGGTGAGATGACCGTTCGAATCGTGGCTAGCGCGTTTGATGCACTCGACGAGATTCGTGCGCACGAGCTTAAACTGGGTGAGCGACGCCGACAGATTGGCGCTGCCGCGACGTTTGTCGGTTCGATGCGGGATTTCAACGAAGGCGATGCTGTTCAATCGATGGTGCTGGAACATTACGCTGGCATGACCGACCGGCATCTTGAAAATATGGTGGCGGAGGCCATTCAGCGCTGGCACTTGGATGATGTATTGATTGTGCATCGGGTCGGCGAAATTGTGCCCGCAGACGCTATCGTTCTGGTGGCGGTCTGGTCGGCACACCGCGCGCATGCATTTGAGTCTTGTCGACATTTGATGGAAGAGTTGAAATCGAGTGCGCCGTTCTGGAAAAAGGAAGTGACTGCTGACGGTGAGCGTTGGGTCACCAAAAATACGCCAGGAAGTACGGCGGGCTTCAGCGGCTGACGGCCGATCGTTCCTGCGCGGTTTAGGCATAACGCTACCGCAACACGCTGCGCCAAATTCGGTGAGCTGCGCGGCGTTACAGAATGCCCAGAAACGGCTGAACGGTGACCGTTGCGCCTGCTTCCACGCCGGCGCTCGCCATCGGCAAGACGATGAAGCAATCGGCGATTGACATCGAATGCAGAATCCCAGAACCCTGATCTCCGGTTCCGCGAACCCGCAAGCTACCGTCGTCACCGCGAGACAATATGCCCCGTTGGTACTCAGTTCGACCTGGGCGTTTTTTCAATGGCTCGGTCGCCACCGCGGTCGTTTCTAACCGGCTTTCGATGCTGCCGCCGGACATTTTGACTAGTGCCGGTTCGACAAATTGGTAGTAGGTCACCATCACTGATACCGGATTTCCGGGCAAGCCGAAAAAGCGTGTGTCGCCAATTTTTCCGAACGCGAGCGGGCGCCCGGGTTTCATCGCGACCTTCCAGAATCCGACTTCGCCGAGGCTCTCGACCACTTCTTTGACGAAATCAGCCTCACCAACGGACACACCGCCAGATGTAATGACGACATCCGCGTTGGCTGCCGCCTCGCTTAACGCACTGGCTACGGCATCGCGAGTGTCTCGCACCACGCCCATGTCGATGACATCTACGCCTGCCCGACTCAACATCGCGTAAAGCGTATACCGATTGCTATCGTAGATCTCTCCAAGGCCGAGTTGTTCGCCGATGGAACGCAACTCATCGCCAGTCGAAAAATACGCCACTCGCACGCGCCGCCTGACGCTCACCTCGCCAACTCCCAGTGACGCGATAAGACCAAGCTCTGCGGGCCCGATGCAATGTCCGACCTCCAACACGATAGCGCCGGCAGACAAATCTTCACCGGCCGCCCGGACGTGTTGACCGCGCTTATGATTGCCGTCAATAAGGATGCCGTCGGCGCTGATCTGTGCATGCTCCTGCATGACGACGGTATCGGTATTTTCCGGCATCGCCGCACCGGTCATGATCCGGACGGTCTGTCCGCTGCTAACCGAGGCGTTAAATGGGCGGCCAGCGAACGCTGTGCCCACAACTGCGAATCGTCGCTCGCCGCGCTCTGGAACGTCGCCGCCGGCGATGGCATAGCCGTCCATTGCTGAATTAGTATGGGTCGGCACGTCGATAGGAGAGACAATCTGCTCGGCCAATATACGCCCAAGGGCGCTGCGCAGGTGTACGCGCTCATGCCCGGATACGATGTCGACGTTGGCGAGTATACGTCGCAGGGCTTCCTCGCAGGATAACGATGCGTTATCGAAATCGTCCTCGCAACTGGGGTCTCTTGCCTGCATGGTCGCCTCCGTCAATCGGTAGCTGTGGGTTTAAGGACTGTTGCCTCGACACGAGCCTGAATGAATTCTGCGATTGACTCGTGGTCGTCGATATCAAAGACCGGGACGGACAATTTCGGGACAGGGTTCTGATTCGTCGCAACCGCGATGACGTTGGATGAGATCGTTGAATGGAGCGTTTTGCTCAGATCGTGCCGATGAACTTCTATCTTCGGAATATCCTCAAGGCTAAATCCTTCGACGAGGACCAAATCAAGTTGCTTGAGATGCAGGCGTTCGACTAACTGCATCAGGCCGGTGTCGTGTTCATCAGCCGTCTCAACCATTAAAGCCCAGCGTTGCGCAGAACCGAGCAGCATCTGGGTGGCGCCCGCGCTACGCAATAGGTAACTGTCTTTCCCTGGTTGATCGACCTCAAACGGATGATGAGTGTGTTTCACGCAGCCGACTCGTAATCCAGCACTGGTTAGCAACGGTATCACCGCACGCAGCAGTGTCGTCTTGCCGGTGCCGCTAGCTGCGACGATGCCAAGCAAAGGCACACCTTCATACGAATCTATCATGCTAGGACAGGCGCTCCCGAGCGCGCTCCAACTCTGCTTCAGTGTTGATGTTTGCGAAGGCCTCGAAATCGTCGAACTCGACTTCACGGACGCGGTGGCGCGCAAACCATGCGCTTATTCTACGTTCGCCGGCGTCCAGGTAGGACGTGAGGGAGGAACACAAGGACACGGGTACGACCGCGAAGACGGGTTGCAGGCGTTTTCCGCATCGAACCACACTGATCTCTGTTTCTGCGGTTGCCTGGGCAACGCGTAAGCGAGCAACCAAATCAAGTGGAAAAAACGGACAATCGCAGGCAACCATTGCGACCAAAGGTGTTTTGGCACTGCTCATTGCCGCAAGAAATCCAGCGAGTGGTCCAGCATGCTCACCGGGCGCGTCAGCAATCACGTGAGCCCCGAAGCCGCGATAGATTTCCTGATTGCGGTTCGCACTGATCATGACGTGGTTGACCTGCGGAGCGAGCCGTTTCAGACAGTACTCGACGAGGGTCAGGGAGTTGATTCTAACCAGCCCTTTGTCCACTGACCCCAGACGTTGTCCTTGCCCGCCAGCAAGGATGCAGCCAGTGATCTCAACCGTCTCGTCGTTCAATGATTAGGACTCATGGATGCTGCTATCACGGCGTAGCGGGATCACCGCCGCAGCACGACGGTCGGTCGGAGCCAGTTTGCCCTTGCTGAGCTCAAGTCGAACGTCGGCAATGGCCTCGAGAGGCTCGTGGTCGTGGGTCGCAAACACAACAGTCGAACCTGCACGTTTAAAATCCGCAACCATTTCGTAAGTTCGGCGCCGACTAATGCTGTCCATATTGGCTGTGATCTCGTCGAGTAACAGGAGTGATGGAGCGAGAATTCTCGCGCGCGTCAACGCGACCCGTTGTTTCTCACCCGTCGACAGTTCATGCGCATGGCGGTGCACCAGATGCTCGAGTTCCGCCCAGGCCAGGGCGTCGCGGATCTCAATACGCCGTTGCGCAAAGTCGCGGCCACGCTGCTTTAGCCCGTAAGCTACATTGTCTTCGACGCTACCATCAAACATATAGGGCGTCTGATGTAGATAAACATGCCGACCGCGGCAAAACGCAGCCGCCTGTTCGCCGTTCATCGGACTGCCCAGGCATCTGAAATGCGCTTCCGGAGCGCGAATCAGGCCCGCAATGATTTTCAATAAGGTTGTTTTTCCCGAGCCATTGTTGCCGGCGAGCATAATGATCTCGCCGCGTCGAATGACGACCGATTCAATATTCAGCACGCGGCGTTTGGCGAGCGTTAAATTGAGATCGCGCACTTCGATCAAATTTGTTGACGCCTCGGTGCTCACCGATCAATTTCCCCGCTGCCTTGCGCATAGCCGAGCGCGACGTTGAGCAACAACGCGAAACCTAACAGCACCATGCCAAGCGCAATTCCCTGAGAGAAGGCGCCCTTGCTGGTTTCCAGCGCAATCGCGGTCGGTATATTGCGTGTGTGATAGAGAATGTTACCGCCCACCATCATCGAACAACCGACTTCGGCAATTATACGTCCGAAGGCCGCAATTACCGCCGCCAGCAAGCCGAAGCGGATTTCATACATGACCGTGCGCATAGCCCGCCAGCGAGTCGCGCCGAGCGTGAGAGCGGTTTCCCATGCGCGCTGGTCTCCGGATTGAAACGCCGCATGCGCCATGGCGATCAGCAACGGCAAACACAGCAGGATCTGGCCAATGATCATGGCTGATTGAGTGAACAGAAGACGCAAATCGCCGAACGGTCCGCCGCGTGATAAGAGCAGGTAGACCGACAACCCGATCACCACCGCTGGTACCGCCATCAACGTGTTCGTTGCGGTGACGAGCATTCGTCGGCCGGGGAAGGAGGTGTAGGCGAGGGTAAAAGCAGCGAACAGGGCGATAGGCGTAGCGATTGCGATGGCGCGTAACGAGACCGAAAACGACACGCTGATAATCGACCATAAAACGGCGTCTCCGCTCAGCAGGAGTTCTACTGCCTCAGCGCTCGCCTGGCCAAGTTCGCTCATGTTGGGCCTCCGTTTTTACCCATCGCCAATAACGACCGCGTTGGCTGCGCTCGTACGCCTTGTGTCATTGTTGAATTCACAGCAACGGCGTGAACAGCTGATGACCGTCTATGGCGAAATTGCGCATCAGTTGTTTCGCAGGCGATGAGGTTAGCCACGTTGTAAATGATCTCGCGCCAAGCTGATTGGTGTCCGGATGCAGGGCCGGATTGGCGGACAGGACGCTATAGCGATTAAATAAATGATCGCCGCCCTGATAGATCAGCCGCAGACGGAGCTTTTTGGAATAAGCCAGCCACGTGCCGCGGTCTACCAGGACGTAAGCGTCCAGTTCATCGGCGATTTGTAACGTTTTACCCATGCCCTGACCGGACTGCCGATACCATCGGCCCTGTGGTTTCTGTCCAGCCATCGCCCACAGGGCTGATTCACGTAAATGCGTCCCTGATTCATCAGCGCGCGATATGAACAGGTGCTCGCTGGCCGCCAGTGCACGAAAAACCCCGACAATACCGTTGTTGATGCCGGCGCGGGCAGGGTCCCGCGCCGGGCCAACGACGATGAAATCGTTATACATGACGGCTTGATGATTGATCGCCTGACCACTGGCCAGCAATTCTGATTCGAGGCTAGGCGCATGGGTCAGGGCGATATCGACATCGCCGTTGGCGAGGTGCCGTAAGGCGCGCCCACTGCCTGTCGCTATGACACTGACCTCAAAGTCGTGATGGGATTCGAATGCGTCTATGAGGTAATGAATCAGCCCCGAATTCTCGGTCGTGGTTGTCGTCACCATGCGTAGCGCGGAAGTCTCTGCAAGTACAGGGCCGACACACAGAAAAATTATTCCTGCCGTGATCGCCTTGCCTCGCGAGCAGTTCAAAGTCGGCACCTGCTTCTGATGCCGGCGGCTGTGTACCAGTCACGTGGAAGAACCGAATTGCAGGGGCAGCACGCGGCCAGCGCGGTCCCGTCATCAGGCATTGGGTAGCGCAACGAGCCTGCTGTTGGAAGCTCGTGGGTCGCCAGAGTTAGCACTGGGGCGGGTTGCGGGCTTGTCTCGAGTCGCACGGCGGTAGACGTTAGCGGCGTTTGCTTATCCGCCGGTGTGGCTCATGTGGCGAAAAATTAGCGGTTGTTCGTGCAGATTGAAGTCATGTCCCTTGGGTTTGATTGCCATGCTGTCGACAATGGCCTGTTTCAAGCGGTCGATGTCGCGCGGGTACTGCCTGAGCACGGCCTTCAAGTCGACCGAGTGCTCCTGCCCCAAACAGAGCAGCAGACGGCCTTCTACAGTGACACGGACGCGATTGCAGTCATCGCAAAAATTATGGCTATGCGGCGAGATGAAACCCACCCGGCGCCCTGTTTCCAGCACTTGATAATACTTTGAAGGCCCACCGGTACTTTCCGTGGTGGGGATGAGCGTGAAGCGCTCAGATAAATCAGCGCGAATCATGTCGCTTGAATAATAAGCTTCGGCACGGTCGTGATCGCCAATAACGCCGAGCGGCATTTCTTCGATAAACGAGATGTCGAGTCCGCGCTCACCCGCGAATTCGACAAGCGGGACGATTTCGTCTTCATTGCGATTGCGCAAAATTACCGCATTGAGTTTGATGTTCTCGAACCCTGCCGCTTGGGCTGCACTGATTCCGCGCAACACTTTGTTCAAATCGCCAACCCGCGTGAGGCGACGAAAGCGCTCTTCGTCCAGAGAATCAAGGCTAATATTCAGGCGCCGTACGCCCGCTTCGCGGATGGCATTCGCCATCTTTTCGAGTTGTGACCCGTTCGTCGTAATGACCAGTTCTTTCAGCTGATCAAGCTTGCCAAGATCTTTGATGAGTTTGAGTACATTGTTGCGAACCAGTGGTTCGCCACCCGTGAGACGGATTTTGTTGACCCCAAGTTCCGCAAATGCGCGCCCGACAAGTGCCAGCTCTTCCAGTGTGAGGATGCGTGCGCGCGGAAGAAACTCCATGTTTTCATCCATGCAGTAGACGCAACGGAAGTCGCACCGGTCTGTTACGGATATGCGTACGTAGTCCACCGTACGGCCGAAGCGGTCGATCAGTTGCGATGGAAATTGACCTGTAGAGTTCATCATTCTTTCGCTGTCATGACAGTTCCCGAGTATATCACGCAGCGTCCGCTCCAACGGCCGACGCGGCGGCGTGCGCCAGGCTGCGACCTGGCCCGATAGGCCAGCATTTGCGCCACGCCCGAAATGTCGATTGTTCTGCGATCGGTGCAGTTACAATGCCGTTCAATAGTTGTCACCCGGCAGAGGGCATACCCTTTAAGTTCGATGTTCTTAGAACTATTTAACCGCCGGGTATTCACTATCGCCATGCTGGGCTTTGCCTCCGGATTACCACTGGCCCTTTCCGACAGCACCATGCAAGCCTGGTTGACTGTGGCCAACGTCGATATTGCCACCATCGGACTATTCTCGATGGTCGGCCTGCCATATGTGTTGAAGTTCGCCTGGGCGCCGCTACTG
>DBBP01000034.1 GCA_002292285.1 Proteobacteria bacterium UBA981
ATGCCTTATTCAGACATTCCCTAGGCTTTCAGGTTTTGGTAAACCGCGCGCTCGAACTCTACGGAAGCTGGATAGGACACAGCGTCCTGGAAAGGCAAAATCTGTGAACCCCACATCCCGCCAATGCCATTTTGACGGTCAATCCAGTAATAGGAGTTGGCGAGGCCAGCCCAGGAAAGCTGACCGGCGGGGCGCCCGGTTGGCGCAGGTTCGTCATTGACCTGGAAGGTGTAGGACCAGGATTTGGAAATCCCCGGGAAAAAATCGCCGTCGTTGGCGAGTGAAGGAATCGACGATTTCCAGGCGCCGCTCTTAATCGAACCAAGACCATTTTGGGCCATCTGCTCAACCGTCTCCGCCTTTAACAACCTGCCGTTCTCGCCTTGACCATTGTTAAGGATCATACGAATGAACTTCAGATAGTCCCCGACTGTGCCATACAGGGCGGCGCCTCCTAGTTGAATTTCAGCAGGTTGGGGCAAGACCAAGTCCGGCACCGGTGTAATTTGGCCATCGCCGGCGCGCTGATGGATGGTCGCGCGGCGCGTTTGCATTGCCGGAGTCATCTCAAACGCGGTGTCGCTAATGCCGAGCGGCGCAAAGATATACTCGTCGAACACCTCGCCAAGCGATTTACCGCGTACCGCCTCTACGACTAAGCCCAACCATTCGATGCTGCTACCGTAGGTCCATTGCGCACCTGGGTCATGCAACAGCACATCGGTTAAGCCCGCCCGCGTGCAACTCAATACCGACGGAATGTCGTGGAAAGTGCGGTAGCGCAGTAAGTCATCACTAAAGAATTCATATCCAAAGCCGGCTGTGTGCAGCATTAAATGGTTAAGTGTGATGTCGCTCGCCGGTGGACGCAGTCGAGGTTCGCCGTTGGATTCAAAACCATCGAGGACTTGCATGTCGGCAATTTGCGGCACGTATTGGTGCGCAACATCGCTAAGTTTGAGCAAACCTTCTTCAACCAATTGCATGGCCGCGACGCCGGTCACGGCTTTAGTGCAGGAGGCCATTAACATCACCGAGTCAGCGGTCATGGCCTGAGCTTGGCCCAGCTCCCTAACCCCGGCTGCCCCCTCATAAAAGTTTCCGTTGCGATCCGTTGCCATCGCAACCACACCAGGAACGCCGCCGGCGCGGTTAACGGACAATCGCAAAATCTCGTCGCACTGCGAGCTTAATGAGGTGGGCATGTCGGTTCTCGTAGCAAAATAGATGTGGCGCAAATTATAAGGCTTTGAGCGCCTCTACGTTGGCGCACGAAATCTCTGCTAAAAAACTTATTGCGCCAGTATCTACGGCAAACGTCGGGACCAGTGCCAGGCAGGGGCGAACACTCGGGGGAGGGCATGTACAGAATGCGGCGGTGAGAATAACGCGGTGGTTCCGAGCCCCGGGGGCAACGTCGTCGTTCAGGACACGCTTTACTACTGTGGCATTGGCCACAGCGAGAACAAGGTCAATCACTTCCCACGTTCGCCGCACGTGACTGTCACGCGCGACAACTTGATCCAGGCGAGCTCGCGCGGTCGCAGAAAGTGCCTCGAAGATGCGCAATGGCAACGCCCCACCGGCTTGCAGCATCCCTGGGAGCCAACGCGCGACGATCTCCTGCACGAGATTGCTGGCTTCGATAATCGCGGACGACGTGGCGAGTTGCCCGTAAACAAACAACCGATCGATGGATGCCATGAGCGCCGCCGGGTCCAACGGTCCTGCGGGACGGTTGTAGTTCGACTGTGCGGGATACTTGGCGCTGCTGCCCGTTTCCTCATCGACTACCGAGCGCAGCAATTCGGCCAGCAATAGTCCCGTGCGCTCTATATAGTCACTTACATCGAGAGGGAGGGTGTGATTCGGATCGCCGGGTTCACCGTTGCCCGGAGGGAAATGCGCTAACCAATATTCCCACCCGTTCCCCGCCCGATCCGCCACAGCAACGTCGGGCGCCGGTTCAAACGCCTGGCGCCAGTCGGCATGGCGGCAATCGGGAAAGGCGCGGTGCCTTTCTGCGTAGCACTCACGCATAAGCCGGAATGCATTCTCGTAGAAACCCATCCACAGGTGCAGGCCATGTTCTTCGATGCGGTCTGCGTCTCCGCGCCCCGACGCGCCTTTACCGCCTAATCGCCATCCGGTCTGGTAGACGGTGACCTCATAGCGACCGTTATGCCGCGCGCGTGTCAGTTCAAAAGCCGTCGTCAGGGCCGCGCAGCCGCCGCCGACAATCGCTACTTTTATCTTGCTATTTGTCTCACCTGAAGCGGTCATAGTGGCGTATTCAAGGTTCCAGTCCGTGCCGGCTGCTCGATCCTATTGGTCATGTTGTATCGACGACGCGAATCGCGACTACGCGCGACCGTGCGCACCTCAGGTGACCCGTCATGCGCACTGAAAACTACGTTCCGGCCCGCCGGCACCACATTCAGATCGACAATGAAGTGAACGTCACGTTGCTCAAATTGCTCAAAGATAAACGTGTTGCGCGCCATGTGATGGGAAGCGTAAATCGCTTGGCCGTAGAGCGATAAGGGGCTGTCGAGAGTGCGAATTGCTAGGTTGGCCCCCGCGCGAAACCCGCGCGGTTGAACTGCAACGATACCCATCGTGTTGTCGTCTACGTATATCCCTGACCGACGGATCCTGCCGCTTTGGAACGCATCGCAGGATATCCGTTTTTCCTGACCAATCCGCTACGCATGCTCGCAGTTATGATAACCGCTTCAACAGACCGTTGCCGGATTGGGCTGAGACTCGAAACCCGAACTCGTCACAAGCGGTCTGAGTTTTTATACCTAACCACGCCAGTGTGCGAGACTCGCAAGCCCGCGTGCTGGAGGATAATGAATGAAGCTCGAAACCTTGCTGCCACTCGGCAAAGTCGATCCGGGTCTGCGTGAGCCTGGCACCCCGTTTGACATTCACAGTGTCGCCAGTGACGCTGCTACGGTCGAGGCGCTCGGCTATGACAACCTGATGTTTGAAGAGACCAAGGATTGCCCGTTCATTGTTATGGCGCTGGCGGCGCAGGCGACGCAGCGTATCGGAGTCGGCACCGCCGTCGCGATCGCTTTTCCGCGCAGTCCGACTGTCACTGCGATGACGGCGTGGACTTTGCAGAAACTCTCACGCGGGCGTTTTATTCTTGGTCTTGGTACTCAGGTACGCGCGCACATCGAGCGACGCTATGGCTTTGAATGGTCACCGCCGGGTCCGTGGATGCGAGATTACGTGCAGGCACTTCGAGAAGTCTGGCGAGCCTGGCAGGATGGCGAACAGCCGGCATTTACCAGCGCACACTACAACATCAACTTGACCGTGCCGCTGTTTGATCCGGGGCCTATAGCGGATCCGGATATTCCGATTCATCTGGCCGCGGTTAATCCTTATATGTGTGAAGTCGCCGGGGAGGTGGCCGACGGCGTACGCCCGCATCCAGTGTGTACTGCACAGTACATTGAAGAAGTGATGTGGCCAGCCGTACGAAAAGGGGCAGCCCGTACCGGCCGTACGCTCGATGAGTTCGCGGTCAGCATTAAACCGTTGATCGCGACGGCACCCGATGAACAGACGCTCGAAGCGAAAGTCCGTGATGTGCGAGCAAGGGTCGCTTTCTACGCTTCAACACCAGCCTACCGGGCCGCATTCGAAGCTCACGGGCTCGGCGACCTGGCTGATGAACTTAAACACCTGTCCCGCGCGCAGCGTTGGGAAGAAATGCCCGACCACATCAGCGACGAGGTTTTGCATCGGTACGCGTGTGTAGGAACGTATGACCAGATTGCCGGAATCGTTGCCGAGCGCTACGGCGGTCTGGTGACCAATGCCGAGTTCAGTATTCCCGTCCACAACGAAGCCGATGCTGAGACATTGAAGGCGATGATCGAGGTGTTGCGGTCGGCCTGACTGTGGGCCGCGAACATTACGCGCCTTAGTGCCGTGCATCTTCGTGCCAATCGAGAAAAATAAAGCGTCAGTGGGATACCGTACTGCTCTAGTCGCAAAAACATCCGTTAGCTCACCACCGGCTCGCCGCTGCCATACGTGCGCTCCGGAGACCAGTACAGGGCCACAGGCACCGTTGCCGATGCCTTGGCGGTCTGATTGGAAAAATGCGGCCGCGGGGTTGGGCCAGCACGGCCAAGCGCTGGCGACTTTTATGGTACGAATTCGTTGTCAGGCATCCGTTTGAATAGCGTCCGCTACCGCGCGTGCGCTGGTTAAGCCACTCTCAATTGCCCCATCGATAAATCCGCGCCAGCCGTTGGCAATATCCGCACCGGCGAAATGAATCAAGCTTTCACTTTGTTGCAGTGCTTCGAAGTCCTGAGTCAGAACGTTTGGTCTGTACATGCACCAGGTGCCTTTGGCATAAGGGTCGATGTTCCAGTTGTAGGTATAAAAATCGGTTACTTCTGCGTCAGGTAAGTAGTCGCGAACCGCGTTGACAACAGCTTCTTCCGAGTTAACGTCCAGGAGGTCATACGAGGTGCCGAAACCCACCAGGATCTGACTGTCCGCATCGTCGTATTCCGTCCACAAAAAGCACAGGGGCATAGCTTCTGTGCCGTGCCCCACGAACAACGGTTTCTTGCCTTTAATCTGCGCGTAAAGCTTGGTGCCTGAACCCGTATGGCGTTCGCCGCTGACGCGAAGTTTCCGTGCATTGAGAGCGGGCTCAAATTCGATGTCAGCAAGGCAGTTGAGCGGCACGGCTACGATCAGGCGGCGTGCCTGATAGGTGTCACCGGTGGTACTCGTCACAACAACCTGCCCCTGGCTTTGCCTGACGGACCGTATAGGTGTGTTCAAACGCGTTTCTGCGCGGGAATCTTTGTGAATGCGATTAAGCAAGCGTTTGGTACCGCCGCGGATCCGGTAGCGAGCGAGATTGTCGAACATATTCCAGACGTCAAAATCGCCTAATGCGATCCAGCGCATCTGATCGAGGTAACTTGAATCCTGTGCCCGAGCATGCCCATTGATTGCCGCCAAGGATAGCGCGAGATCTCTTTCCGTTGGATGCAGCTCAAGCTGGGCCACGGCTTGAGCTGCGGAGATGGCATCAAGCTTCTCTGAGCCGCTGACGAACAGCGGGTCGAAAGGACGTGGAAACGCCTGGCGTGCCGGTGCGTAGAAAGCGTCGGTCGCGGTCTGAAACAATTTCGCGTATTCGGTGTAGGGGCCTTCCTTGCGCTGACCGTTACTCATCCACACTGCGCGATCCGCCGCCGCTGCAGCGCTTTCATCGATGGGCAGGCCATAGCGCATCACTTCCGCCCACACGTGCGGCTGCGACCATCCGACCCAGGTCCCACCAACGTCCAAATCATGACCGCCTAGATCCAACGTCAGGGTGCGTCCGCCCAATCTCGGTCGGGCTTCCAGTAGCAATGTTTTTAGTCCGCGCTGACTGGTTTCCCGGGCCGCAGTAACTCCGGCGAACCCACCACCAATAACGATGGTGTCGTATGGCCTGTTGGCAGCGTCGCTTGCGGCTGCCGCGTGGCCAATCAGCGGCACGCTCGCGACGGTGCTGGCTGCGGCTTTGATAAAGCGGCGCCGGTCATCATTCAGGTGCGAGTCAGTGTTCGTTCTCGGCGAGCTACCGGAGATATTTTTCATACTTGCTGTCTCATTCAATGAGTTCGAACGCGCGTGATGACAACTTCGCGCGCTCCGTTCGCGAGTGTTTAGTGTAAGCGTTCGATAATACTCGTCCCAGAATGGAGAACTATGTGAAAATCCTGCACCTTCCGATCATCGACGGAGATTGAGTAGATGATTTGGCACAATATCTTTTCCCCCCTCGGCGTCTCGTCGTTGCGCCGCATTGTGACGGTTGGATTATGGGCGATGCTATTGAGTGTCGTGGTTGCCCAGACTGCGGCCGGAGAGACAGCCGACACCGTCTACGTTAATGCTCGCGTTTATACCGTCGACGAGAAGCGTAGCTGGGCGGAAGCGCTTGCGGTGTCTTCCGGACGCATTGTCGCGGTAGGCGACAGGGACGCGATGACCCCATACATCAATGCCCAGACCCGTATCATTGATTTGGGCGGGCGTATGGCGATGCCCGGCATTCATGACGCGCACACGCATTTACTCATGGCCGGACTTAAGTGGACGCATGAATGTCGTCTACCACCCAATGTGGGCCCACAGGCTATCGTTCAAGCCCTTCAGCAGTGCGCTAAGGACCGTCCCGGCGACGGTTGGCTGGTTGCTGGCGACTTTAATCCTAATGTCTTCGGGGAGGCGCCGCTCAACCGGGCGTTTCTGGATGCGGCCTTTCCCGATCGTCCCGTATTTCTCTATGAGTTCTCTATTCATCACGCCTTGGTGAATGGCAAGGCGTTGGCACTGGCCGGCATTGGGCGCGATACACCGAATCCAGTCAATGGCGAGATAAGGCGTAATCCCGTAGGTGGTGAGGCGACGGGAGAACTGGTGGAAATGGCGACGGCCTTGGTCACCCGGGCCATCCCACCGTACGCCGATTCGGTCCACCATGAAGCGCTCGAATTCGCCATTAAGCGTTGCCATGAGTTCGGCATTACGTCGCTGCAGGAGGCATCTGGTACCAGACGGTTACTCGAGTTGTATCGCGATTTCGACCGGCGCGAAGCGCTTAACTTATGGGTGATGACGCATATCGTTTGGGGCAGTGAAAAATGGGGCGATGCCAGCCCCGCAGAACTTGATAGATTGATTAGCGAACGCGCGCAATTTGCCACCGAGCACATCGATACCGATGCCGCTAAAGTGTGGCTTGATGGTGCGCCGTTGCCGCCGTATTTTTCTGAAGCCGCGATTAACCCTACGACCGATAGGGTCGAGCAGAAGAACCTGCTGGTCAGCACAGAAGACTTAGCCAAAGTACTTAAGCAATAGCGCGCGGCCGGCATCAAACCGAAGCTTCACGTTGCGGGGGATGGCGCCGCGCGGGTCGCGCTCGACGCCGTCGAAATCGCCTACGGCGGCGTGGGCAACGAGAACGCACCACGACCTGACCTCGCGCATAACGCCCTCATTACTGGCCCTGACATTGCGCGATACGCCAAACTCAAAGTCGTGGCAGAAATGTCCCCGGCAATCTGGCAATTCGGCGCCTATCCAGGATTTGAATTTGTGAACGACTCGTGGCCGTTTGCGTCACTGCTAGCTGCCGGTGCTGTCGTTACGATGGCATCGGATTGGATATTACCGCCTGATCCCAACCTGTTTCCCGCACTTGAAGGTTTGGTGACACGGCCGAACGAATCAGCGAGCTTAGCGGCGGGGATTGATATGTTGACGCGAAACGGCGCCGCCAGCGTGGGGCAGTCCAGGAACTTCGGCACTATTGAAGTGGGTAAACTGGCGAATCTGATTGTGCTGGACCGCAACCTCTTTGAGATTGATGTATCCGATGTCGGTGAGACGCGTGTTCTGATGACGCTCTTCGAAGGCCGGGTGATGCACCTCGACGAATCCATGCGCTCGACATGGGAACATTGAAACAGCGACTTTTGGGAGGGCAGCTATGAGCGCCGATGACCAGACCCATAAGAAACACCTCCTTGTGTGCATTTGGGAACCAAATGACCGATGGCGCGGCCTAAGTGAGGAAGAACGCAAAGCGTTTTTGGAGAAAGTTGGACGCGATGCTAACGATGCCCGCGAAGCTGGCATGGATATTCTCGGTTGGGGGGCGCTGGAACGCGACGTTTCCAATCCTGTCGAACAGTCATTTTGCGGCGTTATGGCCGGGCGTGCCTTGTGCGATTTGCTCGGCGTCAACTAGCGATTCGGAATAACCGGATGAGCTGACCTGACTGCATCCGCCTGCTAGTTCATACGCAGCAGTTCGATACCCGCAGTAATAAGGACAAATCCTACGAACAGGTGCACGACGCGGGAATCAAATATTTTTAAAAACGGATAGCGGTCGAAAATCGGTTCAAGACGTTTTTTCGCCAACGGCAGGAACTGTAGCGCGACGCCCATCGAGATCAGCAAAGCGCCGGCGGGATAACGTACTGCGGCGGCTTCAAAAAATTCCATTAGCTAACTACCGCCCCGCCGATGCCATACGTGCGCCCGCGAAAGTAACACAGCGTCTCGCCCGCACCGTTAACGATGCTGACGTTATACATACCGGTGCGGCGGGTGCGATTGTCTTCTTGTGCTTCTGCCGTTAAGTTTTCACCGGCTCTGGCCGGTCGCAGAAAATCGATATTGGCGTTCAAAGCGGTGTGCTGTTCGTTGTGTGAGTTACTCGCAAATGCCATGGCCGTGTCGGCCAGCGCGAACATCAGCCCGCCGTGGCAAACTTCGTGACCCTGAATCATCCAGTCAGCGACCGTCATCGACATTCGTGCATAGCCGGGCCGGACTTCATCGAGCGTAATCCCAAGATACTGTGACGCACGATCGCGGGCATACATGGATTGCGTCGCATGCTCGGCCAGTTGTTGCAGATTGCCTTGCTTTTGCTCGTTCATTCAGTTCGCCGTGAGTTGTTGTTTGTGATGGCGTAGCAGTGATGCGGGGTAGCGTGCGGCATCATGATGCGTCGTTGTCCATCGATTGCCCTTGCTCTGCTTCTTCGTTCTGTCGCCGCTGACTGACCCGCTGCACGGCTTGCGCCGGCACCGCCAGTTGGTCGAGCAGATAGGTTTTGAACTCGCCCGGATAGGGTTGCTCGTCGATGGCTTTGGCCATGCACAATAACCATGCTTCGCGTTCTGCATCGCCGACGTCCAGGTGCCTGTGTGCGGCTGGAATATTGATGCGTCCGTATTTTTCGTTATACCGCGATGGTCCGCCTAGCCAGCCACACAGAAATCGGGCCAGTTTGTCGCGTGATTGTTCCAGATCCTCGGGATGCATCGTGAGGATTTTCTGCGCTTGTGGTTCGCGCAGCATGTGGTCATAAAAAGCGTCAGACAATTGGCGCAAACCGAGGTCTCCGCCGGCAGTCTGGAATGATGTATCACCTTCTCCGTAGGCCATCAGTCACGTCCGGCCTGTTCAATGGCGCTGGCCAATCGGGACGGATTGGAGAAACACAGTTCGTGGCTGCCAGACGTTTGTACGAGTCGAAACATGCCGAGTTTCTCCGACAGGCGCGGATGCCAGCCGTAACTCTGCGGTAGGGCAGTGTCTTCGGTGCAGTTGATAAACGATTTTGGAATGTCGAACTCTGCGGGCGCACGCGAGAGCGAAATCTTGTCGCTAAATGTCTTCAACGGATGCGGGTTGAGTACCTCATATGCGGCTCGTGCGACTTCATCACTGGCATCATTGATGAATGCCTCGCGCCACAATGCGTAGGGCAGGGTGACACTGCCGTCATCTGCGACCGTATTGTTGAACAAATCAACATAATGAGGCGGCACCATATCGTTCAATGATTCACCGTCGTTCGGCACAAATGCATTCCAATAAACCAGCCGTCGTACCCGTGCGCCAATACGATCAGCGACGGCGGTGATGATCATGCCGCCATAACTATGTCCGACCAAAATGAAATCGGTCAGGGCTTGGACTTCAATGTAGTCCAGCAACGATGTGATGGCCTCCTCCAGACCAGTGCCTTTGCTGTCTCCCGGCCGATTGCCTGCCAGCGTCGGCAGATGGACATTGTGGCCGGCCTCGCGCAAGGGCGCAGCGGTCGCGTCCAGCTCGGCGCCAGTATGCCAACCGCCGTGAACGAGGATGTAAGTGCTCATAACTAGTCGTGCCCGAATTTTGCGCGATGTTTGCGGTGCGGCCTGGTTAACGTTGTCGCAAGCTTTTTCGGCTGAGTTTGGTCGCGGTGCTTACTTCGATTCAACAAGAATCTCGCGGTAACGGGTAGGGCCGGCGTTGCGGGCGCTATGGGTGGCGGGCACGCGATGACCCTGATCGTCCGTCGACACAAGGTCATCGCCTTCAAGGCGCAGCGGAAAGACTGAGCCGGCCGTCGCGTCGAACGTGCCGAGCTCGTTACCGCCGGCGTCGAAAACCTGCAGCGGCGCGCCATCCAGAACGTAAAACACGTAATCGTGCTGATGCGTGTGTAAAGGTGTTTGCTCGCCCGGCTCGAGTACGAACTCCCACATGATCACTTTGTCATTCTCGTAGACTTTGGTGGTCCCGACTTCGCCCATGTCATGTCTCCCTGTTTACTCGTGGTGCTCGCCTAACGCGAGCGCTGCGTGGCGTTGTGTCTCGCTATTGTAGCGCCGCGGAGGCCGCGCGCACGGCGTTGCGGGTGGCGAGATTTTGGTCGTCGGGGGCGACACACACAGCTGGTTCGTTGACGCGAGCCCGGTGCGGGCCGGCCATTATCGCTGTGGCGACGGCGGCCGACGGGGCCGCGCGATCGAATTTGACGTTACGGCTAGTCAGTCGCACGCCTAGGCGTCGTAAATAGGCTTCATAATCGGGAAAACCTGGCGCATCCCGATAGCGTTCGTAGAGTTGTTCAAACACCGGGGTGGTGCTCAGCTGGTCAAGCTTGCGGAAGAAACGCCGTCCGTTCCAGCTCCGACTGGAGGGCAGACAGCACGCCTGCAGCTTCTCGAGCACCTGATCGAGCGAGTCGGCTCCATCACTGTGCTCGCGTAACTCGACATCTGCCATCATGAATATAGCTGCGCCACCCCAATAGGTTTTCATGATGCCGTCCCAACTGCCAATTGGCATGGCGTTTTGCAGGCTCAGATGAGGTACCGATTTTTCGCCCCGCTTAAAGCCTTGCACAATTTTCCGCCAAGCCTTGGCCGCGGAGTACGTTCCGCCGCGCGCCATCAACACATTCTGGTAGTAGCTCGCCAACCCTTCCGAAATCCAGTTCTCGTCGTTATTAATGTACGGGATAAGGAGGTGGGCGAATTCGTGGGTGGCGGTCCAGTCTGCGACGAAGTTGGCTTGTCTGCGTTGCTGATTGATGAAGAACACGACCGCCTCACCGCCATCGCGAATGACTTTGCCAAAGGGCACGGGTTCTTCGCGATCTCCAGCGTTTCTGGCGCTTGGAATGAGAATAATTTGCGCGAGTTCGTTCGGAAAGCGACCATAACTGGTCGCTACATTTGCAGCGGCGTTGGCTACCCAATTGAATAATTCCTGTGGATGTCCGGCGACTGTGCCACGTACGGCTGCGACGCGCAGGTTGGCACCGGCGATACGCAAACGACAATTCTCGAAACGGCCGAACACGCTAACGCCATCGTCGCTGCGCGGCGAATTAGGGATGCGGTAGTGGGGTCTCCCATCCTCTTGCGCCGGTAGCTCGGTCCATGGCACCGAGACTTTCTGCTCCTCCAACAGTTCGAAAAATACCTCGATCGGTATTGCGCCCGGCGGGTCCGGCAACCATAGCCAGTGCGGGATCGCGACGGCGCGATTGGAACGATGTAGCCGCTGGTAGCGTTGATTGGCCTTGCTCGCTCCGGCGAGGTCAACAACGTATTCAATGCAGCGCTCACCTTGAGAGAGGTCGAGGCGCCGGGTGCCAGGTCTAATTGATCTACCGCTCGGCAATGCGACTGCGCGGCGCAGGAAGCGAGCAGCAAGATCAGTCGTCGCGACAAGTCCCTTAGTCGAGTCGCGCGGGCAGGCCAGGACGGTCAGGGTCGCGAGATCCGCTGCGGCCGTAACCAGGTAGTCGTGGCGTTGATTGGCGTTGACACCGAACGTCCAGATCGCAAGTAGCACGCAGAGCAGGTTTCGCATTACTTGCCGGACCCACTTATCCACTGCAATTGAAGGCCGACGCTGATACCCAACTGCGCAGCTCGGCCCGGCGCCATTTCGAGCGTTTGAAACGCGCCAAAATCCATACAACCACGCCACGGTCGTAGTTCTGCCACGACCCGGCGCACCACCAGCTCACGATCGAGATAGATCACATCGATCGGATAGCCCATAAAGAACGTGTGCACGCTGTTGCACGGACACAGCAGCATGCCCTGCGACGCGGTAAGCGGCGGACGGCCGAGGAGGCCTCGCAGCCGCTCCCACGCATTGCTGGCTCGGGTGACCGAGGCGAGCAGAATTTTGTCGTTGTTACGACTTTGCAGCTGTCCGGTTTCCATCAGACCCGCAGGCCCTCCTTTAAAGCCGAGTCCCCGCCTGACCGATCGTTTACCGCGGCGCGCGACGACGCTGATTCAGCGTTGGGCACATTATGCGCATGCCGGAGACCGTCAGCGAGGGGCCGTTTTCGCGCTGCCATGGATGACGATACGCTATAGTCGATGACCAACGCAGGGCTTCCGCTACGCCGCTCGAACGGTTTTTTTTACAAGCATATTGCCCGCCCCGTTGTAGGTACTTGAGTGGTGTACCGCGATTGGCGTTATCGAGAGCCCCGTCCTGGTACCATAGGATCATTTCATGACCACACAGCTATTTGATATCAGCGGCAAAGTTGCCTTCATTACGGGCGGATCACGTGGCATCGGTCAGATGATCGCGCGTGCTTACGTCGAGGCCGGCGTTCGGGTCTACATTTGTTCACGCAAAGCGCAGGTGTCTGACGCGGCAGCCGCCGAGCTATCTGCCTACGGCGAGTGTATTTCGATGCCTGCCGATCTGTCTGACATGACTGAAGTGGAGCGGGTGGTGACAGAACTGAGCGCAGCTGAAACGGCACTCCATGTCCTGATTAACAACGCCGGCGCGACCTGGGGGGCAAGTATCGATGAGTTCCCGGAAAAAGGCTGGGACAAAGTGCTGGCGCTGAACGCGAAATCGCCATTCTTTCTGATGCAAAAGCTGCTGCCATTGCTTGAGCGCGCCGGTGTACCTAACGATCCGGCGCGAGTGCTGAATGTCGGGTCGGTCGATGGTATGCACCTACCGGTTTTCGATAATTTCTCCTACGCTGCCTCGAAAGCGGCCCTTCACCATCTGTCACGCATGGCCGCGAGTCACCTCGCGAGTCGCCACATTACGGTGAATGTGATCGCGCCTGGGCCGTTTGCCACCGACATGATGCAACCAATGATCGAGTCAATGGGTGAAGAAAAGCTGGTCGCCAATGTGCCGCTTAAACGCATGGGTGGGCCGGATGATGCCGCCGGCATCGGCATCTTTCTCGCGGCGCGGGCATCCGCTTTTATTACCGGCGCAGTCATTCCTGTTGACGGCGGATTGCTGGGGGCGTCGTGATGGTTCTTCCGCGAGCACGCAGCCATTCGAACGTGGCCGGTCTAACGGGGGTGTGTCTCAACATTCGCGTACACAACAGCCATGCAGCGCTATGGGTGCGCACTAAAGCACGACAAACCGGCCCCAGTTCACGTCGCAATGGCCGGCTTCCGCCACCAAGCCACGCGACAATGACTGGGCTTGCGCCTATTCGGGCAACGTTTCTCCGGAGCCGCCCATTTCAGCCGGGACGTCTTTCATTTTCGGCAGACCGTCGGCGATGCTGACAACTTTCTCTGCATAAAAAACATGCACCATGGGTTGAAAGTCGAGCGTCGGCAGGATGGCGGCGTAAACATCGACCAGCCCCATAGCGGGGTGGTCGGTCATGATGTGCCCACCACAGTGTTTGCACCATTTGCGGTGGCTGGCGTCAGTCTTAGCGAACGTTTCGATCGCATCGGCACCCTTGGTTACTTTGACGCCGTCTGGTGCCCATAGTGAAAAAGCATTGATTGGGCCGGCCGACCAGTGCCGGCATGATTCACAATGGCAGTAGCCCATCGCCGCGGGAGTGCCGCTGACTTCAACTGCGACAGCCCCACAAAAGCACCCGCCCTGATGTGTTTCACTCATTTCGTTTCTCCGTAGTTTAGGTTTCGGCTAGTAAAGTCTTGTTGCTTTGGACGTAGTGGCCGGCGTCAGTGGCGAACGTCCCCCGCTCTGTGTTCCGGGCAAGGTGCCTTGTCGGCGCCAATCGCGTCAAGGGCATCTGGCGTGCTGCGGCATCGCGCAGGTTCGCACCGATTATCCGCCGCGGGCGTAGCGGCGTGCCAATAACTGCGCGGCTTGTCGGTCGGCACTACTTAACTCAGCTTGCAACGTAGCGAAAATCGCTTTTGCGTCTGCGGCTGTAGCGGCGGACACCGCTCCCGATTCCGGAATCGCCATGCTGTTACCAGCAGCGACCAGGCCGTTAGCGAGCGATAACCACGCGTAGGCCTTAATCTTGTCCTGCTTGAAGCCCTCCCCACGCGCGTATTTCACGCCCATCATGATCTGCGCCGGTCCGTAGCGGTGGCCGGCGGCCTTTTGAAACCAGCGAATCGCTTTCTTCTGGTTACGCACAACGCCGAGACCATTGTCGTACATCAACCCGAGACGGTATTGCGCGCTGGGTTGATCGTATTGGGCGGATTGCTTTAACCAGTGAAATGCTTTCTCAAGATTCTGCGAAATGCCCTGGCCGCCCGCATACATCGAACCGAGAATAGCCATGGCACGATAGTCACCACGTTCAGCGAGTTGTTCGAAGATCGCCGCTGCAGTCTCAAAGCGGCCGTCTTTATAAGCGCTGGCCCCCTCGTCAAACTGGTCGGCCTGGACGCTTACTGCAGCAACACAAAGCCATGCCGCCGCCCACCACAGTCTTAATTCCGCTCGCAACATGCCGGACATTGTAGCGTCGCTGTGTTCGAATTGGGGGACCGGGTTGAAGCAACCGGGATACCTCAATTGACTGGCGAGTGCTCGGTAGCGCTAACGATTACGTTCGGCAGACGTCACGCATAACGCTGCTTGCAGTGCTGGCCATCTTTCGTTTACGTGGGTAGCATTACGTTCGTTGATGTGTCGTTCTCGCGCTGCATATCGGCGATCCAGAAAACCTGTTTAGAACGTTCCATTCGGGGGAACCGATGCGCCGATTTTCTTCGTCCACCTGTGCTGCGATGGACGCGCTATATGGATATCGAGCGCTATGAGTGCCGCCGCTCCTACGCAGCAGAATTGTCCGTCGTGTGGTGCCGCTGCACCGGTTTTGCTTCGCCATAGCAAGCTCGCCGTTTGCGAATTCTGCAACAGCACGTTATTCATCGAGGACGCTCAGGTTGCCAGCGCCGGCGAGAAGTCGGTACTGACCGAAATCCCTTCTATTCTGGTGCGCGGGCGCAAATTCATTACCGGCAATTGGACGTTTGAACCGGTTGGCCGTATCCGCTACGAATATGGCGCAAGCGAGGGCTATTGGGACGAGTGGTGGGTACAGCTCTCCACCGGCAAAATGAAATGGATCAGTAACGACGAAGGCGAGTACGTTATCCAGAACGAATTCAAGCTAAAAGATGACCCGCCTGCTTTCGACGCATTCACACTCGGGCGCAAGGTTAAATTATTCGACCAGATGCTGACCGTGACTGAACTGAACGAGGCGACGTGCATTGGCCTTGAAGGGCAACTTCCGGAGGTCGTGGCGGTCGGCGATCAGCATCGATACGCGCATCTGGAGGGGCCGAAAGGGGCGATGTTTACCGCCGAGTATGACGACGAAGGCTGCTCGTTTTACAAAGGTGCCTGGGTCGACCCGTTCGAGATCAAGCCGGCTTGAACGCAGAAGTTAAAGCGCGCGCGGTCAACTGCACCCAATGCGGTGCGCCGCTGGAATTGCACGGCGGTCATCGGGTGCGCTCGCTGAGCTGTGGTTTTTGCGGCGCTGTGCTGGACGCCAAAGCCGAATACCAGGTCGTCAAGCAGTTCAAGGATGTCAAACGCCCGCCGATGCCGATTAAGCTTGGTGCTACTGGCAAACTGAAGGGCATCGAGTTCACCGTTATCGGTGTCCTGCAAGTCGGCGACAGCGAAGGCTATCGCTGGCTCGAATATCAGATTTTCTCGCCGACACATGGCTACCACTGGCTGGACTACTCACAAGGCCATTTCGTGTTCTCGCGACGGGTGCGAGAAATTCCCAAGATCGGCGCGAAGCAAAAATCCGCTTTTACCGCCCAGGGTATGACCTTCAAGGTCTACGACACTTACGCTGCGAGTGTTTATTTCGTTGAGGGTGAGTTGACCTACGTTGCCCAGGTCGGCCATCGCACGACTGTCACGGAGGGTATCTGCCCGCCTTACATGTTCTTGCGCGAGCGCAGCGACGAGGAAGAGGAGTATCAGTTCGGCGAGTATCTCGATGCAGCCGACGTTCACAAGGCCTTCGGCCTCAGTCCGCCCACACGCCAACCGAATTCCATTCACGCCGCTCAGCCTTATGTAGCGAAACCCTGGGCGGTGAGTCTTGCGCACACCGGGCGCTGGTTTGCGCTTGCGGCGACCGTTATCGCGCTGGCCCTGTTTACCTTCGGTAACGGCAAAACGCGGGTAAAAACGAAGTTCAATCCAGCCGCCGTCGTCAAAGGCGCCTATACCAGCGATTTTTCCGTCGAAGGTACGGATTCCATGATGAAGCTCGACTTGACCTCCGACCAGAGCAATTCATGGGCCTGGTACGACCTTACGCTGTTTAAAGATAAAGTCCCCGTCGCCGAATTGGGCAAGGGCATTTCGTACTATTACGGCGGTTCCGGTGAGGATGCCTGGAGTGAGGGTTCAACTTCTGAGACGGTGTATTTCAATCTGCCCGATCCGGGTACTTATCGTGTCCACGTCAAGGGCACTGGCGGTGCCGGAGAGAACAACAACGGACGGATGCGAAACGTTGACATGCATCTGACCCTGAACGAGGACGCGATCGTTTCTCGCTACTTTTTCGTGCTCGCAATCGTGCTCATTTTTCTCGCCTGCGCGGAGCGCATGATGCGTTGGCGCTTTGAAGCGAAGCGCTGGGAGGCCGTTCTGGAAGACGACGATGATGAATAAAATCTTTGCGACTGTATTTGCCGGGATGACGGCCGTTGCCGGTTTTTCGACTGCCACCAACGTGGGTGTGCAGGATCCGGCCTTCGAACGACTCACGGGCCCACCCAGTGTACGGACGGGTAGCGCACGCAGCGGGTTGCGACATTTCGGCGGTAGCCGCGGTGGCAAGTAACCGACATGAGGCATTCTGTGAATAAGTCCTGATTCAAAGCGGCGCAGCGAGTGCGCCTGAGGAATCATTCACGAGCTTCCCACAACTCAGAGAACTGAAAATATGGATAGTATTCTGCAAGAACTTCACGTTGCGCCGATGGTGGGCACCATCGTTTACAGCCTGCTTGGCTTCGTGGTGTTTTATATCGGCTTTGTGATGTTCGATAAATTCACGCCGTTTTCTGTTCGCAAGGAAATCGAAGAAGACCAGAATGTTGCGCTCGGCATCATTATCGGCTCCGGCCTGATCGCAATCGCGATCATCATTGCGGCCGCGATACGCAGCTGATCGTCCAAGCCAGTTGGTGTCCGTCCAAGCCTGACAGCAGCAGGTTCGGGCGATGTTAGAGGGCGGCGAACAAAACACTCGGCGCGCCGCACAGTCGCTGCTACTGGCCTCGACATTTGTCATCGCCGTATGTGGTCTGGTCTACGAATTGCTGGCCGGGACCATATCAAGTTACCTGCTGGGCGATTCAGTCCTGCAGTTTTCCCTCGTTATCGGTTTGTTCATGGCCGCAATGGGCATTGGTTCCTTTGCTTCGCGTTACGTCGGACAGCGCGTTCTCGACGTGTTCATCGCCGTGCAATTGTTCATCGGCATCGTCGGTGGGACGAGCGCGTTGGTGTTGTTTTACGCTTTTAGCGTGCTGGACAACTACAGCGCATTTCTACTCTTCGAACTTGTCGCTGTGGGCGCTGCGGTTGGCCTCGAGATCCCGTTAGTAATGCGCATCCTCAAGGACTACCGAGTCTTTGAAGTGAATATCTCGAACGTCCTCACAGTCGACTATCTCGGCGCCTTGTTCGCCTCGCTATTATTCCCGCTGGTGCTCGTGCCCCAGCTCGGTTTGATTCGTACCAGCGTGTTGTTCGGTTTGTTGAACGTCGTCGTTGCCTCGCTGGCGATGTGGACATTCCGGCTTGAATTGCGTGGGCGCTGGAAATTCAGCGTCGCTCTCACGCTTTGTTTTACTCTGCTCGTGGCGTGTTTCGTCCGGGCTGACAATATCCTCGGCTATTTCGAATCGCGCCTGTTCGCTGGCGACGTGATCCATGCTTCGAATAGCCCCTATCAGCGCATTGTGGTGACCCGCAATGGGCCCGTCATTAATCTGTTCATCAACGGCGCGTTGCAATTCAGTTCGATCGATGAGTATCGATATCATGAGTCGCTTGTTCATCCGGTTATGTCTCTTGCGCCACGTACGAAAAACATTCTTGTGCTTGGCGGGGGCGATGGTCTGGCGCTACGTGAAGTGCTCAAGCATGGCACTGTCGAACAAGTCACGCTGGTCGATCTTGATCCGGCGATCACAAATCTGTTTCGCAGCAATGCGCTGTTAAACGACATTAACCATCGTGCTTACGACGATCCCCGGGTCCGGGTTATTAACGACGACGCATGGAAGTTTCTTGAAAGCACCGAGGTTCGTTTCGACGTTGTTATTCTCGATTTGCCCGACCCACACAACCTGGCTCTGAGTAAGCTTTACTCCAAAAGTTTCTATACGCTTCTCGCGCAACATCTAAGTGCTGACGGATTACTGGTCACGCAGGCGACCTCGCCGGTGTTTGCGACTCAGGCGTTCTGGAGCATCGTCAATACGTTATCCGACGTACCTTCCCCGTACCACTTGGAAGAAACCCTACAGACTCTGCCGTATCACGCTTACGTACCGTCCTTCGGGGAATGGGGTTTCGTTATTGCCGCGCCGCGCTTGCGCGCGTGGGGAGACATCAGAATTTCTGTGAAGACACGTTTTCTTGACGCCGAGGCACTCGCCGGCATGCCATCTTTTGCCCGCGACATCGCTGCCATACCTGCCGAAGTGAACACCATTCACACCCATCATTTGCCGAAGTACTACGAGCAGGGTTGGGCGCAATGGTACGAGTAGGCGGCGGGTCTCGAGGGCGGTCCGGCGTTCGAATCGAATCGCGGGGTATGAGAAACTGATGGCTTCAACAGGAATGTGAGCTGCAGATGGACACGCTGCTGTGGATTGGAACGGTGATGATTGCCGGAACGTTTTTCGGGATGTCCGTATTTAACTGGCGATTCTTTTTCAAAAAGCTCCGCCAGGGTGACGATCGCATGTCGCCAGTGCCATGGGTGGGCGGTTTGGCAGGCGCTTTAGCGTTGTTTTTGTGCCCTCTGGAAGGCGCCTTCGATTTTTGGTGGGTGCCGTTCTGCCTCGACTTTGGCTGCATCCCGAACTCGTTGTGGCTGGCTTACGCTGCCGCAACCAGCAAAATTTAACGCGGAGAGAAACACATGGGTCTGTTCGACACTATCCGTAATGAACTCGTCGATATCATCGAATGGGTTGATGACTCTCGCCATACGTTAGTGTGGCGTTTCCCTCGTCATCAGAACGAGATCAAGAATGGCGCGCAACTGATTGTGCGTCCCGGTCAGGTCGCCGTGTTCGTCAATCAAGGCGAAATGGCGGACGTTTTCGAGCCTGGTCAGTACACCCTGGAAACCCAGAATCTGCCGGTCCTCAGCACACTGCAGGGTTGGAAGTACGGCTTCGATAGCCCGTTTCGTTGCGAAGTGTATTTTGTCGCGACTCGTCAGGTTACCGATCTGAAATGGGGGACGCCGAACCCCGTGATCATGCGCGACCCGGATTTCGGGCCAGTGCGTATTCGCGCTTTTGGCAACTACACACTGAAAGCCGTGGACGCCAAAGCCTTGTTGACTGAATTGGTGGGTACGGACTCTTCGTTCGAAACTGAGGAGATTAGCGAACTGTTAAGGTCGATTGTCGTGCAAAGCTTCTCTGACGCCTGCGCGAGTTCGAACATCGCGGTACTTGATTTGGCGAGTAGCTATGCGGAGTTGTCCGAGCAAGTTCGACAGACCGTGGTTGAGCGTGTCGACGACGAGTACGGCCTCGATATTCCGCAACTACAAATCGTCAATATCTCGCTGCCTCCGGAAGTGGAAGAAGCGCTCGATACGCGTAGCAGCATGAACGTGATTGGCAATATGCAGCAATATCAGGCTTATCAGATGGGCAACGCCATGCCGATCGCTGCCGCCAATCCGGCGGGTGGATTGGCGGGTGCTGGCGTTGGGCTGGGTATGGGCATGGCTATGGCCAACCAGATGGTGCCAGGCATGGGAATGCAGCCAGGCGCAGCACCAGCGGTTGCAGCAGCACAAGCTGCACCGCCGCCACCGCCACCTCCCGCGGCATGGCACGTGGCCGAGAACGGCCAGAGTGCCGGTCCGTTTGACGTGAACGGTCTTGCCCAAGCTGCCGCGGCGGGACGTTTGTTGCCGACTACGATGGTGTGGAGCGCTGGGATGGCGGCCTGGGCACAGGCGGCACAAGTCCCGGCTCTGGCCGGACTCTTCGCACCCCCGCCTCCACCCCCGCCACCACCAGCCTAGCAACGTCCGTGCGATCGTCAGCGGGCACGACCATGGCGACCTCGTTAGCGGCGCTGCCTGATGCGCTCAGGGAAGTCCATTTCGGGTACGTGTAGCGCTGCAGTGGTTTGCCGTCGGTATGCAGGCGGCGGGCGGGTCGGTCAACGGACTTTGCGCCGCCGCAACCGCTAACCCATCGAACCCACAACAGGAGCACGAACAATGGAATTTGGCATCACAATCGCCCCGCATATCGACCACTGGGACCAAATAAAAACGGCTGAAGAACTCGGCTTCGACCGCGCATGGGTGCCCGACTCGCAGATGATCTGGTCCGATTGCTATGCCATTCTGGCACTGGCAGCGGTGAACACATCACGCATCAACATTGGTACCGGTGTGTCGATCGCCGGTACGCGCATCGCGCCGGTTACTGCGCATTCCATCGGCACCATCAACCAGCTCGCACCGGGCCGAACTTTTCTTGGTCTCGGTACCGGACACACGGCGATGCGGGTAATGGGGCAGGACCCGATGCGCGTCAGCGAGTTTCGTGAATATTTGCGTGTGGTTCGCGCGTTACTCGACGGTGAGGCGGTTGACTACACCTACCAGGGGCAGACGCGGGAAATCGAGTTTCTGCACCGCGATCGCTATTTCGTGAATCTCGACAACCGTATTCCGATTTACGTCGCGGGCAATGGACCGAAGGCCTGCGAGGCCGCCGGTGCCTACGGTGATGGCTGGACTACCATCGGTCGGGATGCGGAGCAGATCGGAAAATCGATGGCGCACATTAGGACGGGTGCAAACGCAGCGGAGCGGCAACTCGGGGACGATTTCCACACGACGTTGTTTTCATGCACGTCAGTCCTGCGTGCCGGTGAAGATTTGCGCAGCGAGCGGGTCATCAACGAAGTCGGCAGCTGGGTGACGACTGAGTTACATTTTTTCTACGAAATATGGAACAAGATGGGGCGCAAGGACGAGCTCATCCCGCCGCACTTTGTGAACATGTGGGATGAGTATCTAGAGCGCGTGAATAACTTCAGCCTGCCGGAGAACGCGCGCTTCCGTCAGGTCCACGACGGCCACGCGATTTATCTGGTACCGGAAGAACGCCGCTTCGTGACGCCTGAGGCGATTAGTGCCATTTGCATGGTTGGGTCGGCGGAAGACATCATCGACCAAATCCGCGACGTTGAGAAAACCGGTATTAAGGAAGTGAATATCATGCCGGCTGCCGATTTCGCCGCCGGCGCGTTCGAAGACTTCGCGACCCAGGTGATGCCGGCGTTTCGTTGATTGGTGTGCCGCCCGCCGGCGTTGAATCAGGAAGTCTACGAACAGTAAACGTCAGGCACCGGGCAGCGTTGCGCCATAGGTATCCAGATAGGCGACTTCGGCCAGAGCTTTGCGATGCAATTTCTTCGGAAACGGTTTTGCTGGCCAACCCAACGTGATGACGGCGGCGGTGGCAATGTCGTCGGGAATATCCAGGAGCTTTTTGACGGCCGGTTCAGCCAGACACAGAATGGTTGTCAGTGTTGTGCCCAAACCCTCAGTGCGCGCCGCCAGCATGAGATTTTGCACTGCAGGGTAAATTGACGAACCGCCGGTCACACTAAGACGACCCAAATCAGCATCGACAGCCGTGAGCTGATTGACGGCCGCGCACACCACAATCATTACCGGCACCTCGTTGAGATGCTTGGCGAAATAGTCTACGTGCTCAAGAAAGCCCGGCTTGAAGCCCGCGCCGATGGCACCCGACGCGTACTTTTCCATGATGCCGTCCCACAGGGGTTGGTAAATATCGTGCAGCCCCTGGCGTTTCGCCTGGTCGCGCACGGCCAGAAAGGTCACCGGTTGTTTGTTCGAACCACGCGGTGCCCAACGTGCAGCGTCCAGAACCTTGACCAGCAAATCGTCCGACACGTCTTTGCCAGTGTAATACCGACAGGCGTTAGTGGTGCGAATCGCGTCATATACGTCCATTTAGATCTCCGTAGTGCCGGGTGAATCTCAGACCGGGGTCGCCGCTGCGCTAACCGTTACTGCGGTTGAGCAGATGATCGAGCCACAGGTTCGACAGTTTTTCCTGTACCGAGTTTTGCCGCAGACGCGCGCGCAAATTGGGGAAGTCGACATGATCAAGCGGTTGATCCTGGTTGTAGCAGGAATAAACAAACGAGATTTCGCCGCTTTCAGGATCGATGTGCTTGCACAGGCATTGCGCGCAAACGCCTTTCATCATGCATTGCATCGGAGAGTTGATAGAACCAATTGCGACGTGATCGTCACGCAAATAAGGCGCGAGCTGTTCATGACGCGCGCGCTTGACGGCGGCCATCATCAAATCTGAGCCAATCACAATTAGTTCATCGACGTCGTTGAGAGGAATATCAATCGGCCCAAGTTCACCTTCGGCGTAAGCGACCATCGCCTTAACGACATTGCCGACGAAGCTGCGGTCCTGATCACGGCCAGTCGGGATTGGCACGACATCGTCACCGGGATCGACGGCCCATATGACGAGGTCGGCGGCGGCTTCGATATCAGCCATCTTGAATACGTCCTGGGCGCGCTTGTAGCCGGCGAAGTAGAGTACCTGGCAGCCGGCGGCACGCAGGGCTTTGCCGATTGAAAACAACACGGCATTACCGAGACCACCGCCGATCAACAGCACTGTACCGCCAGTTGGAATATTGGTCGGCGCGCCGGTCACGCCCATCACAATCAAGGGATCGCCCGGGCGGCAGCGTGCCAGCAGGCGCGAGGATGCGCCCATTTCAAGCGCAATAAGGGAAATCAGTCCTTCTTCCTTGTCGACCCAGGCCCCCGTCAGGGCGAGCCCCTCCGGAGTCAACACTGCACCCTCGGCGCGCGGCGCAAAGGCTTCCGGGTTTTGCACACGATAAAACTGTCCCGGCTCAAACTTCGCCGCTGCGGCCGGCGCATGCACGATGACCTCAATAATGGTCGGAGTGAGGCGGTTAACCGCGACGACAGTTGCAATCAGAGCGTCGTCCAGGCTTTGCATAAAACGACGTAGCTGAACTTCCCTTTGCGCCTGTTGACCGGCATCCAGCTGTTTCAATTCTGCGGCGAACAAGTCCACGATATACGGATAGCCGTCTTTTGCGCTCGCCATCGCTTTGACGACGTTACCCGCGTAGACCGGGTGATTGTCACCGTAGAACGTGACGTAGCGACCGTTGTGCTCATAGGAAGTGAGCGGGGAGGCGCTGGCGAGTTTAGGGATGGTGCTGGCGTCGGCGTCGATCGCCTGCAAGCCATCAGTGCCCGGTTCATAACGGCGAAAGAATTTACCGTCGAGCTCGAAGGTGCCGGGATGTTCCTGTTCGTAAATGATATTCGGTGAGGTGCCAGCGGCAACAAACAGGCTGCGCAAAGGCAATTCAAGTTCGCGATGCTGGTCGTCATCGTCGCTACGGTTAAAACGCACTGCGCACAGTGCACCGTGTTCGTCGGCGATGGCTTCGAGCGGATTCATGCGCGTCGCGATCTCGATGCCTTCCTGCAGCGCCTCATTCACTTCTTCATGGTTCTGGCGATAAGCAGGCGATTCCTGCAGAGTCTTGCGATAGAACAGCGTCACCCCGCCCCAAGCTTTAACCAAACTGACGAAATCCGGCTGCTCGCCAGCTTGAGCTGCCCGATCACGCTCGCGTCGCACCGCGTGGCCGTGACTAATGGATTCATCGAGGATTGCCAGCTCTTCGGCATCGTAGCGAGAGCGCACCACATCAACGCCGAGATCGGCGACCAGGCGTTCATAGCGATGCAGGACTTTCTCGACCTGTCGCGGGTAGTACGCAAGTACTTCAGTCGCGGTATCGATAGCAGTCAGGCCACCGCCAATCACACCTGCTGGCAGGCGCACCTGCAAATTAGCGAGTGAAGAATCCTTCGCCGCGCCGGTCAACTGCAGGGCCATTAAGAAGTCCGAGGCCTTGCGAACGCCGCGAATCAGGTTGTTCTTCAGGCCGATAATGGAAGGTTTGCCGGCACCGGTCGCCAAGGCCACGTGATCGAAGCCCAGCGACCAGGCGTCGTCGAGCGTAATGCTGCCCCCAAACCTGACGCCCCCATAGGCGCGAAACGTGCGTTGGCGTAGCAGCGTAAGGTAAATCACTTTCAGGAAATTCTTGTCCCAACGGACCGTGATGCCGTATTCAGCGACGCCGCCGAATCCGTTCACCGTACGGCTATCCAAATCCTCATACAGCGATTCGAAATCGCGTACCGGCTGCGGCGGCGCAGTCATCGAGCCCGTCAGGCTTGCCGGCAGCGGTTCGAGCTTCAGTGCGTCGATACCAACGACCGCAAAGCCTTCGTTCAACAGATAGTGCGCCAGCGTATAACCAGCTGGCCCAAGACCCGCAACGAGCACTTTTTTGCCGTTGTAGGGGAGCCGATGAGGGCGCTTGACGTTGAGTGGATTCCAGCGCGTGAGGAGCGCATAAATCTCGAACCCCCAGGGCAGACGCAGAACGTCGTTCAGAACATTGGTCTCGATTTGCGGAATGTTGACCGGTTCTGTCTTCTGGTAAATGCATCCCTTCATGCAGTCGTTGCATATACGATGACCGGTGCCAGGGCACATCGGGTTGTCGATTACGATCAGCGCCAACGCGCCGATATTGTCGCCCTGTCGTTTGACTACATGCATTTCGGAAATTTTCTCGCCGAGCGGGCAACCGGTCACGGGCACGCCGAGCGCATTAGTTTTGAAGCCGCCCGTTTTCTTGTCCGGCATGCCCTTCGAGCAGGTGTCGTTGTCGCGATCGTGGCAATAAATACAGTGATCAATCTCGTAAAGCACTCGGCGCAAACCGAAACCCGGATCGGTCAGCGAGAATCCGTCGCGCCGGCGTCTCTCAGCGCTCTCTGCCGCCCATGCTTTGTGACTCCCGTGTTCGCGCTCCTTGTAATGCACGAGCTGTGCAAAATTGGTCCGCGCGGGTTGTTTAAAACTAACCCAAGAGTTGCTTGCAAATGGCGCAAAGTCTGGATCGTGATGGACGCAGGCGCACCATTGTTCGAGGCTTTCACAAGCTGCGGAAAGCAGCATTGCGTCTTCCAGTTTCGACCATGCTTGATTGGCATCACGCACAGCGGCGATAAACCCACTGGGGGCCGGGACCCGGGCAGTCACAATCGCGGCAGCACGTGCGGTCACGTATTCGTCATCGGGGACCTGGACTACACCGTTGAGTGCCGCACGCAGACTTTTCACAACTGCGTCCAGTGCTGGGCGATCAAAATCAGTGATCGCATCCGCTTTGTATTTTTTCGCGAGCGGCATAACGAAATCGTTGCGAAACGCGAGTACGGTGTTGTCTTCATCCTGAATCAGCGCGGCCTGGTTCCCGCACTCGCTCTCGATGCGAAACAGGTGAGCGAGGAAGTGACCAACGTGAGGGGCGGCCAAGGTCAACAACTCGGAGATTGCTTCCGGACTAAGCTCCTCCCCTTGGGTTGCCTGGTAAGCACTGAATCGCGCTGCCAGTTCGGTGTCCGATTCGGCGAGAAAATCGTCGAACTCCTGGCTAAGCCGGGCCAGTGCGTTCGGTTCATACAGATCCGAGTAAGTGAAACCGGGCAGGCCGAGATTCAGCGTATCAGTCTCATTCATAGTGTTCTTCAGTTCGTTACCTGGCGACGCGGGGTTGCGGTCGCAATAAACCGGCTCAAGGGCTGCACGTGGCAGCCGCATCGGCAGGCGGACGCGCTACGATACGGATCCATTGGAGACGGCGCAAATGTTGCGTTTTGACCCTCGTTCAACGCCTAATCGCAGCTGTCGCGGGAGTCGCCCGAGGAGCGCGATTACACGCACCCGGGTTGTTCATAAGTGCGCGGTCGGGGAGACGATTGATGGGCAATTTTTCGGGAAAAGGCACGGAGCGACAAGGCTATGAGTGAATTGATTACCGGCGGCTGTCTGTGCGGTGCGGTGCGCTATCAGGCGGATGCCCCGCCGCAGAGCATGGGCGTGTGTCAGTGCGAGCGCTGTCAGCGGCAATCGGGTTCCGCGTTTCTAATCGCGACCGTATTCGCCCGTCAGGCGGTGACTGTGACGGGGCAACTGACGACTTTTAGCGCCAGCGACGAATCGGGCTCGGCGTTACACCGTCATTTTTGCCCGCAATGCGGGTCGGCCGTCATGATTACGCTCGATCGCTATCCGGACATTCGCTCGATGATGGGCGGCACGCTCGATGACAAATCGTGGCTCAAGCCAGATTTCAGCCTCTGGACTTCGAACGCCCAGCCCTGGCTCACGCTGCCGGATACGGTTCGATTACACGACGAATACCCGGACGGGTTGGTGTCCTGAGAGCAGTGTGATCAGGGCTCCAGTTCGACCAACAGCCGTTCCACAACCCGGAAGCGTGTCCGTTCGGCTCGGTCGACGGCCGCGACGCGGCGCATGCGCGGGAAGCGTTGTAGTAATTTACTGAACGCAATTACCGCTTCGATACGAGCGACTGAGTTACCCGCGCAGGTATGGATGCCGTGTGCGAAAGCGAGATGCTTGTTCGGTGAGCGCGCGACATCAAAATTCTCCGCTGCAGGGAACTGACGCTCATCGCGATTAGCTGAAGCGATCACCAGATGCAGAAAACTGCCTGCCGCGATTTTTTCGCCGCCGAGCTCGGTGTCGCATAGCGCACGACGATTACCGATCTGTAACGGACTCTCGACGCGCAGCATCTCTTCAATTGCTGATTTCATCAGTCCCGGCTCATCGCGCAAGCGCTGCATTTGCTCCGGGTGGTCGAGCAACAGATCGACGCCGTTTGCGATCAAACTGCCAGTTGTGTCGTGGCCGGCGTTGAGCATGAATATCGCGTTGTGCAAAATTTCAAGCTCACTTAGTTCAGCGTCCTGATCGTGAGCGCGGACCAGCGCCCACAACACGTCGAGGTTATCCGCACCGGGCGGATGTGCCCGTTTACGCGCTATCAGTTGGCGGAGATAGGTTTTGAACTCCACGACTGCCGCGTTGCCAAGATCGAGTGCGGCCGGCGTACACACCGGTTCCAGCGCACCAAGAATCGCGCGCGCCCAGGCCCGCAACGGCTGCCGTTCGCTATACGGAACGCCCAACAGATCGCCAATGAGGTTGAGCGGAATGACCAGCGCGAATTCTTCGACGATATCGATGGTGCCCTGCTGCGCAGCCCGATCGAGCAGCTTGTCGACCATGGCGCCAATGCTGTGTTCCATTTCTCGGAGCACGCGCGCTGCAAAAAATGGTGCTAACAGACGCCGCACGCGCGCGTGGTACGGGGCATCATTGAACACAATCGATGTGGTGTGGTGTTCATACAGCGGCGAGTCGCCGAAACGCGGCTTGAAATCGATGTGCTTGTCGGAACTGAATATTTGCGCGTTCCCGAGTGCCTCACGCACGTCGGCATACCGTGTCACCAGCCACGAACCATCGGGTTGGCGACACATCGGCGCGTGGTCACGTAGCAAACGATAAACCGGATAAGGATCCAGAGTGAATTGCCGGTCGACATCGGCGAGCACAAAATCCGGCGCGGTTGTAGCGCTCAGGCGCACTGTTTGAGCGCCATGCAGGGCGTCCTCATGCGCTGCGCGCGGTGGGAAAGCGATGTTCTTTTCATGGCAGGGTGATTCCCCTGGTCGCTCCGCAAATCACCACGCAGGCCCGTTGAGAGCTGGCAATGGTCATCACGGATAAGGTAGTCAGGCATCGGCCAACAACAGCGTTTCGAGTTCGGTAATCGCCTTGCAACGATAGGTTGGCTCGGGCACGCCGTCGGGTAACTCCTTATCGCGCGCATTAACCCACGCGATGTCAATGCCCGCCGCCTGTGCGCCGATGATGTCGTCTTCTACTGAATCACCGATAAACAAAGCGGCATCTGCCGGATGCCCAAGCGCCTGCAGGGTGTCCGCAAAAATTCGTAGGTGGGGCTTACGCCAGCCGTGGCCGTCGGAAACGACGATATGGCTGAAATGATCACTCACCCCATCGCGGTCTAAAATCCTGAGTGCAGTGGGTTGATGGTCGAAGTTAGATACCAACGCCAGGGCGTAGCGTGATTTCAATCGTCCGAGTAATGCGGCATGGGAGGCTGGTATGGCGCTCGCACCGGCGAGAATGTCCATATGCCGCAAAGATAAGGTCTCGGCTAGTGCCTCGGTAGCGTCGCCCGGTGCCTCACCGGCATGTTGCAGCGCGCGGCTAAAGCGCTCCCGCGAGGGAATCTCGCGCTGCGTGCGGCCACGCTCGGTCGCGAGCGCTTCATTGCTTTGCGTAAAAGCCTGATGGAACTCGGTGAAGCCCAAATCAGGTCTTTCGGTCGCGAGTATTTTGCCGAGCTCGCCGAGTGTGGACGGGCCGGTATGCCCGTCCCAGGTGAGTTTTGGCATGCGCTCCGGATGCCACAATGCGACCGTATTGAACAAATCGAAGAGTAGAGTCTGATAACGCTTCATGGCGCGCAGCTTACCGCAATCGGCGTACAGATAAATCCGCTCGCGCCTGGCCGCAGACTCGCGTCCCGTTCGATTATGATGCTGATGTCGTCTGCTCACCGACCGCGCAGGACGGCGCGCTGTGAGCGGGGTGGTGGTCCGTGCCAGGCCCACGGCCGACGCCAAATTCGGAGGATATTGCATGCGACTGGCCAGCCTGAAAAGTAACGATCGCGACGGCACTCTGGTCGTTGTTGATAGCACCTTGTCGCGCGCGGTCGCCGTGCCGCAAATCGCCGGCACGCTACAACAGGCCCTGGACAACTGGTCGGACTGCGCACCACAACTCGAAGCAATCGGCGATGCGCTGGAAGCAGGTCGTGCCGAACAGACGTTCGCGCTTAATCACGTCCGCTTGGCCAGCCCGTTGCCGCGCTGTTATCAGTTTCTGGACGGTTCCGTTTATCTCTCGCACATGGAGAAAGCGCGCCGCGCTCGTGGCGCAGCTATGCCATCAAACTATGCGACTGAGCCGTTGATGTATCAGGGACTGTCCGATCACTTTCTCGCCCCCGCCGATGACGTACCGATGACCGACGAAGCCCTGGAAATCGATCTCGAGGCCGAGGTGGGAGTCATCGTTGACGACGTGCCGCTTGGCACGACCGCGGAGGCAGCTGGAACGCACATCAAACTGTTGGTGCTGATCAACGATTGGTCGTTGCGTGGCCTGACGCGCGTCGAAGTGCCGCGTGGTTTTGGATTTGTACAATCGAAGCCGGCGAGCGCGCTGTCACCCGTAGCTGTGACGCCTGATGCCCTTGGACCGGCGTGGGACGGACGCAAGTTGTCTTTGCCGTTGCATTCATCGATTAATGGCGAGCATTTTGGTCAACCGCAGGCCGGCGAGGATATGTATTTCGATTATTGCGAGCTGATTGCGCACGCAGCGCGTACTCGGGCGCTCAGGGCCGGTACCTTGATTGGGGCTGGCACGGTGTCCAATCGCGACGCTGCAGCCGGTTACGGTTGTATCGCAGAAGCGCGCACCGACGAGTTGCTTGCTGACGGCGAGGCGCGCACGCCGTTTCTGAAGTTCGGTGACGTCGTCCGCATCGAGATGTTTGACGCTGCCGGCGAGACAATTTTCGGAGCCATCGAGCAGCGTATCGTCGCGGTGTGATTATTGCTCGGCGAGCTCGGCTAACAGTGCAGCTATGAGTTCCTCCAGCGGTATTTCGTCTGTACGGCTCCAGAAGCTATCCAGGGCGGAGTAAATCGTACTCGCCCCGTGATGAAAGTCGTTCGGCAGCCCAAGATCGCTAAATGTTTGCGCGATCTCGTCCATCTCGCCAGCGAAGCGCCATGCTTTGTGTGCCTGGGTGCCTGCATCACGCTCCAAACGCGCATGTAGTTGTGGCTGTGACCGCGCCCATTCGTCGCGCAACTCGCTCGCTACACCGCCCCGTTTGGCGAGCGCAGCCACGGCTATCAGCATGGCGAGCGATCCTTTTGTCCATGCGGCATAGGCCATCTTGAGCGTTGACGCTGCGCACTCGTCGGTACCGATAGAAACAGCTTCCAGCGCGCTGCCCTTAAATACGTCGGCCACATCAGGTGCGCGCGCACCCGACAGGTACAACCGCGTCGTGCCGCTTTCGACTGCTGGTGGGCCGATCACGCCACCATCGACGTAGTTGGCTCCGGCGGACTTCACAACTTTCGCAATGCTAGCGGCAGTGATTGGAGCGACAGCATTCGCATCCACGTACAGTCCGGAAAAATTGCAGGCGGCGACTTGTTTGGCAGTAGCTAGCGCAGCGTGTGGCGGACAGCACGAGACGACGAGATCGACCTCGGCTACCAGACTGGATAAGTTTTTGAATTCGTAGAGACCCGCAGTGTGTGCTCGAGAGCGAGTTGCGGTGCTCCGACCTGCGCTGCTCCAACTGACCTGTGCAACGCGCCGGGCCGCACAGCTCGCCACGCTAATTCCCATTGCGCCCGGATGAAGCACTCCGATACGCAGCTTGGTGGTCTCGACAGCTCCAGCGAGGGCGTTCGATTCAGGCGTCAGAGCTGGATTGTCAGGCAGCGAACATGCAGCCGTAGTAAATCGTGTCAGAGCGCAGAACGCGATGCAGAATGCGCGCACTTTGCGGTAGAGGATTGACCTCGGCCTGAGTATGTATCTTAAGGTCGACGACCTCACGACCGCGCAGCAGGTCATCGAGCGTGCGGTCGACCACGAAGCCGATTCCGCGCTTTGAGTGGTTGATCACTTTCACTTCGATGTCGCCAAGATTGTCTGGCGCTTCACGATTAGCCACCAGCATGGCGCGTAGCGCCGCGACACCGACTTCACGTCGTTGCTCACGGCGATTAAAGATGCTGAAAAAATTACCGTCCGTCCGATCGCCGAGGTCGGGTTCGGAGATGAACTTCAGTGCAACAACAATGCGACTCTCTTTCACGGCACTAAACACAATGCTTGACTCGATATCGACACAACCATCGAGACCGGGTGCCTGCAGGGTGACCGTGACCTTCTGTCCGGGCCGTAAATGGAGTGCGCTTTGCTCAGCGAATCTCACGCGAGCACCGTGCAAATTGATATCGATAACGCTGTCGACCGGTGTGCGTGTACCGTCCACCAGTAGCGTCATAACGGGTTCCATCACGCGTGACGGCTGCGCTCGGTAGGCTTGACGCCGATTATCAGACTCAGTTTGTTGCATAGTGTTCTCCTACACAGGATTCTAGCAAATCCGGCTCTGCAGGATTGTTAACTTTTGATGACGGCAAATGTTTCTTCCCGGCCGTTCGCCGGCATCCGATTGAGTGGTCCGCGGGGTACCGTGCGCAACCCGCTGCACTGATCGCATTGGCAGTACGCCGACTACGCAGTCGCTGTCCTCAATCAAGACTCATGCGCACCGAATCGGCGAGGCGCCGATGTGACTCGCGCAGGCGCGCGCCGAGAATATTGCTGATGTTCTGATGTAATCGTGCGGCAATACGGGGATAGAAACGCAGCCCCTTATGCGCGCCTTCTGCATCCAGGCGCACCACCGCCATCGGCTCGCGGGCCGTGACTGAGGCGGTGCGTTCGACATCGCTGCCGGAGAAACCAATCTCGCCGACGATGTCGCCTGGCCCAATCTCATCGATGTTCAGATTGATATCGCCTTGCTGGATACTGACGTCTCCGACCCCCTGCAACACCACGAACATGCCGCGCGAAACAGTACCTTGTTCAATTATCGGCTCTCCGGGTTGGAACTGTTGGATGTTGGACAGGACCACGACCTTCTTCACATCAAACTGCGACATGCCCTGAAACAGCGGGCATTTGACCAGCACATCGCGGTCGAGCTCGAGAGCCACGATGTCCCAGACCGTAGCAAGACGCAGATGCCTGAGCAAAATCGGCATGATGAGCAAGTCGGCCGTCGCGGCGTACAACATGGTGGTCGCCGCGAGCAGACCAAACTGCGCAACGATGCTGAAACTCGACATCGAGAGGGCGCCGAAGCCGAGCGCGAGTGCGAGCGACGTTGACACAATCGGGATCGCTTCGCCGCGCACCGTGGCGCGTACGGCATCCACTTCGTCGACGTACTGTTTGCTTTCGGTGCCAAAGCGCGTCATCAGGTGGATGGTGTCATCCACCGCAACACCAATCGCGATGGCCGCGACCATGGCGGTACCGGGATTCAAGGGCACACCGAGATAGCCCATCAGTCCGAAATTGAGCACGATGGGAATGAGATTGGGCACCAGCGCCAGGAGCCCGGCCAGCCACGAGGTATAGAGGACTGAAAACAGTACGAAGATGATTGTCAGGATGAGCAGCAGTGATGAGATTTGGCCGCTCATGAGTGACTCGGCCGCACGGTTGACCATCAGATTCTTGCCCGTGAAAGCGACTTCAATGTCCTCTCCGATGACGGTCGGCAAGACTTCGCGTAACTCATCAACGGCGGCGTTCAGGCGCACCGAATCGGTGACGTTATGGCGGATGGAAATGCGCGCCGTGCGCGAATCTTCGGTGACGAAGGATTCCAAATCGCCGCGTGTGAGCGTTGAGAAATACATATCCAGATCATCCTGCGAATCCGGAATGCGGAAAAAACGCGTGTCGCCTGCGTTGAATTCCTGATGCATTAAAGACATCAGGGTGGAGAGCGAAATGGTCTTGTCATACAGACCCTGATTGTCGAGCAGCTTTTGCACTGCATCGACTTTTTTTACGCCTGCAGTAGAGCGGAAATATTCTGCTGTCGGCGCTGTCATGATGACACTGAAGACCTGTAGTCCAGCCAAATCCTCATGGACTTTATGCGCGTCGTGAACGAATGGGTGTTCATCGGGAAAGTACGACAACGGGTCGTTGTTGACCTTTATATCGGTTGCGAACGATCCGACTACCGCCAGAATCACGACCGTGACGCCGATCACCACCATCGGTGCGCGTTCACCGGCGAACTCAACCGCTCGCACGATAAGTCCGGTCACGCCGCCCGGCATCCCGGCTTTGGGTGCGAGATTGCTGCTCGGCGGTCCGATCCAATGGAGTAATAGCGGGACAGCCAGCACTGTGACGACGAGATTGGCGACCATGGCGAAGGCACTCGCGATGGCGAATTCGAAAATCAGCGGAATCTCGGTGATGACGTTGGCAGCAAAGCCGATTGCCGTGGTCAACGAGGTGATCAGCACCGGTAGCCCGACGTGACGTGCCATGTGTGCGACGGCGCGGGAGCGCAGCCCCTCTTTCTCATCATCGAGGCCTTCGAGGTAGGACGCGACCAGATGGACGTCCTCGACTGAGCCGATGACGATAATCAGAACCGGCACCATTGCCGTGAGCAATGTAATCGGAATATCCATTGCCGCCATGAAACCGAGCGTCCACAAAACGCTCAATCCGGCTGTCACTAACGGAATCGGGATGACCCGAAAAGTGCGCAGGAAGACCGTAATCACGACCACCAGAATCACCACCGAGATCGGGATCAGATCGCGCAGGTCCTGGTTCAGGCCGCGATCGATCTCGACATTCAGACGCGGCCCACCGAGCTGGAAAATCACCTCGAAGTCGTCACGAAGCGGCGCCAGATGCGACTCGATAATGTCGAACATGCGCAGCTCGAACTCAGGATCCTCTGGCCGGCTCACGTAGCTCAGGTTTATGGCCGTGGCGAGTCCGTCAGTAGATATGTAGTTGCGCGCCATAATCGGGCTGTAGAGCGCGTCGGCGCGCATGATGTCAATCTGCTCCTGACCGACGGTTACGATTGTGGCCAGCGGACCGGCGTCGACGTAGTCACCTTTGTCGCGAATATTGGTGGTCGAGAGAATGGTACTAACGCTGGATATTTCCGGCGTGTCTTCGAGCGCGAAACCCAGTTGCTGGAGCTGAACCAATCTTTCGCGCGTCCACAAATCTTCGGCGCGCAGGTAAATGATGACCGATTGCTCGGCACCGAAGTCGCGCTCCATTTGCGTGAAAGCGGCCCAGCCTTCGTCATGGGTGCTGATCAGGCGGTCGTCGCTGCGATCGATACTAAGGTCCGGCAGCCGACGGTGGCAGCGAGTGTGATTGCAGCCAGGACCAGAAACGCGAATAGGCGTCCGCGTGCGTCGGTCGCGAGCAAACGTTCAATCATGCGTAGACGCTCCGTAATACGAGTTTAAGGCCGGTGCCACCGCGGCGTTTCGAACGGGCTCCGTTCGAGAGGTCGCGACGGTTCGTTGGCAGCGCGGCGGGTTCCGATAATTCTTGTTCGCCATCAACCCGGGTCAGCTTCGCGAGTCGCCGCGCACGGAGTTTACGGTGTGCGCGGGTCGAAGCGGCGCTCGAGGCCCCGCCAGCAATCACGATAGTTTGCCTGCATGGCCGGGCAGGCTAGTGCCCACGGTGTCGGGTTGAGGACATAGCGGGTCTCGAACATGAACGCCATTGTATCGTTCAGCCGGGTTGGTTCGAGGGCGGCCTTGCGCGCCGCCGCAAAGACGTCTGCGTCCGGCCCATGCGGCACATAGCTATTGTGCAGACTGAAGCCGCCAGGTTCGAAGCCAACTTTCTTGGCATCATATTGTCCGTACAGCAGTGCCACAAACTCGCTCATGACATTGCGATGAAACCACGGCGGGCGAAACGTCCCTTCTGCAACCAGCCAGCGGGGCGGAAAGATGACGATATCAACATTGGCCACCCCTGGCGTGTCTGAGGGCGCACTAAGAACGGTATAGATTGACGGGTCAGGATGATCATAAGTAATGCTGCCCAGCGCATTGAAGCGCCGCAGATCGTACTTGTAGGGCACTGCCGTCCCGACCCACGCGACGACATCAAATGGATTGTGATTGACGGGTGCGCGAAACAGGCGCCCCTGATATTTGCACACGATCTCGAATTCGTCATCGTCATCTACATAGGCGGCCACTGGCGTGTGAAAATCCCGATCATTGGCGTAGCCATCCGACCCGACCGGGCCGCGCTCGGGCAGGCGCAAATTGTGGCCGTAGTTTTCGCACACGAAGCCGCGCGCTGATGCTGTGCCGGGACTGATCTGGAATTTCATACCACGCGGAATGACGACCAGTTCACCCGGCTCAGTTTGCAAAAGCCCGCACTCGGTACGGATTTCAAGCGTACCCTCCTGCACGAGCAGCAATAGTTCACCATCGCTGTTGACCATGCAGCGGCGTGCCATCGATTTATCCATGGTGAACAAGTGCACTGCCATGCCTGTTTGTAACGCTGCGTTGCCATTGCTGGCCAGGGTGACCAATCCGTCGATGAAATCACTACTTGTGTCGAGAACGGGCGGACTCCAGCGCAGCGCATTGGGAGAGCCTGTACTGCCCGTCTCAGGTGCGCCGCGCAGCAGTTGGTGCGCGAGCGGTTCGTAGGCACCCTGGCTGACTGATGGGCGGATGCGGTAGAACCAGGTGCGGCGATTACTCTCTCGTGCCACGGTAAATGCGGTGTTGGTAAATTTCTCCGCATACAAGCCATAGGCGGGCCGCTGCGGAGAAAACTGCCCTTGCGGCAGGGCACCCGCGAGGGCCTCGCTTTCGAACTCGTTACCGAAGCCGTGCAAATAACGCAACGGTGCTGTGCTCATCGACGCGCGCCCAGGGGCGATGGAAAGGCGTTATCTGCCGCAACGGCGACTACCATGATGGACATACTAACTGGCGTAATCAGGCCGCCGCGCGGGCGCCTGCGTCGGCAAAAAAACGCACATCCAAAACGCTCAGAATATTCTTGTCCTTATCGACGAACGCGATTGGGCCATGGTTGGTGAAATACAGCTCCGTGTATTCCGGGAACAGGGTTTGTTCATGGAATACGCCCAGCGGCTCATAACCATAGCTGCCGCCGCTGACCGTGCCGACGCGGTAATCCATACGCCCTTTGATGAGAAAGTACTCCCCGGCCCCGAGATGGATGTGCGGGGCGAAGCTCGAACCGGGCTGACACTGGAACAAGACCGACCAGGTACCACTTTCGTGTCCGAGCCGTAAAACTTTGAAAGCGATGCCTTCGCTCAGGGGTGACCATTCCAGATTATCCGTTTCCACCGTGATGTCTTCCAGATCCGCCCGCATGATTGCATGCCTCCTCGAACGATTAGCCGTGTTTACCGCAGTCAAAAATTATACGCCGCCGCGTGCCGTGCGTGGGGCCCCGGCGCAGACCCGGAATTCAGCCTCAATCAATAACAGATAAGGCATTGATGACGCTGCAATCGCGCTTGTGGCCGCGTCGCGCAGATATGCCGATACAGTTTTCCGGCGCGGGGCTAAGCTCGGCTACGATAGATGCAGATCCAGGTTATGACGACCGCAGCGAAGGATGCGTAATGACACAGCCCCCGAGCTCAGATTCCAGTCCCCTGCGGCACGAACTACTCACTGCCGTAGACAGCATACGCGACACGCTGTTGGCGGAGATTGACGGCCAGGAACAAAACGCCGAGCTGTCGCGTGTTAGTGCGGACGCGTTGTACGACGCCGGCATTCTGCGCATGAAATTGCCGGCGGTTCTCGGTGGTCATGAAGCCGATCTGGTCACTCAGTTTGAGGTCATCGAGGCGCTCGCGCGGATCAGTCCGGCCGCAGCATGGTGCGCCATGGTGGGCACCACGAGTCTCGGTCTGCCGGGCGCGTTCTTGCCAGACGCGGGCGCCGCGAAAATGTTTTCTGCCGGTCGCATACCGCGTGGCGCGGTGCTGATCATGCCAACCGGCCAGGCCACAGCGGTCGCTGGGGGTTATCGTCTGAGCGGGCGTTGGGCGTTCGCCAGTGGCGTGCAGCACGCCGAATGGATATCGGCTCATGCGCTGGTGCGGGAGACCCCGCAAGGTGCACCCGTCCTGTTTATGTTGGTGTTTCCGGCCAACGACATAACCCTGCATGACAACTGGCAGGTGCTCGGACTGCGCGGGACCGGGAGTTGCGATATTTCTGTGACAGATATTTTCGTGCCAAACGAACTCGCGTGGAACGTTGCGACGCAGACGCCGCAACGTGGCGGGTGTCTGTACGAGCTTGGAATACCTGCGTTTGTGTCCTACGAGCACGCCGCTTTCGCGCTCGGATTGGCGCGTAGCGTATTGGACGAATTGACAGGACTGGCGATAGAGAAGCGCCGGGGCTATGGGCCTGGTGCGCCCAGCCTGGCCGATCGGCCGGCCCTGCAGCGGTTCATCGGCCACAGTGATATGCGTTTGCGTGCAGCGCGGGCGCTGACGATGACGTTAAACGAGCAAGCGATGGATGTTGTGGCCAGCGGTGCCAAACCGACTACGCGCCTCGCGCTGGAGTTGCGCTCGAGCGCAGTGTACTGCACCGAAGTGGGCACCGAAATTATCAACCAGGCGTTCCGCTACAGCGGTGCCGCAGCGATTTTCGAGGGGCAGCTCATGCAGCGCTGCCTGCGCGACATTAGTGTCGCCGCGCAGCATCTCATGGTGAGCGAAATTGCCTACGAACTGCTGGGCAAGACTCATCTGGGCTTCGAGGACGTTCGGCCGATGGGATAAGACGGGTGTCGCCGGGCCATGCGCGCGTTATTATCCTCTCGGAATATGCATTAATCGCGGCCAGCCGGCCGGCGAAAGCGCGGCCCCGAGGAGGCGAACAATATGGTTCAGGCACTACACGCAACGAGCGACGTTCAGACACAGGTCAGCGCGGAGGAATGGCAGGTTCGAGTTGACCTGGCGGCCGCCTATCGGCTGATTGACCACTACGGCTGGACCGACCTGATATTCACCCACTTGTCGGCGCGTGTACCGGGGCCAGAGCACCATTTTCTGATTAACCCCTACGGCATGATGTTCGATGAGGTGACTGCGTCGAATCTGGTCAAGATCGATCTCGATGGCAATATCGTGATGCATAACGGGTACGACGTGAATCCGGCCGGGTTTTGCATTCACAGCGCGATTCATATGTCGCGCGAAGATGCTCAAGCCGTGATGCACGTGCACACCGACGACGGTGTCGCCGTGGCCGCCATGCAGGACGGTTTGCTACCGATCACGCAAACGGCGATGGTCATTCACGATGAAATCGCTTACCACGAGTATGAAGGTGTTGCCCTTGATCTCGGCGAACGCGAACGTCTGGTAAAAGATATCGGCGACAAGAAGCTGATGATTTTGCGTAACCATGGCACGCTTGCAGTCGGGGAGACGGTCTCGGCCTGCTTTCTTATGCTCTATAACCTCGAACGTGCATGCAGCATGCAAGTCCGCGCGATGAGCAGCGGGAGTTTTTATCAGCCATCTGAGAAAGCGATCGAAACCTCGCGCAAGCAAGGCAAGATGCTGATGGCGTCCGGTGAGCTTGATCAGCTTGCGTGGCCAGCGTTACTGCGCATGCTGGACCGCAAGGACGCAAGCTTCCGCAGCTAGCAGGCTTATTCTGGTGTCCGCCGCACCGCCTCTGCGGGCGGCGCGCGGCATCAAGATTTCCGCGACGCTGCTGAAAAACGCAGCGCGGGCGCCCCGCTGCAAAGTGTCGGAGCGCGCGACGCCGCCGGCGGGCGCCGCGTAATCTGTCATTGCCCTGCCTAAAACCCCAAGCGACGTATGGCCTGCTGCGTCATATATTCGTCCACCATGTTCTCATCGGTCGGATCGAGCGCGGAATCCCAACTACCCCGGCATGTCTTGCCGTGGTGGAAGCGGGTGACATTATTCGCCTGCATGTCGTGGCTGATGGCCCAACACCATGACCATTCGGGTCTCCCATCGGTGGTCAGCATCTCGTGGCTGCCGGACTTGCGCTGCGAGCCGCCCCCTTCGAGACCTTTCCAAACCTCGCCGTTGCGGTCATAGGTAATCGATTGCAAGGCACCCATGTTGCGGGCGTCGAGGAATATCCGCCGCTTGCTGACCGGTGCATTAGGGAATCCGATCGGTTCACCCTCAAACACGATAACTTCCGGGATGAGTGATTTGCCGACGTAGTAGTAAGACTCGTCGAGCTTGCCGCCGACCACCGGCGGTGCCCAGTTGTCATTCTCGGGTAACCATTGGTCGTGGCTCGAGGAGAGGAACGGCCCACGATGAATGATTTTGAAGTTACCCCAGGTCAGCATCGGATCGCCGGAAGACCAGGCATCGGATAAAAACAGATTCATACCCGGCATATACGGTTCGAAACGCTGATTAGCTGGAAAACGGCGCACACGCTTGAGGTTGGGCAGATACCCCCACAGTGCCGGAATTTCGCGCTGGTCGTACTTCCAATGGCTTAAAAACGCGTGCCCTCTGACGTCATTGGTGTGGGTAAACCAGATGCACTGCATACGCGAGAGATCTTCGTGGCCAGCCAGATACGGTCCGCCGGCGTTGGGGTGCACAAGTCCCGCACATTGTTGTTCAGCCCAAATCCAGTCGTACTCGAATTGTTTGACGCCTTCCGGGTTTACTGTGACGGCCGGAATCGCGTACATCGCCGAATCGTGCCGTCCCCAACTAAGCGTGATGTTGGCGATGGCTTCATTGCCGTTGTTCACCTCTGGAAACGGGATGCCACCAATCCAGGGCTTGCCATCCTTGGTATAGACGTTGCCGTCGGCCCCAAATTCCGCCTGGCCCTGGTTTTTGAGTGTCGCATCGAGAAAAAACGGCGGGTACATGGTTTCGAGTTCGTTGACGGTCGGCTGGATGAAGAATTTGCGCCGGTCCTGCAGGACTTCCTGATACGTGATCGGATCAATCAGGTCCTGGACCAGGAATACATTATCGGCGTCGATGACGTCGCCGACTTTTACCTGTCCCTTGGTAAACACTTCAATATCCAGTAACTCGTCCGGATAGGCGCCGGAGGCATCGCCCGCTTCGCAAAATTCTGACCACAGCGACGAAAGAACACCGGCGCCGCCGATGCCTAGAGCGGTTTTCTCAAGGAAAAATCGGCGGCTATAGTCGAAATCGTATTTGCGGATATGCATGCACTTCGCCTCTGGTATGTCGATTCAATGCCTCGATTCTCGCGTGTTTGGCGGAACGAAGGAAGGGCACACATCTCGGCCTGCCGCTGCTTCGCGCTGCGCGATGTGCCTGTTGGACCGGCCGACACGTTCGGTTGCAGTACTATTCGAAGACTTGTTCGTCGGAATGGAGACGAGACGATGCTTTACAAAGATGCCGACATGCTGGTCCCCGCTGAGATAAGCACGTTTCATGCGAGCGAGCTGGCCAGCTTTGCGCAGTCTGGAACCTGGCTCACCGGTGAAGAGCGCAGCGCGGTCGTTAATCTCGTGCGCCAGCTGCGTGTCAGCGCCGGTAGTGCCATCGACAGCGGCGTGCCGGTTCAACCTGCACCGGCAAGTGTTCTCCCGGAGGCGGTCCTGGCGCTGGTCGAACGGCTTGCCATGGCGCCACAAAAAATGACCCACGAGGTTTATCTGCAAGCCGTTGCAGACGGCATATCGGAGCCCGAATATGTCGAGATAGTCGGGGTCGTGGCCCGATCAATGAACGTTGATATGTTCAGCCATGGCCTGGGGCTCGCCCCACGGCAGCTCGGCACTCCGAGTAGTGTAGAACCGGATTGCGAACGACCGGCTGGCGTGGTCAACGAAGGCGCCTGGGTCGCGACCCTGCCGGGCGGGCAGGTGGACAACGCCGTTGAGGCGCAGCTGTACAGAGGCAATATGCAGCCGTTCATCTATCGTGCTCTGAGTCTGGTGCCCGATGAGGCTGCGCGCGTCATTGCGGGCGGCAACACGCAGTATCTGTCGTTGGAACATTTCTTCGATTACGAGTACTCGAAATATCCAGCACTGACGCGTGCGGAGGTAGAACTCGTTGCCGGGCAGGTCTCGGCGTTTAATGATTGCTTTTACTGAACCGCCTCGCATTGCGTCGTGCTCCGGGCGAGTGCTGAGAAAAGTGGCGTGACAATCGATTTACGCGGCGTCGTCGACCCCAGTGTGCCGACCGGACTGCCGAACGGCGAGGTCCTCGTGACTTTCGTCGCCGCCTTGCTCGGCAGGGATGGGGCTGCGTTGCAGGACGCGCGCGTGGCGCTTGCCGCGAGCATGGGAGCCGACGCGGTTGTCGCGGTTTCAATTATCGCGGCCAATTTCAGTCGCAACGACCGTATCGCGAATGCTACCGGTATTCCGCTGGAAGCCGACTTCGTCAAGTTGAGCGAAGACTTTCGCGCTGCACTTGGCATCGATAATTTTGCATCTGCGCGCAATACGCTGGGTTGAGACGGGGTTTTCTTAACCGCATCTGCGGTGCCGATTACCCGCAAGACGGGCGTGTGTGGGCGCGCCGGGATCGGAGTCAGGCGGCCCAGCGTATCGGTAATTCCGAATACCCGACGACGTGAGTCATCGCGAGCCGGGTTGGTTCACCGCCCAGTTCGAGGCGACTCAGAAAGGGGAGCAGGGCGCTCAGGCTTGCTTTGAGTTCGCTGCGCGCGAGATTTGTACCGAGGCAGAAATGCGCGCCGAAGCCAAACGTGACATGCGGATTAGGACTGCGGGTCAGATCGAAACGGTAAGGGTCGTCAAAGACACGCTCATCACGATTCGCAGACGGGTAAAAGAGCGCCACCGTATCGCCCGCCGAGATGAGGGTTCCGGACAGATCGAAGTCTGCTGTTGCAGTCCTCAAAAAGTTCGCCACGGGGGAGGTCCAGCGCAGAATCTCCTCGACCGCGCTCGGTAGCAGTTCGGGATTGTTACACAACAGATCGCGCTGTTCAGGATGTTGTATCAGTGCAGCGACGCCGCCCGCGAAAGCGTTGCGAGTGGTGTCGTTACCGGCGGCGATGAGTAGCAACAGATAGCCGATCAATTGCTGGTCGTTGAGGAGCTTGCCCTGCACTTTGTGATGCACCAGCCGGTCGACGAAACCGCCCCGAGCAGCGCCATTGGCCCGGCTTTCATGGATCAGACCTTCAAGATAGCAGCGGAATTCGTAGATGCTGCGATAACCCGTTTCGCGTCTGGTTTCGCCGGCAATTTGATCTTCGGGCTCAATGTGCCCGACCAGGGCGTTTGACCAAATCAGGATTTGCCGCCAGTCATCGGGAGCCAGTCCCATGATTTCGCCGACTGCAGCGAGCGGCAATTTGCTCGCCAGTCCTGACACGAAATCGACGCTTTCGCCACGTTCGCTCGCGGTTTTCAGTTCGCTGACAAACGCGGCTGTGAAGTTGTTGGATAAAGTCTCGAAGTGGCCGGCCATTCTGCGCATGCCGCCCTGGGTATAAGCCCAACTGGAGAGCTTACGCATATGGCGGTGACGCGGATTATCCATGAACACCATGTCGGGCGGCTCCAGTGGATCCCAGTCACGCTCCTGGCCGAACGCGTCAACACCAGCCCGTAGCAGCTCCGGTCGACCTTTCAGGGTAAGGCGCAAACGCGGACCCCCGTTGATAAAGACCTCAGGATTGTTCGAGACCGTCATAACGTCCTCATAACGAGTAACCGCCCAGAACGGGTCAACGTCCTCGCGCTCATACCAATACACCGGAGCGTCGCGGCGCAGCAAATCCCATTCTGCCCACGGATGCCCTATCCGCGCGTAATGCCCAGGATGGTGAATGTTTATCGTTTCAAGAGTCAGGGCCAAAACGCCACTCCAATAGTTTGTCGTCCGAGCCCAGCGCGTGGCTTGCTCCCGGTGCGCGAAATGCGGCGGCGTTGACGGGCCAGCGAGCACGGCTGCGGGTCTGTCGGGACCGCGTCGCGCTGTGTAGACTCGACTTCCAGCGTGCTGTGAACCGAGAGGAAGCTGATGCCACTGCCACCCCATTTTGACATCGATCCTGCGGCGTTCTGGCGCGACCCCTATCCGGATCTTGCACGGATGCGCGCGCAAGCCTCGGTCGCGATTGTCCCACAGCTGAACGCGACTTTGTTGTGCAAGCGCGATGACATATTTACCTGCGAGAAAAACGTCGAGGTGTTCTCGTCTTACCAACCGGGTGGTCTGATGACAACGCTGATGGGTGAAAACCTGATGCGTAAGGACGGCAGTGCGCATCAGGTCGAGCGCAAACAACTTTTCCCCTCGCTGTCTCCGGTGACCGTGCGAGATCACTGGCGCGGGAGGTTCGAACATCATGCTCGAGCAGTACTCGCTGAGCTCCCGGCGGCAGGGTCCATGGATTTGGTCCGCGATTACGCGATGCCGGTATCAGCTAATGCGCTGCGTGAAATTACCGGGTTGATAAGCATGTCGCCCGACCAGATGGATGCTTGTTCACAAGGGATGATTGACGGCTGTGCCAACTATGCGGGGGATGCCGCGATCGAAGCGCGCTGCCACGCAGCCACCACCGCGATCGACGTTGCGATCGACTGGTATCAGCGATACAGATTTTAGTATGTTGTCGGTGTTGACCCGCGCCGGGCAGCCACTGACCAGCGTCCGCGCCAACATTAAACTTGCCATCAGCGGCGGCCAGAATGAGCCGCGCGATGCGATTGCAGGCGCGACTTGGGCTTTACTGGGGCATCCCGATCAACTTGAACGCGTGCGCAACGGTTCGGTGAGTTGGCTGGCGGCCTTCGAAGAATATGCGCGCTGGATTTCTCCCATCGGCATGTCTCCGCGTCGCGTAGCCCGTGACTTTCTCTGGCGCGATGTCGATCTGCAAGCGGAAAGTCGCGTGTTTCTCATGTTCGGCTCTGCCAATCGCGACGAGGACGTCTTCGACCGTGCAGATGAGTTTGATGTCACGCGCAATACGTCCAAAGCGGTGTCGTTTGGCGCGGGCCCCCATTTTTGCGCAGGCGCTGCCGCCTCGCGGAGCCTCATCGCTGAAGTCGCGCTACCACGCTTGTTTGATATTTTGCCGAAGCTGCGCATTAACGGAGACGTGCCGTTCGGTGGCTGGGCATTTCGTGGTCCAGTGTCGATGCCAGTCGCATGGGGATAGCGCAACTGAACTGCTTCGCCGAACCGCTCTCGGCCGAGCAGCGTTGCGCCACGAACTATCGCTCGCCCCAACGTCTGTGTGTGGCAGCATCATCAGTTTTTACAGCGGAGCAGACGTATGTCGACACCTCCTGGTTCTGAACAGAACACCCGTTGGCTGGCTCAGTTACTGGGTATGGATTTTCTGCTTTGGTCACCGAATATCCAGCCTCAGGGATTTCTGCATTGGGACCGAATTTTCGCGACCCGAACCATACCCCGGGGGGCGCAGGCGAGTACCTTAACGCGGGCGGAATCGGAGATTGAGGTCACGTTCCCCGATCAAGGGCGGTTATGTGACATCGATGATTTGATGCGTGACGAACATCTGAGTGGTTTGATCGTTCTCAAAAACAATCAAATTCTGCTTGAGCGTTACGCCCTCGGCTTAACCCCTGAGTTGCGCTGGCAATCATCGTCGATGGTTAAATCGATCACGTCTACGCTGGTTGGCGCAGCGCTACACGACGGCCTTATTGGCAGTCTCGACGATCACATCACGACATATCTGCAAGATTTTTCAGGCAGCGCCTATGACGGCGTCACCATTCGACACTTGCTGAACATGAGCAGCGGCATCGACTGGAGCGAAGATTACGAAGATATGCTGGCTGACGTGCAGGCGCATTACATTAAACCCATCGCGGAGCGCCAAGCGGGGTACATCGCCAGCTATCTGAAGACGCTCAAACGCCTCGACGAGCCGGGTACACAGTATTACTACAACACCGGCGATACGTTTCTTCTCAGTTTGCTGTTGAGCAAAGTGACCGGTAAGTCAGTCGCGGACTATTGCGCCGAAAGAATCTGGGCACCGGCGGGTATGGAGCAGGACGGTTATTTTATGCTCGACAGCGACGACGGCCAGGAGATTACGGGCAGTTGCTGTGGTGCATCGCTGCGCGACTACGCACGTTTCGGTTTGCTGATGCTGAATGACGGCGTAGCGGCGAATGGTCAGCGCGTGCTGCCGGCGGGTTGGACTGCTGAGGCAAGTGCACCATCGGCGCCGAATTTCCATAAAGACCTCGGTGCGCGCCCACGCCTCGACACCTCGGCTTTTACCGGTTACGGCTATTTATGGTGGGTCCACCACCCGGGCTCGTTCATGGCGCTGGGTGCCTACGGGCAATGGATTCACGTTGAGCCTGAACACGGGCTCGTCTATGTGATGGTCGGAGCCATGCCACGCGAGATCTATATGGACCCCAAAGAACCGGCAGCAAGTGAAACCGGTTCGCAACATGGCGGCCCGCGACGGCTTGCGTTTATCGAGGCGGTGAACAACGCGTTTGGCTAAGCACAGCGGTAAGTAACGGGGTCGCCTGCGGCCACCCGGCGTTGCGCCGCGGCGGTTCGATACAGAACCGGCGCCAGATTCGTCCTATACTGACTGACAATGAAGCTCTGCCCGGATAGCCCTCGGACTGTTCGAAATTCGCGTTTACGGTCAGCCGGAAAACTCGGCCCGACTCGCCGCGGTGTTGAGGAGGAGACTGATGTTGGATCCTGTCGCTCTCTCGCTTTTGTTCAGGGCCGCACCGTGGCTGGTCGGGGGCTATTTAGCCACCCATCGATTAGCTCGCTGGTCGCTGCTTTTAGTCCTGCCGAATCAGGCATACGACGCACTCAATAATCTGCAAACGAATACGTGAAACACGCTACTGACGTAAGCGAGAGAATCCATGCAATCGGTTAATCCAAGTGGTGCTGTGGTGCGCAGCTTATTCAGGCTGGTCCTTGCCAGTCTCGGTTTGGGCATGTCTGTGGCGTGCCGTCTTAGTGCCAGGTTTCGCAGCCAGGTGACGCGCGAGCTTGTCGTTCAGGTTGGCAGCGCGGATGGCGTTGTCCATCATTACCGTTTCGCGCCGCGTACGGTGACGTCGATTTCCGGACCGTCGTCGAACCCAACGCTGAATCTGTGTTTCGACAACGCCAGTCTCGGCACCATCACGCTGCTCTCGCCGCGTGCGGTTGGCCGCATCGTGAATACTTTGCTCGCCCGCACCGCTACGTACCAAGGCAATGCCGTGTTGCTACTGTGGTTCTACGGATTGACACGTTTCGTGCTGCCGATTGGCCGCAGCAAGCGTGTTCGCCCGCCTCCGCCGGATGCCTATGTACAGCCTGACCTGAAGAGCAAAGTAGCGGACAGCATTGTTCGCGAACCACCGAGCGACGCACTCGATCCGACCTGGACGGCCGCCCATGAGCAGCACGCGAAAATGATCATGATTCGTGGGGCCGGTGGTGAAGCGGTGCCGATGTGGTGAACGTCATCAGCGCCGCACTGCCCGCCCCAGATACTGAGCGCATCGTGTTAAAGAGAGCCAGATAATGAACAGCAATGCTTTCCCTCGGCTCGATGACCGCGCTCGCGGTTGGCTGCGTTTCATCTGGGACAAAGCGACGACCGAAGATGACTGGAGCGTGAATGGGGAACCACACCCGTGGTGGGATCGTTACAGCACCCCGCCGATGTGTAGTCTGGGACGCTTCGATTTGCACGAAACGGGTTACGTCTTGCCGGTGATGTGCGACATCACGCCGGCGTGGCGAGAAACTTACACCCGTATTGCTGACGAACTGGTGACTCGGCATACGACATTCTGGGCCGCCATCGATTGGTTAACGATGATCGGTCACGATCCGGACCAGAGTCGCTATCCGCCCGAATGGCTGGCGGTGTTGCCGGAACATCTGCGCGGCCAATACGACGCACCCGGCTGGACTGGCAACGGTGTGCAGCCGTGGGGATTACAACCGGACCCGATTGGCTCGGACGGCAACAATTTCTTCCGCGGCTTCTTCAACATGTTGCTGTGCTTTTATCAGTACGTGTCTGGGGACAATAAGTGGGAGCAGCCGTTCAAGATGGCTGGTTATCAAGAGCGTTTGTTCGAATGGGACCATCATCGGCTGGTGAATTTTATGCACGACCAATGGGCCGAAAGGCCGCAGGGCGTGCACTGTGAGAACACCAAGATCTGGCCGTTCTGTGTGAGCGGTGCGGGGCTCGGCCTGCAACTTTATGACGGCCTGTACGACAAGAAAACGAACTGGGTGTTTGAGCGCTGGATTGAATACGCGCGCAAACATTACATGGGGCTCGATCGGAAAGGAGAACTTGATTGGTTTGCGTTCTACTACGACCCTCTGGAAGAATCGATGTGCACCCTGCGTGATGAAGTCGGCGCCTATGCCGCAATCGCAATCACCCTGTACGTGTTGCCCCAGGATCGCGTGTTCGCCACGCAGCTGTACGAAATGGCGGTGCGTAAGCTCGGCTGGAATGATCCGAAAAAAGCGTTGCTGGAACTGCACCCTGATCCGCGCTGGTTAACGCTCGGCATTATCACTGCGAGAGAACTAGGCGACACGCTCACTGAGGCGCATCTGCGTCAACTGGCCGAGGCGAATTATGAGCCGAAATTTTTCGGCCCGGATGGTGATCATTTTGGTTGGTGGTTCAATTTCGATGAGAGTTGGCCGCGCGGCCAGCTGTCGAGCCTGATGGTGTTAACCGAACTGGGTGAACCCGGCGCGTGGTCGCGGGTCTTCAACGAGCCGAATCTCAAGAAATTTTCCGAGCCCACCGTGTCTGGCGTCGACTATCCGCAGATCGGACTCGCACAATGCTGGAATGATCTCGACAGCGGTGCCCTGTGGGTGGAAACCTATTGTGCGACCACATCGGCACGTGGCGCGTCGACGAGCTGGAAAGTGAGTGGGCTGCCGAATCCGGCGGCCGTACGCGTCGTGATGGATGGCAGCGATTTCACGGGCTGGTCGGTATCTGGCCCGGATTCGATAGAAATCAAGAGCGACATCAATGCACATCAGTTTCGCATCGCGACTGGCTATAGCGCGGGTTCGAAGCCTCTCGAGGCGCCGGTAGAGGAGGCGCGGAGCGCCGGCGTCAGCGTGGCTGCGACGCCGAGCGTGCTGGCCAGTGCGAGTCAGCATCTTGCCAGTAGCGGGAGCTGCAGCTGCAGCTGCTGCTAATAGCCAATCGTCTGCCCTGGCGGTTCGGGTTCTCAGCATTGAGAAGCAATCCACAGTCTGCCCCGAGTTATCCGACTACGCTTCTATACGTAGCACTACCGAAACGCGTCGGCGCCGATGGCTGAACGGACAGCTGTCGGTGCCGACGAACTTTCGTTTCGCTGTCGACACTCAAGTAAATTTGGCTACACCCGAAAAAAGTCTCCGCTTGGACCGACAAAGCAACCTGCCAATGTCACAGAAGAAACTGCAATCACAAGATAAGGAACTTTCGAGCGACCGCATGGCGGTCCCGGTGGTTCACGACATCTTTGAGCGTCGCTTCAAAGAAAGTGTATTGGAGAAAACGCTCGGGGTGTTCTCTGAGCAAGAGCGTGAGCAACTACTCGGGCAAATCGACAATCTCGGTACGCGTCTCGATAACCTTATCGAAGCGACGTACAAAGTTCGTGAGCCGATGTCGTTCGACGTTTTATTGATTCGCATCATGAATCTGATTACCGAGGCGTTCGAAGCTGATCGCAGTTCGCTGTTTCTCTATGATGCCGAGTCGAAAGAATTGTACTCGCGTATCGCGCAAGGCGAATTGATCCACGAAATTCGCTTTCCCTGCGATGCAGGGATCGCCGGTCTGGTTTTTCAAAGTGGTGAGCCCGCGCTCATCGACAATGCGTATACGGATGCCCGCTTTAACTCGAGCATTGACGCCGAAACCGGTTACTACACGCACAATATCCTTTGCGCTCCGTTGCGAACCCGTGGCGGCGACATCATTGGCGTGACCGAGGTTTTGAACAAGACTTCGGGCGATTTTACACCCGCCGACTCGGCGCTATTGCAGGCTTTCACGATGCACACCGCTGCAATTATCGAGGCCGCTCAGCTCGGTGAGCGGGCGCGGGAATCGCAGCGCGAAGAAGCGCGCATTCTGGAAGTAACGCAGGCGGTATCGTCTGAGCTCAATATCGAGAAATTGCTGCGCCGGATTGTCGCTATTGCAACTGATTTACTTGAAGCGGAACGCAGCACGTTGTTCCTGCACGATCCGCGCACCGATGAGCTATGGTCGCGTGTGGCAGAAGGCATGGCAGAGCGCGAGATTCGATTTCCTGCCCATATGGGCATCGCGGGCGGTGTGTTTACCGACCGCAAGGCGGTGAACATTCCTGACGCCTATGCGGATTCGCGCTTCAACCCGGAAGTCGATCGCAAAACGGGATTCCGTACCCGCTCCATTTTGTGCGTGCCAGTGGTCAACAAACATGGCGTGGCGATCGGCGCCATGCAGATCCTTAACCGCCGCGGCGGACCATTCCGGGCACGTGATGAGCGACGCCTGGAAATGCTGGCCGCACAAAGCGCGATTGCGCTCGATAACGCGCGCCTGTTCCGCGAAGTACTGGACGAACGGAATTACAGTGAGAATGTCTTGCGTAGTTTGTCAGATGGCGTGATTACGCTTGATACTGCAGGCAATGTCGTGAAGCTCAACGACGCTGCGACACGCCAGCTCCGCATCCGCGCCAATGATGTGCTCGGCGCTCCCGCAGTCGAAGTGTTTGAACACAACGCATGGATTATCGAATCGATGCACAAAGTCGTGAGCGAAAGCGCAGTCGATACGACTGTCGACGCGATTCTCACCACGCGCGACGGCACCGAGCTTTCCGTCAACGTTACCGCCACGCCTTTGCTTGATGTCGATGGTGATGTGCTGGGCTGCACACTGATTATCGAAGACATCACGACCGACAGACGCATGCGCGCGACGATGGCACGCTACATGACCGCCGAAGTCGCCGATCAGGTGCTTGCAGAAGGCGAGACCGTGCTCGGCGGTCGTTCGCAGCCGGTAACAATCCTGTTTTCCGATATCAAAGGTTTCACCACGCTGACCGAGCAGCTTGGCGCGCAGGACACGGTGTCCCTTCTCAATGAGTATTTCTCAGAGATGGTCGAGGTGGTGTTTTCTCACCACGGCATTCTCGATAAGTTTATCGGCGACGCTATCATGGCGGTATTCGGCACGCCGTTTCCTGCGCCTGGTGATGCGGATAATGCGGTGCGGGTGGCGATTCGCATGCGTCAGGTACTCAGTGCTTTGAACGCGCGCCGCGTCATAGCCGGCGAACCGCAGTTCGAAATCCGCATCGGGATTAACTCAGCCGACGTGGTGGCGGGTAACATCGGCTCCGCGCGGCGCATGGACTACACCGTCATCGGCGACGGTGTGAACACTGCAGCGCGCCTCGAATCCGCAAATAAACAGCTCGGCACCAGTATTCTGGTTAGTGACTCGACCGTGAAAGAACTGACTGGCGATTACCGTTTGCGCGAGCTCGATCTAATCCGCGTTAAAGGTCGCGCGCAGTCAGTCGCTGTATTTGAAGTGCGCGGACTCGGTGGAGAATTAGTTGCGGCCGATGAGCAGGCTTCGATGGACTTGTTTGCCGAAGGACTGCAGCGCTATCGGTCGCGAAACTGGGGCGTTGCGATCAAAAGCTTCGAACATGCTTTAAAACTGAACCCGAACGATCAGCCAAGCGCCCTGATGTGCCAGCGTGCGCGTCATCATCAGCAGTCCGAACCTGCGGACGACTGGGACGGCGTGTGGACGCTGAGCGAGAAATAGCGCGTCTGGTTTAATTTGGGGACAGTTACCCTTATCCGTTTGCAGCTCAGTCCTCATTGTTAATCGGCTAAGAACGGGAAGATTAGCGACGCAACGTTGAGGTTCACCCGTCGCTTTGCGGTGACCTAGTTCACCCGATATGTCTGCTGGACCGACTCAATTCGCCACCATCGGCGAACTCTAAAACTGTAATTCCTCCTCCCAAGATCCGGACTAGCCGCCGGGAATCACGGATCTTTCGTCGCACTGACGGATCGACAGTTACACGCAAGCTACGAGCGACTTCTGATCCGCCGGCAGCGCCGCGGCCGCCTAGACGGTAGTATCCGGCTGTGGGCGTCTTTGCCGGGACGTGGCCCTCGGACCTCCATCACTATTGATGAGTGAACAACTGCAGCCCGATGAGAAATTGGACGAGGAACGGAAAACATGAACAGTCACGATGTCATTACGAGCGAGAACGATCCCTTCGATCCTGAGATTCTCGGATTCGACCCCGAACAAGTACGGCGCAAGTACATCGAGGAACGGGCGAAGCGACTGCGTGAAGATGGCAACGATCAGTATGTCGAGGTTGCCGGCCAGCATGCGCAATACGAAACCGATCCGCACGTGGAATCAGGATTTAGTCGCGCGCCGATCAATGAAGCCCTCGATGTCATCATTCTTGGGGGCGGAATTTCGGGTTTGGTGACCGCTGCTCGTCTGCAGCAGGCCGGCGTATATGACGTCCGCATTATCGACAAAGCGGGAGATTTTGGCGGTGTTTGGTACTGGAATCGCTATCCCGGTGCGCAATGCGACACAGAATCGTATATCTACATGCCATTGCTCGAGGAGACCGGGTACATACCCACAGAACGCTATGCCCACCAGCCAGAAATTTATGCGCATTTGCAGCGCATCGGTAAACAATTTGATCTCTATGACAAGGCATGTTTTCAGACCCAGGTGACAGCGATGCATTGGTCGGATGAAAGTGCGCGTTGGACCGTCAACACTGATCGCGACGATGTGTTTAGTGCACGTTTTGTGATTATGTCGAGCGGTCCCCTACATCGGCCGAAGCTGCCCGCGATCGAAGGCATCGACACCTTCAAAGGACAATCATTTCACACCAGCCGCTGGGACTTCGCCTATACCGGTGGCGACAGCTCGGGCGGGTTGACCGGATTGGCTGACAAGCGTGTCGGCGTCGTTGGCACCGGCGCAACCGGCGTGCAGGTCGTACCGAACGTTGCGCCCTATGCGCAGCAGCTTTACCTGTTTCAGCGCACGCCAGCGCCAGTTGACGAGCGCAATAACAAACCGACGGATGAAGCCTGGGCAAAATCACTTAAACCCGGCTGGCAAGCTGAACGCGACGAGAACTTCTGCTCGATCATGGCCGGGCTGCCAGTGACGCAAGATCTGGTCAACGACAAGTGGACCGACTTTTTCAAACTGGCATTCGAAATTCTGGACACCGGCGACGTTGAAGGTGTTTCACCTGCGCGACTCGCGTTGGCGCGCGAAGTGGCTGACTACAGAAAAGGCCATCAAATTCGCACGCGGGTCGCGCGACTGGTCGACGACCGCAAAACCGCGGAAGGGCTCAAACATTGGTACGGCCAGTGGTGCAAACGGCCGGCCTTCCACGACGAATATCTACAGGCGTTTAACCGACCTAACGTGACCCTGGTTGATACGGCTGGCAAAGGCATCGAGCGCGTCACGGAAAATGCAGTCGTCGTGAATGGCTCAGCGTACGAAGTCGACTGCCTGATTTTTGCCACCGGCTTTGAGGTATCGACCGCCTACACCCGTCGTTCGGAATGCGAGGTGCACGGCCGTGGCGGCAAGACGTTGAGCGCGCATTGGGCTAAAGGCATGTCAACTTTCCAGGGTTTTTTAACACGCGATTTTCCGAACTGCTTTCACCTCGGGCTGACACAAACGGGTGTTGCTTTTAACTACACCTACACCGCGGGCGGTCAGGCCGAACATGTGGCTTATCTAATCAGCGAAGTTATCCGGCGAGATGCGTCATCCATTGAAGCGGAGGCATCCGCAGAAGCGGAATACCAGCGGCTGGTTCGGGTCCCCGGCCCCATGCGCAAGTACCAGGAAACCTGCACACCGGGGTATTACAACGTCGAGGGCAAGAACGACGGTGAGTCATTTATCGATAATCACTACCCGGAAGGCCCGGTACCGTTTTTCAGAATGCTCGCAGCGTGGCGCGAACAGGGCGACCTTTCTGGCGTCATTGTGAAGTAGGAATCAATCTGCCTTATGCACCAGCCGGCGCGTCGCCGGCAGCGAAATCAGGGTTAAAACGGGCGAGGTGGTGATACTGCTATACCACGACTCACCAGTAGCTTCGCCACGGCGTCGTCGGACAGAAAATTAGATAGTCGGCTCAAACAACTACGAGTTCGGTGGTGCTATCTAGGCTGAAGCCGGATATCACCATTGATATCAAATCAGGCTTGCACGCCGGCCTCGCGGACCTGCTATCGTGCAGGCTCGGTCGTCCGCTACGAAGCTTGCGTATGTTGCCACCATTTTTGTCACGTCTGCTTTCGCGCATCGACGCTATGGTCGCCGCCTGGTGCCTGGCGCGTAGTCATAATGTTGCTGATCTGCGTCGCTGGGCGCGCTTTCGCGTACCCGCCCCGATGTTCCATTTCATGGATGGCGCGGCCGATGATGAAGTCACCCTTGCGCGTAGTCAGAGCGATTTCGCTCGTTACGAATTCCTGCCCCGTTATCTTGTCGATGTTAGTAACGTCGACACATCCACAACCATCATGGGCGCTCCCATTGATTTCCCTGTGGTCCTCGCGCCAACCGGCATGTCGCGCCTGTTTAACAACGCTGGGGAGCTTGCCGTAGCGCGGGCCGCTGCAGAAGCCGGCACAAGCTATGCACTCTCGACCGTAGGCACGTACTCTATCGAGCAAGTCGCGGAAGTTTGCAGTGGTCCGAAGTGGTTCCAACTCTACGTCTTTCGTGACCGAACGCTCGTTAATGAGTTTATGGACCGTTGCCGTGCTGCTCGCTTCCATGCGCTGTGTCTCACTATCGACGTGCCGATAGTCGGTAATCGCGAGCGTGATCTGCGCACGGGTTTCGGCTTTCCGCCCCAGTTGTCGGTGGCCAGCTGGCTGGACTTTTTCCTGCACCCGCTATGGTCGCTTAAGTATCTGGACGGTGAGCCGTTTCAGCTGGCCAATGTCGCGCACAAGGCACCGCCGGGCGACGCTGAGCTGACGACGCTGGTCGACTACGTTTCCAGCCAATACGACCCGTCGGTCGATTGGGACGCTGCGGCGTGGATGGTTGAACAATGGCAGGGCCCATTCGCGATTAAAGGTATTGCTAGCGTCGAGGACGCGCTGCGGGCTGCCGATATCGGTGCGAACGCTGTGATCTTGTCGAACCACGGCGGTCGCCAGCTTGACGGCGCAGCATCGAGCATCAGCCTGCTGGCCGACGTTAAGCAGGCGGTGGGCGAGCGTGTTGAAGTCATTCTCGATGGTGGTGTGCGACGTGGTTCGGACGTCATTAAGGCGCTCGCGCTTGGCGCTCAGGCCTGCATGATCGGCCGGCCCTATCTATTCGGCCTCGGTGTGGGCGGAGAGGCCGGCGTCGCGCATGTACTTGCCTTATTGCGCGCCGAGATTGAACGCGACATGGCATTGCTTGGCGTGACGCGGATTGAGCAAATCACTTCGGACTATGTGCGCGAACGGAGATAGGCGCGGGTTTTCCTTTCCTAACGCGTGATTACGCGCGGTGATTCGAGTTTTAACTGACTCGTTGCGTAGCCCTCGTTTTCCGCAATCTCGGTCACGTACCGGTAGGTGCGCTCCGATACCGAAGACGTTCGCGCGAGGAGCCATAAGTACTCGTGATCCGGCGAACCGACCAAAGCCCATGCGTAGTCGGGATGCAGAGCGATCACCCAGTAATCTCCCCACACCGCTTCAAGCCACGATAACCAGCGCGGCGCGAATCGGACCTGCAGGCGTGCGGAATCCGCGTATTCACTGTTGACGCGGACTTCCCCGAGCACCCGCAACGTCTCGCCAGCCGAATCGCGACACGAATTCACGACCTGAATACGTCCGGTCGCTTCGCGAGAATATTCAGCCACAGTTTCTGCGACGCAATTCGCCTGAAACCGATTCGGAATGAGCGCGATCTGGTACCAACGGCCGAGGTAACGCTCGATATCGAAATCGTCGACTGTGGTCGGCGCTGGCGCTGTTGCTTGTACCGGCAAAACGATGCAGCAAGCTACGAATAATATGGTGAGTGTTTTCACAATTAATCCGGGACGGTCGGTTTTACTAGAGAACGATCAAAAATCGCCGCACGCACATCTTAGCGTGTCCGGCTGTTCGGGCGGGGTCGTGGAGGGTGGAGTACACGACGACAACAGAATCGAATGTCGACTACCAGCTGATGTTCAACGCCCGCGCGCCCTTTGTGTCAGAAATAGCATGGAACCGGGCAAGGACGTAGTCATTCGCTTTATACTCATCACGAAGCAGAGTATCGCCGTTGACGGACGACTTACTGGCCGTTGGATGCAGCGCATCTCGTTACACTTAATAGAATCGCACTAAAGGAGCTGATTAAGTTCGTTGCGGACGACGTGATAGCGGTGTTCGAGAATGTGGCGTGTGCCTATCACGCATTCCACGACTTCAATTGGGAAATCAACAGGAGCATCGAGAAGGTGGGCGAGGATATGGGAATTCACGCTGCCATTGGGAGTGATTATGGTCCAACCTTGTATGCGCCCGCCGTCCTCTTTCGAGCGCCGAAGCCTCGTCGAATTTGCCATCGAGATGGATGTGATGGCGAAGCTTACGCGAACCGAGTCGTAGCGTGATCCCCCCGGACAAGTTTCTACTCGAAGAAACATCGTTGCGCACGGTCAGCCACTACGAGACTAATGCAGAGCGCTTTCGCGACGGGACCTCCGGTCACGACGTTAGCCAGAACGTGGCAGCGTTGTTAAACAATATAAGCAGTAAGCCGCCGTTCAATATTCTCGACCTGGGCTGTGGGCCGGGCCGGGATCTGAAGACCTTCCGTGATGCGGGGCATATCGCAACGGGGCTTGATGGCTCGCGTGCGTTCGTTGACATGGCGAAACGGCACAGTGGCTGTGATGTATGGCTGCAGGATTTTCTTGAGTTAGATCTTCCAACGAATCGTTTCGACGGCATCTTTGCCAACGCCGTGCTGTTCCATGTGCCGAGCGCGAAACTCGAGCGTGTACTGAGCACATTGCATAGGGCGCTAAAAAACAGCGGTGTCTTGTTTACCTCCAATCCACGCGGTGATAATCGAGAAGTGTGGAACGGCGAACGTTTCGGCGCGTATTACGACTTAAGGCAATGGCAACATTATCTGACGACGGCGGGCTTCGTCGAAATTGAACATTACTATCGCCCAACAGGCTTGCCGCGCGCACAGCAATCTTGGCTTGCGAGCGTCTGGCGACGAGTAAGCTAGTTCGCCGCGCCTGTTCCAGTTCGACAAAATTGCCGTTGGCACGGAACGTGCCCTCGTGCGTAGAGAAATTTTATGAAACTACTCGTTCGCAACCTTGACCGCAGCACAACCGAAGAAGAATTAAGAGCATTGTGCGAGCCCCACGGGGTTGTTCAACACTGCACGATAGTAAAAGACGCTGAGACGGGGCTCTCCAAGGGGTTCGGTTTTGTCGATATGCCGAAACGGGGTAACGCAAAAGGCGCGATGCGAGCGCTGAACCGAATGGAATTAGCGGGCAGTAAATTACGCGTCAAGGAAGCGATCGATAAACCGAGAGATGAATAATGAATCACTCCGGGTTCAGCGGTTCCCACGGTCGAGACGATAGCGAAGTTCGACAACCGCTCCACGCGGTCGTCTCGACTACACAGGTTTTCGATGCAGGCGGTGATTTTGACGTAGCGACCGCAGCTCTTGCAGAACTTGATGTCGATGCTGAACACTTACTCTATGCGTTGCGCTTAAATCGTAGGGGTGGGGTGTATCGTCCTCGCCATTTTAAATCCGCCCCCATGTCCCTTCGCATCGCGCAGCCACTGCGCTTTGTACGACCGGCGGGCGAGGGTATCGTCGTCACATCGTTGTGGTCGATGACATTAACTCTTCCGGCTGGTGTTCTTATGCGCTCGTTAGTGTGAATAAGTACTTTGTGGTTGGGTACCCTGGACGGAATAAGCGAATGAGATCACAGCGAGAAACACGAACATTAGCGAACCGACAAGAATTCGATAAAACCGAACCTATCCGGGGACAGTCACCCGATTGCGCGAATTCCGTCAATCCAGAAGTGTTCATGTTGCGGGTCGGGAAGCAATTGCGGTAATCGTTCCCGAATTAAACGAGGTTCTTTGCTACTGCCTATAGTTCCAAATCCGGCTTGAGTTTCCCCGTTGCTTCGCTGGGAAACGCATATTCATAGTACCGGGGTGCCCGGATCGAGCCCCAGTAACACGCGCCCGTACATTTCGCTCGACGACTCGAAATCCATCGCCCCGTGCGTACGCAATACGTTCGAATCGCGAAAAAATCGTTGCAGCGGAACGTCGTCACGAAAGGCGTTACCGCCGGCGCCGTGCATGATGTCGTTGACAGCATCTGAACTCATTTTATTGATCAGAGCGCAGCGCATGCGGATGTCGGCGCGGTCTTGCAAGGTAATCCCCGCACCGCTTGCTGTTGCGATTGTTCGCGCTGTGATCGCATCGATCATGTCATCAAGAGCGTCAGCATTCGCGCGGCCACGCGCCAGACGCATCTGCATACTGGGCTTCGTCGCAACCCCGTTACCGGTGTAAGTTGCCACGCGCGTCTCGGTGATTTTCTGAAAGTTCTCAACTGCCCCACGCAGTATTCCCGAGACGACCGACATGGCTTCGAAGAAAATAATTCCTGCCGCAGGTAAGCGATATAGCGCATTGTCATACAGGGTCGCACCGGGGTGAGTGCCGTCCAGGAAGGATTTGAAGGTCACCACGTGATGGTCGGGCACAAAAACTTTCTCAACCTTAACGTCGCAGCTGCCACTGCTACACATTCCGGCGATATACCAGTTATCGAGCAATTCCACGTCGCTGCGCGGAATACACACCAGCAGTAGTTCCGGTTCGGCGCCTTCGGCCACATAGACCGAGGTAAAAAAGACATAAGTCGCGTGCGCTGCACCAGAACTCCACGACTGTTGTCCGCTGATTTCATAGCCGCCACTTACTTTCACGGCGCTGGATGTCGGGGCGATTTGAGCGGAGCTTCTTTGCCACGGCCGGTCCGCGAAGACTTCATCCTGCGACTTCTGCGGGAAGACCGAATGAAACCAGTTATGCCCGATGTAGAACGCAGTGACCCAGCCGGTGGACGGGCAGCCGGAAGCGATAATCCTGGATACCGCGACCAGAGTATCGATCTGCAACTCATAGCCGCCGTAGCGTTTCGGCGTCAGCATTTGCAGGAAACCTGCATCGTCGAGATCCGCAATGGTTTCATCGAGAGGCGCCCGGTTTAATTCAGCAGCGGCGGCTCTGCCGGCGAACACCGGTTTCAGCTCATGTGCGCGTCCAATCAGTTCCTTGGCAAGTTCCATAGCAAGCTCCACAAATTAGCAACGAATGCGTCCGGCCAATGTCGCAAATGAGCTACGAGAATACTTCCCGCAATCGTTGCCCCTGTAGCGCAATTGATCTCAATAGATGACGCAATGTCACCTTAACGGAGAGGGGCTGTGGTTGCGATGTCATTTTTGTGGACTGGATGAGTTTTGTCACATTCGGGCCGTAATATGGCCTCAGGCAATGGTATGCACTGCGCGCGCGAGACAATGTCTGGCCGGATTCGAATGGCAGGGCGGATCTGCAGACTACTCTGGCAAAGTCTGCTGGCCCCTCGTCAGGTGAAAGGCCGGTTACCTTGGTGTTGGTTAATTCGGGGACAGTTACCTTAATTTGAGAACTGCCCATACCGAGTGCGGGTAGATGGGACACTGTCAGGCGAACGGTAGTAGTCAACGTGCAGCAATTAAGGTGACTGTCCCCGAATTAACCGACTCTGAATCTACCGTCCATAAAAAAAGCCCCTTGCGGGGCTTTGATTTGGCTGCCCTTCGTGGATACGTATCGAACTTTGTGCATTGCTTGTCCGGCTGAAGTTCGCGCGCTTTTTGGTGCCATCGCCGGCCTTGACTTGATGACGGGGTAACGCTGGGTTCCCGGTGAGCCTGTCCGTTACGTCAATAACGGCCTTTCGGCGCTGCACCGCAACAGGCTGCTATGTGCCCAGAGTGTGTTGATTTGCACGTTCGATTGATCCACTTTTGAGGATATTTGCATTCAATATTTGATCCACGTTTTAAGGCAATATTCCGGCCGTCATAGCGCAAATGCTGGATCAATATTCAATGCAATTAGTGGATCAAATCAGCGTGCAAATCAACATTAAGTGGCTTTGGCGCGCAATTAAACAGTGCGGTTCGGCATAATTCCCGATAGTATTCTTAGCACTCCCTATTGAAGTGACGAGAAATGACGATTACTACAAACAGTAATGTGCAAGGTTGGACAATCGCCTGCCAATGCAGCGAAACGGTATTAAAAGCTCACGGCGCTCCCATCCAGATCGCGATTTGTCACTGTAATGATTGCCGCATGGCGCAGGGTGGGAACGCAGCGACCCAAAACCTCGCGTTGATGCGGCGTGACCAAGTTGAATCGTCGCTCGATAACCTTAAAGTTGTCGCAGCCGAAGAATACATCGATAAAGTGCCACGTTATTTCTGTGATGCATGCGGTGATTGTCTGGTTGGTGATTGCACGCCCATTGGCTTAGATATGGTGATCGTACCGACTTCGCGGATGTCTGATATGGCGGAACTCGGCGATCCCGATTACCACATGCATCTGGAGCAGGGAACGACCGAACCGCCTGCCGATGGCCTTCCGCGCTTCCAGGGACACCCCGAAGATCCGTATATGGCCGCCGTCGTCGAAGCGTGCGCGTAAGACCGATAGATTTCCTTCTACTCAGCACCGCAGTTGTCGTCATTGCCAGTCGATGACGGCAGCGAGTTCGGTAGACGATGACGACACCCTTATGTCGCGCCTGCGCGCACCAAGCTTTTACGGCCGCGTAGCGATGCCTTTAAATCCAACGAACTCCCACCGAGACTAAGATGTTTTCCCACGTAATGCTTGGCAGTAATGATATCGATGAATCAAAGCGCTTTTACGACGCCTTACTTGGCGCGCTCGGCGCCGAACCAGGGGTTGTAGACGAACTCGGCAGACTTATTTATATGCACGGTGACAGTGTTTTCCTGTTGACGCAGCCGGTCGACGGGCAACCCGCCACCCACGCAAATGGCGCGACCTTAGGATTCACTTGCGAATCATCGGACCAAGTGCACTCATGGCACGCGGCGGGGCTCGCTAATGGCGGGCACGCGGCCGAAGATCCTCCGGGTGTTCGCACCATGCCGGTTGGTGATCTTTACCTCGCCTATCTACGCGACCCGGCCGGCAACAAATTATGCGCACTACACCGTATGGCATAGGTGTGACGATCTAACACGCCTGTGTGCCAGAAAAATACATCTATCGGGGATCGCGCGGTTCCGCAAGGTAATTTTCTAGCAACTAAAAATTAGTTCGCGCCGCGGCGAGTGCCCAACCCGGTCATATATATAAACCACCATGAACAGCGATTCGAGATTTGATGTTGTCATTATTGGCGCCGGCTTCGGCGGTTTAGCAGCTACTGCGGCACTACGACGATATGGCGTGAGCAACGTTGTACTGCTGGAAGGCGGCCAGTCCTACGGCAATTTTTGGACAACGAACTACGATCGTATCTCGCTCCATACTGCCTGGCATTGTCTGCCAGACGACGGTGGTGATAACGACAATTACCCGATGTTCAAGTCGCGCGACGAGTTGCTGGCGTATTTTTTAAACTACGCCAATCGACATCGGCTGCACGAAGCAACGGACTTCGGCACGACCGTCACCAACATTAATCGCAGCGACGTCGCAGCGGCATATCCCTGGACTGTGACGAGCGACAAAGGTGAGTTCCACGCGAAGTTTGTGGTAGTCGCCACTGGCTATTGCCGAAAACCCGTTTCGCCTCAGATAGAAGGTAAGGAGACCTACGCCGGGGATTTATGCCACAGCAAAGCTTATCGCAACGCTGAACCTTACGTCGGTAAGCGGGTACTCGTGGTCGGGACCGGCAATTCGGGTGCCGAGATCACGACCGATCTGGTTGAAGGCGGCGCGGCTTCGGTCGCGATGGTAGGTTATGGTCCACGCTGGTATCTCCCCATCACTAAATTCTCAGAATTGCTCAATCAAGCGCGCGATATGGGCGCGGCAGGTCCTGCCGGCGTTATCAACCTGCATGCCTTCACCCCCGGTACACCGGCATTTGACGAACAGCTTCTGGGCTTCGACGAGATGGCTGTGCCATTGGCCGAAGATTTAAGTGAGTTCGGCCTTGAGCATCCCGTCGATGGTCCTTTCACTGAATTCAATCGCACGCATCGCGTTCCAGTGATCGATCATGGTGCCGCAGCGTTAATACGCAGCGGCCAGATTGAAGTGATTAAGGATCGTATTGACGCGTTCACGAACAACGGTGTGAGGATGACCGCGAATGGCGAACGCGAGTTCGATGCCATCGTGCTTGCCACCGGCTTTGCATCGGGACTTGAGGAATTTGTTCCTTCGGCGCTGACCGAGGTGGTGCCATCACACGGAAATCTGTTTCCCAAGACCGATGGCCGATGCCAATCCGTCGTGCATGACGATCTTTATTTCATCGGCTTTGATCAAGCGTTGATGAGTGGCCAGGCGCTTGGGCTTTGGGGATTTGAAGTGGCAGAGAAGATTGCCGTTCAGATTGGAGCCTTCTCAGCAGAGATGCGTCCCGAGGAATTTACTCGGGCGCCTTGGGAGTCGGCAGTTTAAGCGTACGGTAGTCGGCCTTCGGGTGGCAATAAGTCGTGGCGTCAGGATGATGTAAATCGCCGCTGTCCAAGCAAGTTGTTGGACCTGAAATTTGAGATGCGGGGCAGTTTACCCGTTTAGACCCCGCGTATTGACTGGCTCGAAATAGATAAACCGTTCCTGTATTTTCCTTAAAGAAACATTCAAGCGCAGATCAAGGGGTAATTGGGGTCAGAGTAAATATCCCTGAGTATCGTGGTCCAAATGAATTTTACTCTGACCCCAATTATCTTGGCTTTCCACAACTAAGCGAATCTCGCAACGCCCTCTAATAACCAGAATATTCAGACTCCTATCTCCCGTTAGCAATCCCAGCAAGCAGATACTACGAGAGTATTGGCAGCGGGAACGTCTGAAACTGGCCGACTACTACCCGACGATCCCGCAAATCGAAGGTCGGCTATCTGGAATCCTTCCAGCGATTTCAAGAAAGTCGCAGGAGCTGCCGTTCGCGTATGGCGATGCTACCGCCGCTTTGTGCCTTGAGCTGTCACTCGATTCATCTTGTTTTATTGCCCAGCCTTTCTTGCAGCAACAAAGTAACTAGATGCACCTGCAAAGATATTTTCAGATTCAACGGTTTGAAAACCACCAGCTCCTATGAGGTCGTCTACATCTGAACTTTTGTAGAATTCAAAGTTAATAGGTACAAAACCGAGCTTGGACAATATCCGAAAAACACTAATTTGTAGGCTAAGGAATGTCTGAATAAGGCAT
>DBBP01000026.1 GCA_002292285.1 Proteobacteria bacterium UBA981
ATGACTTATTCAGAAGTTCCCTAGAAAATTTGCGTTCCAAATCGTTCTCCGAAACGATTTATCTCGACTACCGCCATTACCTTGAGAACGAAGACAACCGATTCAATCCCATGGATTTCTATGTCCGAGAGAAACAAGGCAAATTGGTCGCGCAGTACCGCCCATACTTTATCTATTTCGCTAATTTATTTTTCGACGGCAAAAATTCTAATTTGTTGCTGATTTTGCCTGCTCTCGCCAGTTTGATGGGGGTTCTGATATTTTACAGACTCACCAGGTTATTCGTGCCTGAAAAGGAGTCATTTTACCTGGCTCTATTTCTCGGACTGGCATCGCCTTTCGTGACCTATTCGTTCCGCTTCCTGGACGTCAATATCGCCGTTTGTATGCTGCTGCTGAGCACCTATCTGTTCTTCAAATACAACCATTGGATTGCTCAGGCGAGTGCGTTTTTGATTGGGATGGTCGCGTTCATTGTTTTTAAGTCGGAATCAATTCTCTACATCGTCAGTTTCGCTTTGGGCCTGACGTGGGCAAGCATGCGTCATCTGTCAGCAGAAATATCGCGGAAAAATTTGATCTTTCTAATAGCCACCTTGGTTTTATTCGTCGTGATTTGGATCAATGTCGAGCACCTACAGAAACACCTGTTTTCAGTCGACGTGATACTGAATAACTACCTTAATATTCCAAAAAGGTTGCGGGTGATTAACGCTTTCTTTTTCAGCCCAATGCCGTTCGGATTGGGGCTTGAGACATTGCTGGGCAAAGCTTCTCCGTTTCATCTGACTACAGTGGCAACCCTCCCTTTGATTGTTTTTTTTGTTGCCCGCAGGTACGACACAAGTGTGCTCATATTTCTCTCAAGTAAGAGAGTCGCTGCGTGCAATCTGGCCTTGCTAAGTTTGGCTCTAATTTATCTGTTGTCGCACGAATCATCAAAACCTGTTGTGTTTAATCGGTATTCTGAAGGACTGCTGGCAGCCATCGTAATCGTTGCGCTGGTAATGCTGATGCAAGCACTTTATCCGATCATATTCAATCGGCTGCGCAGGTCCGCCAACACGTTGGTGGGAAAAGAATGTGTGCTTTGGGCGACCATTTTCGTGCTCGGCATTTCCTTGCTTCTTACGCATGATGGCATGGTCAGCGGGATGTTTTCATCGATGCCAATCTTAGTCCTGATATTCGCCAGCACTTTCGCTAAGCGACGCGATCATAACTTTGAGGTGCTTCGATTCACTTGCTTGGCCTACTTCGGGTTAGCGATTTTCGCTCCTACTCAAGGCGGTTATCAGTGGGGACCCCGGTACCTCCAAGCCATAATTCCTATTGCCATCCTGCTGTCCTGGCTTAGCGTGAGGGACCTGTCCGCGTTCTACACTCGGTGTGGCATTACGTCGCGCCCCGCAAAATGGGGGCTTGTGACGCTGGTCACCTTGACCGTGTTAATGACGATGAAAGGCGTCCTTTTTATAGTTACAGATGTTCAAGAAAGACACACCAATGAGCTTGCCCTTAAAAGCTTGGCCGTTGACTTTGTCTTCCATAAGGACTTTTCGGTGCATTATCCGAGACTGATTAAATCCGCTTATACCGTAGGCCGAGCAGAAGATATCCCGGCGGTTCTGGACCTCATCGCCCGGGATCGTTTGTCGTTTGCTATCTACAACCTTGATGCCCAGGAAGTCGAAGAGCAATTGATAGCTATTAACATCCCGTATTTCCGCACGGATACCGGTCGAACGATTATTGACGCCTCACCGAATTCCAATCAAAAGCACGAGATCACTATCTTTTCGATCCAATCGCGACCCGAATTAGAATCCTCGCATAGTCATCTAAAGCGTCCTTGAATGTGCCGGGGGATATAGGGCAGGCAAGATAAAAAGCCGAGAAAAGTTAGCGGCAGGCCCGTTCAGGACAGAGCCGGAATTCACAATCGGAGCCGTTCAACGGCTGAGGTAATTCTACGATTCGTGCCTTCTGGCAATTCTAATTGATGGTATGGGCAAAGGCACTCGAGATTTCCCCGAGTAATCTCATGAGAAATTAGCTGTGTGGTGCAAACCACAAGACCAAAACGCCGGGATTGGTTCAATTCGTGTGCGGTCAGAAAGCATGTTACAGAAGCGCCGCACTTGTGCAGTAAAATTCGCCCGGTCGACCTCTGCAGACATCTCACGCCGACCGACCTCATGACCATTTCAGACACAAGAGAGCGCCAATGAATTCCCTGTTTTCCCCCCTGACTTTCAACCGCGGACCAGCCATGAAGAATCGCTTTATGCTGGCGCCTTTAACGAACCAGCAGAGCCACGAGGACGGTGTGTGCTCCGAGGACGAACACAACTGGCTGGTCAAACGCGCCGAAGGCGGTTTCGGTTTGACCATGACATGCGCAGCGCATGTGCAAGCGGAAGGAAAAGGTTTCTCGGGGCAACTTGGTATCTTCTCCGACGCTCATTTGCCTGGTCTGACTCGCCTAGCCAAGACTATTAAATCGAACGACAGCCTCGCTATCGTGCAGCTTTACCACGGCGGAATGCGTTGCCCTGCGGAGGTCATCGGCATGCCACCGTTGTGCCCGTCGGACAATGAGAAATGGGGCGCTCGCGCGATGACAACCGCCGAAGTCGAAGCCATGATCGAGGCGTTTATTTGTGCGGGCGTTCGTGCAGAGCGAGCTGGCTTCGATGGCGTCGAGCTACACGGTGCGCATGGGTATATCCTGGCGCAGTTTCTGTCGGATGAGATCAATCATCGCGACGATCAGTTCGGTGGTTCGTTGGCCAATCGGCAACGACCGATGCTGGACGTCATCCAGGGCATCCGCGAGCGATGTGGAAAGGATTTCATGATTGGCGTGCGTCTTTCTCCCGAGCGCTTCGGCATGAAGTTGCAGGAAGTCGTGCAACTGGCCGACCATCTTATGCAAAACGAACTAATCGAGTTCCTCGACATGTCGATGTGGGACGTATTCAAAATACCGGAAGACGGCGCCTCGCGAGGAAAGACCTTGCTGGCCTATTTCACCGAACTCGACCGCAAAGGCGTGCGTTTGGGTGTGGCAGGCAAGCTCAGAACCCCTGATGAGATGAAGCGAGCAATGGACGAAGGTGTCGACTGGGTCATGCTGGGGCGGGCTGCGATTCTTCATCACGATTTCCCCAATCGCGTTAACACCGACAACAACTTTACGCCCATCGATTTACCCGTCACGGCGGAACATCTTATGAACGAAGGTTTGAGCCCGGCTTTCGTTGACTACATGAAGAACTGGAAAGGGTTCGTGCAAGGTAATGACGGCTTTGTAGACAACGATGTGATCCTGAATAGTTAATCAGTCCCTGACGATAGATGACCGTTTAGGTAAATCGTTGGCCAGGGCAAGGCACGTGTGACGACAAAACCTTGCCCTGCGACGTTACAAAACGGGGTAATTCGGGCATCGCGCCGGGCCTCTGAATTGCAACTTATCCGCAACGAGCTGCGGTTCGCACCACGATACACACGGGCCGTGTGGTGATCTTGTTTGCCGCGGGAGAGGGTTGTCATGTATTACGCGTTATTAGTAGACAGGAGGCGGGCTCAGTGACAGACGCGGAACGTATCGATGGGCTGGAAGGACAGGCGGCATTTCAGGAAATAACGGTCCAGCAGTTGAGTGATGCGTTGGTCCAGCAGCAGCGGCGCATCGATGCGCTTGAGGAGAAGCTCGAACAGCTCATGGCGAATCGTACAAGCGAGGGTGACCATCTGAGGGCTGATGAGAAGCCGCCGCACTATTAGTTAAGGTTCATCGGGAGAACGGTGCGCGCCACCGCTCGAATGGTGCTGGAGAGGGGCCACGACGGCAATCACCGGAGTCCATCCCGACAAGCAGCAATCTCGCTGCTATTTGACCCCTGGTGCGATGCTAGAGGCAGGCTGCACTGGACCCACTGCCTCCGCTGTCGCAGACTGCGCTGATTGGCACGTAGCAATCACAGGACGGCATCGATGGATCTCATCATACGCGGCGGCACAATTATCGACGGCTCTGGAGGCCTGCCATTCACCGGCGACGTCGGGCTCGAAGGCGGTGTCATCAGCGCCGTGGGCGACTGCCCGGGGAACGCAACGCAGGAAATAGACGCGACGGGTTGCATCGTTACCCCCGGCTTCGTCGACATCCATACCCACTTCGACGGCCAGGCGACCTGGGACCCCTATCTTTCGCCCTCCTCGCATCACGGCGTGACCTCACTGGTGATGGGTAACTGCGGCGTCGGCTTTGCACCCGCGCGCCCCGGCGACGCCGAACACGACTGGCTAATCGGCTTACTGGAAGGCGTTGAGGATATCCCCGGTACAGCGCTCGCCGAAGGCTTGCGTTGGGATTGGGAAAGCTTCCCCGATTATCTCGATGCGCTTGAGCGCCGACGCCTCGCAGTCGACGTGGGTGCGCAGGTCCCGCATGCGGCGCTGCGCGCATACGTGATGGGCGAGCGCGGTGCCGACGCGACAGCACATGCGAGTCAGGACGAAATCGACACCATGCGGCGACTGACCCGAGAAGCACTGGAAGCGGGGGCGATGGGATTTACGACCTCGCGCACCTATGTCCATCGCACGCGAAGTGGCGAAACTATCGGCACCTATCGCGCGAGCACGGACGAGGTGCTGGGTGTGGCGGCAGCGCTAGGTGACGCGGGGCGGGGCGTGATGCAGCTGATTACCGACGCTTATCTGTCGGACGATCCTGACTTTCGCGACAGCGAAATGGAACTGTTGGGCGGGCTTGCGCGCAGTACCGGACGACCGTTGTCGTTTACCGTGCAGCAGCCCGACATCGCCGCCGACCGCTGGCGCGAGTTGTTTGATTTCATCGAAATCGCAAATCGTGACGGTCTGGATATCAAGGCTCAGGTCGCACCACGGCCTATCGGTGTATTGCTCGGCTACCAGGGTTCGTTGAACCCTTTCACTTTCTGTCGCGCCTTCCGTCCGGTTTCGCGGTTGCCTCTGGAAGCCAAAGTTGAGGCGCTGCGCGACCCGGCGCTGCGTCGGGCCCTGCTCGATGAGCATCCGCAAACAGAGCACTACATGGTGGGCTTTGATTGCTGGCCTTGGGAGCGCTTGTTTCCGCTCAGCGATCCGCCAAATTATGAGCCGGCGCCTGAAGATTCGGTCGCCGCTCTGGCACAAGCAGCCGGTGTGTCGCCGCTTGAATTTGTCTACGACTATTTGCTCACTGATGGTGGCCAGGCGATGCTCTACTGTCCGCTGCAGAATTTCGCAGCCGGCAATCTGGACGTCGTGCGCGACATGCTGACGTTCCCACACAGCATCATCGGCTTATCAGATGCCGGTGCGCATTGTGGGGTAGTGTGCGACGCGTCGTTTCCGACCACGACGCTTTCGCTATGGGGTGGGAAACGACAGCGGGGCGAAGGTCTGCCACTCGAATTCCTGGTCAACCGCCTGACTCGCCGGAACGCCGAGCAAGTTGGCTGGCTCGATCGCGGCTTGCTGCGACCGGGTCTGCTGGCGGACGTTAACGTGATCGATCTTGCCCAACTGGACTGCCGCGCGCCGCACATTGTCCACGACCTGCCGGCTGGTGGACGGCGCCTGGTGCAGGAGGCGACAGGTTACCGCTACACCATCAAGCGCGGCGAAGTTACGTTCGAAAACGGTGTCGCGACTGGCGCGCTGCCCGGTACATTGGTGCGTGGCGCGACGACCGCCTGACTCCTGCGATTCTCCGGTCTCGCCAAGGCAAGCGGGCGGATCATCCGGGCTGTCTCATCGGAATGCTCGCTGCAGCTGGTGAACAAGGGACGCAAAATCGCTAAGCCCGGCCAAGCGCCTGCGTGTGCTTAGTGCGCCGACCGGGAAGAACTCAGCGTTCGCGGGCTGCTGTGCCTCGACAAAGATCTCTTGGTAGCGCACGTCGAGGGGGGGGGGACATTATTTGTTCCAACGGACCATGCCAGCACCTTGTTTCGAGGGTTGAATGCGAGATGACGTTCGCTTTGACCCTCATCTCGGGTGCAGGAAGACGGTAATTCGCATCGACTCGAACCACCGACCCAGGTTGCGCTCGATGTAGCGCCGCATGGGTACGCAGGGCTTGCATCGGATTACGCAAGCCAGCTTGAGCAGCAACATAATCACAACTGTTATCTGGCGTTAGTGGGCGCGCCGGAAATGGCATCTACTGGCCCCGCCTGTCAGCTCAAGGGTATCGCAGGTCCCGCCGCTGCACGCGGCGCATTGGGCAGGCAGCGATTCAATCAAGCTGCCGGCGCGCGAGAGTGGAGCTACTTCTCGGTCGTTCATCGCAAGGAATCACGGCAGAGCTAGCGGCATAGCCGCCTGGTTTCGTCTTTGTTGCCGGGCGACGGTTGAACGTCCGGCGGCCGCGAGACATTCGATTGTGATTCTCATGTTACAAAAAAATACAAAAATAAAATAATTGTGTAATATGAATGGCAGTCGAGTCAGAGGTCTAACGCTATGCCGCCCATCTCAAGCCCTGGAGCCGAGGCTCGTTTCGATGCGACCATCGCCGCTGAGGAGAAGATCGAACCGCGCGACTGGATGCCGGAAAAATACCGGCGCAACCTCGTTCGCCAAATTTCCCAACACGCCCATTCAGAAGTTGTAGGCCAGCTGCCGGAGGGCAACTGGATCACCCGCGCACCGACTCTGCGCCGCAAGGCGACCCTGCTGGCTAAGGTGCAAGATGAAGCCGGCCACGGCCTTTATCTGTACAGCGCGGCCGAGACACTCGGCGTCTCGCGCGAACAGATGCAGGATGATTTGCTTTCCGGGCGCGCCAAATACGCCAGTATTTTTAACTACCCGAGTCTGACCTGGGCCGACGTCGGTGCAATTGGCTGGCTCGTCGATGGTGCGGCCATCGTCAACCAGATTTCATTGTGTCGGACGTCCTACGGCCCCTACGCGCGGGCGCTGGTGCGCATCTGCAAGGAAGAAAGTTTTCATATGCGCCAAGGCTTCGAGATCATGCAAACCTTGTGCGGCGGTACGTCCGAACAAAAGGCTATGGCGCAGGATGCACTTGATCGTTGGTGGTGGCCGACCCTGATGATGTTCGGCCCGCATGACGCCGAGTCCGCGCATTCTCAGCAATCGATGCAATGGAAGATCAAGCGTCAGTCGAACGATGAACTGCGGCAGAAGTTCGTTGACCAAAGCGTTGCCCAGGCTGAGCATCTCGGACTGGTCTTGCCCGATTCCGATTTGAAGTGGAACGCGGCCCGCGATCATTACGATTTCGGTGCCATCGATTGGGACGAATTTCAGCGCGTTCTGAACGGCGGCGGACACTGCAATCGCAGTCGCATCAAAGCGCGCCGCGACGCGGACCAGGATGGTGAGTGGGTACGCGAAGCCATGCTGACCTACGCCGACAAGCAGCGCGCACGCGCCGTTGAAGACGCCGCATGAGCGCGCGCCGTCTGCCTCTGTGGGAAGTGTTTATCCGTAGTCGTCGCGGGCTCGACCACAAACATGTGGGTAGCCTGCACGCAGCCGATCCCGAACAGGCGATGCAGGCCGCACGCGATACCTACACCCGCCGTCAGGAAGGTGTGAGCATCTGGATTGTGCGTGCCGAAGACATCCACGCCAGCCAGAGTGATGACGCACAAGCGTTTTTCGATCCGGCGGAAGATAAAGTCTACCGTCATCCGACTTTCTACGATGTGCCGGAAGATTTGAAACTGTGAGCAACGCGCATTTCAGCTACGTACTCCGGCTCGGCGATAACGCGCTGATTATTGGCCAGCGACTCTCCGAATGGTGCGGCCACAGTCCGTTCCTGGAAGAGGACATCGCGATGGCAAACACGGCGCTTGACCATGTCGGGCGCGCGCGCATGCTGCTCACCCACGCGGGCGATCTCGAAGGAGCCGGTCGCGACGAAGATCAACTGGCCTATCTGCGTGATGAACGTGAGTTCTGCAACGTACTCCTGTGCGAGCTGCCAATCGGTGACTTTGCGTTCACTTTAATGCGCCAGTATTTGCTCGACGTCTATCACTTGCATTTATTTGAAGCGCTGTGCCGTTCACAAGATGAGGTTCTTGCCGGCATCGCCGCAAAGGCGGTGAAGGAATCGAGCTATCACTGCCGGCGTAGCGCCGAGTGGGTGTGCCGACTCGGTGACGGGACGGACGAAAGCCATCGACGGATGCAAAGCGCGCTCGACGAATTGTGGGGCTACACCGACGAGATATTTGCGGCCGACGCGGTCGACGAAGCGATGCGCGCGCAGGGAATCGCACCGCCGCTTGCCGAATTAGAGCGTCTGTGGCGGGCGGATGTAGAAGCGCTGCTCGCGCGCGCTACACTTTCGGTCCCGGACGACAACTGGCGTGCGTCAGGTGGTCGGGAGGGCATCCATACCGAACACATGGGCGTTCTGCTCGCTGAAATGCAAGTCCTGCAGCGTAGTCATCCGGGGTTGGCGTGGTAGTGGCGGCGATTACACACGAGGCAGATAGCGCGCTCGCGACAGTGTGGCGCCTGCTCGACGCTGTACACGATCCAGAAATTCCGCCACTCAGCATTGCCGATCTTGGCGTCCTGCGTGAGGTTCACGTGAATGACGCCGAAGTGACGGTCGTCATCACGCCGACCTACATGGGCTGCCCAGCGATGCACGTGATTGCCGAAGACGTTCGTGCTGTATTGAACCGCGCAGGCTATCTCCAGGTCGTCATTGAAACCCGTCTCGCACCGGCGTGGACGACTGCCTGGATTAGCGCTGCGGGCCACGCTCAGTTGCTTGCGGCCGGCATCGCTCCGCCTGCGGACGTCTCTGCTCCCGGAGCTACCATGCCAGGCCGTCCGCGTGCCTGCCCTTTGTGCAGCAGTACCGAGACTGAACTCATCAGTGAATTCGGCTCAACCGCCTGTAAGGCGCTGTATCGCTGCCGTAGTTGCCTTGAACCCTTCGATTATTTCAAATGTCTGTAGATTCGTTTCACACGCTCGAAGTCGCCGCAGTGCGTCCGGAAACGGACAGCGCCGTATGTATAACGCTGAACGTCCCGCCGGCATTGGCCGCAACGTTTCAGTTTCAACAAGGTCAGTACCTGACTTTTCGACGCCAGATCGATGGTGAGGAAGTGCGGCGCTCGTACTCGATTTGTAGTGGCGTTGACGAGCCCGCGCTGCAAGTCGCCGTGAAGGCGCTCGACGGTGGCAAGTTTTCGGGCTGGGCGAACAGTGACCTCAAACCCGGCGATCACATAGAGACGATGGCACCCGCCGGAAGTTTCACATCAACCCTCAGTCCGCAGGCGGACAAAAATTACCTGTGCATTGCAGCCGGCAGCGGTATCACCCCGGTACTGTCAATTATCAAATCGATTCTGGCTTGCGAACCGCGCAGTCATGTGACGTTGCTGTACGGCAATCAGCGCGTGCAAAGCATCATGTTTCGTGACGAACTCGACCGGCTCAAGAATCGGCACATGGCGCGTTTTCAACTCATTCACGTACTTTCGCAAGAGCAGCGTGACGTTGAGATTCTGAACGGCCGGATCACGAATCGAAAAGGTGCCGAGCTGTGTCGCCATTTGCTCGACCTGGATGCTATCGATGATTTTTTTCTGTGCGGACCAGAGTCGATGATCTCCGAGGTGTCGCGCGGCCTGCGTGGCGCAGGTGTGCAGGACCAACGCATTCACTACGAGCTGTTCGGCGCATCCGCAACGGATGCGGCTGCTGCCGTCGAGCGTCACCAGCAACGTGCGCGCCGCTTTGCCGGCAAGGTCTGTCGGGTGACCGTCAAAGCAGACGGACGAGAATCAACTTTCGAGCTACCCCCGGACGGTGAGAACGTGCTCGATGCGGCGCTCGATGCCGGCATCGATTTACCGTTCGCGTGTAAAGGCGGGGCTTGCGCGACGTGTAAGGCGCAGTTGGTCGGGGGTGAGGTGGAGATGGATGTTTGCCACGCTCTGGAGCCGGACGAGATCGCCGCCGGTTACATTCTGACTTGCCAGGCCCATCCGCTCAGCGAAGAGGTGTTTATTGATTTCGATCGGGCGGTGTAAAGCCTGGTGGACGCGCACAGTCGAATCGAGATCCCTCTTTCTAGTTTGCTAGAACAAAAACCGCCGCGCGCGGGCTCGCTGGCTGTCACCGTCTTCGGCGACTACATCGTCGAGCAGGGTGGCTCGGTGTGGTTGGCGAGTTTGACGGAAGTGATGGCGGAGTTCGGGTTGAACGCACGCCAGGTACGCACCGCTATTTTTCGACTCGGCCAGGATGGCTGGCTGCAATCACGCCAGCTCGGGCGGCGTAGTTATTACGCTTTGAGCGCGGATGGGCGAGCACAATTTACGCGTGCTTCAGCACGTATCTACGCGGCTGAGTCGAAACCATGGGATGGCAATTGGGTATTGCTGATGCCAGGGCAAACCGATTCCGGTGCGCGCGAGGAATTGCGCAAGCGTCTCGGTTGGCTCGGTTTCGGCGCGCTGCCAAACGGGGTCCTCGCGCATCCGCGCTGCAATGATGAAGCGCTCAATCAAACTCTCGAAGAATTGGGGCTCGCCGGTTCGGTGAGCGTGTGGCGAGCGCGCCCGGATAACGCCGAGGTGCCAGGTGAGTGGGTGGACAGCGCGTGGGATGTCGCGGGGACGGCAGCCCGCTATCAAGAGTTCATCACTGATTTCACGCCATTCCAGGAGCTGCTGACGGGAGGTTGTGTAGTCACCGAACGCGACGCGTTTGTGCTCCGCAGTCTGCTGATCCACAACTATCGGCGCGTTCTGCTGGGCACGACCGATTTACCACCGAGCTTGTTGCCCTCGCCGTGGTCAGGGGCGACGGCGATGAGCTTGGTCAAAACACTATATGCAGCACTCCAAGTGCCGGCTACCCGGTATGCTTGCACGCGCTTGAGTAACGCCGAAGGTCCATTACCGCCACCCACAACGGCCTTTTTCAGTCGCTTTGGCGGCCTCGCACACTAGCGTCAGCCAGAGCACGCCTGCGCTTGAAGCCGGGGTGCGCGTAGCCCGGTCGTAACCTGATTCTGACCGGGCTGGAAGCCGGGCCGTGCGCACAGCGGGTTAACCCAGCTCGATCTGGAACCGTTCCGCGTCCCGGGCGCGAAAAACGCCCCGGAATGCCGCGAACCATTACCGACACAGTGGATTACCTTCAGTTCAATAGGCTGCTAGGATTAGTGGTGTTCTCAGGAGCCCGATTTGATCACACAAGGCCGGATAAACAATGGTCGCAGCACTAGCTACACTCCCTACGTATAAAGATTTACCTGGCCCGCCCGGCCCTCCTTGGGTGGGTAATCTGTTTCAGATCCGTTTCGATGCTTTTCACAGCACGCTTGAGAACTGGGCCGACGAATACGGGCCGCTATATCGCTTCCGCGTTGGTCCACGCAAGATCGCAGTCATTTCCGACGCCGACACAATCAAACGTATGCATCGCGAGCGGCCGGACATGTTCCGGCGCACACGTTCAGTCGCCAGTGCAACAGAAGAGATGCGTCTCAAAGGACTGTTTTCATCAGAGGGGGACGACTGGCGTCGTCAGCGCAAGTTGGTTGCGATGGCGCTGAACACGGCGCACCTGAAACCTTTTTTCCCGAAACTTCAGACCATCACCGAACGCTTGATGCGACGTTGGGAGACAGCAGCAGATGCTGAGACTCCGGTTGATTTATGCCGCGACCTAATGCGCTTTACTGTCGATGTAACGACTCAGCTTGCGTTCGGTATTGATTTCAACACGCTCGAGACGGATGGCCCGGTTATTCAGCAGAACCTCGATAAGGTTTTTCCAATGTTGAACTGGCGGGTTAACGCACCGTTTGCGTATTGGCGCTACCTGCGCTTCCCCAAAGATCGGGAACTCGACCGCGCGCTTGCGCAGGTACAGCAGCAGGTCGATGAGATTATTGCCGATGTTCGCAAGCGCATGTTGAGCGATCGAAGCCTTTACGACGCCCCGACAAATTTTCTCGAAGCGATCATCGCGGCGAAGGAATCGGAAGGCATTGAGTTTTCCGACGCAGATATTTTCGGCAACGTCTGTACATTGCTGTTGGCCGGCGAAGACACCACGGCCAACACAGTGGCGTGGACAGTAAACTACTTCATGCAGTATCCCGACTACTTTGCTCGCGCACGAGCGGAGGTCGATGCCGTAATCGCACCATCGGCAGTCCCAACCGAGATCGAGCAAGCGGCGCAGTTCCCGATCCTGGAGGCGATTTACAACGAAGCCATGCGCCTCAAGCCAGTTGCGCCCTTGAACGCCATGGAGCCGCTGCAAGACGTCGAGCTACTCGGGCATATCATCCCGGCTGGCACGGTCGTGATGATGCTGAATCGTCGTATCGCGATGCAGGAAGAGAATTTCGGGCACGCTCAGGAGTTCGATCCCGAACGCTGGTTGGTCAGTGACAGTGAGCGCAAGTGTCCGCATGACGTCAGCACATTCTTACCCTTTGGAACCGGCCCGCGATTTTGCCCCGGGCGTAATCTGGCGTTGCTGCAAATGCGTACGGTACTGGCGATGATTTGTCGCAATTTCGATATTGATCTGGTCGAGCCGGAACGGGCCGTCACCGAGAAACTGGCCTTCACGATGATGCCGACTAATTTGATTGTGCGCATGCGGAAAAGAAGTGCATAGTGAGTGACCGCCATGGCCCGTTCCCATGGCTTTAGGGGAGTACGGAAAGATGAGAATGCAATTGATTGGTTTGCTCGTGTTGCTGATGCCGTTCGCGACCATCGCAAAAGAGGCATGCCCGGACGGGAGTGGTCCAAAGGCCGCAGTCGCAAATTATCTCGACGAGATGCAGAATCACAAATTTAGTGACGCGTTTCCGTTTGTCACCGCAAATATGACCGATGGAAAAGAACTCGGCGAATGGGCCGCCCTGCAAAAGCTTTTCTACGAAGGCGGCGGGGTGAATATTTTCGGTATTGATATCCGCGCGCCGCTGGTCGATGGCGAAGATTCGGGTTGCGAGGCGCGCGCTATCGTGCCGAATGTGCTGAAGTCACGGGACAAATTCAACAATCAGGGCACCACTGAGTTCGAGATCTATACGGTGTTGAAGAGCGATGCCGGCTGGCAGATTGATGGTCAGGAAACGCTGTTTGACCAGGTCGATATCGACAAGTGGATGCCCGGCGAAAAGCTTCCGGATTTCCGCGACCAATATTAGGCCGCCAGCGTACGGCTTGGTGAGGCAGTCAGCAACTGTAAAAAGCGAGCTGCGTTGACTCGGGCATGGCAAGGCGGACAACGTGCTCAGGATGCTGTCCCCGACACGTAGCTAATGCGCTCTGCGTCCCCGGCCTGGCAATCCTAAGTGTTCGCCATTTGCTCGAGTACTGCGCGGTGGTCGCTGAAGTGCTCGACCATTGACTCGCAATATTGTCGCGCGTCGGCCGGATCGTAAACCTGCACATTCGCTTTAGGTTTCTTCGGTTTACGCGGAAACCGTCCCATACCTGCGAGTATGCAGTACCACGAGGTTGGGCTGTAAACCATACGGCCAGCTTGCTCGCGTAACTCCGTCAAGAGGTCTCCGCCCTTGTCCCAGACTTTCAGTACACGGGCGACGTCGGCGGAAATGTTCTGGTTCTTACGATTGGCAAGCCAGTATTCCGTATCATCGCGTGTATTGAGTTTGTAGTGCATGAAGATGTAGTTCTTGATGCCATCGAAAATCAGGTTGATTTTCTCGTTGACGTCGGCGCGGTAACGCGGCGTGAAGCCACCCTGTTCGAAGCGCTGCATGAAATTTTCCAGCGTGTCCTGTACGACCATCAGCGCCGTTGCTTCCAGCGGTTCAATAAAGCCCTGTGATAGCCCGACTGCGAGACAGTTTCTTTCCCAGCAACGCTCGGTGCGACCAACTCTCATTTTCAGATGACGCGCTTCAACATCGCTGTCGAGTAGTCCGAGGTGCTCGCGCAATTCGTGTTCCGCGTCGTTCTCGTTCACAAATTGAGAACTGTAAACATAGCCGTTGCCGTAACGATTCGTGAGTGGGATTTTCCATGCCCAACCGTGTTTCAGTGCGCGCGACACTGTCTCCGATGCCAGTTTGCCGGTGTCCTCGTGTGGCGTCGGCATTGCCACAGCACGGTCGTTAAACAACACGTCCTGATAGGACTGGAAACCCACTCCCAATGTTTTGCCGATGAGCACGCTGGCGAATCCGGTGCAATCAATGAAGAAATCAGCACTCACCGCACCATGTTCTGCGGTTTCGACCGCAGCTACATCGCCGTTTTCGTGCCGCACTACTTCGCTGACGGTGTCGTACAGATGTTCAACGCCACGTGCGCGCGCATAGTCGGCGAGAAATTCTCCAATCAGGCTGGCGTCGAAGTGATATGCGTAGTCGGTCGTATAGTCGGTTGATTGGTTCGCGATCGGTGCGCGGCCATGCTGCGCTAAGGCATTGGAGACAAAAAACGCATCCGGGTGACCGTGCACATCGAAGTTTCGGTTTCTCAAAGTGACGTTTTGAAAAAATGCACGGATGGAGGCATCGTCGCTGTGCGAGAAGAACGGGTGGTAGTAGCTGCGAAAGCCTTTGCGCGTAGACCAGTCGGGGAAACGGATGCCGCATTTGTAGGTCGCGTTGCAAGCCGGCATCCACTCGGCTTCACTGACCCCGAGGCCGTCGAAAAAACGCCGCATCTTCGGCGTCGAACCTTCTCCGACCCCGATCGTGCCAATCGTGCGAGATTCAAGCAAGGTGATTTCGATGCCGCGTTCTGCCCAGGCATTGGCGAACATCGCCGCTGCCATCCAACCGGCCGTGCCACCCCCGACGATGAGTATTTTTTTGACAGAAGAAGGCTGTTCGCTCATCGCTACCGGTTACCAGAGTTGTGGCAGAGAATGATTTTAGCGCGATTCTCGTTGTTGCCGTGGCACAGCTACGGGCGGCGTGCGGATGCCGGTGGTGGGTGTACCTCGGGTGCGTAGAAAGCGGCAATCCAGTGGTCTGTTTCGCGCTAGACAGCACCCGTTTTGCACAGTTCAGTATCGCATTGCCGGTTGACCACGCGCCGGCGAGAAACAGGTTGATATCTGTTCCGATGCCCAGTGTGCGTGGGTAGTGATGCCGGTGTTTCCCGGAGGACGTGAATAATTCCTCCTGCACTTCTACTATGGGGCATTCTGCATAGGGAGTGCGACACTCATGGTGACGGCGATTGTTCTTATTCGAGCGCAGCACGGGCGAGCCAAGGCAATTGCCGAAGCGTTGGCCGACTTCCCCGAGATCTCGGAAGTTTATTCTGTGGGCGGTAGTTACGATGTGATCGCGATCGTTCGCGTATCGAAAAACGAAGATATTGCGACCATGGTGACCGAACGCATGACCCATGTCGCCGGCATTGAGCGTACTGAAACTCTGATCGCGTTCAAATCGTTTTCACGCCACGATTTGGAGCGCGTATTTTCTCTCGGGCTCGATTGAGCGATCCGGCTCGCTCTCCCGTCAACTCGATTAGGGAACGATCTGATCGATAACAATTTCAATCGAGGCGGCAGTAGTCGGCGCAAAAGCCGCACTGCGCCCTTCGAGATCGCCCGGGCTCGCCTGAGGTCCGCCACTGAGTGCGATGCGCGCAACGACGTAAATCGAGTCGTATGACGAAATATTGTGTCCCGGCATCATGGCCTGGGAATCGTCAAGCGTGACCGTGACGGGTAGATCGGCAAACTGGTGCCGAATGACCGCCAGCGGCGCGGGCGGTCCATCGCCGGCGCGGGCGAAAATGAAAACCGGTGCGTCAGCTGCAATGGCCTTGTCCAGGCTCGGCGACAGCGTGACCGTAGCAATGACGCTTGCGGCACCCGAAGGTGTTGTTTCCGGACTGCCGAGCAAGCGCTGCACATCTGCGCGGATGGGCGCCTCAGGCGGCAGCAATTCCAGCGCCCGTTGCCACAGTCGCCTCGCTTGCATTGAGTCGCCGTCTTGCGCACGCGCAATGCCATGCACGATCAAGGCGGTGATGTTATCTGGTTCGCGGATGAGAACATCCTCGATGAGCGCTAGTGCGCGTGGCCCGAGCGCGCCGCCCTCGTGCATTGAGATGGCGTCGACCAGCAGCAATTTGGCATCGACATTGTCCGGATCTAGCGCGACGAGTTGTTCAGCTGCCGCCACGGCTTGTTCATAGCGACCCAACTGCAGTTCTGTGCGCGCCAGTACGTTCCACGCCGCGCGGTCCTGGGGCTCATCGGCTACCCGCCGGCGCACCTGTTCGAGCAGTAGCTCTATGGCGACCTGCGGATCGGCAAGGTCAGCCTGTGGATTGGCGGCGCTGAAGCGCCCAATATGAAGCTGACCGAGCTCAAGATAGAGCGCTGCAGCCAGTATCGGTACCAGCGCAGCACATGCGAAAACGACGCCGCGGCCGTGGCGCGCTTGCGCAGGTTCGGGTGGTCCGCTATCCACTGCATCGAGGACCGCGCGCTCAAGTTCCCGGCGCATGGTTGGCGCAATGTCGGGATCCACATCGCCCGCGCCGAGGTCGTCGTCCAACTCTTGCAGACGGCGCAATTGATCGGTGGTAGCCGGGTCGCTGAGTTGCTCGTCGGGTTTCCGCCACAAGGGAAGAAGTACCGCCGCCGCCGCGACAAAGGCCATAACGGCCAGTACGATGGGGAAAATCACGATTCGCGCTGGTGATCGGCAAGCAGACGATCGAGGCGTTCCCGTTCAGTTGCGTCTAATTCCTGCGCAGGCCGTTGGCGCTTGCGCGCGTGTCGCACGATTGCGACCAGCGCGGCGGCGAAAGCAATCAGTGGACCCAGCCATAACAGCCAGGTCGAGACTTTGAGCGGTGGTCGGTACAACACGAAATCGCCATAGCGTTGCACCATAAATTCGAGGATAGCGTCGTTGCTGAGACCTTCGTCGAGCATACGATGGACTTCGCTGCGCAGATCCTGGGCTAATTCAGCGTGCGAATCCGCCAGAGTCTGGTTCTGGCACACCAGGCAGCGTAGCTCCTCAAGCAGATGCTCGTAGCGTAGCTGCAAATGCGGCGCCGCGAATGACAATGGTTCGTCAGCCGCCGTCGTCATCGCCGGCCAGGCCACGGCGCACATCAATACCAGGGTCGCGTAGAACTTCATCCCGAGCTGCGCTCGTATTCATGCACGCGAGTCAGGAATTCTTTCTCGATAATTTCCTGACTGAGCGGTCCGACATGCTTGTATCGAATCACGCCGCGCGCGTCTATCAGAAAAGTTTCCGGTACGCCGTAGACGCCGAGATCAATGCCGAGATTACCGGCAGCGTCGAACAAGCTGAATCGATAGGGGTTCCCGTGTCGCTCCAACCAGGCGCGCGCGGCGGGGCGCTCGTCCTTGTAATTCATGCCAATCAAGGGGACCTGCTGCTGACGCGCGAGTTCGACCAGCAGGGGGTGCTCCTCGCGACAAGCAACGCACCACGACGCCCACACGTTGATCAGATACACCTGTCCAACAAGATCGGCGGCCGTGACCCGTTGTGCTGGCGCCGACAATTTGGGCAGCTCGAAGGTCGGTAACGGCTTCCCAATCAGGGGCGACGGGATCAGACGCGGGTCGCGCTGCAAACCGACAGCAAGAAATGCAACGACGACCGCGAACAGAGCGAATGGGATTGCAAAGCGCATTGCAACTAGCCGGCAGTAGAAGATTGGCGGGCATCGGAGCGGCCGGCCGATACTGCTGCGCGCGCTCGTCGAAAGCGTTTGTCAGAAGCCGCGATCACCCCGCCCAAAGCCATCATTAACGCGCCCAGCCAGAGTAACCGTACGAACGGTTTGACGCTGATGCGTACGCTCCAGGCGCCGTCTTCCAGTTGCTCACCCAGGGCAATATACAGGTCGCGGCTGAGCCTGGCGTCGATGCCGGCCTCTGTCATGGCCATGCCGCGCACACGATAGAAGCGTTTCTGCGCCGCCAGGGACGCGAGTGGTTCGCCGTCCTGTGCGACGCTGAAGCGTGCTTCAGTCGCATCGTAGTTCGGACCTGCAACTTTGCGCGCAGAAACGAATGTGAAGTCGTAGCCGTTAACGTGTGTCTGATCGCCGACGTTCATGCGCACATGTTTATCGGCGTCGTAAAGACTGACCATGGTGACCCCGATGACCGTGACGGCGAAACCGATGTGCGCGACACTTTGGCCGATGAACGAAGCGGGCAGCGTTATCAGCGCGAGCCACGCTTGCTGACGTGCACGGCAGCGCTGCACGATGGCGTTGACGGTAGCGCACACAACCCAGGCGGCAAGCATGAGTCCAAACATCGCCGTCGCTCTCCCGGCCGGTTCGACCATGGCGTAGGCGGCAAGCAGAATCACGACGGTGCCCAGCGCCGGAATCTTCAGCAGCGCCAGAACCCGTGCCATTCGATCACGCTTCCAGTGCACTGCCGGTCCAATCCCGAGTAGCAACAGCAGCGGACTCATCAGCGGAATAAATACGGCGTTGAAGTAGGGTGGGCCGACAGAGATTTTGCCACCGCCCAGCGCATCAAGAAGCAACGGGTAAAGCGTGCCGAGTAACACCGTGGCCGTGGCGACAGACAGCAGCACGCTATTGGCGAGTAGATAAGTCTCGCGCGAGGCCAGCTCGAAATCCGCGCCGCCCAGCGTGCGCGGTCCGCGCCAGGCGTACAGAGTCAGCGCACCGCCGATGACCAGGCCCAGAAAAATCAGGATGAAGACACCGCGCGCCGGGTCGGTCGCAAACGCGTGTACCGATGTGAGCACGCCGGAACGGACCAGAAATGTGCCCAACAGACTCAAGCTGAACGCAGCGATGGCGAGCAGCACGGTCCAGCTTTTAAATACGTCGCGCTTCTCGGTCGCGGCCAGTGAGTGAATCAAGGCCGTGCCCGCCAGCCATGGCATAAATGACGCGTTCTCGACCGGGTCCCAAAACCACCAACCGCCCCAACCCAGTTCGTAGTAAGCCCACCAGCTGCCCAGCGCGATGCCGCAGGTCAGAAAGGACCAGGCCATGATGGTCCACGGTCGCGCCCAACGCGCCCAGGCGCTATCGAGATGCCCACCGATCAACCCGGCGATCGCGAAACTGAACGCGACGGAAAAGCCGACGTAGCCGATGTACAGCATGGGCGGGTGAATAATGAGGCCAGGATCCTGGAGCAGCGGATTGAGGTCGCTACCGTCCGCGGCCGCGGGCAGGTCGCGCAGGAATGGGTTGGAGGTGAATAGCATGAAGAGCAAAAAGCCAATGCTGATCAAGCCCATGACACTGAGCACACGGGCGATGAATGCCGGTGGCAGGCCGCGACTGAAGAAACTGACCGCAACCGTCCATAACGCCAGGATCACCACCCACAAGAGTAAGGAACCTTCGTGGGCGCCCCAGACTGCGGAAATTCGATACGCCAGCGGCAAAGCTGAATTGGAATTCGCCGCCACGTAGGTGACCGAGAAATCATTGGCGATGAAACACCAGGCGAGCGCAATAAACGCCACTACGACAAACAGGCATTGAGCACGCGCAGCGGGACGCGCCAGCGCCATCCAGGTGAGGTTTCCGCTTGCTGCGCCAAGCATCGGCACCACGCTTTGTACGATGGCTAGCGCGAGTGCCAGTGCGAGCGCGAAATGGCCGATCTCAGGGATCACGGTGTGCGGTTGCTCTGTGGATTGGCGGCCTTCTCGAGGGCATCAGCGACTTCGGGCGGCATGTAGTTTTCGTCGTGTTTGGCGAGCACTTCGCTGGCCACAAACAGGCCTGTATCGTTGAACTGACCTTTGGCAACGATGCCCTGACCTTCGCGAAAGAGATCAGGAAGAATCCCGTCGTAATACACCATGCTTTCTTCGGCCATATCAGTCAGTGTGAACCACACGCCGAGACTTTGGGGCTGGCGCAGCACGCTGCCCTCGACCACCATGCCGCCAAGTCGAAACGGACGGTTGTCGGGCGCTTCGCCTCGCGCCACTTCGCTGGGGCTGTAGAAATACATCAGGTTTTTCTCAAATGCAGCCAGAATCAAGCCGGCCGCAACCGCGATCCCGGCGACCGTCAAAGCGATAATCAGTAAACGTTTACGACGGGGTGTCATGTTTGGTCCTGGCGTTGATGGCACGTTGCAACTCGGCGATCTCACGTCGCTCTGTGCGTACGGGCAGGATGGCGTTTAATCCCAATACGACGACGGCAATCGCGTAGCTACTCCATACATAAATGGCGTAACCGCCCATGGCGAGAAACTCAGACACTAGACGGGCTCCCGTGGTGAGTCGTGACGATTTCGCGCACCCAGTTCGTCTTGCGGTCGTAGCGGAGGATTTCGGTACGCATGCGGACCATCAGCGCACTGATATAAAACGTCGTAAATCCGACCGACATGAGCAATAAGGGAATAAGCATATGTAGATGGATTGATGGTCGGTCGAATTTCGATACCGTCGGACCCTGATGAAGCGTACTCCACCATTCCACTGAATAGTGGATGATCGGGATATTCACAACGCCGATTAGGGTCAGCACTGCCGCTGCCCGGGCGGCGACTCGGCGGTCTTCGATGGCATTCTGCAGGGCCATAATGCCGAGGTAGAGAAACAACAAAATCAATTCTGAGGTCAGGCGTGCATCCCATACCCACCAGGTCCCCCACATCGGCTTGCCCCAGATTGAGCCGGTGACTAGCGCGAGGAAGGTAAACGACGCGCCGAGCGGTGCACTGCAACGTAACGCAATTTCTGCAACCTTCACTCGCCACACCAGGATGCTGACGGCTGCGCCTGCCATCGACATGTACACAAATAGCGACATCCAGGCGCTAGGTACGTGGATGTAAATGATGCGAAAGCTATCGCCTTGTTGATAGTCGGTCGGTGCGAACCACAGACCGCCAACGACGCCAGCGCACATGAGCACGGCAGTAAGCGGCGCGAGCCACTGGCTGAGGCGCCGACTGAGACGATAGAAATGCATCAGCGACGCATACTTGTTCAGGAAATCGAACATTAACTCAATCGGATTCTGAGGGCGGTGGCGGTCGCCCACGGGGTTAAGGTCAACGCGAGCACGAGTAGGCCGGCCAGAAAGTACAGCTCAGCAGCCGCGGACAAACCGAGGGCGGCGTTGGCCGTGGCTGATGCACCGAATATCAGCAGCGGAATGTACAACGGCAGGATCAACAATGCCACCAGCATGCCGCTGCCACGCAGACCGACAGTCAGCGCGCTAATCGATGTGCCCAATAGGCTCATGCAGCCAGAGCCGAGCGCGAGACTGGCCATTAATATGGCGAGAACACCCGGGTCAAGACCGAGACCGACAGCCAGCGGTAGCGTGAGTAATAACACCGGCACACCAGCCACGAGCCAATGAGCCAGGGCCTTGGCCAGTCCAACCAGTGCGAGCGGCGCGCCGGACAGGGCCATCAGTTCCAGACTGCCATCGGCGAAGTCGCTGCGAAACAGTCCTTCAACGGAAAAACTGGCGGCGAGCAGCGCCGCGACCCAAATGACACCCGGCGCGACGACGCTCAGTAGAGCAGTGTCGGGGCCCAGCGCGAATGGAAACAGCATGACAGCGAGGACGAAAAAAATCAGCGGATGGCCGGCTTCCGACTGATTGCGCGCAGTTCTACGGAATTCGCGCCTGAGAACCGCGCAGACTAACGCCTGCGGGCTCATGTTGATTGCCGACCGAGATGAATCTGCGTGGCCTGATGGCGACCACCCCAGGGTTGGTGTGTGGCAATGAGCGCAATCCCACCGCGCTCCAGATGGTCGTCAATCAAATTCTCGACCAGCTTGCGGCTATCGGCGTCGAGTGCGGTGAAGGGTTCATCGAGCATCCACAAGGGGCAGTCAAACAAGGCCAGCCGAGCGAGCGCCGCACGTTGGCGCTGGCCTGCCGAGAGTTGTCTGACGGGTTGCTCGGCGAACGTTTGTGCCTCAAGTAAAGCGAGCGCCGCTGCTGGGCTGCGAACCTGCTGTTGGCGGCCGATTGCGGCAATGAATTCGAGGTTTTCCCGCACACTGAGTTCGGCACTTAAACCGCTCACGTGGCCGATGTAATTGAGCGAGGTCGCGTAATTGTCGAGCTTGTCTATCGATTGACGGCACCAGTGGATGCTGCCGCTGGCAGGCGTGACCAACCCTGCAAGTGCGCGCAGAGCGGTCGTTTTGCCAGCCCCATTTTCGCCGCCGAGCTGAATCAGACTGGGCCCTTGCGCGGTAAAGGTGAGCGCAGGCGATAGCACGAACTCGCCGCGCTCGAGGATCAGATTCGAGACATCGAGACGTGTCGAGGGGTATGTCATGGCGCGACAACCGCAGGCATCAAAGCGGCCGGTTAGGAATTGAGTAAGTGTTTTGGCTCACGGCTAAAGTGAGGTGCCTCCGGCGCCGGAAAAACTAGCGGCCCGAACTCCAATTGCAGTGCAGGACCGGTGCCCGTGATTGTTTGTTGGTTGTCTTGCAGCGCAGAGGGAATCGGGCAATGAGGTGGAAGTAACGGTCTGAATAGCAACTCCGAATCAGAATTTGCCACCAAGCAGACCAGCCCCACCCGGTGCCGGGCCCTGACCCTGGCCTGGGACCACGATTCGCGAAGCTTCCTCTCGAGCCATTTCCCGAGCTCTTTCGTTGAGCTTCTCAATCGCGCCCTTGATGCCTTCCGGGAACAATTCACAGGCACCCTCAAGAGTTTCTGCGTCAAGCGGAAACTGGACCGGAATCGGTCCCATTTGAGTCATTAAGGTGGTGTCGCCGATGAAGCGTCGCGAACGTGAGGGATCCTCGCTGCCATCAATCTTCACCGGGATGAGCTGGCGAATCGTAGCGGCCTGCAAGTCGGTGATTGACTCTTCGCGATACAAATTTTCGACATCAACCGACATCGATTCAACACTCCCCAAATCGGCCTCAGCCATTCATCCTCTCCTGCAGCAAAAGTTCGGCGCATGGTACCAGATCTGTGCGCTAGTCGTTCCTAAAGTACTAATTTTTAACACCGATACTGAACGGAATGTGTAAAATGGCGCGACTTCAAAATGACTCAATCCTGCATGAAAATCCTGGTCACCGGTGCTGCCGGATTTATCGGTTCGTGCCTCAGTGAAAAATTACTTGCGCGTGGTGATGAGATTATCGGTGTCGATAACCTCAATGATTACTACGACGTTTCGCTCAAGATGGCGCGGCTGGCCCGCATCGAAACGCATCCTGCATTTACCTTCTACAAGCTCGACATCGCTGATCGGGCCGGTATGGAAGAATTATTTCGCAGTGAGCGTCCGCAGCGTGTCGTGCATCTGGCCGCGCAGGCAGGCGTGCGCTACTCACTTGAGAATCCGCACGCTTATATTGAGGCGAATATCGTTGGTACGACCAACATTCTTGAAGGCTGCCGCCACAATGAGATTGAACATCTTGTTTATGCGTCTTCGAGCTCGGTGTACGGGGCCAGCACCAATATGCCGTTCTCCGTTCACGACAATATCGATCACCCGGTCTCGCTTTACGCCGCGACGAAAAAAGCTAATGAATTGATGGCGCACACTTATAGTCATCTGTACGGGCTACCGACCACCGGGCTGCGTTTTTTTACAGTTTACGGCCCATGGGGCCGGCCTGATATGTCGCTGTTCCTGTTCACGCGCAAGATTCTCGCCGGCGAACCTATTGATGTGTTCAATTTTGGCAACCATCGCCGCGATTTTACTTACGTCGACGACATCGTCAGCGGCATCATCGGCAGCCTGGATTCAGTGGCAGCACCAAATCCTGACTGGGATAGCGACAAGCCGGATCCGGCGACATCGAAAGCACCTTACCGAATTTACAATATCGGGAATAATTCGCCGGTGGAGTTGATGGATTTTATTGGTGCCCTGGAAGATTGTCTGGGCATAAAAGCGATCAAGAACATGCTGCCACTGCAACCGGGTGACGTTCCTGACACCTATGCTGACGTAACGGCTTTAGTCGAAGATGTCGGCTATCGACCGGCCACGCCGATCCGCCAGGGAATAGAAAATTTCGTTTCCTGGTACAAGGAGTACTACGACATCAAATGACTTCGCATAACAGAAAGATTTCCGTGGTTGGGCTCGGCTATGTTGGCCTGCCGGTAGCTGTTGCATTTGGGAAAACCGCGCGCGCGATTGGATTCGACGTCAATACCACACGGATTGACGAGCTCAAAAACGGGCACGACGGCACGCTTGAAGTGACCAGCGACGAACTGCGTGGCAGCGATATCCTGTTTACTGCAGATGCCGCGGATCTTCGCGGTGCCGATTTCCATATCGTCGCAGTGCCAACACCGATCGACCAAGCCAAGCGTCCCGACCTGACCCCGGTACTGCGCGCGTCGGAAACACTCGGGGCGCAACTCAAAGCAGGCGATATCGTGGTCTACGAGTCGACAGTGTATCCGGGGGCCACCGAGGAAGATTGCGTACCCGTGTTGGAGCGTGTTTCCGGCTTGAAATGCGGCAAGGATTTTTTCGTCGGTTATTCACCCGAACGGATCAATCCCGGTGACAAGGAACATACGTTTACGAAAATCACCAAGGTAGTCGCGGGCCAGAATGCCGAAATTCTCGATATCGTCGCCAACGTTTATGCCAGCGTCGTGACGGCCGGCGTACACCGAGCTGCGACAATCAAGGTCGCCGAAGCGGCCAAGGTAATCGAGAACACCCAACGCGATCTGAATATTTCGCTGATGAACGAACTGGCGCTGATTTTCGATCGCATGGATATCGACACCCGCGATGTGCTGGCCGCGGCGGGTACTAAATGGAATTTCCTGAAATTCGATCCGGGCCTGGTCGGCGGACATTGCATTGGTGTCGACCCGTACTATCTGACCCACAAAGCAGCGATCCTCGGTTACATTCCGCAAGTCATCCTGGCTGGGCGCAGCATTAATGACGACATGGGGCGCTATGTCGCACAGCGGGCGATTCGTGAATTGATTGCCGCAGGTGGCGTGGTCAAGGGCGGTGTGGTCACGATACTGGGCTTCACCTTTAAGGAAGATGTCCCTGATTTGCGCAATACCCGCGTCATCGACATTGTCGAGGAACTGCGCAGTTACGACATTGAAGTGCAGATCCATGACCCATATGCGAGCTCTGATGAGGCTCATGAGGAGTATGGCGTCAGACTGCTACCGAGCGAGCAACTCAAACCCGCCCAAGTCGTGATCCTGGCCGTTCCCCATCGTGAATATCTGGATGGTGGCTGGCCGATGGTCACCGCCGCACTCGGCGGTGGCAAAGGCGCAGTGCTGGACGTAAAAGGTCGTATGGACCGAAATTCTATTCCTGACGGCGTTTCGCTGTGGAGGCTATAAACTCGTGAATGTTGTCATGATTGGTACCGGCTACGTCGGTTTGGTGTCTGGAACCTGTTTCGCGGAATTCGGCGCCAATGTCGTTTGCGTCGACGTCGACAAGAACAAAATCGCTCGCCTGAACAGCGGTGAGGTACCGATCTACGAACCGGGTCTTGAGCGGCTGGTGAACAACAACGTCGCTGCCGGGCGCCTTAAGTTCACCGATGAAATCGCCGACGCCGTTGGCGCCGCTGATCTGATTTTCATTGCGGTCGGCACGCCAAGCCGTCGCGGCGAAGGCTTTGCCGATCTTACTTACGTGTACGAAGCAGCTAAGCAACTTGCGGTGCATTTACAGGGTTACACGGTGATTGTCGATAAATCGACTGTTCCCGTTGGCACCGCCCGGAACGTGGCGCGGATCATCAACGAGACCAATCCGCAGGCAGACTTCGACGTGGCCTCCAACCCGGAGTTTTTGCGTGAAGGCGCTGCGATATCTGATTTCATGCGCCCGGACAGAGTCGTCGTAGGCGTGGAAAGCGAACGTGCCGAAGCGCTGTTGCGCGAGCTGTATCGTCCGCTGAATTTGCGCGAAACGCCGATTCTGATTACCAACCTGGAAAGTGCCGAACTCATCAAGTACGCGGCGAATGCGTTTCTTGCCACCAAGATCAGTTTCATCAATGAGATCTCGACGCTTAGCGAGGCGGTCGGCGCGGACGTGCATGCGGTCGCCAAGGGCATGGGCATGGACGGTCGCATCGGTTCAAAATTTCTGCACCCGGGCCCCGGCTACGGCGGCTCATGTTTTCCCAAGGACACTCAAGCATTGGTCCGCATCGCGCAGGAGCATGGGGTTGGTAGCCGCATCGTTGAGGCTGTCATCGAAGTTAATGCAGCTCAGAAGGCGCGCATGATCAAAAAGATTCGTGGTGCCCTGGGGAATGACGAGGCAGGCAAAGTCATAGGCGTGCTCGGTCTTACGTTTAAACCCGAAACCGACGACATGCGCGATTCACCTGCGTTGTCGATATTGCCGCCCATGATCGAGAAGGGCGCCATTGTGCGCGCGCATGATCCGCAGGGCATGCATGAGGCGCGCAACATGCTGCCGTCTGAAGTCCAGTATTGCGACGATCTCTATGCGGTCAGCGAGGGCGCTGATGTGGTGGTCGTACTAACTGAATGGAATGCCTATCGCGGTCTTGATTTGGTCCGCATTAAGAATGCGATGCGCGGCAATGCTTTCGTTGACTTGCGCAACATCTATGAAAGAGCCACCGTTGAGGCGCTCGGATTCGAGTATTACTGCGTCGGCCGATAACGGCCGCTTGCTGACCACCCGAACGGTTCGGGCTGACACCTGAGTGCTGTTCTCGTCGCAGATATTTATTCTGCTGTTTCTGCCGCTGGTAGTCGGTATTTTCCATTCACTGCCGGCTAGCGCTGCGCTACGACTGCACCTGCTGACGTTCGCCTCAATGGTGTTCTACGGCTGGTGGGATCCTCGATTCCTGCCCTTGCTAGTGGTCATGATTGGGGCCAACTGGCTGATCGCGCGGGCTTACTCACGCAGTGGCCGCAGTGCGCTGATTAGTATCGGCGTGGCACTAAATCTCGCGGTGCTGGGTGGCTTTAAATACGCCAATTTTTTCGCTGAGGCGGTGCTCGGAGTCATGGGTGTCGAGTTCCAGCGCTGGTCGATAATTTTGCCGCTTGGCATCAGCTTTTTTACTTTTCAGCAGATTTCCTATCTTGTCGATTTGCGCCGCGGCGAAGCGCGCGTGTATCCGTTCGCAGATTACGCCGCCTACGTAAGTTTTTTTCCGCAACTTATCGCCGGTCCAATCGTGCGGCACAATGAGCTGATCCCGCAGTTCGCGCGCCTAGCTGCGCGGATTGACGCGGAATGCGTTGCACGTGGTTTGGTACTGTTCATTCTCGGCCTGTGCAAGAAAGTCTTTTTCGCCGACGAACTGGCGCCGCTGGCCGATGCCGGCTTCGAGATTGCGGCAGCCGGGGATCTTCCGCAAACCGCGCTCGCCTGGCAGTCTGCACTAGCTTACTCGCTGCAGCTCTATTTTGATTTCTCCAGTTACTCGGACATGGCCATGGGGCTGGCTGGATTGTTCGGATTCGATCTGCCGGTCAATTTTGATCGCCCCTATCGAGCCACCAGTATCCGCGAGTTCTGGCGCCGTTGGCACATGACTTTGTCGCGATTCTTGCGTGATTACGTCTATATACCTTTGGGGGGGAATCGCGGCGGCCGTGTGATGACCGCGGTTATCGTACTGACGACTATGTTGCTGTGCGGCCTGTGGCATGGCGCGGGATGGGCGTTCATCTTATGGGGGGGCGCTCACGGACTTGCCGTTTGCGTCAATCAACTGTGGGCCGCTGGTGGGATGAAGATGCCTGCTGGCGTTGCCTGGGCACTGACCCTGTTTTTCGTGATCGTCGCCTGGGTATTGTTCCGCGCAGAGAACCTTGCCGATGCCGCGCGTGTACTTCAGGCTATGTTCTCCAACCGGGGTGGAGTTCTCGAGCCAGTTGCCTGGTTATATATTGTCATCGGCGGACTGTTTGCCCTGCTTGGTCCGACTAACGCTGAATTTGCTCACGGACGCTGGGTTGCTCATCGCGGTGCGGCAATTGCGCTCGGTCTGGCTCTCGTTCTGGTTGTGCTCCGTGTTGGCCAGGGGCGCGGCCTTGAGTTTATTTACTTCCAGTTCTGATGACTAACTGGCCACGCTACACGCGCACCCTGCTGTCCAGCGCCACCATCATCGGCGTGGCCGTGCTCGTTTTTATTCTGGTTATGGATCCCTATCAGAACGTGCCTTTTTCGCCGCCGTTGGACCGTGCCCCAATCAGCAGCAATCAGCGTTTCGCCTATCCGGCGATTGCCCGGGATGAAGAATACGACAGCCTGGTCCTGGGCACATCGACGACCAGGCTGCTAAACCCAGCCGGGCTGGCGCCAGACGCAGCGCGCTTCGCGAATTTGTCGATGAATTCCGCGACCGCGTACGAGCAAATGCGGATCCACGAGGTTTTCGTGCGTCACCATCCGGCCATGAAATACCTTGTTATCGGCATCGACGGTACGTGGTGTGATAGGTCCGTAACACCGCAACGCTACACATTCCGCGCGTTCCCGGAATGGATGTACGACGAGAATCTCTACAACGACCTCCTGTATCTATTCAACGACAAGGCGCTTGAGAATGCCGTTCGCATGCTCGAGCTTTTTCGCGGTCGACGCGAACCAAAGTACGACCGCAACGGCTACCACGACTTTTCTGCTGATTTCAATTCTCGAGATGAAGCGGGGGTGCTTGAGCGATTGGCTCCGTTGGCACGTTCGACACCTGTCCGCGCGGCCGTTCGCCCGCGGCGAGCGCGGTCGGGGAACGAATTTCCGTCTTTGGCGTCGTTGGCAGATCTGCTCGCCAGGACTCCGTCAACGACGCGAATTGTGTTGTTGCTACCGCCGCTTCATGTGCACTTTATATCGCGCAAGCGGGCACTTTTTTCGGAATGCAAAGGTAAACTGTTAGAGCGGGTACAAGGTGACCATCGAATCGATGTCCTTGATTATTTTTTCGCCTCCGAGCTGACGAGATCCAGCCAAAACTATTGGGATATCCTCCATTTCACAAGAGCGGTCGCGCTCCTCATCGAGGACGATATCAGCAACGTTTTAGCCGGCCGCGCGCCGCACCCCCAATACGCGCGTTTCTATGGCCGCAGCGAGGCCGACTAGAGGCGCCTGACCGTTATCATTTTCAGCCTCAGTATGCTACCGTCGCGCCGGTTGAAAATGACTCCAAAGATTTCCTTATCTCCGAAGAATAGACCATTCAATCAACGCGTTAAATCCATTCTCAGGTATTTCCGAACGATTTCCCTGAGGAACGATGCTGCCAAGTATCGGCGCTGCTTGAGCATGGTTCGGGACGGAAATCGACGCACCGCAATGCCGTTTGTGACGACGAAGGCAAATGAATATTTTATTGTTCAGTCTGGCGAATTTGAGCACGTCGACTGCGGACGCAATTACAACTTTGCGGACGGCAAAATCATTGGCAGATTGCGGGCACACGGTCACCCTGGTTGCGCCATCGCAAGCCAGCAATGATTTCCCGATTGATGCCGGCAATGCGACGGTCAGCTTCCACTGGAACGTCGTAGATTTCGGCTTACCCAACACCTTCAATACGCTCGTTCAAGTGTTTCAAGTGAGTAAGCTGTGCCGACGTGCGCAGGCTGACACGCTCTACGTTCGGGCGGCGACCTTCACGTTTCTGTTCGGTCTGTGGGGGCGACTGTCCGGGCGCGCTAAGGTGGTTGGTGAGCACCATGGCTGGTTTGAAGCTGAGCGGCGCAGTGGTGGCCAGCATCGCTGGTTCGCACCGATAGAAGGCTATTTTCAGGTTCTGGACGCGCGGATGGCCGATTGTGTCCGTACTGTCGTTCCCGGCATCCGCGAACGTCTGGTGAATCTTGGCGTCAATCCGGCGCGGGTATTCGTGGTCGGCAACGCTTGCGATACCGAACTCATCAGGCCATTACCACGCGACGTCGCACTGCGTCGCTTCGATTTGCCGGAACAGAATTTGTATCTTGGTTTCGTCGGCTCACTAACCATCTGGCAGGGGCTCGACGAAATCGTCGAAGGTGTCGGCGAGGTCGTGAAATCCCACCCCGAAGCGCGGCTGCTGATTATTGGTGATGGTCCGCAACGTGCGCAGCTCGAAGCACTTGTAGAGCGTAAATCATTGGGCGGAAACATAAGATTCTTCGGGCGTATGGACCATAGTGATATCGCCGCTGTCATGAGTTGCTTCGACATAGCGTTGATTCCGACGGCAGACGGCGAGTATCGCTCTATTGGGCGCTCACCGTTGAAGCTGCGCGAGTATGCTGCGGCTGGCCGGGTCGTGTTGGCGGCAAGAATTCCGGCGATTGAGGACCTCGAATCTGAAGCGTGGATGCATCTGTTCGATGCCGAGAATCCGAGTAATTTTGTCTCTGCGATAGACGCGCTCGCAGCGCGGCGCGACACATTCTCGGACTTGGGCCAATGTGCACGAAGGTTCGCCGAAGACAATTATGCGTGGCCAATTATCATCCGAAAGATTGTCCATCAAATAGAGTCGGCAACAGGCGCTACCTAGCGCGACCAATTTATCGTCGCCTCAAGCCGGCGATACGCGGAGAACGAAAGAACGATGACGGATTCGAATTTTGTAGCCGGTAACAGCACGCACATTGATCCCGGCTGTATTGTCGGCTTGAGTTACAAAGACAACGCACCCACGACTCGTTTGGGCGACAATTGCTTCATTCGCGCGGGCTCAATCATTTACGCCGGCGTGGTCATCGGTGACCATGTGCAAACGGGTCACCATGTGATGATTCGCGAGAATACGAAAATCGGTAACCACGTCGTGATCGGCACTAATTCGGTGTGCGACGGCAATACAACCATCGATGCGTTCGTGAAGATAGAGTCCAATTGCTACATCTCAACGCATTGCAGCATCGGAACGCGGGTATTTCTTGGCCCCGGTGTTGTCCTGACAAACGATCGCTACCCCCTAAAACTCCGCGACACCTACAAGCCGGAAGGCGTCATTCTGGAAGACGGTGTGACCTTGGGTGCGGGTGTGGTCGTATGTCCGGGCGTGACCATCGGTGCCGATAGTTTTGTCGCGGCCGGCGCTGTAGTGACGCGGGATATTCCGCCACGCAGCTTCGTGAAGGGCGTGCCAGGGCAGATTTCGGCATTGCCACCTGAACTCGCAGAACGCAACATGGCGTTGTCGTGGCGCGGGTTTCTCGACCCAGATTCCTAAGCGGCGAAGGCTCGGCAAGAAATTTTTTTACCAGTGCAGCGTTGGATTACAGAGTATTGAAAATCGGACTCATCGGGTGCGGAAAACAAGCACCAAAACATATTTCCGGATTGGCCAAACAAGCTGATGTTGAACTCGTCGTTTGCGACATCAACGCCGAGCGAGCGCGTGCCGTCGGCGAGAAATTCTCACTCGCATGGACCGACGACGTAGCAGGATTGCTTGCCGATGGCGACATTACTGCCGTTGACATTGCAACCCCGACTATGTCGCATGCGCCACTGGTTCTCCAGGCGATTGAGAATGGCAAACACTTCTTCTGCGAAAAGCCACTTTGCCAGAATCTCGATGAAGCGCGGCTGATTGCGGACACCTGCGCGAAGAAAGGCCTGATCGGCATGGTCGGATATGTTTATCGTTATGCGCCAGTATTCGAAACGGGTCACGCGTTGCTACATCCAGATACGACACGAGATCATGTGCTGGGTGAGCCGGTCTCAGCGTGGTTCCGTATCGGCGGCCGCGGTGACCACGAATTGTGGAAGCACAAGAAAGAGTCGTCCGGTGGCGCAACTTCGGAAATGCTGGTCCATATGCTTGATTTGGCCATCTGGTACTTCGGGGCAGCAAAGTCGGCTCAATTGCTCGCCCACGAACTACGGCGTCCAATCAGACACATCGCCGGCGCTGACGTTACCGTTGACGCCGAGGATTTCGTACTGGCGCGATTCGAGATGGAGAACGGCGGATCGGTGTTTATCCAGTCTGACTTGCTGACGCCGGCGTTTTCTCAGCACGTAGAGATGCAGTTTGAACGCGGCACATTTTTGGGATCAATCCAGGCGGACTCGCCATCGTTTGTATTCGCGACCGCGAAATGTGACGACTACGAAGCCGGCAAAACACCGCTCGAGTTTGGACCGGTCAACCTGTTTGAACGCCAAATGGGCGCTTTTTGCGAGCACGTGCGCAGCGGCACGCCGCTGTCGCGGAATTCGGTCGAAGATTCTTTAAAAGTAATGGAAGCACTCGAAATGCTTCGACAACAATGGGGTGATGCGGTGATTGGGATATCAGATACGAGTCTGACCGAGAACGAAATCGAGGCAGCTATCAAGGTCCTGCGCTCGGGCATGCTGCGCCAGGGCAAGGAGAGCGATGCGTTCGAAGAGGAGTTCGCAGAGAAAGTCGGCGCCGCTCACGCGGTTACGTGTGCCAATGGCTCAGCGGCATTGCATCTGGCCTACCTTGCCGCACTTGAGCCGGGTGACGAGGTCCTGGTTCCTGCGTTTACCTTCATCGCTACCGGCAGCATGGCCTCGATCATGGGGGCGAAACCGATTTTTTGTGATGTTGACCCGAACACATTTTTACTCGACCTCGATGACGCAAGATCGAAGATTACTGCAAAGACGAAAGGCATCGCGCCAGTCCACCTGTTTGGCAACCCGTGCGATATAGACGCCGTGCAACAATTTGCTGCGGATCACGGCCTGAAGATCTTCTGGGATGCTGCACAGAGTCATGGGGCGACTCATCAGCAACGTGACGTCGGTAGCTTCGACGATTTCGTCTGTTATTCGTTTTACCCTTCCAAGAATATGTTTGTCGGCGAAGGCGGCATGGTGTGTACGAATAATGCCGAGTACGAGAACAAGCTGCGTTACTTACGCAGTCACGGCCAGACTGGCAAGTACCACCACACAAGCCTTGGGTTAAATTACCGACTGACTGATATGGAAGCGGCCATCGGTCGGGAGCAGCTAAAACGACTGGACAGCATGCTGGCGAGTCGGCGGCGTAACGCGCAACGGATGTGCGCGGGGCTCGATGGCATCGATGGCATCACGGCACAAACAGTCACTGCCGGCGGTGACCATGCCTGGCATCAGTTCTGTGTGTTGGTGGATAAGCGCGAATTTGGCTGCGACCGCGACGCCTTGTCCGCGCATCTTAAAACTGAAGGGGTAATGAGTGGGATTCACTATCCTCGTGGCTTGCATCAGCAGCCCATTTTTGAAGAGCTTTACGGCAAAAGCCAGCTTCCGGTAACGGAAGATTTGTCCGAGCGGATTCTCGCCCTGCCTATTCACCATAGCCTGGTTGATGCAGATATTGACGGGGTCCTTGCGGCGATTGCCAAGATCGCGTCCTAGGCGAACACTTCGGGCGGTGATGCCGGCTTGTTGCAGCGCCCGAAGTTATCCGCGTTTTCGGTTGTCGCAGATGCGAGCAAGCGCTGCGCAATAGTCGAGGCTTTCGGTCTCCCAACACAGGGCATCGGCGGCGCGGTCAAGACGCTCTCTCAGCGCAGGCTGGCCGGTCCGTTCGAGCAAAGACCGAATCGCGCTGGCAATCTCGTTCGGTTTCTGGGGATCGAAGACTTCGCCGATGCCGAACCCCGCGACGATGGCCTGCATATCCGGCGAGGCAGACACGGCTACGGGTAAGCGGGCCATAATCATTTCGAAAAAACGATTGGGTAGCGAGTAGAAATTATTCATGCTCGTATTGAGGAAAGGGATAACGCCGACATCGGCGCCGGCGATATAACGGATCAGCTCGTCAGGCGGGACCGGCGACAGAAAATGGAGCCGCTCCGATAGACCGAGTCCGCGGCCTAAATCCAGCATTGCCTGTTGATACCCTGGAACGTTGCTGGACCCGAGAATCACGGCGTGGATTTCCTGACCAAGCATCGATAACGCCTGAATAAATTCCTCGACGCCTCGTCCGGGCAGGAATGAACTCATATACAGTACAACGCGATCTGTATCCGCCAGTTTGGCGCTCCCGCGTAAACTCGACTCTGAAAATCTTTGTTCGTGCCAGCGGCAATTGCGCACGACAACTGGCGTGGCTATCGCATATCGCTTAACCATCCATTGCTGCATCGACGGACCAATCGAGAAACTCAAATCAGCGCGGCGGATAATGCGTGCCTCGGCTGCGGACTCGAAACGTCGCAGCGTTCGCTGCAGGGGGGTGTTGTGGAAAGTAGACCGGTCATCAACAAACTCAACGGCGTCATACACAAGCAGCGCATTGGATATTCTGGAGAGACTTCTGGCGCCCCGCAGAGCGGGGGCATCGTGGGCCTGAATCACCTCGAATCGGTGTTGCGCGAGTGCTCGCGTGCTCGCGCGAGCGAAGAGCATGCTGTTAATTGTGTGACCAAAAGGCAAAACGATAAATCGGGCGGCGCGCACGATGGCGCTGGATATCGATGCCAGCAGACGAGGGCTATTGTCCTTCGAAGGCGCGGCGACGAATGCAGCTGATTCGGACTCAGTGGGCGACGGCCGTTTTCGGCGTAGCAGTCGCTCGAGGCGCCGCAGTGGGCGAGGCAGCGTGACCTGCACATACTCGATGTCCTCAAGACCACGTGAATCCGGACGTTCCAGGGCCGCGATTGTTACCCGCCATCCTGACGCTTGCAGGCTCAAGGCTTGCCGAGACACGCGGGTGTTCCAGCGAAGATTTTTGGCCGCCAGCAGACAGATTCGTTGGTGGGTTTTAGGAGTCGATTTCATTCACTGGGAATTGGTGCCGCTGCACTGGCCAGCGTCCGCTACGCGGCAATGGTGGGATAACATGGCGGCCATTCTAACGCTAGAATATGGCCTCCGCAGGTACCTGATTACGGCTGTGCCCGCGGGCACTGTATCGAAACGCAACGGCTATTCGTACCCGATGCCATTTTGCATCGTCGAGGCAAATCAACATGCCCAGCGACCTTTAGATTTCGATGACAGCTGACCAACCCAGCCCCTTGCGCGTATTGATGGCGCCGCAAAATTTCGCCGATCAGCCGATGGCGCTGGTCCGCGCATTACGCAAGAAGGGATTCGATGCCCATCAGATCCATTACACGGCACATGGGGTTCATCCACTCGGTTACGCGCTCGATCGTGCCATCGAGATTGAGGATCTGGATATCAGGAAACAACTTGAGGTGCTGGAGCAGTGCCTGGAGGAAGGTTTCGATATTTACCATTTCTGGCAGCGTTCGTTACTCCATGACCGACCGCTACGTGGGTTGACCGGGCTGGACCTGCCGTTGATTAAGGCGCGCGACGCGAGCATATTTCACCGCTTCACAGGCGCAGACTTGCGCATGTCGGAGAAGGACCGCAGCTTTAACAAATTCAGCCCTTACCATTACGGATACACGAATCCGTTCGACGAGAAAAGACAAGCAGCCTATCTCGACTTCCTTAAGGACTACGTTGAGACGTTTTTCGTACAGGACCCCGAGATGGCTCAATTCTTCCCGGACGCCAGAATTCTTCCACGTGGCCTTGAACTGGACAATTGGCAGCCGATCGGAATCCAAGCATCCGAGCGCCCTTTAATCGTACACGCGCCCAGCAATCCGTTGGTCAAGGGGTCCCGATTTATCATGGAGGCTGTCGAGCAGCTTCAGCGCGAAAATCTCAGTTTTGAATTCAAACAACTTGACCGTGTGCCTCACGAGCAAGCGCGTGAGTGGTACGAGAAAGCAGACATCATCGTCGACCAGATTCTCATCGGGGCTACTGGCGTTTTAACACTCGAAGCCTGGGCTCTCGCCAAGCCCTGTGTGACTTTTTTACGTGAAGACTTGTTCCAGTCGTTTTATCAGACGTCTGATCTGCCGGTTGCGAATGCGACACCAGACACAATCACGACAGTATTGCGAAACTTGATAAAGGATTTCGAATGGCGTGAGGACCTCGCGCGACGAGGCCGTGAAACGGTGGAGAAGTTCCACAACATTAACGATATTGCCGACCAGTATGCTTCGATATGTGAGCAGGCGCGTATCGGTCGCACCCTATCGAAGCAGGACACCGCCGATGTGCGATTTTTACGGCAGGGAATTGCGTCTGGCATTGACGACAAACCCGCGCGTTTGAGTTTCGAATTGGGGATGGCGCGCCAGCATCCGAAATTGGCCGCTCTGGGTGGCAGATACTTCAGTCTGCAACAACAGTTCTTCGCGGTGTTGTTGCGAATGCAGGTTCGATTGATTCGCACGGTCATTGTCGCCGCTATCTGGCTGGCAGGGCGCGTTAGAGCCGTATTGGGAAAGGATCGTACGCAGGCCGAGGCGGCGGGCACAGGCAGGAAAAACGACAATCAGTAGGCTTGGTTCCTGGTCACCTATCATGATGTTTCGGGCACAGTCGCGCACAGTGACGTTGTTATGACCGTGGTCGTGAGCAAAATACTAACTAGCGCAGCGCATCTATGAGCACCACAAATCCGAACGAAACACCGCACGACAAAGATGGGCTGTATCGGCCAGATCTCAACCCGTGTATCGCAGTGATCGTTGGGACGCGCCCCGGCATCGTGATGCTCGGTCCGGTAATCAAGGAGTTGGAGCGACGCGCTATCGACCATTTCGTGATTCACACCGGGCAGCACTATTCCCCGAACATGGATGCACAGTTTTTCGCCGATATCGCGTTAAGCGCACCGCAGTATCGGATTGATGGCACCGCCGCGCACACCACGCACGGTGCGCAGACTGCGCATATGCTGAGTGGAATTGAGGACATTTTGCTGCAAGCCCGGCCGCGCATGGTATTGGTCGGCGGAGATGCGAACAGCAATCTGGCCGGCGCCCTGGCCGCGCGTAAACTGGGCATGACTCTGGGGCACGTTGAAGCCGGCGAACGGAGCTTCGACTGGTCTATGCCCGAAGAGCACAACCGCCGAATGATTGACCACATTTCGGACTACCTTTTCGTGACCGGCGAGAATGCCGTCGGCAACCTTGAGCGTGAGGGCGTTCAGGGCGCTATTGTCCGGAGCGGTAATCCGATCGTCGACGCCTCTCGCGAGTTTTCCCGACTGGCGCTGGCCAGACCGAACATTGAAGAACATTTAGGGGTCGCGGACCGTCGCTACGCGATACTGACGATGCATCGTCAGGAGAACGTGGATAACCCGGAGCGGTTACAGGGCGCTCTGCAGGGCGTATCGGACGCTGCGGTAGCGCTCGGGATACCGACGCTTTTTTTCGTGCATCCGCGAACGCAAAAGCGCCTCGAGGAGTTTAGTTTGCTCGACTGGCTGCACGATTGTCCGGGCATTGAATTGAGAGAACCGGCCGGCTATCTGGATTTTCTTGCCTATGTGGCGCGATCTGCTCTCATATTCACGGATTCCGGCGGCGTCCAGCAAGAAGCGTGCATCCATGGAATTAATTGCGTTACTTTGCGCGATAACACGGAGTGGGTGGAAACAATTGATATCGGGGCTAACCGCCTGGCCGGATGTGAACCGATGGCGATCGTCGATGCGGCAAAGGATGCCAGTGCCACGACCTGCAAATGGGAGGTTCCGTTCGGAGACGGGCACGCGGCAGCACGCATTGTCGATTGCGCCGTCGAAGTTCTTAAGTAGCCGGGCAGGCGGAGTTTCCCCGTATGGCAGCGCCTCATTTTCCCTTCGCGCTCTTCTCCGGAGCCTCATAGCGCCGTCTGCCATCGCGCCAGTCACCGTGACATATGGCACGAATAAAATCGCCCGCAGCCGAGTTCACTGTTTTCATATCTACAGCGCATACGATCTGCTTGCCGTCACTAACAAAAAGGTCGCGAGCCGGAGACTTAGCCAGCGTTTTATCGAGGGAATCCGAAACAATACATATAGCGCTCGTCGGGAACAGCTGGCGTATCGCTGCGATACCGGTCGCCGACAGCTCGTAGACATACGCGCCTTCGAGTAGCAGCAGGGCAGGGGGGCGTCGGGCGTGCTCAAGACACGCGCAGAGATAGTTGGGCAGCTCTGCGCGCATGGCGGAATCGGTTGCGCTGTTTTCCGCCGATGTATTTTGCGAACCAGTACCTTCCATTACAGTTGTTAACCAGGAACGCTCCCGCTCGGAAAGCGCATCAACATCCACTCCGGTAGCGCGTACAAAGATCACATCTGAATTCGTATTGGTCAGCGCTGTCATCTGCCGCTCGGACGCCTCACCAGGGTCAGTCGGCCCGAGCATCGCATAAACGCCTCCTGCCAAAAAATCGCCCTGGGTCGCCTGCAATCCGCCCGTTTCAATACCCCAATTGAGAACGGCCTGATTTCCCGATGATGGACTCGGGGGTGTCTCCACGGAGGTTTGTGAGGCTCCACGGCTGGCGGAAATATCTGGTGGTGTCTGAGAACCATCGATTTCCCGCATGAGTTCGTGCAGCCGAATCAGGTGGGGGAGAAACCGATTCACTGAGGTCACAGTGACCATCAGGCCCTCAAGGCCGTTCATGACAAAGCGCAATCCGAAAAACAACACCAGCAGAGAGCTGTAACTAACCATGCCCTGGTGCTGTTCTGAAAACATCAGCCAGACAAGAAAGCCAATACCGACCCCGACCATAGACGACATGACTATCCGGGATGATTCAAGAACCAGCAGGCGGTTCTCTACCAGTCGATGGAATCCGCTAATGATTTCCGCTTCATTTTCCTCATCATCCTTATTTCCCCGTGCGTTGTTGCCCGCATCAATACCCGCATCGGGGTCTTCGAACATCTCATCATCGCCGAGAAAGGCGACTTCAGGCGCACTGTTGCCGGCCAGGAAATTGTTGACCTTTTCTCGAATCGCAGCGCTTCGTTTTGGAGCCTGCACTTCGAGCATGCGGGTAGTCCGTGTCGCACGCAGATTAAGTGGATAGGTCATGAAAGCAGCGAATAGCGCGAATAACCCGATTAACGGCAACAGGAGGGGCGCATATAAAGCGATGATTGACAGACCGATCGCGATACTTCCTAAATGGCTGATGTTGTACAGGCCCAGCCTGACAATCACGCCGGCGAATCTGGCGTCGGTATTGAGCACTCGCAGAACAGAGTATTTGCTTGCGATTCGCACGCGCGTGCGAATGGTGTGTAACAAGGCAGTGTCCACTTCAGTCTTGCGTCCGAAGTAGGCGCCGATCTCCGCGAAAAAGTAGCGATACACCCGGCTGTCCAGCCGAATCGCAATCGAGCGACTTGCATAGTTCAGGGCACCGCCAAGGAAAAACAGAACCACGAATACGGCAATGACCAGGTTTGGGTTGGGTGCAGCCAGCTCGATTCCAAGCCGGTCGATTCCCGGAAAGCTCGTGAGACGTCCGCTAGTTTGCAGCTGGCCGACCGCACCAACGATTATCCCGAAAGAGAAGCCCTGGCAGGCAATACTCGACGCTGTCGATATCGACGACAGGAATATGCGCCACGCGAATTGTTTCAGTGCTATTGAGAACAGCCAGCCAAGTAAAGACACATAGACTTTGCCGCGAAAGCGCGCATTGTCGATGATGGTGCGAAGGCGTCTAAACATGTTGCTCAGTTTATCGGCAATGCGGGTTGACCAAAAACGTAATTAAGACAGATTGCCTGCCCGGATCTGGCCGAAACCGGCGCCGCCTCAGCCAGGCCAATTCGAATCATTCTCACGGCACAGCAGGCTTCAGAAATGCCATCGACGCTACGTTCGAATTTTCGCATGGGCCGGCGCGCCACGCTAGCGCGACAAGACTCGCGACCTGAATCAGCCTTCAAAGTTCGTTAGACTTAGCCGCCGTCCGTGGCGGGACCGTTCTGTACAGGCCGGACGTGTTCACGATTCGAATTTAAGTGGTCCAGGCACGGTAGCGAAATTAGATCGGCAAGTATCCATTCGAAGACGACATGGCAACGATGAAACTAGGAGAATTCGATGACTGATGGCGGCCAGCGCGGGCAAGATTCTGAAATTGCCTTACCCGGATTCGGACTGAATATCGCTGGCCAGTATCCGAGGTTCTATCGCAGGATGGTTGCTGTGCTGGAATGGCAGAATAAACATGTCCCGCTACTGTTTCGACTAGAAATGGTGCTGTTTCGTACCATAATTGTCATTGTCGATGCGGTCCTTTGGATTCTGCTTGGTAACTTAGCCCTGACGGGAGTGGCGCCTGGCAAACTGTCACGTGGTTACTCTTCATACAGAGGGTCGTCGCGAAGTTACAATTCCCGCGAATTAGTTAATGAGATCGCCCAGCTAAATAGAAAGCTAGAGCGCTATACCCCAAATATCGCGGTGATCTCATATCTTACTTTCGCCCAGCGCTGTGTCGAAACCAGTACGGCGCTAGCTGCCGACGCGTACGTCGCGCACGGGGTTCAGTCTTTGCCAACGGCGTCTATTCTCGCCAACGAGCAGGGCGGGAAATACTATTGCGACTGCATTGAAACCCCTTCGTTCTTTGACCGAGCCTTGCCGGTCAACTGGGATGTGACCAATACCCATTTTCTGGACAGGGCGTTCGAAAGTTATCTACGTCACGCCGACGGTATCCTCACTGTTGGTTGGACCCTGGCTGATCAGCTAAGGAAGCTACACAACAATGTAGCGGTGATTCCGAACTATCGATATGCCGAAACTCTCGCGCCAAATGATTGGTTGCGAGAAAAATGCGGGGTTTCCGAAGACACCGATCTGGTGCTGTCGTTGAACACGGTAACCGCTGGATTGGATGTTGTGCTGGCGGCACTCGCACTACTTCCTCCTAGCGTACACCTTGTGACTGTAGGTAGGTTCGCCCCAGTCGGTTACCGAGAAACCTGCGAAAAATATGCGGCAGAACAAGGCGTCCTCGAGCGGTTTCATTGTCTCGATCCCCTTCCGTACAAAGATCTCACGGCGACGATTTCGATGGCATCGGCCGGATTGATTGTGCTCGACCCCAGCATTAAGAATGTTCAGGTCTCACTTCCGAATCGAATCTTCGACTATATGTTCGCAGGGGTACCGATTTGTTCGCCGCTCATTCCAGATATCGCCCGAATTATCGCTGACGAGAATATTGGTGGCATCGTCACTGATCTAAGCCCGGCCGGATGGGCCGAAACTATCAGTAGCGTGTTGCAAGAAAAGGATAAGCTCCGCGACAACGCGGTCACGGCATCGAAAAAGTACATATGGGAATCAGTCGAGGACGACCTGTTTGAGTCCCTGGGTAGACCCGCCAGCGTGTGCTACGTCGGCGCAAGCAATTTACGCGAGAACAATCGAACGATGCGCATGGCACGCTCGCTGGTCGCTCGTGGCGTTGAGGTAACTGTTTGTTACAGATGCAGGCCTGGAGAGACACCTAACGACGCGGCGGTATTGGATGACGGAATCAAGTTCGTATCACTTGCTAATTAACGATGGACGCGCCCTACCTTCCCGATTGCTGTTGAAAAAAGTGACAAATGACAGGCTGATAATCTGCGGCGCAACTATTCGGACAATTTAACTCACGATAGGTAGCGGCAGAGTGGCGCTGCGACATCGGAGGGCGTTTTGACGCTGCCAATTTTCGCCGAACTACGACCGAGCAGGCTCAGAATTTCGGCCACTGTTGTCCGTAGATTACAGCGCATCGAGGCCACTACCGCCCGTCGCATTGCAACAATAGCGAACGGTATAGTCCACAGCTGCGGATTGCCCTGGGTCATGATGCCAGCGGTAGAAATCGGTTTCTGGAAGCTCCCGCGGTCCCAACCAGCATTGTGCAGGGCGGCCGACTTCGAAATGCCCTCGGTGTGACTTCGACGGTTGGGTCTATCAACCGCAAAGTAAACGCGAGTCTGTTTGGCACTTCGGTAGAGCGAAGGCCCGGCAGCGCATGACTTGAGCCGTGGATTAGTAGCGGATGGAAAATGAAAAACTCCCCGGGGCTGCATAACCAAACGAGAAACAGTGTCCGTGGTTGCGCCTGCAAACCTCGTGTTTCCTCGTCCAGCGAGGAGCTTTTTCGTCAGGCCAAAACGACTTCGCAATTCCGAGTAATCGAGCAGGTGAGATCCGGGAATGACCACAGCACAATTCTCGGCCGGTGCTGCGGACACAGCAACCTGAACTGAAATCTGGTGCTCGTCGGGATTCGCGTGGGTGAGGACCTTCCGATAAGTGTCTCTGTGCAACGGTAAATTCGGAACGCCCGAGAATATTGCCGTTCGCCAAATCGAGATGTTCGGACCAAGGAGGGATTGGCACGTCGTAATGAGCGCGGACGAACGACATATTGCTGCCGCAACAGGCGAATCCAAATGCGGGTTTAGCGACCCGGGAATTTCTCCGCGGCGAAAGGATTCTTCAAATCTGGCAGTCACAGATTGGTCAATCCCAGGCAGGGGGCCGGCATACCCGAATTCAGCAAATGAAGTAACAACGTCGTCTTCCACGATAGGGACCTCTGAGCAACGAAATGGAACCGACCGATCGGCGTGATAACGTTTGAAACGGATTTCCCTGCCGACCGTTCGAGCAGTGGACCTGAGACCGGGAATCACGTCAAGTTGGGGTCGCTTGCCAGCGATTCGCCGTGCCAGGCTGATTGCCTACACAGCCCGTTCTCCCTGCCGAAAGCCGCAACAGACCGTGGACGATTGCAGCGAATTTCGCGTTGATAATCCATTCCCCGTCGGAACCATCTATTTGTTATGGAATGAGTGCTCGTTTGAACAGGTGTTCGCCTAGTCGGGCTTTTCTGAATTCGTATCTATTTTGAGTTTCAATTCGCGGTTCTCTTTGGCGACTGTTTTGAGTTCGCGGCGTAGGTAGTTGACCGTTTGTAACGTACTTCTGTGTTGCTGGATTTGTTCGGCGAGGTAGTCGAAATCGCCGAAACCAGGGGCCGTCGGTCCGCTGCGGTCCGCTGCGGTCCGCGACCTCGTGATAGACCTTGAGCAATTGTTCGGCAACGTTTTTCACGTCGAAGTGCGTTTCGATGAAATGTCGCCCTTGTATCGACAGTTCCTTTCGGTGCTCCAAGTCTGTAATAAGTAAGCGGAGCTTGTCCTTGATATTGTCCGGATTGACATTTTCTACGGGTACGTTTCCGTAGGCGGGCTTGTACAAATCGTCACGAATGTAATTCATTGTCGCTTTGCCGAGCGCCATGCATTCCATCGCAAATACGGTCAGACAGCCCTGGTGGAGGTTGTCAATGCAAATGTCGGCGCCTTTATAGATTTTAATCGCGTCCGAATGCATAAGATTGCTCACCTTTGTGTACCTGAACTTCAGTCCCTCATCTTGCAGTTCGGCGACGGCCTGTTCGATGAACCGCGTTCCCTTCAACATGTCGTTCGTAGAGGCGTGTACCACCACCGGATGTTTATCATTTTGAAGTCCAACATTCGGCCAATCTTCGAGTTTCAGGCATCGGGGTACGACGGTGGCTTCAGGAATGAACTGTTGAAGTTCAGGATCTTGAACGACGAATTGGTCAACGTGAGCACGCAAATATTCCACGTACCGTCGGAGATCCGTTTCATCGTATGGTGACTCGTACCCATAGTTGTAGAAGCTGTAGGGATTCACCTCTTTATCCAGCGATGGGTAGCGGATGTCGTTGCCGGTGAACCGATAGATGACCTTCTTCCCGCGTGCTTTAATTAGCGCGATGTCCATGCCCATGAACATCTCATAGGGTCGACCGACGAAGAACATCGAGCGGTTCCAGAAATGGTAAATGTCATAGTTTTCAGCCAGCGAATCCTGCAGGGCTTTGAGTTGCCCTTCGATGACGTGAGCGGGATCCAGATTTACGGTCTTGTGTGACCGATAGCCCATCGAAGCGCTCGCATCGGTACTAACGTATTCAAGTTGGTCGACATCTTGTCCCATGGCGCGTAGCCGTTCGCCAAGCAAGTAGACTTGGCCGGAATAGTTCTTGGGTGCCATGAGTACTTTCATAGGGATTGCTCGAGAAAATATTGAAATTCGGAAACCGGCGACGGCTATTCGACATCGCCATCGAAAAGCATACGTGTTGTTGTCATTTCTTTCGAGGTACCACGGCGGAGCAATTCAAATTTGGCGCTTTTAGTGAGTACGGTTCCACGCTAACCGACGCAGTTCTCGATCGCTGGGTGATGACGATCTATCTGTCGGGAATCGAATTCATGCCGAGGTAACCGGTTATTTTAAGCGCGGTCTATTCGGATACCGCTGATATTTCGCACAGGGAGATATTCACGGCTTTCGTCAGCCTATTATTTCAGATGATCCTCCGTGCCACTCTGCCATCCGAGAGCGGTCGCTATTTGATCCGTCACAAGCTGCGCAGTGTAAGGGGCGAGATGATCATCGTCGGTGTAGAAAAGCCGGCTTTTATCGTGGGTGTAGCACCGCTGAGTCGTCTCTAAACACAAAAGTTGGTCCGGAAAAACTCTGTGCAGGCGAGGATGTTCGCCGACGCCATCCAGAATCTGTGAACTTAGTTTCGAGCGCTGCTTGAAGACGGGATAACTCGTCGTGATCTCCAGCTCTTTGAACGCGCGTAATTGTTGATACTTTGCGTGCTGGTCCAGCTCGCCTTTAACCAGGTTCGGGACGTGCCAACCCACTTCTGGGATGGGATAGACGATGACGACGGTATGTCCGAGGTCTAGCCACTCTCGGATCATGCCGTGAATTTTCGCGACTACGGTGTCGCCCGGGGTTGCGAATTCGTCGAGCCGTAAAGACGGTTTAACGTCTTGAGCGGGTTCCAATCCACCCTCACGATTATCGAAGCGAGATCCATTCAAAATTAGCGGGAAGCGGCCTGAAAGCACGATGGTCGAGGGTTCCTGAGCCGCTAGAAAATCTTTCAAGTCCTGCGTTCGAGCGCGGCATTTAGTATTGTCCTTGCCACCATCCGATCGAATTGTGCCATAGACAGGCAGGCAAGCGTTGCTGGTTAATTGAGCGTAGTTCGCCCGATTCGCTCGAGCGGCATCCAGCAAGCTCACTGCAAGCGTGCGTGCGTGACTATCGCCAACAAGAATCAGAGTCGTCGAGGCGGCCGAGGTCTCGAATCTACAATGCGAATCGATGGCTTGCTTTCGACAAGCCGTTCCATCCTGAACGACGTAGCGAGGGCGTGCGCGTTCATACAAGTCAACTAAGACCCCCAGTCGGCTCGGGATCCCATCGTAGTAGTAGATGCCCCCATATGCTGCCAAAAGAGTTAGAAATGCGGCTAGCGAATAACTGTAGAAATTTCGTCGACAAATTCTGTGGGATTGCCGTGCGGGTCTTTCAATCAGAAAGAAGGATAGCCCTGACAATACGAACGCTATTCCGATACATGCAAGCATCTCGCCCTGGGTCGGCGCCTGGCTTTTCATCCGCGCGAAAGCGAAGAGCGGAAAATGCCACAAATACAGAGCATATGAGATGAGACCGATCGCGACGAATAGCCGCGTAGACAGAACGTTAGTTATCAGTTCGCCGGGTTTCATAAACCAAATCAACAGCGCGGTGCCGATGATCGGAAAGCAAGTTATATAGGAAGGGTGATTTATCGTGTCGTCAAAGAAAATGACTGTGCCCAGGACGAGCGATAGCCCAAGCGCAGGCATGGTCGCATCGAGAATTGAATGGCTCAGGCGACCGCGGCCATACGTCAGCTTTGCAAGAAGCGACCCGGTTAACAGTTCCCATGCCCGGGTCGGAAAAAGGAAAAAAGCAAAGGCCGGCGATTCGTCGCTAGTGTGGTGCGCGAATTGTAACGATATGAGAAGACCGACGATCATTACAGCGCTGATATGAGATTTTAGGAATCGCCAAAAAAGCACGAGGGCGAGTGGGAATAGCAAGTAAAACTGCTCCTCCACAGACAAGCTCCAGGTATGCAGGAGTGGCTTTAGTGCGCTCGGTGCGGCTGTGTAACTATCTTCCTGCCAGAACCATACGTTCGAACCGAAAAACAAAGCAGACAAACCCGAACCTGCGAATTCTTTCATCGCTTTTGGCAACATATGCATCCAGGCGAATGGTAGACAGGCAAGCATTACCGTAAAAAGAGCCGGAAGTATCCTGCGCGCCCGTCTTTCGTAGAAATGCGCGAAGGTGAAAGCTTGTTCGTCTAGTTCGTGAAGAACAACGGACGTTATGAGATATCCGGAAATAACGAAAAATATGTCCACTCCAATGAATCCGCCCGCGAACATGTCCAATGCCAGAATTGACGGCCGGGCGTGGTACAACACGACGAGCAACACTGCGATGGCTCGCAGACCATCAATTTCAGGTCGATATTTAACGGGCATCGGGTATTTCGTCGCGGCCGGATTCAGTAAATCTGGAATCATGTGCAGTGTCCATCTGCGTGAAACACTCGTCAATCTTGTACCTTTGCCGAAACGCTCCGTACATTGCTGAGAATCGGCTTTGGGCACTGAAGTCTTTAGACGTCGTTAGCAAAATGCACGGGCCCCGCTCATGGGCTACGATTCGACAGGGCCCCGAACGCTGCCCGCATTTCCAGTCGTTGTATAGGGAATTATTTGCACAGCAGGCGGCAGCAAGGTGGATCATTGACTTAGAATATAGCTTTTTGGGGCAACGTGTTGTCCGGCGCGGGTGGTGCTTGCACCCCGAAAATTACGATATCGTCGACCCTATCGACCGCACTCATTTCTCAGGCGGTCGCCTGCGCAGAAGTGTGTACTCTTCAAGTAGACCAGAAGTTTCCGTTATAACGAGTTCGCTACAGATATGGACCTAACGCGAAACGAACAGATAATTGTTTCTGATCCCGCGACTAACGATGGATTCACGGGTTGGAATGAATTTGTGCTCGCACAACCCGTGGTAAACCCCTTTCATCTCGCACAATGGCACGAAATCCTGAATCACGTGTTTCAGGTGCAGCCCCTTTACAGGATGGGATGCGACGCCACCGGCCGGATTTTGGGAATCGTCCCGGCCTATTTCGCCTCAGGACTTTTCGCGACGCCGCAGGTCGCGACGTTGGATGGCGGCATCCTTAGTGCAGATCAGCGCGTCGCCGATTCGCTCCACGCAGAGCTTTCCCTTTCGGCCGGTAATCTAGGCGCACGCCACGTCATGCTAAAAGGCGGAGCAGCAGCAACAGGCGAAGCTGTCGGCGGTAGCGTATTCAGCAAACGGATCTATCCGGTCGTCGATCTGTCCGCCGGTGTCGATTTCGTTACCCAACGACTGAATAAGAAGATGAGGTATCAAATAAAGAAAAGTCAGGCGCTCGGGCTCGAAGCCGTGCAGGCAGACCAGGTACCCCATAGTTTCTACGCTATCTTCGCCCGTACCCAGAGAGATCTCGGTACGCCGGTGGTTTCTCGAAAATTTTTCGATTCGATGAATGCCGTACTGTCTCCACTGTTGAACTTTACCGGTCTCATGCATCACGGGCGCCTCGTCGCGGGTCTTGTTGGAGTGAGCCTCGGTGATACTTACTACAGTCTGTACGCCGCGACAGACCGAGAATACCAGCACAACTATGCGAACTATCTCCTCTACCTCAGGGTTATGGAATGGGCCTGCGAAAGGCAGCTCGGTAAGTTTAATATGGGCAGAAGTTCCCCCGGGACCGGCGCCTACCGTTATAAGACCAAATGGCGTCCTGTTGATATCGAAGCGCTGTACCGCTGCGATTTTGTGACTCGACGAAACAGGCCAAAGGATTCCGCGATTCTGGAACCGGCGTCAAACTCAATCGCAGTAAAAGTCTGGAAGCGAATGCCACTGACCGTTACGAACGTTCTGGGGCCGTCGCTGAGAAGCAGGCTTCCGTTTGGCTAAGCGACTAGAGTGTTGCTAGCAAGGTGAACGCTTGAGCTTAGAAGCGGTGCTCGGTACTTCGAGCGCTTGTACAGATTCGGCTCCAAGGCGGTCATATATTGGATAATCAGCGCGGCCAGCTACAGTGAGAAAGGAAAGCTATCATTCAATCTTCAGGTCTTTAGCTTGAGCGTACTTCGGCTGTTACCGCCGACGGCCACGCCAATCCCGGTTCGGGCGATAGCTGCTGCGATTGCTGCAGACCAGCGCAGTTTGATGAAATTCAAGCGCGCGTTGACGAACAATTACAGGGTTGTTGATTGTCACCTGGCCGCCAGCGCAAGGTTTGCTCTGTACATCCTTGTGCGTACGCTTCACGAGACGAGGACCGATAGTGAGCGCGAGCAAATCATTATTCCCGCCTATACCTGTCCATCTGTGGTGGCCGCAATTGTCGCGGCCCGAATGCGACCAATATTTTGTGAGATCAATCCAAGTACGCTAGCTTTTGATGAGCGGTCGCTCAGTAGTCATTTGGGCAGGAAAACGCTTGCTGTTATATGCGTACACCAGTTCGGGATTCCACACAGGCTGGACACGATAGCGGAACAAATCCGAAACGCTGGTGCCTACCTGGTCGAAGATGCGGCGCAAGCTATGGGCAGTACTGTGCACGGCCAGGCTGCGGGTACTGTCGGAGATTTCGGGTTGTTCAGTTTCGGTCCCGGTAAGCCGCTGGCACTGGCAGGTGGAGGTGCTATTACAGTTAACTCAAACGTAGCACGGGACCAGATATCACAGGTTTGGGCGGGCATAACCGAGGGCACGCGCATGCGGTCGCTGTTCTCGGCATTCCGCTACGCGGCCCTCGGATTAATTACTCAGCCACTAAGCTGGCGACTGGTACACGTCAACGGTCCGACCCAGGCGGCGGCATCTGCCGCTGACGACTTGGGTGAGCGCCTCGGTATGGTCCCTTCCCAAGCTGCGGCGGGGTCGTTGTTGCTCGCTGATTTGGATGGCTATAACTCGGACAGGCGGCAGACTGCTTTGCGGCTCAAGGGAATCTTATCGGAGCATAAGTGGGTAACAATTCCAGAAACTCCGCAGTCTTCTCCTGACGATGCCAAGCCCATGATTCCGATATACCTGCGTTTGCCGGTTATCGTCGCTGATGAGCAAAGAAAGCGGCAGTTGGTCGCAAAGCTATGGCGCGCGGGAATTCATCCCGGGACCATGTACGGCAGGTCGCTTGACGATGTTTATCCGCGATATTCGACACACGAGAATCCTGCGGCGTGCCATGTCGCGAGTAATTTGATTACGCTACCGACACACCATCATGTTGGGCATGAGGACGTTGAAAAGATTGAGCAGGTGTTTCGATCTGTATGACGGTGCGGATCCGCGGCCCCGGATCCTGATTGCCTATTTGCACCGCTTTTCGCGAATGAGAGTTTAACTTGTCAGTTATTCGCGGACGGGTTTCGAGCTGAACTGACGGATTAACAGAAGGGCCACAACGGCACAGGCGAACTTAAATAACGTGCCAATCAAAAAGATCAGGTGCGTATGCACCGCCAGAACGCCGGCGTCCGCTTCGCTGTATCCCAGCAAGATAAGGGCGTATAGCCAACCGACTTCGTGTGTGCCGATATTCGCGACAGCACGTATGGGTAGCACGCTGATTGGCAACTGTAACGCGAACACAACAGCACACAGCGCGAAACTCACGGTTTGATCGAGCGCCTTTATGACGAAAAAAAAGCCAGCCACAAGGACAGCAATACTGAGTAGCGACAAAAACGTGGCGTTGTAGTAAGTGCGTGGCTTAACAATGCTGACTGCGGTACGTAAAAATTGGTTGGCAAAAGCACGCAAAGCGTCGAAGTATCGGGAGACGCCCGGCAACGACGCACGGGAGGAATCTTCTGCAGAGGCTGTCTCCTGATGGCCATTGATTCGTTGCCTTACCAACCCGTTCAGGGCCGAACTGTAATGTAACCCCAGCGGCACGAAGAGTACGACGAGACAAACTACGATCCCGGCGATTGATAGTGAGTGCGGGAGGACCGCAACAAAGAACGAGCCGGCAACAAGAAAGCAAATGGTATAGATGCTCAGTTCTATGAAGCGATAAACGAAAAGTGCAGACGTCGCGGCCCCCATTTCGATACCGTTCCATCTCTTTAACAGCCATATCAATACGGGTTCGCCAACCCAACCGGGCAACAGATCCCTGACCGTGGCCTGCGTGAACAGCGTGCCGAGTACTCGATGTGGCGCATCTAAAGACAACATCAAGTGCAGGCGAATGGCGCGGATGGCGGTAAAAACGATAATCGTAAGCAGATAGCCTGTTAAATAAGTCCAGTCGAGCGTGAATTCTGCAAGTTGTTCCAGGGACAAATCGGTTTCCCGAATGAACAACGCCAAAAGACCGAAACCAAATAACGACCCGGCCAGCAAATGCCGCAGCGTTTTTGAACGTACTCCTGGCTCGTTAGCGTTTGCCAGCTTGGCTTGGGAGCCTTCGTATTTTTTGGAGATTGGCAATTTCACGTTTTTACTGTCGCCCCGGGCAGGACCCAGGCTACGTTTACGGCCTAGGTAACCAAGCCTTGAGAAAGTCGCTCGGCAGCGTCGCGGCCCTGGCGGATCGCGGTGTGTGTGCCTCGATAATCCGGATAAACTTGCGCCTGCGTTGCGATTAGGCAATTCGCCATCGGCAATTCGGGTGGCGGAACGCTCTCACCATATTTTTTCAATATCGCGGGCTGCGCGTCGGCCGCTCGCCACGTGTGCGCATCGATGACCCAGTCGGCGTCAAAATCGGCGAACATTTTTTCCAGGTGAGCGAGTCCATACGCGATGTAGGCGTCGTCGTCCATGTCGTAGGCTTCCATTCCGGGCGCTGTACTTTGTGACAGATAAATGATGTGTTCGCCGTTGTATTCTGATGGTGGTCGGAATTGCGTGTGCTCAATGACACCGACAAAAGGAAAGGCCAGATCCCGGTTTGACAGCCAGTAACAATTAGACAGCGAACGCTTTGACCGAATAATGATTCCGCGCGAATCAAGATAGGCAATCGCGTTGAACGCATCCAGGTTCTGCTGCGGGAGCGTGTGGGCTAACAGACGTGCTGCCTCAGGTAGCGGAGTCGTAATAATCATGCCATCAAAGGCATGGGCGCTACCGTCGACTTGCAATGTTATCGAAGTATTGGCTGACGGGTCTGCTCTGACCAGCTCTGCGCGGGTCTGTTTTCTAATAACGCCGTTTTGAGCAAGAATGTGCGCCTCAATATCATCGAACAATGCAGAAAACCCACCCTCGTAGTAGGACGATGTCGAGCCCTTCTCACTACGTCCCTTGCGGGCCTTATTACTTTGCAATTTCTGCCACACCCACACCACAGAAATCTCGTCTGCGTAGTTTCCGAACCTTGAAACCAATAACTGCTTCCAAAATTTTTCGTAAACATTGTGGTTTCCGTATTTCGTGAACCAGTCCTTGACCGAATAGTCGTCTATCGTACGCCAATCGGTTACCGCGCCGAGCTTCCAGATGCCGAAAGCCATGCGCGCCGATTCGGTGAGCGATAAATCTGTATAGCGGAAATGATCTAAAGGGTTACGTGTTCGCCAAACGGAATCACGAAAGTAGAATCCATGCTCCATGGAAATGCTGAACTCTTTGGCTTTCAGTCCGAGTACGTCAAGCAGCCATTCGAAGTTCTCGTCGCCGGCATACCATTGATGGTAGAACTTTTCGAGCCTGTAAGCGCCAGTATCGAAACTTGATGCAAGGCCACCGAGCTCTGGCTGACTCTCAAAAATCGTGACGCCAATTCCTTTCTCCAATAGCGAAAGGGCTGCGGCGGCACCGCAGAATCCGCCGCCGATGATAGCCACCTGCGGAGTGGAGTTACTTCGAGGTGCTGTCATGCTGTTTTAACTTAAGCGTTTCGGAAAGCATTGTGTCGCCCGGGAACGTTTGCCGCGCGGAAGCGAACATCGGTGGTCCGTCCGATGTGCGTTTAGCTCGGCGCTCAGAGGTCGGTAAGCCACTCAGTATTCGAAACCGTAATGCCTGGCTTCGGCGGCGCAAATTTTCATGATGCTGTTTGAATCAAGAACTGGGCCAGCCGCTCTATGTTGGTCAAGCGTAGGGTTCTCGCGTCGTACGTTAATTGAAGTTTCTGAGATACGCTCGGGGTCGAGTCCGAGATGTTCGACCATATGCCTGGCCAGTTCGACTTTGACGCCTCGCTCGAAAAACAAATCTTCATAGCGGATTGTAAGGCTGGGTTCGGACGAAGATGCTATAAACTCGCGAATTCGTGCATTGCGGTATACCCAACGCCACGCAAATCGCTCTGCTTCAGACCACCGACGCCAATCTGGATTCCCGAATTTTGGACGGTCACGTGCAAATGGAAGGATTGGGACAAGTGACCGACGCCAGCTATAGCTGCCAAAGCCTATTGACGAGCGTACCCACGCCACCGGGTGCCGAATGAGATGAATAAGTGCAGTCGGTTTCACGACCGACAGGCGGCTGCCCATGTCAACAATAAAAGGATTGATTTCAACCAACAGGTCTTGATTGCTGCTATTCTGCAACCAGCTTTCGCGGGAGCTTTTAAACCAGTTTGTCGCAAGTTGAAGCCCCGGACGAGACACGCTGGGCGGGCATTGAGTGGCTATGTTGTTGAGTATCCTCAAAATACGTGAGGGCTCGCGCTCTTGGGCTACAACTATTTCAGGATAGAGCTGTTCCAGCAGTTTGGTTATGAACGTCGAGCCGGTTCGCCCGGCGGTCAGGACGTGTGCGTATCGTGAACCGGAATATCTGGCAATTTCTGACATCTTTGCTGAGTTGCACTACTTCGATATGGCGTTTCGGGGGGCGCGGGAGACATATGTCTCTTGCAGTTTGTCAGCAGCATTTTACATGGCTTCCAATATTAAAGTGTGCGAGGAGCGACCCGATTTCTGCGATTCGAAACGCGGAGAGCGGGAACTGGAGCAGATTAGAATCGGGATGCAGATGCCTGGGACGTTGCTCGATGAGACTGATGCGGCGCGGTTTAGCGGCCAGCAGTTATCTCCAAAACGATAATCAGCTTGGATAATTACGGCGGTCAATGGCTCAATACTCTCTCAACCAATACGTAGATTTGTTACGCGCGCCTGAAGGCGACAACGGTCCATTGATTCTAGACCGCGACACCCTGCGGACCGAAGATGGAACAACAAGTTTCCCGGTCGTCGACGGCATCCCACAAATGCTGGGCGCGGAATTTGATCGCGAGGTGGCGGCGCTCTATGAGGGAAATGCCGCAAAGGGCGGATTCGAGCACTCGACCGTTGGGTATAAGTTCCCGAGTCATTACACACGAATGATCAAGGCGTTCTCCGTCTTATGCGCACGCTTCGACGAGAACTCAATCGTCGCAGATATTGGTTGTGGACATGGTCAGATGACCAGCGCTATGGCTAAGAAGTTACCGGTGTTCGGCGTGGATCTATCGAACAATATGTTGCATGAGGCCAAGGTAAACGGTTTGATCCCGTTGCGCGGAGATGCCTCCGCGCTGCCGTTTCGCGACGGCGTGCTTGACGGTGTCGTTTCGGCTGAAGTTGTGCAGCATTTGCCGGACCTGTACGAGATTTTTGCAGAGATGGCTCGCGTGACCCGTCCTGGCGCAACCATACTGTTGTCGACATTGAATCGGAAATCGATCGTCAGACGCACAAATCGGAAGCTTCGCGGGTTGGACCTGATCGGACCGGCTCGCCTTCGCGCTATCGAAGACTTTACCGCTGTGCTGGAGGGCTTCCCGCTTCGTATCGAAGCCGTCTGCTGGGTCATGTCGCCGCTTCCTTTCAACCCGGTTGTGGAAAATGTCAACTTTCCGCTGAGTGCGCTCGCGCAGAACTATGTATTGTCGATCCGGCGCGCTTAATCGGAACTTTCTGCAGCTGAGTCACTCCGTCCACACGCCGTCAGTTGACTAATGGGACGGGGAATCTTGCATTGCAACTATGAATAGCGACGCCGAATTCAGCGTTCCGTATCCGCCCACCAGTCGCTCATACTGGATTGGCGGTGTGTTTATATTCTTGGTTTCGGTCGTGGTGTACGCGCCCGGAAATTTTTTCGTTTCCTGGGACCTTTCAACATACCTGGCGTGCGCCCGCAATCTCCTCGACGGCGCCGGTTTCGTCGATCCTGTTGGACAAGCGGTCGAGAGTCGACTGGGGTTCATAGTGATCCTCGCCGGCGCACTGATCGCTGGCGGGGAATCCCTCGCTACGATCGCAGCTGTCGAGACTCTCGGCAGTGCGCTTTTTGTCACGGCCATGTTTCTGCTCGCCTATCGTCTGTTTGGGCCGTTAATCGCTTTTGTGGCCAGCGGCCTGTTTTTACTATCCCCGGATTGGAATTTTTGGTTACCCCGGCATCTGGACCCGTTCTGGCCCGGGTTCGTACTTTGCAGTCTCGTGGCTTTGCTGAACACCAAAGGACGCTTCGAGTGGATGGTTGGAATAGTCGCGGCCTGCTGGCTCGTGTTGGCTTATTCAATCAAGGAAACCGCGATACTTTTTCTACTCGGGTATGGCGTGCTGCTGTATCTCGGTGCGCTCCCTGGGACAAAAATTCGAACTTGGTGGTTTGTCGGTTCGGTTGTGTTTGCTGCGAGTGTCTTCATTGGCCTGCGCATATTCGCCGAGGCGGCACCTGTTAACCCGTACGCGGGCGGCCGTCTGAATGTGATTGCAGAACTCTTCAACGACCGGAGCCTCGTTGGCGGCATTCTGGCCAGTGCGCAGTGGGCAGCAGTGGGCATCGTGCGCGCGATGTTCGGTTTTTTTGGTGACAGCCGTCTGTTGACAGTGATGCCTTTGTTGCCTGTGTTCGCCGTCGGATTTGTCATGCACTGCGTGCTGGCACTCAGGGGCCGACCCAGCGACCAGATCATCGTAGTGATGTTCATCGCCTATTTGCCGTTCATGGCGTTGATCGGCCAGATGAATTTTCGACCGTCCCAGAATCTCTTCTCTGTCGCGCTGATGTATATCTCTATTGCTGCGCTGATCGTTCGTGCAGGGGGCTTGCTGACTTCCCGACGCTGGTGCCAAGTCTTGAGTGTGGCCATCCTCGCGCTGTTATGCGCGGCATGGCAGGTGGACAACGGCGTTCTAACGATTTCCAAAAGCTCAGCGCGTAATTATTTTTGGCGAGCATGTTGTGCCCGGCCGGGCACACAGGCATTTGCGCCGCGACTTCGCGGTACGGCGGTCGCAGCTTGGGTGAACGACAATATTCCACCTGGTGAAACCATCGTAATCGGTGACGCGCCGACGCAGCATGGCATTAATTTCCTGAACGGTCAGCGCAATAAAATCGCTTTCCCGCCGATTTTCAATCTGACTTTTTCCGGGGCCTGGGCGGATTCTCCACTTGCGCCGCCGGGCTCTGCAAACTACGTCGTCGCGGCAGTCTGGCCCGGGAAAATATTTCCGCGGCCAGTATTTTTGCTTGAACCGGATTGGTTCATCGAACGCATGGCAGAGTTACAGGCCACCACGATCATATTGTCCAGCGTTGGCATCGACCCGGCGATCGCACATTGGTTACGTGAAGGTGCTGGGCTCACGCCATTGGCGACAATTGCCAGGCGCAAACGCCATTACGACGTGTACGACATCTCGCCCTTGCTATCGCGCGAATTTTCGAGATCTCGACAATTGATAGTCAATGACGATTTTTTGCAATACCTGCGGAGAGTCAAAGAAGAGCACCCGGAACATTGGCAGTGGTATTTGGACGAGCTGTTTGACGACAGATTGAATCTTGACGCCAAAGTTGCGGAGCAGGTGGCGGCGGGTGAATTACCGCCCGAGTTCGCCGTACTACCTCGCGAGTAGGGGCCACCATCGTTTGTGTCATCTGCGCTTTTGAACGTCCGTATTTACCGGCGGCGTTCGATGTTCGAACTCGCTTTGGATCGCTAATCGCGATGCTTATGCCGCATGCAACTGAATCGGCTGGCGATTGAACAAAAAAAGCGACGTGAGGACCGGAGCGAACTAGGGCCAAGCGGGCTCTTGAGCCTCACAATCAAGCAGAGATGCTGGAAATATCGTATCGGGCTGCGAGTTTGTTCCGTAATAGAATTAATCCGTGATCAACGATTATTTCATTTGTCCAGGCGGAACTACCGAGTGCAAATAAACAGGGACATTCACGGCGTCGTATGTTGGTCGCTCGTAGTGCTGACGTTACTACTGGTACCGATATTCGCGCTGACTACGGGGCCGGATTCCGTATTTTACCTGGAGAAGGGGCTCGACCTATATTTGGGGCGAGGATACGACCATCCGACACGGGGCCCGATTTTCGCGAGCATACTCGCGACCGCTTTCTCGGTACTGGGGCCCTCCGCGATTGTCGCCACAATCGTTGTTCGCACGTTTTTTCTTCTCAATGTATTAATGGTGTGGCTTTTAGCCAGACAGTTGTTCGGGGCTGCGGCCGCGAACTGCAGCGTGCTGTTGCTATTGAGTGCCGCGTTCGTGCATGAGTCGACCGGGACGATCGGGCTTGATGCGGTCTATCCCTTGTTCGTTCTAATCGGGATTTACTTTTCCGTCGTGAGCTTCGAACACGAACGTATCTGGCCAGCTATCGCTGCCGGAGCGAGCTTCGGAATCGCGGTCCTTACAAAGGAACTCGCCTTACTCCACGTTGTCTTCCCGTTTGCTTATCTAGTGTTCGACGCGACCCTCAGAAACTCACGGAGGGCCTGGGGCAATGCTGCGGTCCAATATCTGGTCTGTGCTTTGGCGGTCACACCTTGGCTAATATTTCTCGCGCTGGGCGACGACGGCGTGGCCACCATGGTGGGGAAGGGCGGCCCCAAGAATCTGCATAAGCTTGCCAGCCTTGACGGGAATTCGTTGATCGATTCAATCAATTTTTATCTCAGCGGCATGCCGCAGTTTTTCCAGCGCTACGTAGCGCGCGAGTCCGCCATTTGGCCACTGTGGGCGGTTGCATGGGTCTATATGGGCTTCCTCGCTGTGCGCGAGCGCTCGGCGCGCGCTTTGGTCGTGGCGATTGCTTTGTTCATACCGGTTATGGTCGCCGAAGGGCACGTCTCCATCCGCATAGGACAGAACCACATAGCGTACTGTGTGTCGGTTATCGCAAGTGGGGCGTTATTGGGCAGAATAATTGACTACGGGTCGGCTCGTGTCTGGCCCAGGTTCGCGCAGGTGTGCCTGTATGTCATGGTCGTGGCGATCTCTATCTATCAATTGACTACTGGTCGCGACAACGCACTGAATCGCATTAAGGGCAATTCGACTAGCGCGTTTTTGCTGACTCAAGGGACACTACCGGCCTGGCAAGTAAAAGGTACCCTCAACGATGATTCGCGGCGCGCCGCAGAATGGGTTTCCGCCAATCTGCCTGAAGGCGAACCGATAGTTGCCGATTATTTGTTGTTCCGTTCGATGTACGTGCAGTCAGGAGGTCGTTACCCGATCTACAAGTTCCCGTATGACAACCTCGACGTACAGTTGTCGTCGCAGCCGTCAGCGGCGTTTAAGGATGGCGACAACGAAGGACCGTTATTGTTTCTTTGGAGCCATGTCCGCAGGGATCGATTTTGCAATTGGCAAAGTTCACCATGCATCCTTTTTCACACGTTTTACGAAGGAACGTTTGCGAAATTTATGGCTGAGCGCGGCGCCCGCTACGTGGTTCTGGGTGCACGCACCTGGTTTCTCAGAGAGTACTTCGACGCTCACCCCGCAGCGACACTGAAGCAAGTCATATCGGAGCGGATTCGCATTTACTCCGTTGATGTCGATCAGTCGGTTGGGGAATTCCCGCTGCGCGTAGGCGAGGAGGTACCGCGGTTGCTTAACAAGGTGGTCTCAGAAGTTCCTGCCGCCGTGCCTTGGTTCGACGAGACAGTACTGCATCAGACACTTCATCTTGAATTGATCATTGCTGATCTTGTCAACGGTCCATCGCGCATCGCGCTTTTTCCTAAAGTACCGCCGCTCTAGGTCATGGTCAGGGTCCGCGTACCCCCTCAGGCGCCTGCAGATTAAGCTTCAACTCGCTCGCATAATCCGACATAGGTTGGAATTCGAAGTCGTGCAGCAGGCGACAAAGTTTTGTATGCGCCGATTTTAACCCCGAGTAGTGGGACAGACGTTCTCGCGCAGTAGTGCATGACGGGCGCGGGTGATCAGGATCAAATTCCCAAGGATGAAAATAGAACACGACCGGCTCTCCGGCCCTGTTTTTAGAAGCTGTAATGCGTTTAACGAGAGAATAGGCGAGATTACGAAACCACACGCCGCCCGAAAACGGCAAGCGCTTCGCCCCTAGCGCAACCGTTGTTATTGGTATTTCCACGAGAGAACCGCTGCCCGCGCCAACCACCGACGGGTAGGGGTTTGCTCCGGGCATGCCGTACAACGGGGTACGCACTGGAAAGACACTCGAATCATAGGATAGGCCACGATCTTGCAGCGCTTGCCAGAACCATGTTGTGTCGTCGCTAACCGAGGTATAGGCCGCCCGATAACCTTGAATCGGCGTATCGACCACCGCCCGAACCGCTTCGTAATTTCGCTCTAAATCTTCGCGAAACTCGATTTCCGACATTTTGTCGACCCGCTGATGTCGGTTCCCATGAAGGCCGATCTCATGACCGTGGCGGGCAATCTCTCGAAGTACATCCGGGGTTAATCTGGCGATCTCCCCAACGACAAAAAAGGTCGCTTTGATGCCGTACTGTTGAAATGTTTCGAGCAGGGTGCTGGTTTGGCGTTCTATGCGACTTTCGAATGTCGGCCAACGAGCGTATTGCACCGAGGTGCTCGTCAGCCCCTGGTACCACTCCTCGAAATCAACGCTGATGCAGTTGCTGATCATGCATCGAAGTATCTCATTTTTAGCACAAAGGCGTTCGGTGAGAATTCGCCCGTTCTTGTTTGGATGACGGAAATTCACAACAATCTGTCCGGCAGCCGGGGTCACGCTTGGCGTGCCATCGGGCCGCGACAACGACGCTGGTTTAGCTCGAATTCTGTAGCTTTGGGGGGCAACGACGTTACACCGCTCAAGCGCCCCGCGTTGGAGTTGGTGTACGCAAGTCGGTATGATCGAGCGGGCCGTACGAGACGATTAATTCGGGCCTTGCGGAGAAGTTCGGCCATCCGGATGACGCATTGCGGACCGCACGACCTCATGCCGACGGCGGGCCGCCAATTGCCCGCGCATTCGTGGGCCGGCGTTCTCCACAAGCGGTGTTCCATGATGACTTGCAAGCTAGACATTCAGAGGTAGAAACGGAGTTCCCTCGATGCGACTGAGTTCCCGTTTCCGTTTCGACAGGAGCCGCCAACCACGGTCCGGTGGCGAACCACTCACCATGGCGTCAGCGTGGCTGCACAACTCATATGTTTTTTGATTTCTCAAATTTGCGCGCTTTCGGCTTTGGTGTCGGGGTGTTGCTATTTATCGGCATATTCATCGAGCTGAGGCGGCATCGAACCCGGCGGGTAAGTCCAGCCCCGGTTATTGTTTTCTCGCTCGTTCTAATGGCCGTTGCCCTTAATCCAGGGTTTGTCGATGCCCCCGCCAGATTTTTGGGATTTGAGGGAATTCCGCGCGGACGGCTACTCGCTTTGTTGCTGGTATCGGCGTTGCTCGTGTGGCCGGTGGCGATGCGTAACCGGAGTAAGATCAGCCAACTCCACACAGACCTGCTGGCGACTATCCGGCAGTTCGCCCTCCTCAATTTTCGCTCTACCTATGGTCAGTCGATCGATGCCGGCGCGATTTGGGTCGTCATACCTGTATTTAACGAAGTACAAAATATTCCTTCTGTGGTGCGGGAATTACCGGCGGTCGTAGGCGATGCGCCGGTGATTGTGCTCATCGTCGATGACGGCAGCTCAGATCAGTCGAGCGCCGTCGCTACGCAGGAGGGTGCCCGGGTCGCGCGATTACCACTGAATTGCGGCGGCGGTGTTGCGCTGCATGTTGGCTTTGAACTGGCCGTAAGTTTCGACGCCAGGCTTGTCGTTACCATGGACGGAGACGGCCAGCATGATCCGCATCAGGTTAAGGACCTCGTCGAACCGATATTATCCGGCGAGGCAGACTTCGTTATCGGCTCGCGCATACTCGGAGTGAACAATTCGCCCAATCGAACGAGAGCGGTGGGCATCCGCGTGTTTAGCCGGCTGATAAACCTCTTGACCGGCACGAGAATTACCGATTGTTCAAGCGGATTTCGCGCGATTTCTCTTGATGTTTTGACGGCAGTCAAGCTGATCGAGCCGCAGTACCACACGCCAGAACTCATAATCGCCACGGTTAAGCGCAACATGAATCTGGTCAAAGTGCCGATTCAAATTCGCCCGCGATTGTCCGGCGAAAGCAAGAAAGGCGCGAATCTCAAATATGGTTTCATGTTCGCACGCTCAATCGTCCGTGCCTGGCTTCGCTGACCGGTGAGCTGCCGGCTTGTTCATTGGGATGCGTGGCAGCGTCGGAGCATCAGCGCGCGGATCGTACCCGATGGAGCCTTCTCAGCGACCGCGTACCGATCACCCCCTTGAACATTGAAATCGGCAGTCACTGACGAGAAAACTGAGCGGGTATTGGTGTCTTTGGCCGCCCCCCACATGGTATTATCCCAGTCGCGCGACGAATCCTTACCCTCTGGACGCGGCCGTATTAGCGCATCAGCCAAATTCTTTGTCGGGCGGTGCCCGGTTAGGGCGTTCACCGTCGTGATACGTGCGTTATTCGTAGTACCGGGGCGCCCGATTCTTGCGCGTTACAACCACCGCTAAGCGTCTTAATGCCGCGCAGCAAGCGTGCGGCGTTCAACCTGATCGAAATCGACTGCCGCAGATGCAACATCGAAAGCTCAATTCAACCGCCAGCAGCCGGGGTCACATACCAAACCATGAGTGGAGAACCAATGCTCAGTAATTATTTTGCTGGTGCAAGAATCGCCGTGACTGGCGCTGCGGGGACCGTCGGGTCTGAACTGGTCCGCCAGTTGCTTGACCTACCCGTTGCTGAAGTGCGTGCTTTGGATAATAACGAAAATGGATTGTTCTTTTTAGAGCAAAACTATCGTAGCGAACCCAGATTGCATGCTTTCCTGTGCGATGTCCGAGAGCGCGACAAGCTCGATCGGATGCTGCCGGGTATGGACTATCTTTTTCATGTCGCCGCACTCAAACACGTGCCTTTGTGCGAGCGCAGTCCAACCGAAGCCGTGCGTACAAATATCCTGGGTGTCGAGAACGTCATCCGCGCGTCAATTAACGCCGGGGTTCGCAAGGTGTTGTTTACAAGCTCGGACAAAGCGGTCAATCCGACCAATGTGATGGGCACATCGAAATTAATGGGGGAACGGCTCATTACAGCGGCCAACGCCTTGACCCAGACTGAGCACGGACCAATTTTCTCAGCGACTCGTTTTGGCAATGTTGCCGGTTCAGCCGGTTCAGTGGTCCCGTTGTTCTGCCATCAAATTGCCACCAACAAGAACGTCACGCTGACGCATCGCGAGATGACGCGCTTTCTGATGACGCTCCACGAGGCAGTGCGCCTGGTGTTGCTGTCGATGACGCTCGCCAAAGGCGGTGAGGTATTTGTGACCAAAATGCCTGTCGCCCGCATCGAAGATATCGCGCAGGTGTTAGTCGATACCGTGGGCCCTGCCTGCGGGCGCGAACCGGATTCGATCACGATCGAGGAGGTTGGGCCGCGTCCCGGTGAAAAGATGTACGAAGAGCTGGTGAGTGACGAGGAAGTCCGGCGTACTTTCGAAATTGGCGATCTCTTTACGGTCTTGCCGGCATTCCACAACATCTATAACAACATCAGTTTCGAATATCCCGGGTATGAGAAAAAGCCGATCGACCGGGTTTATAACTCCGAGGCTGAAACAGCCATGAGCGTTGACGATTTGCGTGAATTTATGACCCTGCCTGGCGTGTTACCCGACGATGTCCGGGCGAAGCTGCGCCTGATTGATTAGGAACCACAAGGGATGAAAATACTGATACTGGGCGGTGACGGCTATCTCGGTTGGCCGACCGCAATGCACTTGAGCGCCCACGGGCACGACGTCGCTGTTGTCGACAATTATCTGCGGCGCCGAATGAGTCTTGAGCAGGACGTTGGGCCGCTTTTCCCGGTTCCCAATCTGCATGAGCGTGCCAAGCTGTGGCGAGAAAAAAGTGGCAACGATGTTCGCGTGTTTGTGGGTGACATGAACGACTGGGATTTCGTTGCGTCGACGTTCACCGAATTCACGCCGGAAGTGATCGTGCATTACGCAGAGCAACCCTCGGCACCGTATTCGATGCTCAATCGCGAGACAGCTACCTTAACCCTGCATAACAATCTCGGCGTGACCGCAAATACAATCTTTGCCGTTCGGGAGTTTGCGCCAGACGCCCACATCGTCAAGCTCGGCACGATGGGTGAATACGGCACGCCGAACATCGATATCGAGGAGGGCTGGATCGATCTTGAGCACAAAGGCCGTAAAGACCGTTTCCTGTTCCCGCGCCAGGCCGGCAGCCTGTACCACACCACCAAAATCCAGGATACCGACTTGCTGTGGTTCTATGTGCGCGTCTGGGGACTGCGCGTGACTGACCTCATGCAAGGACCAGTTTACGGGCTTAGAACTTACGAAAACGACGGCGAGGAAGCGTTGCTGCCGTTTTTTAACTACGACGAAATTTTCGGCACCGTTGTTAATCGCTTCATTGTACAAGCGGTCGCCGGTTATCCGCTGACGGTTTACGGCAAGGGCGGACAGACGCGCGGTTATCTGAACATCAAGGACACGCTCAATTGTATTCGCCTGTCGATTGAGAACCCGGCCGATCGCGGTGAGCTGCGCGTGTTTAACCAATTCACCGAAACGTTTTCAGTGAATGAGTTAGCCGAGCGTGTGCAACAGTGTGGCTCGCGCAACGGCATCGAGGTCAAAATAGAAGCGCTCGAGAATCCGCGTAAGGAGCTTGAAGAGCACTATTACAACCCGGCCCACACAGGCCTGCTTGAGCTGGGTCTTGAACCCCATTTCCTCACTGATGACGTGCTGGACGATATGCTGCAAACGGTGCTTCGATATAAAGGCGCCATTCGGAACGATGTTATTTTTCGTGGCGTCAAGTGGAACTGAGCGCAGGCGCGATTCGACACCGGCGTGCTCGTCTTGCTCAGGCCGAGGAATGAAATCCAGCGGACACGGGTAATGGACGCGGCATGATCCGCGTCGCGCACATTATTACCGGGCTGGATGGCGGCGGCGCGGAGTTTATGCTGGCGCGTTTAGTGTCGGCGATGCCGGCTACTGAATTCGAACACCATGTCATTTCATTGACTGGCGACGGCATCGTCGGGGCACTGCTGCGACAACATGGCGTTCCGGTACACCTGCTCGAAATCCGAAAGAATATTGCTGCGCTTGGTTCGAACGCTCGTCTGCGCACCTGTCTACGCGATATCTCACCGTCGATTGTACAAACCTGGTTGTGCCACGCGGATCTAATGGGCGGACTGGCGGCGCGCTTCAGCGCGCGCCTACCGGTAGTCTGGGGTGTCCATCAGTCTGATAACGGTGCGCAGTCATCCTGGTCGACCCGACTCGTACTCGCAGCCTGTGCGCGTTTGTCATCACATATTCCTCAGCGCGTTATCTTCTGTTCGGAGAGTGCCCGGCAGTCGCGGGTTGTGGCTGGCTTTCCACCAGAGCGCTGCGAAGTCATCGCGAACGGCGTCGAAGCGACGGAATTTACCCGCAACGAACAAGAGGGTAGGGCCATTCGGGACCAATTAGGTATTCCCCGCGACGCGCTGGTAATCGCCTATCCGGCCAGATGGCATGTCGATAAAGACCCGCGAAATTTCTTTTCAGCAGCGGCGCTGATTCTCGCCGAACGGCCCGATGTTCAATTTTTGCTCTTTGGCACTGGGCTTGATGCCAGCAACATCGCTTTGATGGATGCGTTGCGCGAGGTTGAGAATCAAGAAGCCTTTCATTTGCTGGGCTTCAGAACGGATGTCGTGGCGCTCATGTCGGCATCCGACATGGGCTTGTTGTCATCACGAACCGAGGCGCTGCCGAACGTCATCATGGAAGGTATGTCGTGCGGCCTGCCGTTCGTCGCCACCGACGTGGGGGATGTTGCGACACTGATCGGCGACGCCGGAACGGTCGTGCCAGCTCGCGATCCGCAGTCGCTCGCCACAGCTGTGCTCGCAATAGCGACAAGTGACGCACGCCAACTCGGACAACTTTCCGCTCAGGCGCGCAGGCGCATCGGGGAACATTATTCGCTGGCCCGAAGTGCCGACCGTTATGCCCACGTGTACCGTGAAGTACTCGGCGAAGTCGCGTGAGCATGATGATTTTGGTGCTGTTCGCAGCGCTCGAACGCCGCAACCCACGGGCCTGATCTGATGTGTGGCATTACCGGTATATTCGACGTTCGCGGTTTAGACGCGACAACCGCCCTGGATCTCGTCCAGCGCATGGGCAAGCGCATTCGACATCGCGGGCCCGATGACAGTGGCGAATGGTGTGATGCGACGGCAGGCATCGTGCTTGGTCAACGGCGGCTGTCCATTAACGATTTGTCTCCGGCCGGTCATCAGCCAATGATTTCCGCTAACGGTCGTTTTGTGATCGTACTGAACGGTGAAATCTATAACTTCATGGACCTGCGCGACGCGCTGGAGTTGGCCGGTTATCCTTTCCGAGGACACTCTGACACCGAGGTCGCTCTGGCTGCTATTCAGCACTACGGATTCGAAGCAGCACTAAAAATGTTCGTCGGCATGTTTGCTATCGGCTTGTGGGATCGCGAATCGCGCGCGCTTTATCTGGCTCGCGATCGCGTTGGCGAAAAACCCCTTTATTATTCTCGCGTCGGAAACGCATTCGCGTTTGCCTCCGATCTGGACGCCCTACGAGAACTACCTGGCTGGTCGCCTGAGATTGATCGGAACGCGCTCGGTTTGTTGATGCAACACTTCTACGTGCCGGCCCCACGCACTATTTATCGCGATGTCCACAAACTTATGCCGGGTAACTTGCTGACGCTAAGAGCAGACAACTACTCGCTAGAACCCGAACTGCGCAGTTATTGGTCGGCGGCCGATATTAGCGCCGGGCGAGTGCAATCTTCCGGTGCCCCCGACACGAACGCTGCAGTCGACGAGCTCGATACACTGCTACGCAAGACGATTCGGGACAAGATGATTTCGGACGTTCCACTTGGCGCTTTCCTGTCTGGCGGGATCGACTCCTCTACAGTCGTCGCGCTGATGCAGGCTGAAAGCATGAACAAGGTAAAGACGTTCAGTATCGGCTTCGGTGAAGCGGAATTTAATGAGGCGCACGAGGCTAAGCGGGTTGCCGAGCACTTGGGTACTGAGCACACAGAGTTATACGTCTCTGCCGCACAAGCACAGTCTGTAATCCCCAAGCTGCCCGCCATGTATAGCGAACCCTTTGCGGACTCATCGCAAATCCCGACTTATCTCGTTTCAGAGCTGGCCCGTCAGCAAGTGACAGTCGCACTTTCTGGCGACGGCGGTGATGAGCTGTTCGGCGGTTATTCTCGATATCTGCACGCGGAGTCTTCGTGGCAACGGATAAATCGGCTCCCCCGCGCGCTGCGTATCGCGCTGGGTGGTACCTTAGCTATGATTCCCCCGGCGCGAATTGATGCCATCATGCGACCGCTAAAACCTATGCTGCCAGAACGCTGGCGCTACCAGCAGTTCGGCAACAAAATCCACAAGCTCGCAATACTCAGCGAATGTGATAATCCGATGTCAGTCTATCGGGCACTCATTAGCGCGTGGATGCGGCCATCGCAGGTTGTGATTGGCGGCGGCGACATCGATCTGATCGACACCATGCCCGCATCAATCAACGAGGTCTCGAGTTTTTCGGAACGCATGATGCTGATGGATTTGCTGACCTATCTGCCGGACGACATTCTCACTAAGGTTGATCGAGCCAGCATGTCCGAAAGTCTCGAGGTGAGGGTTCCGTTTCTTGACCATCGAGTCATCGAGCATGCGCTACGCTTACCGATTAGTTTGAAGGTCCGAGATGGCGAGGGAAAGTGGTTGTTGAAGCAGGTGCTCTATCGGTATGCGCCGAAAAGTTTGCTCGACCGACCCAAAATGGGCTTTGGTGTGCCGGTGGGGCAATGGTTGCGCGGGCCATTGCGGAGCTGGGCGGAGGACCTTCTGGACGGAACCCGATTGCAGCAGGATGGTTTTTTCCACGCGACAGTCGTGCGTGAAAAATGGTCAGAGCACCAGCGGGGCAAAGCGGACTGGTCCGCGCTGTTGTGGCCAATACTTATGTATCAAGCGTGGTTCGACCATTATGAGCGACATCCCGGGAGCCGTAGTGACTAGTCTCCAGGGTGTTGGGCGATGCCGGTGTGCTACGCCAGAGCCTGGCCAAATGCTCGGGCCAACTGCGCGCTTTTGCGCTTGAATGGCCACTGAGGCGAAAGCGTCGCGGCATGCCATGCCAACCGTGCTGATGGTCGTCACCGAGGATTGGTACTTCATCTCTCATCGCCTGGATCTCGCTTGTCATATTCGCGACGCCGGGTTCAGGGTTGTTGTCGCAACCCGTGTCGGTGCCCACGAACCAACCATCATTGCAGCGGGTTTGGAGTTTGTTCGGATCCCATTCGAGCGTTCGTTGCGCCATCCCGTCCGTGATCTGCAAGCGCTGGTGGCTCTGAACAGAGCGATTGCACAATTGGAGCCCGACATCGTCCATTTGGTTTCGTTGAAACCAATATTGTTGGGTGCGATCGCATTGGCACGAAGACGTCACCGGGCGCCCGCAGTGTGGGCGTTTACTGGCATGGGTTATTTGTTTTCTTCAAACGGTTTCGTTGCGCGGGTGATGCGGCCACTCGTTTCGGGCGCACTGAAGCACCTCAATCAAGGGTCTCGCTGCGCGATGATGGTACAGAACGATGCCGATGCCGCCTTACTTCATGAACTTGGTATCGCGTTACCTGCTCACACGACGATTGTTCCGGGCAGCGGGCTTGCCATGGATAAATTCTCACCAGCCTCGGGCGCGCCGGAAGGGCCGTCGATCGTACTCATGCCTGCCCGCTTACTGCGCGATAAAGGCATCTACGAATTCGCCGCCGCGGCGCGCCTTGTCCATCAACAGCATCCGCACGTTCGCTTTGTTCTGGCTGGGCGTTTCGACCGCGATAACCATGGCGCAGTGGCTAACCAGGATCTGCAAACCTGGATTGACGAAGATTTACTCGAATGGTGGGGGCATCGCGAGGACATGCTGGAAGTCTATCGCCTGGCCTCGATTGTTTGTTTGCCGTCGTATCGCGAAGGCTTGCCCAGAGTCTTGCTAGAGGCCGGAGCGTGCGCGAAGCCGCTGGTTGCGACTGATGTACCCGGTTGTCGCGATGTTTGCGTCGATGGTAAAACGGGATTGAGGGTCCCTGTCTGTGACAGTGCTGCGCTTGCAACAGCCATCAGTACGCTGCTCAGCGATCCCGCATACGCACATGCGCTTGGGCTTGCCGCCCGAGAGTTGGTTCGGGAGCGATTTACGATTGAATCAATCGGTGAACAAACGATTGCGATGTATCGCGACTTGCTGGTGCGTGCTGCCCAGTCGGACGGGCTATCACGATGACGTCTGCAAGAATAGTTGTGACCGGGGCCGACGGCTTTGTTGGGCAGAGGCTGTGTGCACGACTCGAGCGCGAGGGCTGGGATGTGCACAAGGTTGTCCGCCGAAGCTCGACCAACGCGCCATCATCCACCAGCAGCATAATTAGTGATTTGACGGAGTTTTCGGACTGGCCGACGCTGCTTGATGGTGCCCGCGCGGTCGTGCACCTCGCGGCCATGACTCACTCAGGTGGTTTGCGCGGCGGTGCTGCGCTCGAACGGTACCGCTCGTTGAATGTTGACGTCAGTGGAAACCTGGCGAGAGCGGCACAAGCGTGCGGCGTCTCGAAATTCGTGTATATGAGCTCCATTAAAGTGAACGGTGAATCTTCCCGCACCGCGGACGGCCGTATGCATGCGTTTAGTCCGAGCGACGTCCCGGCACCGATCGACAACTACGGTCGCACTAAATGGGAAGCGGAGAAAAAGCTTGATTCGATACTTGCGGGTTCGTCGACACAATTAACAATTCTGCGACCGCCGCTGATTTTCGGTCCCGGGCAGAAAGCCAACATACAGCGCCTCATGCGCGCGGTCGCCCGCGAGGCGACGCTGCCGTTCGGCGGGCTTGAGAATCGCCGCAGCTATATCTACGTCGATAATCTTGCCGCTGCGGTCGCGTTGGCACTGCGGGGACACGACCTTACAGCGCGGACCTACACGCTGGCTGACGTGACCCTGTCTACCCCTGAGCTGATCCTCGCCATGGCGAAAGCCCTGGGCGTGCCCGTCTCGATGGCCGGTTTGCCGCGTTTCGTTTACCGCGGGCTTGAGCTATTACCGGGGATTGGCCCGAAAATATCCCGTTTGACGGGTGATTTGGCGGTTGATTCGAGCGCTGCAATTGAGCTGCTGGGTTGGCGGTCTGAAGTAGAGTTCGAGGCTGCGCTAGCCGTGACCGCCGCGTGGCTCCGCCAGGAACCAGCATGAGTCTGGCGCATATTCTTGGTGTTTTTCTGGTTAGTGCCACGTCGTCGTGGCTGGGCTGCCGCTATTTATTGCCACGCTTGTCGGCGGCCGGTATGTGGGACGCGCCGAACCACCGCAGTTTGCACGCCCGCCGCGTGCCGCGCGGGGCGGGACTAGCAATCGCGGCGGTGGGTCTGGTGATGCTTGCCTGGCTAGTCGCAATCGAGTTGCTGCCCGCACGGAGCGGGGGTATTTTGTTCCTCGCCGGAACCGGCTTCGCCTTTTTAGGGTGGGATGACGACCGCCACGACCGCTCGGCTGTGCTGCGCCTAATCTGCCAGTTTTCGCTGGCGATTTTTTGTGTCTACGGGATTGGGCTCACTGGAGACTTCGATGGCGCGTATTGGTGGGGTACCGGTTTCGTTGTGTTCGGATTCGTGTGGCACGTTAACGTGTTTAATTTTATGGATGGCGCTGACGGATTTGCTGCCGTGCAGGCGATTCTGGTCTGCATTGCGATATGCGCGCTCAATGCGCTGAACAGTCACAGTGGTATCGCGCTGTGGGCGGCCGCGGTCGCTGCAGCAACCATCGGATTCCTGTACTGGAACTGGGCGCCTGCGAAAATGTTCCTCGGCGACTGTGGCAGTTACTTTCTGGGCTACGTCATTGCAGCGCTTATTTTTATCTCTTATTTGAGTGGCGCTTCTTTCGCAGCGTTGGTGATTCTGATCGCGCCGTTCGTTACTGACGCGACATTGACCCTGATCTGGCGAGCACTTCGTGGTCAACCGTGGTGGCGAGCGCATCGCAGCCACGCTTACCAAAGGCTGGTGTTGTGTGGACGGGCGCCGGCGCAGGTCGCGTTCGGGCTCGCGGCGCTTAATGTGGCATTGTGCTGGCCACTGTCGTGGTTGGCGAGTCGTTCGACACACGACAATGTCGTTGCCCTGTTTGCCTACATCCTAACTGGTATTATGTGGGCCTCCATCGTGCGGGCTAACGGCGATACAGAATCAACTTCGCCAGGTGCTTAAAGCGCTGGGCTACCTGCGCGCCAGCAACGGAACTTAGATCCCGATGTCGATCAGTCCGCGGATTAAGATAATTGCCCACGATCTGTTACAGATCGCGCTGGCCTGGATGCTCGCGTGGCTGGCGCGTTTTAACTTCGATTTGCCGCCGCAGCCGTTTCTGGATTCGAGTCTTAATGCTCTACCGGTCGTGATTGTGACCCAAGCGGCAATCGCCTGGTATTTTGGCCTGTACCGCGGCCTGTGGCGCTTCGCGAGCCTCCCGGATCTTTCTAATATTCTGCGCGCCGCGGGGCTGGGCGCCTTGCTCGCGGCCATCGTCCTGTTTCTCGTCAATCGTCTGGACGCGACGCCACGCTCAGTACTTATTTTGTATCCGGTGTTTTTGGTATTTCTGTTGGGCGGCCCGCGATTGCTCTACCGAATTTGGAAAGACCATGCTTTGCATCTCCAAACGAATGCAGATGCTCAGCGTGTCATCGTGGTTGGCGGCGGCAACGGCGGTGAGATGCTCATTCGTGACATGTTGCGCGAAGGCAATTACATCCCGGTTGGGCTCGTCGATGACAACGCGCAGCTGCAACGCTCCAATATTCACGGTGTACCGGTGCTCGGCCAGATTGCGGAGTTGTCCCGTATCGTGCAGCGCCGTGAAGTCGATCTCCTCGTTATCGCGATTCCGTCGGCAAACAGTGAACAAATGCGGCGCATCGTCGAGTCATGCGAAGCAACCGGGAGGCCATTTCGAACACTGCCTCAACTTGACGATTTGTTATCCGGTCGCAGTGGGATAAGTACGCTGCGAGAGGTGTCGCTCGAAGATTTGCTCGGTCGCGACAAAGTTGAGCTGGAGTGGCAGGCTATTCAATCGTCAATCTCCGGTGAAACAGTACTGGTAAGTGGAGGTGGCGGATCGATAGGTTCTGAGTTGTGCCGCCAGATTGCGACATTGGGCGTCGCACGTTTGGTTGTTCTCGACAACAGCGAACACAATCTGTACGTGATTGAAAAGGAACTACGGCGTTCCTCACCTGGGTTGAGAGTCGAGTGTTTGCTCGCTGATGTGCGCGACGGCGTTGCTATCGAGCGCGCATTCTCGACTTTCACGCCGTCCCTGGTGTTTCATGCGGCAGCCTACAAACACGTCCCGATATTACAGACCCAGATTCGCGAAGCAGTCGCGGTAAATGTTCTCGGTACGCTTGAAATGATGAACTGTGCTGACCGCTATGGCTGCTCGAGCTTTGTTCTGATTTCTACAGACAAGGCTGTGCGTCCCAGCAGTGTTATGGGTGCCACCAAACGACTTGCCGAGCTGGTTTGCGAGGCGCGTTACCCGCACTCGGATACTAAGTTTATTACCGTGAGATTCGGCAATGTGCTGGGTTCGGCGGGCAGTGTTGTGCCGCTGTTTCGTGAGCAGATTGCAGCGGGTGGGCCGCTAACGGTTACTCACGCTGACGCGACCCGCTACTTCATGACCATCCCCGAGGCGTGTCAGCTGATTATGCAAGCCGGTGCTGTGGGCAGCGGTGGCGAAATATTCGTGCTTGATATGGGCGAGCCGGTCAATATTACGTACCTCGCAGAGCAGTTAATCAGACTGTCCGGGCACACGCCCGGACTCGACATCGAGATCGTCTACACCGGGCTGAGGCCAGGCGAGAAACTCAGTGAGGAACTGTTTCGCGACGACGAACATCTGGATCCCACGTCGCACGACAAATTGCTGCTCGCTCAACACGTTCATAATGACCGCAACCATATTGAGCAGCTGCTCAGCGATCTGCGTAGCTCGGTCGACGCCTTCGACGAGGAATCGATTACGGCGCTTCTCAGCCAGGCGGTTCCGGAGTTTGATGTCGTCACAGACAAAAACACCGCCGTCGGCGCGGACAATATCGTTTCATTTTCTCGGAGTGTTCAATGAGTACGAGGGTGCGCAAAGCTGTTTTCCCGGTCGCGGGCTTAGGCACTCGCTTCCTGCCGGCAACTAAGGCCAACCCCAAGGAAATGCTGCCAATTGTTGACAAGCCGCTGATTCAATACGCGGCTGAGGAAGCCGTGGCTGCCGGTATCGAGGAACTCATATTTGTTACCGGGCGCGCCAAGCGTTCGATTCCAGATCATTTCGACAAGGCCTACGAACTTGAGGTCGAGCTGGAGAAGAGCAATAAGCGTGACATGCTTAATCTGGTGCGGAATATATTGCCCTCTCACGTCGCGTGTATCTACATTCGCCAGGCCGAGCCGCTCGGCTTGGGGCACGCGGTGTTGTGCGCCCGGCCTGCGGTTGACGATGAGCCTTTCGCGGTGTTACTCGCCGACGATCTAATCGATGGTGGCGAGAATGGTTGCCTGACCCAAATGGTTCATCAATTCGAACATTACAACTCGGGCGTAATCGCGGTGCAGCCAGTGCCGGCGGAGGACACTGACAAATACGGGATTGTGGAAGCGAAAGCGATTGATGACCGGGTCAGCAAAATTGTCAGCATCGTCGAGAAACCGAAACCGGATGTGGCGCCCAGCCAGCTTGGCGTTGTCGGACGCTATGTGCTGCCGGGCGAGATCATGCGGATTCTGGAGACCACCGAGCGCGGGGCCGGCGATGAGATTCAACTCACGGATGCGATCGCGACACTCATAGAGCGTCAACAGGTTCTCGCCTACGAATTTGAGGGTGTCCGTTACGATTGTGGCTCGAAGCTCGGCTATTTACAGGCCACAGTCGACTACGCGCTAAAACATCGTGAGGTAGCAGGTGATTTCGCTGGGTGGTTAGCGACGCGCGTGGAGCAGTTACCTTAGAGGCTGCGCACGGCTCTCGTTTAGATACAAAAGAGGGCATGCAGCGCCTAATCGCCAATGACACCGCCGTCGTCGCGTGTCACCACCAGCAGGCTCGGACGCGGCGGTAACTCGGCGTCAAAGTCCGGCCAGCGCGTGGCGGGATTGTCGTAACTGGAACCGACCAATCCGTCGACGCCGGGATGCTGGATGGCGAGAAACAGGTTACGTCCGTCCGCGGTGAATTCTGGCCCGCACACCTCCGCCCCGACGGGCGCCCGAAAAAAGCGGCGAAAGTCGTATTCGCCAGCTGCGTTGGCTGCACATCCCCACAAACCGTCTGCGAAACCGGTAGCGCGCCAGTTCCTGCCCTGGTCACTGGCTATCCACAATCTTCCCGCCGGGTCGAATGCACAATTGTCCGGTGCTGCGAACCAGCCACCGTCCCCTGTTGTACCAGGATAGCGAGCGTTTTGAGACGGCTCGGCAGGATTGCCCGCCAGTGCGAATATTTCCCAGTCGAAACTATCTGCAGCGTGTTCGACAACATCGCCCGGCGCGCCCGGCGGACGTAAACGCAAGATGTGACCAAACGTATTGCGGCTGCGTGGATTGGCCGCATCGAGCGCGTCGGCGTGACGGGACTGGTTATTTGTCAGCAGAGCGTAAACCAAACCATCGCGCGGATTCGTTTCAACGTCCTCGGGGCGGTCGAGTTTCGTCGCGCCAAGCAGGTCGGCCGCGCGTCGCGTTTCAATTAAAACATCTGCCTGATCGCGGAAACCGTTGGCGTTCGTCAGCGGACCTTCACCATGGCGCAACGGCAGCCATTGCAAGGTATTGTCGTTATGCAGGCGGGCGACAAACAGCGTGCCGTCATCGAGTAAGTGCGTGTTCGAAGCACGGTCGTTGGGTGCGTAAACCCCGCTGCTGACAAATCGATACAGATATTCGAAAGCCTGATCGTCGGCGGTGTAAACCACTACACGTCCGTCCGGATTAAGCACAACTGTGGCCGCCTCATGCTTGAAGCGCCCCAGCGCTGTTCGTTTGACAGGATTGCTGCCCGGCGTGTGAGGGTCGAGTTCGACGACCCACCCAAAACGATTGGCCTCGCGCGGCTCGTGGCCGAGGTCAAAGCGTGGGAAGTGTCGCGACCACCATCGATATGCACTTCTCGACCCGACGCCATAGCGTTGGTGATTGCGCTGTTCTGCGGGGTCCGTGGCCGCTCCGTGGAACACGAAGTTAAAGTTCTCTTCGGCCATGAGAACCGTCCCCCAAGGCGTTTTTCCACCGCTGCACGGGTTCAGGACGCCGCGACATGTTCGACCCTGTGGGTCCGCCCGGGTTTGCAAGCGTGGCGAGCCGGCTGCAGGGCCGGACAATTTGACGAGTGTGTCAGCAGTAATGCGTCGGTTGTAGCCGCCATCAACGACTGACCACTTGCCATCGTGCCGGGCGATTTCCACTACCGAGTGGCCGACGGCGGCCATTTCTATCGCAGTGCGCTCACGCGTCATCGCGCCATGGATGGTGATTCGGTTGAGCCCGGGCCACATGAAGGTGGGGTTGGTATATTCGTGATTGACGCACAGCAGGCCGTGGTCAGAGCCCATGCTACCGAGCGGCAACGGCATAAATGCCACGAAATCGTTGTTGTAGCCGAAACGCCTGTTTTGCTCCTCAGCATCCATGCTACGGGGGTGCCAGTCGCTCTCCTCACCACTGAGCAAGTCGCCCCAACGCAGCAGTACCTGCGCGCTATAGCCGGGCGGTAGGTGATGATGGCGATCGGTGCCGTGTGCGAGTCCTTCGAAGCCGAGAGGCGACAAATTCGTGGCAGGTGAGCGCTGCGGCCACAGAGTTAACGAGGCCGCGCAGGCCGAGCTACTAAGGTATTGGATGAATTTTCTGCGGCTTGGCACGGCAATCTCATTCCGGGTGAGACGAGCGCCAGCAGATTCTACGCCAGTTCATCAGCCTGCGGGTGATTGCAGGCGAGCGGGGCGCGAACGCTATTGAATAGTGACGTCCGGGGACAACGGAAACTAATCCAGTCCGTCCTGTTCCGCTCGTTTGCGCGCCAGCTCTGTTTGCAAGAACGTTAGTGCTCGCATGGAGTGTTGGTCCTCCGGTTCACCGGCGGCCGCGATGAGTTTCTCGAGGTCCTCGATCTCTTCATCGATGTCGTCATCCGTATTCTCGTCAAGATCCGGGAAAAACAATTCGAGTTGTTTGAGTCCTTCCACAAGATCGTTTTGGCCGCGTAAAGCCATGTCTGGTCCCATTATTGTGCCCTCCGATCATGAGGCAAATAAGCGTATTACACGCTGTACCTTAACCGCGATCTTATTATGATCGCTTAATTTACTGATCTTGATGTAAATAATATAGGACGATTACGATCAACTTCAACTCTTTTCCGTAACTTCTTATGAATGACATTCCGAATTCGCCTGCCGCGCCTGCGCCCAACGACCGCCCGGACGTGATTGATCGGGTCCAGGTCGCCCCTGAAACGACCCTTGCGGTGTTATCTCAGAACGAAGTGACAGCGCTGTGCCAGAATCATTCCCCAGCGCTGCGAGAGCTGCTGCGGCGCTGCGTTCTGGCGGTCCTGAGCAGTGGCATCGCCAATGACGATGCTGAGGGGCTGTTCGCTCGTTTCCCAGACTTCGAAGTCGATTTGGTGCAACAGGATCGGGGCGTTCTGCTTGATCTGAAGTCCGCCCCCGCGCTGTCTTTCGTGGGCGACCACATGATTCGCGGCGTCCGTGAGCATTTGTTCGCGGTGCTGCGTGACCTCATTTACATCACCCCGGCGCTGGACGCAGAACAACACCTGAGCTTCGCAGGCAGCGATGGGGTGACTGATGTCGTTTTTCGCATCCTGCGCAACGCGGGCATTCTGGACGCAACACTCAGCCATGGTCTGACAGTGTGTTGGGGTGGGCATGCAATTTCGCGCGACGAGTACGACTATACCAAGCAAGTCGGCTACGAACTCGGTTTGCGCGGGCTCGACGTCTGTACTGGATGCGGTCCCGGAGCGATGAAAGGGCCGATGAAAGGCGCGACCATCGCCCACGCCAAGCAGCGCGTCGATAGCGGGCGTTATATCGGTATCACCGAGCCGGGCATCATCGCAGCGGAGGCACCCAATCCGATCGTCAACGCGTTGATTATCATGCCCGATATTGAAAAGCGCCTGGAAGCATTCGTACGCCTGGCGCACGGCATCATTATTTTTCCGGGCGGTGTGGGGACGGCGGAGGAGCTGCTCTATTTGCTCGGCGTTCTGGCTCATCCGGACAACGCGGAACAGGGGCTGACGGTGGTATTGACCGGGCCGCCTGGCAGTGCTGATTATTTCGCCGCGCTGGATGAATTTGTACGCATGACGCTGGGACCGGCAAGCGCGGATCGTTATCGTATTGTGATTGACGATCCAGCACGGGTCGCCGAGTTACTCTCAACCGGTAGCGCGTCGAGTATCAAACGGCGCCAGGCGGCTGGCGAGGCGGTTTATTTCAATTGGCAGCTGGTCATCGAACAGGGTTATCAGAATCCGTTTGTGGCGACCCATGCAGCGATGGCAGAGCTGCAAATCTCAGACGAGTTGCCGAGCCACGAACTTGCGGCGAATTTACGCCGCGCGTTTTCAGGCATTGTTGCGGGCAACGTCAAGGAAAGCGGCGTACGTGCCGTCGCATCGCACGGTCCATTTCAAATACATGGTCAGGGGCGATTGATCCGCGCCCTGGATAACCTGCTCCGTCAATTCGTCGCGCAGGGGCGCATGCGCCTCGGCGATCGGGACTACCAGCCGTGTTACGAAATCGTGCAGTAAGCGCGCATCAGTAGCCAGTAAGCTCAACATAGCCGAGCCCGTCCAGTGGACGGCCGTGGCGCTCGGCGACTGCAGTCACTGCACCCTCCCAATACCGAAATCGTCCGGTCCATTCCTGGTCCGCGAGACGTGGACGCATCGCGACGCTCAATCCTAGCCTGGGTACTTCTAAGCGCCAACCGTGCGGATAGCGGATGTTGGTTGCGGCACTTGTCCAATAGTCTGTAATGACGATGCTGACGTCGCTGGCTTCCAGGCGCGTCGCGTTACCCGAACTGTCGACGTAGGTGCCGGCGCTGTGCGCGTCATCACCGCCGTCGAATTTGCGCAGGCGATAAAACATCAGACTCGACTGGTCTTCGAACTGTACGGCAAACCAATCCCAGCCTTGCTGTTCGCGATCGAGTGCGCTGGTACTCCATTCGCGATCAAGCCATGCCTGACCTGTGACGTGATGATCCTCGGCGCCAAGTCGTAATCGGCCGCCGGCGGTTAGTCGTGGTACCGAGTAGTAATAAGAAGCGTTGCCGAGGGCGGCGCTTTTGCGCGACAGCCCGGCGTCACCCTGTTTGATAACGGCGTGCCTGGAGGTCAGGTTCAGATCCAGTTCGATACTCTGCTGCGCTGCACGCAGGCGCCAGCTCGGCGGCGATGTCTGCGCGTCAAACTCAATACGCCAATCATCGAGCCACACGGCGACGGGCTGCTGCGACACACCGGCGATAGATGGATGGGCGCGGCTCATGCGCTCGAAGTGATGAAACGAATCATTCTCGATATCGCTGATGGCGAAATGTCCGAGCAGGATGCGCGGTGTGCGCCAGGCCGATCGCGACTCGAGCGAATCGCGGTCCAGCTCAAAGCGAAACAAGGTTAGCTGAAAGCCGAAAGGCCGCGCATTGCTATCGGATAGATGGCCGGTGAAATACCACCACTCAGTACGAAAATCCTTATGCGTGGCGTGATCACGTGGGAACTCAAATGCGGCTGGTTCTTGTGCACGGCTGAACTGCGACGTTGCCGGGCTTGCAAGTATGGCCATGGCGCCAGCGCGTTCGGACTTGCTGTTGGCGTGCTCTGAGTGCGGGCGGAAAAGCGCACCGACGACCAACAGCACGGCGAACAGAAAAAGATTCCTCATCCACACATAGGTACGCCCGCTACGCGCGATCAGCATCGCTTGGTGCCTCCAGTCACCACGCACACCGTGTTACGCCACAAGTTATGCGCGAGCGTGCCGCGCGCAGGTTTATTCATAGCGCAAAGCTCGTGCTGGGTCGGCTCGCACCGCTTGCTCCGCGGGCAACACCGTCGCCGCCGCGGCGCCGAGTAGCGCCAGCAAACAAGGCAAAACCAATGCGCTGTTGTTCCAACTAAAATCCATACTCCAACCGAATGACCGCACGTTAATAATCTCAATCAACAACACGGCGATGAGCGCGCCGACCGGTAGTGCGATGAGCAGCGCGAGTGCGGTGACGATAAGCGTTTGCGCGTACAGATAACGGCGCACCAGGGCGCGCCGCCAGCCAACGGCGCGCAACACCGCGTATTCGTGCGCCCGTTCGAGATTTAGCGCTAGCAGGGCATTAAAAACACCCAAGGCGGCAATCAGCGCCGCAAGCAGGGTTAGTACGTCGGTCACGACGAACGTACGGTCAAAGATCGCCAGTGAGCGCGCGCGCAACTGCGCATTTGGCCACACAGTGAGATGTTCTTCGGCTTGGAGTTGGCGCCGCAGATCATTCTCGAGCGCATCGAGTGCGACATGATTTGCGGCGTAGATGCCGATGCTATGGGCAAGGTTCTTGCCCCAATAACGGTGGTAGTTTTCCCAGCTGATAGCGACTACGCCGCGTTCGCTACCATAGTCGGTGTACACGCCCATGACGGTCATTGGCACGATGCCGTTTGGCGTTGGCAACCGATAGCGATCGCCCACTTCAAGTCGCTGATGCCAGGCGAATGGCTCAGAGACAATGACGTGACCAGGTTGCTTCCAGTTTTCCCAGATCGCGTCGATGTCGCCATCTATGAAACGGAAGCCGGCGCGCGCAGCTGGCGGCAAGTCGTAGGCTGTAACGCGAGTTTCGACGCCATCGTTATCTATGTAGACACGGGCGACCCGGCTCACAGATGCGACCCGTGGGTTTGCCAACACTTGCGTGATGAGCGTGTTGTCGATGGCCGCTTGATCGCGTCGTTCGAAGTTCTGCGAGACATATAAATCAGCGCGCATAAGTTGCTGCAACCAATCGTCCACTGCCGTGCGAAAACTCCCGACCATGAGTCCGACACCGACGCTGGTTGCAGTAGCGGCCATTAAGGCGGCGATGGCCAGACCGATCCGGGCCATAGAACGCGTTGCATTTTTCGCAGCGAGGCGTTCCGGCAGAGGAAGCCTAGCGGCCAGATTGCGCTCGATTGCGTTCAGCATGAGCTGCACAAGGCGCGGAGTTAGCAGCGTCGCTGCCACCACAAGGCAGCCAAGTGCTGCAAATCCGGCGTACAGCGAGTGGGTCGTCATCGCGAGCAACACCATCCCCAACAGGGCGCTCAGCACGCCGATCGCAGCGGCATAAGACAACACGGATTGCGACTCGGATTCCTGTACGGAGAGGCGGACGATTTGCGCTGGTTCGAGCCGGGTCGCTTGCCACGCAGGTAGTATGGCTGCGCACACGGCACTGACTATTGCCAGCAACATGCCTAGCAACAGTAACCCGGGTGACGCCACGACGGCACTATGAGCCGCTCCGATGTAGTGATCACTGACGGTTTGCGCGACCGGTTCACTGAGGAGTTGCGCCAAGCCATAGCCAATGGCGTTCCCGACGCAGCCACCGATCGCGCCGAGCAGTAGTGCTTCGGTGAGAATTTGTCCGCCAATCGCGTTGCGGCTAACCCCCAAAGCGCGTAAGCGTGCATAAAGGGTCTGACGCTGTACGACCAGAAACGTCATTGTGTTGTAGATCATAAACGCGCCAACGAGCAGGGCGAGCATTCCCAACGCATCCAGATTGGTGTAGAAAGCGTGAGTTAATTGCTCAGCGCTGGCGAGGTTCTGGCGCCGGTCGGTGAGGCGCAACGTCGGCCCGAGTGCACGCAGTAATCCGGGTTCTGATATTTCATCGTTCGCCTCACCGGGCCGCTGAAGTTCAATCCGGCTGAGCCTGAAAGGGCGGCCAGCGAGTTCCTGCGCTGTCGCGATATCGACGACCAGAGCGTCGACGATCACACGGGTATCAAAGACCTCGATGATCTCCAATTCGCTGGCACCGCGTGGGCCCTGAACGCGCACGGATTGTCCCGACCGTAGTCCGAGTCTGGTCGCGGTGTGAGAACTGATCAGCGCACTGCCTGGTTGGCGCATGAGACGGGTGAGATCGAGGCCTGCGCCATTGCCAGTACCCAGCGCCGGGCCCGTCAGTGGGTCGATGCCAATCACCGGCAGGGAATGCCGCTCACCGTCGCGGTCGAACTCAACCTGAGTATCGACCACGGGCGTGGGGTGCCAATGCGGAACGGCTATGCGTATCGTCGCGAGTCGTGCTTCGTCGAAGTCGCCATCGATGGCGCTAATCTGATGCGTGGCTCGGCCGAAGATGCTCTCCAACGATTGGGCAAAGGCAGTTCGTGCACTGAGCTGAGTGATTTGGATGCTGATCACAATGGCGACGCCGAGGGCGATACCGGTGACCGCGAGCAGGCACTGGCTGCGGTGGTGCAATAGATGGCGAGCGCTGGCGCGGAATAATAAGCTCAAGCGCTGGTGTCCCGCAGCGCGCCGCTTTCAAGTTCCAGCACACGGTCGGCGCGGCCGATCATGTCCGGGCTATGCGTTGCCATTAATAACGCTGCGCCGGCCTCTCGGACGCAACTTTCGAATTCGTTAACGACCTGTGCGCCGGTCCGTTGATCGAGATTGCCAGTTGGTTCGTCGGCGATAATGAGCTGTGGATTGTGGATCAACGCGCGCGCGACGGCGGTACGTTGCTGTTCTCCACCGGAAAGTTGATCGGGATAGCGGCCGGCGAGTTGACCCAGACCAAGACGCCCGAGAATTTTCTCCACTCGTTTGTCATCTAACTCGCCGTTCAGCTCGAGTGACATCGCGACGTTCTCCCACACACTCAGCGTGGGCAGCAAATTGTAGGCCTGAAACACGAAGCCGAGGTTGCGGCGTCGAAAAGTGGTGCGCTGCTCATCATCCCAGCCAGAACAATCGCTACCTGCGAAGCAAATGCGTCCCGAATCGGGCGCGTCCATTTGTCCTATCAGGTTGAGCAGCGTGCTCTTGCCGGAGCCGCTGCGACCGATGACGACGACTATTTCGCCGCTGGCGATGTTGAGATCAAGCCGATCGACGACGGCCGGCGCCTCCCGGCTGGCGGAATAGCGCTTGGTGAGAGCGGTTGCGATTAACAAAGGCGGGGCATTCATGGTGCAAGACTAAATGGCGATCACGACTCCGGCAACGACCGCAGAATTTACAATGTGCTACAAGTCGCGTGACGTAGTTCAACTTTATCCGTCCCCCAATCCACTATCTTGAATCCACTTCCAATGTTCCCCCTCTTTTAGCCCCGCCTCGTGCGGGGTTTTTTTATGGCTGCCCGTACAAGACCTCTGGTGCGACCAGTCTAGCCTGCCAACTCGGTTGCATTTCTGTTACGTAAGTTTGACCTCTGCGCACCGATACTCTAGAAGGGAGTCGAGAGTGCCGGGAATGGCCCTGCATCAGCGTGAGTAGAATTCGAAACAATGAATCTAAGCGTCATTATTCCGGCCTATAACGAACGCGAAACGATTGCCGCGTGCCTGGTCAAGGTCGTTGCGGCTATTCCCGAAGTCGAGAAAGAGATCCTTGTCGTAGACGATGGGTCCACCGATGGCACCCGCGAATGGCTGGCCGAACACCTGACAGATTTAGCCGCCAGCGACAGTGCTCTCGAAGTAGACGACAGTGGTGGTCTGAAATGCGTCGCTGGCGTCGCGAACTTTCGTTTTCGGGTGATTTATCACGACGTGAATAAGGGCAAGGGCGGCGCGTTACAAACCGGCATGCAGGCAGCGACCGGGGACGTAGTCGTGATACAGGATGCTGACCTCGAATACGATCCGGCAGATTGGGAAGGCATGTTCGACCTCATTGCCAACCGCCAGGTTGCCGATGTCGTCTACGGATCTCGTTTTTACGGTCGCCCGCACCGAGCGCTGTATTTTCACCATTACATGGCCAATCGCCTGATTTCGCTCATTTTTAATACCCTCTACAACCAGACCCTTACGGATATTGAAGTCTGTTACAAAATGTTCACGCGCGAGGTGCTGCAAAGTTTACGCATCACCGCCAACGATTTTGGCTTCGAAGTACAGTTCAGTGCCCAGGTCGCTCTCGCGCGAAAATGGCGAATATATGAAATGGGCATCTCTTATTTCGGACGGACTTACGAAGAAGGCAAGAAGATCAATTGGAAGGATGGCGTGAAGGCGCTCGGCTATTTATTCCAATTCCGTTTTTTTCCGTAAGCATCTGAATCGATGACCCGTAGCCGAATCATCCGCCAATGCGCCATCGGCACCGGTGGGCTAGCTGTCGGCGGATTATTCTTGTGGCTAGCGCTGCGCGAAGTTGACGTCGCCGAATTGGGCACGATGATCAGGGGCATCGACGTTTCTGTCTTGCTTGGTGCGGCACTGATTTACTGGGTAGCACTCGGATTGCGCACTTTGCGCTGGCACCTGCTGCTGCGCGAGCTGGCTTCGGTTAGTTTGCCTGGGGTCGCCGAAACGCTGCTCGTCGGATATGCAGTAAACAACGTGCTTCCCGCCCGCCTCGGTGAAGTCGCTCGGGCAGCATATGCCAAACGCCGTTTGCGCATTGGTCGCGCCAGAGTGTTTGGTTCTATCGTGATCGAGCGAGTGCTCGACCTTGTGGCGATCATGGCGTGTTTGCTGATTGGCCTAATCTCGATGCGTCTGACTGACGAGGTTACCCGCGTGCCGACTTTCGAGTTGATCGCTATCAACGCGGGCGCTGTGATCGGTGTGATTATCCTCGCCCTGAGCATGCTGCGCTCGGGCACGTTCGGTCGATTTCGGCTACCGCGAACGGTTGAAATCGTATTGGCAGACTTTTGTGCCGGCATCGCAACTTTAAACAAGAATTCGCTGCTGCTGTGCACACTGTTGAGTGCCGGCGTATGGCTATTCGAAGTGGTGGCGTTGAGCCAGGTTTTTACCGCCCTTGGGGTCCACTTGTCGGTTACGCAGGCACTGTTGCTGATGGGCGCGGCGTCCCTCAGCACACTGGTCCCCACTGCGCCGGGCTATCTCGGGACTTATCAGCTGGTGTGCGTGCTGGCGATGAACGTGTTTGGTTTCAGTGCGGCGGCCGGAATTGCGGCGGCGACGGCGACCCAAATTGCGTTATTCGGCTCGGTTACTATCGCCGGCCTGGCGATCGTCATCGTGCGCGCCGTGCGTCGCTACGCGCTCGATGGAAGAGCTGGGCTGATGGGCCTGGTCTCGCCGTAGTTGCTGGGGCAACTCCATTATTCTGTTGTCTGCTTTTGCCTCGTGTGAAGGTTTAATCCTTTAGCGAGAACGGCGTGAAATCCGTGTCCTTATCGTAGAAATCTTCCGCTTCTGCGCGTTTTAAGGCGCCAATGACGACATAGGTTGCCGGTGTCATGATGACCTCGATCATGACTTTAAAAACGAAGTTGAACATCAACACGGTGAGCAGACTGCCGGAGCTCCAAATCCCGTAAAAGGCGATCGGATAGAACACCAGGCTGTCTACGCCCTGGCCGAGAATCGTTGAGCCAATTGTGCGCGCCCAAAGATGTCGACCGGCGGTCCACACCTTCATTCGCGCCATGACATACGCGTTGATGAAATCGCCAATCCAGAATGCCAATATCGAGGCCACGACAATTCGCCACGTTGAGCCGAACACCGTTTCCAGAGCGGGTTGAAGTACGTTGTTGAACGGTTCGGCCGGACTGGGCGGCAGGTTAATGATGACCTGTGACATAACAGTCGCAAAAATCATCGCGCCGAAACCGGCCCAGATCACCTTGCGTGCTCGCGCATACCCGTAAACCTCGGTGAGTATGTCGCCGAAGATGTAGCTGATTGGGAAAAAAATGTTGCCCGCACCGAAGACCAGACTTGCCCCGATCAAGGGCAGCACGAACGGAAAATCGATTTGGCAGACTTTGCCGGGACCAATCAGATTGGAACACAGCAATACGGTGACGAAACCTGCGGTGAGCAGGGAGTAGTAGCGATATTGTGGACCGGCCAAAGGTGTCCCCTAACGATTATTCGTCAGTACGATAACCAGGCACGCCATGGCTAGATACGCCGAGAGACGATGGGCGTCGTCGCCCAACTATCCGCCGCCCAGCACCAGGCTTTTCAGGCTCTGGCGAATTGATGGGAACGAATGAGTAGCCTGTGACAGCTCGTCGGCGAAGTGCACGACGACATAGGCGTCACCCAGGATCCCGCAACTCAAAATTCCAGTGAGCGCTTTACCGTTCTTATCTCCGGTCCAGCGGAACTGGACGAATTCCTGCACACCGACTCTCACTGGGCGTTTCTGAGCAACGACGAAGAAGCGCTCGTGGGTTGTCTTGAGTTCCGCCAGAAACAGGTTGATGCATTGCACGTTGCTGAGCTCACCGAAACGCTGACGGATGTCTGCGCCAGGCATCATCGTGATCATCAACAGTTGTGCCGCGGCCGTAGTGGATGGCAGGTAGGTATAGGTCGCCCCCATCAAGGTTTTCGATTCCAGCGGCGGACCCAGAAAATCGGGTTTGGCGAACGTGTAGGGTGGGGCGGCACACGCCAAAACGGGCAACATCTGCGCGGTGAGCAAAAGGAGTAATCTGCAGCGCTCAGCGAATGTCCGGGAGCCCACTCGCCTAAATCCCCAGCTCGGCACGCCATGGCTCAAGCACGCTCTCAGTGAGTCCCGTATGGCTCAACTGGCGCAGCGCGATCCGCTCCGCGAGCCGGCCGCTACGCGTACCCGCGCGTGCATAGCTGGCGGGCGCTCGCTGTGCGCGTACTGCGGCGCGCAGGCGATTCTTCTGGTCGACATAATCGCGTTCCCCAAAGCACGAAAGAAGCTCTTCGAAACGTTCGAATGCATGCCCGGAAAATGCGCGCCGCCGGCCGTGCGTGTCGTACAGAGGATGTTCCGGGTGTACGGTCAGCAACGGGCTCGAACCTGCCGGAATCGGGATATTCGCGGAGTGAGTGCGGCGCCTCTTGAGCAGGTCGGGCAACAGATGGGTGTGCGGACCCGTCGGTGTTTGATGGCGGTCGATAGCCTGAAATACCTCGATGCGCGCCACCTTTGATATCGCAACACGCTGCGGACTGGCATCAACTATGGCATCGAGCGCCGGGTGGCCGTCGACGACGATGGATTGGCCCGCATAGTGACGCAGCGCGGCGATCAATCCACGATCTTCACTTCGTATGCAGAAATCGATGTGCGGAAGATTGGCGCCAAGGTCGAATAAAATGGCGTGGCGATCCTGTGGGCGTAGCGCGTCGTGGTCCGCGTACAATTCGGTCAAACTGGAGCGCCCGGACATCTGCGCGCGCTCACCGCTCCCGATCAGGCTCAGCCCGTGCTGCCAGCTATCAGGATTCTCACTGCGCGTTTCGTAGGCGAGTGCATTTTGCTGATTGGCAGGACGCTCGACGCGCATGCCGCCGCGGGCGCTGATCACTTCCAAAGCGCCGGCCGCGCTTGAGTTGACGATGGATTCATCGTCCTGAAATTCGGCGAGGGCACCAAACCCGCCAATGCTGAAGCCGCATTGGGGATCGCTAGCGCAGGTTTGCAAAAATGTGAATAAATCCAATTGCATTCGGCCCTTGCGGTCGTATTGGGAACGTGCCTCAGAATAACATCAGTGAACGCCGTGCGGTGTCAATCGAGGCGCTGCAGTTAACGCACAAGTAAGCTTGCCGTGGGCAAACGGTCAGCGCTGGACCGCGTGGTTCGAGCTGAGCGGCTCAAGCATCCAGTAGTAAGGCGCGAAGCGCTTGGATTTCCGAAGCGCCGAAGTCCAGATAATCCCGCAAATAATTTTCGAAGGTCCCGCATTGCGCATCGATCGCGTCCAGCGCCGCAGCGAGGTATTCGGGACGAGCGGCCATGATAATCGCCACAGCGTCCTCGTGTGCCTGGGATTCGAATACGTCCACGGCCTGATGTTCGCAATTACTCATTTCATAATCGTCCATGATGGTCTCGCGATTGACGCCGGCGGCGGCAAGTATGCAAGCGATAATCAGTCCGGTGCGATCTTTACCACTCGTGCAATGGATGAAATGTGGTGCGCGATCATCGCTGATGATGTGGTGCATGACGTCGCGAAACTGGGATGTGTGCTCAAACGGAATACGGCTATAGTTTTTACACATCAGCTCGAATGCGAGCTCGGCTCCGGCACCGCGATTGTTAATGGCATCCATTAACTCGATTGAGCCTTTGGGTAGCAGGCCACGATGAAAAAAATCTGGCGGACTTGTTGTCGGGACCCGATCCGGCGCACGTGCTCGCTCGTCGTCAAAGCGCAGGTCGATAATGGTCTTCAGATTAAGTGCCGCCAGACGTTCGAGATCACGGCTGGTTAAACGCGACAATCCATCGCCTCGGTAGACGACGCCAAACCGTGTTATGCGTCCGTGGCTTGTCGCAAGCCCGCCCAAATCACGCACATTTTTGGCGCCGTCGAAACGGATCACGCGTGGTTGTTGCTCATCATTCATGCAGCATTTGACCTGATTTTTCGGATGGAAGGTGTGGATTCGTTATTCTAATGCGGTGCGGTCCAATGGTCTCGCCGCAAACCGCTGTTCGTCCAGGCCGTGTCGATGGTGCTCGGTTGTCAGCGTTCGGTACGAGCACACATGCGTAAACTGCCAAAGCCCGACTTGACCATGCAATTCTCTCCGCACACATAGCCGCCGATCTCCCCAATCTTGAGTTCCGCCATTTTGGCTTTCGAGGCCGCGCGGCACTCTTCCAGGGTGTCGAAAGTGCCCAGGTCGATGGCTTTGGAGGAGTCGAACTTGTTGACGTAAACCACAGCATCCCAGCGATGGAATATGTCGCAGGCCGTGAGCAGACCCATAACGACGAGCAGATTTGGCCAACGGCGAAACACACCGGCTTGTCCAGGCTGCGGACGTGCCTTCACCAACGCTCGTGGTCCTGCCATGTCGCTGTTTCCATCCATTCGCTTCGACTACCGGGTGCCATTCGAATTGTGAACTGGGTAGCTTATAGTCACGCCAAAGTACGTGTGCGGCAACTATTTCAGACGCCATTAAATGCCAGACAGAATCGAGTTGCTCGGTGATGTCCTGAGCGCGGCGGCTAAGTAGATGGGGTCTCACTCATAATTTCCGCGGACGAAACTATTGCCGCGATGTCTCACGATGCCCGGTATCGTCGCCATCGGTGTCTATTAAACGGCTCTGCCGTGCTCCCATCGCGTCATAAGTCGCGTACTTGTATAGGTCACCAAGTGTCGGGTAGTTAAAGCAGGCTCGAATGAATAGTTGCGCGTGGCCTTCTACCATGAGGGCCATGAGACCGATGTGCACCAGTTCCGTGGCTTGCTCGCCAATAACGTGAACGCCGAGCAGCTGCATATCTTCGAAGGCGAAAATCAGTTTCAGGAATCCGTCGCTCTCGCCCATAATCATGCCGCGTGGCTGATCGGCGTAGCGTGCGCGGCCGACAACATAATCGACACCACGTTGGGTCAGCTCTTCTTCGGTTGCACCTGCCATTGATACTTCCGGGATGGAATACACGCCATACGGTAATACCGGAACGACACCGCGCTTATAGCCGAGCTGAAAGGCGTGCACCATGGCCCAGCGCGCTTGTTCCATCGATGTCGAGGCCAGTGCAGGAAAGCCAACGACATCCCCGACCGCATAGATATGCGGCACGTTGGTCTGGAAGTTTTCGTTGGCAACGATCAATCCGCGAGCCGCGGTCTGTACACCGGCCGCATCCAGGGCAAGGTGCTCTATGTTCGACGTGCGGCCCGCGCACACGAGAACCGCATCGCATTCGACCGTCTCTCCCGACGCGAGTTGCAGGCGCACCGCGTCGTCGTCGGCGGTGCAAGTTTCTATGGCGTCGTGGCGAATTTCGATGCCACTATCGCGCATTCGGTTCATCAATGAGATTGACACCTCACGGTCCAGGAAACCGAGCAGCACGTCCTTCGGGTCGATCAACGTGATTTCGATGCCGAGAGTCGCGAACGTGCAAGCGTATTCAGTGCCGATTACCCCACCGCCAACCACGATCATGCGTTTCGGCATCTCGTTCAGAGACAAGATGGAATCCGAATCGTAAACGCGATTGTCGCCAAACGGGTACTCGCTCGGGTGGCGCGGCGACGATCCTGTTGCAAGCAGGACGACATCGCCCTCGAGCACGGTCTGATCTGCGCCATCGACCCTGATAGTGTGACTGTCTACGAATGACGCGACGCCATGATAGGTATCAATCTGATGATGATGCAGATTGTTGTCGATGCGCTGGCGTTCCGAATCCTTGACCTTGCGTTCCTGATGCAAGAACTGTTCAACGTTGGTTTCGCTACCGGATGTCAGGTCGACTCCAAACAGTCGTCGCGCTTTGAACGCACTCAGGATCAACGACGTCTCGCGCAAAGTTTTTGATGGAATCGTGCCAGTGTTGGCTGCCGCACCACCGAAATGCGCACTCATTTCGACAATCGCCACTGACTTGCCGAAGTAGGCGACCTGAGCGGCACCTTTTTCGCCGGCCGGGCCGCCACCGATGACTACGAGGTCATAGTGCTTACGTTCCATTAACTAACTACCTCGTCTGCAGACTGAATGGCATCAAAACGACTCATGCCACGAGCGCCGAATGTCGGCGCGATTCGCGAACTGACATTGCGGGGCAGCATCGACATGCCCGGGGGCGAACGTTTTGAAACCTTCCGATTGAGGGCCGCACCAGACCCTGGCAAATCCGTTTAGCACGGTGGATAGAGAAAAATATTCTAGCGGACTGACCGGTCTTCACTCCCAATGGCACCACACGCTAACTTGGCTGTGCCATTCTGGCGAGCGCACGTGGCGGACGCATCGGTTAGCGCCGAGCGCGCCTGTCCAGCCACGTCGACGCGCCAAGCGCCGCCGTGGCAGTGTCCGCCTGCCTTTCAAACTGGCCGCGCGATTTCGACGGTCAGTATGCCGGTCTCAAGCTTAGGAGAAGTCGATTCCCTGATAGTCTTTATCTGCGGCGTGTTCCAGATGTTTTGCGTATTCGACGCCACCTGTGGCAAAGATGTTGTAACGGGTTTTGCCGTATTCATGGCCTTCGAGATTAGAGTTGTACCCCGTGATCCAGCTTTGGGCTTTATTCATGAGTAAGCCCTCGTAGCTCAGCTTCACCGCGTCGAACCATTGTTGCTGCGACGCCGATGTGGCGTCGAAGCGGGTGTGGCCTTTGTTCCACAGGTGCTCCAGCAAGGGCATAACCCAATCGACCGCGATTTCCGAACCGCGCGGAAAATTCGCCGCTGCCACTTGTGGTCCGCCGAGCATGACCATATTAGGCATACCGTGAACGAGCATGCCGAGATAGGTTATCGGGCCCTCGGCCCAGGTATCGCGCAGTTTTTGCCCTGCTACGCCACGAATGTCGATTCGATCGTGGGCGCCGGTAAACGCGTCGAACCCGGTTGCGTAAACAATCACGTCGAACTCAAACTCGCGGTCCGATGTGCGCAAGCCATTTTCTGTTATGCGCTCGATGGGCGTTGCCTTCGAGTCGACGAGTTCGACATTGTCGCGGTTATAGGCCTCGAAATAACCGGTTTCCAACGGTAGACGCTGAATGCCGAAACCGTGGTCTTTGGGGATCAATTTCTCGGCGACGACCGGGTCGTTGACGCGTTGGCGGATACGATCAGCAATGTATTCAGATACTTCCGCGTTTGCATTCTCGTCAATGAAAATTTCCGGGAAGTTGGCCAACCAGATGCTGAAGCCGGATTCGTCGTAGAGTCGGTCCCAAAATTCACGGCGTTTTTCCGGTGCCACATCGTAGAAACTTCTCTCATCCGGTATATGTTCGAACGCAGCGGGTGAGCGTGAACAAGCTTCGAAGATCTCGTCGTAGCGGGCGCGAATTGAGGCCATTTCCTCCTCTGAGATAGGGCCATTATTCAGGGGTGCGGCCCAGTTCGCGCGCCGCTGAAAAACCGTCAATTGACTGGCTTGCCCTGCGACAACCGGGATGATCTGAATTGCCGTCGCTCCGGTTCCAATAATGGCGACGCGTTTGCCGCTCAGATCGGTTAGGTCGTGAGGCCATTGCTGCGGGTGAAATGAGATCCCTTTGAAATCATCGCGACCCTCGATTTTCGGCAGGGTCGGCGCCGAAAGCGGACCGAGTGCAGTAATCACGATTCGCGAAGTCAGCGTCCGCCCGTCGCTGAGTGACAGGCTCCAAGTGTCCGTGTCTTCATCGAAAATCATCGTCTCGACGCGGCAACCGAATTGCATATGTTCCTTCAGATTTAGTTTGTCGGCGACGAAATTCAGGTAGCGCAAAGTCTCCGGTTGCGGAGAGAAGCGTTCTTTCCAATGCCATTCGTCAAGCAGTTCCTGCGAGAACGAATAACCATAGGTGTAGCTCTCTGAATCGAAACGAGCGCCAGGATAGCGATTGTTGTACCAGGTGCCGCCGACACCCTCGTTGGCCTCCAGAACCGTCGCTTTCACGCCCAGGTCGAGCAATCGCTTGATCTGGTAGATACCGGAAACGCCCGCGCCGACGATAATCACTTCATAGTCGTACTGGGCTGCTTGAGCGTTGGTGCCGCTGGATTGAGTCGCTGTAGTTGCCATGGTGATTCCCTTTACTGCTGCTCTTGCTGTCTTCCGAAATTCGTTTCGGCGGACTGTTAAATTGAAGAATAGCTCAGCGTGGCCAGATATCGCCAGCGTCGCGTGGGTTGGCCCGCTTTCCGCGGTAGGCCGCGGGAGCTAGCTAGGAGCAGGGTGCCTGGAACCGGGCAGATTGCCGGGATGCGGGCAAGGGCAGGGCCGACGGGCGAAAATTCGGCATGCCAGATTGCTGGTTCGATGTAACCAGGTGGGCGGATGAGAGCCGATTTTAGCCCTTTAGCCGCGGTTTCGTGCGCTCGGTACACAGCGGCAGTGGCCGGGCATGCTGCCGTTCACCTGTACGAATCGCTACAACGAGGTAAGACGCGGGCATCGAGCGCGCGGGAGTCGCTGTAAGGCCAAGAACACTTCGGACCTAGTCTTTGATGTCCAGACGGATGTCTGCCGCAGCACTTCAACGATCATAAGCAAGCAAGGCACCGTTGTCCGAGGCTATAGCGCTGGAGGGCTGCCCCCGGGGGAGCAGGCAGTTTATTCTTGTGACTCTATGAACTCCCGGAATAAGTGACATGGTCAGTTTCTACGCTCGTATCAAAGTAGCTCTGCTGGCGAGCGCCTCGATGCTCGTACCGATCGCTACCGCGGCGGCCGACGCGGGTGATGGCGAGTGGGTAGAACTCCCGCTCAGCGTGTCGCAGAAATCTTTTGCGCGTGTCATGGCAGTACCTGAAATCACGATGACTACCGGGCTCACCGCACAGGTGCTCGTGCCAACTGGTACGGCATTGTTTGACCCCTTTGATTTTCACGTCGTCGACGATAAACGTATGTGGGTCGCCGACGACGGTAAGAACGGCGCGATTTTCGAGGTCACACTCGACGGTAAGGTCACCATGCTCGCAGACATTCAGCAGCACGCACCTTATGCGATTGACGTCGCCCCGCCCAGTTTCGGTAAGCACGCGGGCCAGGTCTATGCGATCGCGTTCGCCAGGCCCGAGAAGGCAGGCGGCTGGGAGTTGCCAAACGCCATCACCCGCATCGACCCCGCAACCGGTGAGGACGAGGTGGTGTGCTTTCTGCCGGAGAATGCCGAGCGGGTACCGGGTTCCGGCGGCTTCTTCGCGCGCTTCGGCCCTGAGGGTTCGCCGTTCGCTGGTCGCCTGTGGTTGACCGCAGCGAGTAATCACACCATCTATACCATCACGCCGGACGATCAGTGCCAGCCATTCAAGACGCTCGATCTGGATCGCGAAGGTTCGCCGCGCGGGCTCGCGTTTTCTGCAGACGGTAATCTCATGTTGCTCGGCGTCGCTGCGCCGGCTCCAGCGAATCGCAACAAAACGACCCCCGGGGGCGGCAGTATTCTGCGCTTGCAGGCAGACGGTGATTTCCGAAGTCCGCCGCTGGTAACCGGCTTGCACGAGCCGGGTGCAATGGCGTATGCCCCGTCGGATTTCGGACAGTTCAGCGGCGAACTCTTTATTAGTGACGCCGGCGAATGGGACAACGATGTCGAAGCCACTGAACCGATTTCGCGTGACGGTCGAATTTATCGGATCGCCGCGGGCGCTAGGCTTGAGATAGTCGCCGAAGGACTGGCAAATCCCGTTGGCGTCGGATTCATCGGCGGCAAAATGGTGTTAACCGATATCAACGGCGACTTCCATGTTGGCAAACAGAAATTCCCCGATGGCTTTATCTATGTCGTCAGTCCCGAATAGGCGCAGGTTTGAGAACGGATCAATGTTCGAACCGTGAGTAACGACAAAGTAACGAGTGTTTTAGTAGGCGCGGGATTGTGAACGGGTAGCGAATTTTGTGCTTTGCTTCGTCTACTGAAGTGAGGAGCCTTTTCGAGTCTGTACCAGCACATCGCGAAGCTACGGAGGCCAGTTTCGGCACCAGGCCTTCAAAAAGGACGGTGGCGAACATTTGCTAAATGTTGCGCTCGAGAGCCAATGCCAAAGACCCGTATGCACGAAGTCGACGGCGACCTTGGAGTGGTCGCCGTCAGCGTCGGGAGATCATGGTCAGCCGCCGACGAGCTGCTCGGCAAGCCCTCGGCGGCAGTAGGGTCAGCGCAGCTGCGGGAAATAGCTCAGCCGAAACGGTTCGCCGGGGTGCATCCCGACGACTTCTGCCGGTGTGGTCGGCAGGCCTTCGCTGATCATGCTGGCGTCCTTCTCTGGAACCGGTCGTACCGCGTATTGCGCGTCGTCGCCGTAGAACATCAAACTCAAGCTGCGTCGCCGCTGACCAGCTGCGGTGGCGGCGCCACCGTGGAGGATACCCGTGTGAAACATGATCACGTCGCCGGGGCCGGTGTCGAACGAGACGATGTCCCAGTCCTCGCGGTGCCCCTCAATGTTCGGTAGAGGTTGCATGGATTCGGCCGTGTAGAGCGCCTCAGTCTGGTCATCCGGATCCCATTTCGACGGCACGTAGAGCACGTTGTCGGCATGCGAACCACGGATGAACTCAAGATTTCCATTCGGCGGGACTGGATCAAGCGGGATCCACAGCCGCGTGAGGTGCGGCCCTTCGACCGGCAGGTAAGACGCGTCCTGGTGCCAGGGCGAACGGCGAGCCAAGCCCTCTTTTAGCCACACCTGCTCGTAGTAGAACCATACGTCGGTACTGCCCATGCAGGCCTGCGCGAGATCGGCCACGCAAGTCTCAGCGAACACGCGCTCGAGTTGCTCGACAGCTTTCTCGCTGCGGTTAGTCAAATCGGTGGCAAAACGCCCATCGCCGACGACCTGGAGCTCCATTTGCTTGTAGGTCGGATTGTCCATCAGGACCTGATAAGCCTCCTCGAAGATCGCCATTTCGCGCGACGAGAATGCGCCGTGATGACAGACCACGCCGTCTTCGCGGTAGCGGGAGACGAGGTCATCGGTGACGGTAGCGGTGCGGGCGGACTGGGGCATGGTGTGACTCCTTGAAATGGCCAGCCGGCCACCAGCGATTTACGATTCGCGTGGTGGTCCGGTTACGAATGCACACTGGGACGGCGGCTACATTTCGTGGGTAGCGCCGGCCGCGGCGAGTCTCCCGATAATGACTCAGCGCGATGCCCGGGTCCAGCCTGGCGGATGGTGTTGTGGTGCAAGCGGGTGTTGCGCGCTCAGGTGGTGTAAACGCTGCCGGTGGGTTGGTGTGGCGTTCTCACGAGAGCACTACACGAGCATTAGGTTCGCGCGAGCGATGTTGGATGCGCATCGCGCTCCCGAAGCGGGTTGTTTTCATCAATGCCAGTGTTGGTGCCTTTGCTCGCCAGTACGCTCGCCAGTACGCTCGCCAAAAAGCGAGATCACAATTTTGAGGTACTTCGGTTCACTTGCTTAGCGTACTTAGGGTCAGCCGTTTTCGCCTCGACACAAGGCGGTTATCAATGGGGACCTCGATACCTCCAAGCCGTCGTTCCTATTGCTCTTCTGCTTTCCTGGCTTAGCGTGAAAGATTTGAGGGCGTTCTCAAAACGGTGAGGGATTAGGTACAACCACGCAAAATGGGGGCTCGTTGCGCTGGTCGCCTTGACGGCACTCATGACGGTGAAGGGCGTTATTTTCATACTCAATGATGTGCAAGAAAGGCGTACCAATGAGGTCGCGCTAAGAAGTGTCGATACTGACTACGTCTTCCATAGAGAATATGCGGTGCACCACCCAACGCTAATCAGAACCGCCTACAAAGTTGGCCGGGCAGAAGGTATCCCGACGGTCCTTGACCTCATTGCCAAAGAACGCTTCTCGTGTGCCATTTATACTCTTGATGCTCAAAAAGTGGAGAAGCAATTACGGGATGCCCAAATCCCGTATGTCCGCAGGGATTCCGGGCGGACAATAATTTACGCCTCCCCGAATTCCGATCAAAGGCACGAAATTTCGATTTTTTCTGTCTATTCGTTGGCCAGCTGACATCTACCGTGCCGGCCGTCAAGAAGGCAACTGCTCGCGGGTTGGTTCCCCGCTAACCCGACGGGGCTTCGCACCTCCAAGCGGAGAAAGCCTCACAGGGCCTCTTTCCGCACATCCGAAATTGGCGCGGCCTCTCAGATAGGGTGGCATACCCCCCAGACACACATCCGTATCGCTACATGATTATCGAGAGAGGAAATTGTCCTTGCCAGGAGCAATTCAGATCCCTGACTGTGCGGTTTTCGAGTGACGGATTCCACTCAAGAGGTTATTCTGAAACGCTAAAAACCGTGGTGCGCCAAAGTTGGCGACACACTAATTGCATCCCGGAACGATGGCATCATGGAACCCGAAAATCTGATGGACTACATTAACGTCAATGCGCGAGAAAGACGTTGGGCGCCTCGCCGCCGTAACCAGAAGACCAAGCGTCAGGACTACCCATTGGTACCGCGTTTCCGACTTGGTAAACGCTAGACTATCGAGATGTCCGTGAACCTTTCTCGCCAAGCTCCATGACCAAAATTCGTTTTGCGGAGTTCGTATCGCCACCCGCGTTGCTGACGAGGCGGACCGACGACGAACTGCTCATAGGCCGCCATCCGATTGTTTCTTCGAGCAGGTACGTATTGCTAGCTCCTGGTCCGACGGTTCTCCGAAGCTGGGAGTCAGGTGTTTCCACGCCACGCTTCCAACACCTATGACCAGGGGTGAAACGAGATACGTGCTCTTGGCCATCTCAGCCTGCGCGACTGTTGCGCTAATCGCTGGCGGTTGTTTTTTATCCGGCTATGTCGGCTCATCTCGGGATCTTGTTCTGGTACGAAATAGCCTCGTCCACGAAGTCGCGCCGAATGAGAGCCTGTTCGCGGCCTCCCCAACCGACGCGCCGCAGACCAATGCGGCCGAACTTGACGAGTTATCGCGTGCCGCGATGGACATCGCCGAGACGGCACCTAAGCAGGGAGCATTCCAAATCGCGCTAGCTCTCGTGCGACACTTGGACCACCCTGGTGTCCCGCTCGGCGGAGCCATAAGTGCAGATACCTTGGAGACCTACCGGACGATCCGAAACGGCGGGCAGGGATATTGCGCCGACTACACTGCGGTCTTCCTGGCATTGGCACGCGGTGCCGGCCTCCACGCACGCGAGTGGGGTATTTCGTTCACTGGCTATAGCGGTGACGGTCACGCCGTCGTTGAAGTGTACTCGCCGGAGTTGGAACAGTGGATTTTTATCGACGCGTTCAACGGATTCTACGTTGCCGCGCCTGAAGGTCGACCGTTGTCATTTATGCAACTACGACGGACTCTCGGCGGGCAGCACGACCACGCCCTGCGCCTAGAGCGCATCACGGACGAACTCCCGTTTAGCTCTCCCGACGCCGCACTGAAGTATCTGTCCGCCGGCCTCAGTCGTGCGTACCTATCGCGCCTGGAAACTTCTAATGTGTTTGAGTCGGACCCGGTCCTCTCTGCGATTGCACCGATTTCTCGAAAAGGCGCACAAGTCGCCGCAATCATTATGGGCAAACACCCGAAGATGACTATTGTGCCGTCACCGCGCGACCGTTCCGCGTTGGTCGAACTCGCGCATGTGAGGCTGAGTGTAATCGTTTGTGGATTGGCGCTCCCGGCGATCTTAATCTGCGTCGGCTTGAGCTTCCGCCTAGCGCGACAGTCGAAAAGAATCGCTACGCCTTCCTAGAGACCTATGTCATGGTCCCGAAGCGACCAGGTGATCGGAAATCACTACTCGATTTCGTTGGCGCAACACTAAAGACCCGTAACTGATTACCTTCGGCGGAATTCCGCGACCACCACTACAACGCGCTGAACCCTATGATTAGTAGCGCGGATAAATCTCGCCTTCAACGATCATCTGTCGCGACGTCGCCAAACCTCGGCCGGGGGATCTTCCGCAACGTAGTTGGAACGCAATGCGGCGTTGGGGCGTTCGTTTCATCGTTCACGTGAACGAGCTGCGAGTTTGGTATCAATGCGCGCTTGCGGTGTCTTGATGACCGACTCCGGCTTAAAGCTGAGGACATAATTCCATAGGACAGCCTAGTTTGGGCTGGAGATTATTGGGTGCCGGTACCTGTGAAGTGGCCAATGCTTCCTAGCAGACCAATTATTACGATATCCGTTCGTCGCGATCTCGCGTTCTTCATTGGACTTTGGCCATGTCATATTCGCCTAAAGGCTTAGCGTGGAAATCGAAAGCTGAGCCCCCACCATCCCCCCGCTCATTTGCAATCGGCGCCGAACTGTACCGCCTTGTATCTTCCAATTTAGTT
>DBBP01000018.1 GCA_002292285.1 Proteobacteria bacterium UBA981
GCCCGGAAGTTTGATGAGGACCTCACGGTTCGACCATTGCGCGAAGCGCGATGGGACGCGCGCAGCGCGCCCCGAAGGGGTAAGCAAACGCCTAAGCGTTTGCGCATCAATCCTTCCAACGGTTGTCGAATAAAAGGTCCCTAACGGGGCCTTTTTTATGTGGCACGCCCGGAAGTTTGATGAGGATCTCACGGTTCGACCATTGCGCGAAGCGCGATGGGACGCGCGCAGCGCGCCCCGAAGGGGTAAGCAAACGCCTAAGCGTTTGCGCATCAATCCTTCCAGCCGCCGTCATAAAAAAGGTCCCTAACGGGGCCTTTTTTATGTGACACGCCCGGAAGTTTGATGAGGACCTCACGGTTCGACCATTGCGCGCAGCGCGATGGGACGCGCGCAGTGCGCCCCGAAGGGGTAAGCAAACGCCTAAGCGTTTGCGCATCAATCCTTCCAGCCGCCGTCAAATAAAAGGTCCCTAACGGGGCCTTTTTTATGTGGCACGCCCGGAAGTTTGATGAGGACCTCCCCGTCCATCCATCGCGCCCCGTTGGTTAGACGAACCCCGCACCCTTCCGCCGGGGCCCAACCAACCACCGCCAAAACAGGTATAAGGTAAACACTTAACGCCAACCGAACAGCATTCGTAAGGAGACAGCATGGCACTCAAACGTTACATCACCGAGATGGGCATGGGCGTAGACGTCCATGGCGGCGACTACACCAAAGCCGCCAAGCGCGCAGTCTCCGACGCCATTCGACATTCCAGCCTTAATTTTTTCCCGGTGCTGAACAAGTCACCCGATGACATGCGCATCACCGTAAAACTGGGTGCGGCGGCACCAGACGAAATCGATCGGGCGGCAGTCGCGGCCGAGCTACCGTATGGGCAAGTGACGGTCGAACCCGAAGTGGGCGGTTTGAATATCCCTGCGGACAACGGCCGCGATTTAATGGTGATCGTGAACGCGGCTGTCTTGGTTTGCTTTGACGAGTAGGACAACCTGCGCCTAGGTCGCCTGCCGGGTAAGGCTCGACTACATCAAACGCAGGCCGGGGCAACCTTCAGTCGAGCAATGCCACTTCATCACCAACCTGGACTTTGCCCGTCTCGATGACTTCAGCGTAAGTCGCAAAGCCGGGCGTCGCGTAATCCGGCAACATGCCGTCCGGCAAGGTGGCTTCGTCGCGGTAGCGAATAAGAGTTTTCATCACGTCCTGATCGCGATCGCCGCTGGCCGGATTGAATCCTGTGATGGCGCAGCGGGGTACTGCGGTGCGAACCCGTAATTGGACAGCGCCAATTCGCAGCATGCGCCCGTCCCAGTTGTCTTCTTCATGCTCAACGTCATTTTTGATGACGAAGCCCGCCCGGAATCGCGCCGCATCGACCGGCGCACCGACTTCGCGCTCCAGACGCTCGAGAGAACCTGTGGTGACGAAAGTTACCGGGAGCACGTCGATCGCTGCCTGGGCCGACAAGCATCGCACCAGACGAACGGGGCGCCCGGCATGTGTCGTCAGGATTTCCTGCCATGGGCCAGGTACTTCGGCGACTTCGATGTCGCGCAAACCAATGTGATCGATCTTGAACGTGCTGGCACCGGCCGCACCAGGGCCGTCGATTACCCGGCCATCGGGTAACGTGAGTTGCAGACTGTCCCGCCCGGCATCGAAATTGAACTTCAGCGGAATAAACGTGCTGTGTTCCGGCGACCCGACAAATTTGTCATCAGCTTCAACCAGGGCAAATGCGCGATCGTGGCGAATGCCATCGTGGTCTACGTGTACTGACTCTGGATGCAGGAAGCGGGTCGCTTTAACAAATACCTGGCCAATCTGTTCAACGGACATCATGGTGTCGTTCTCCTAGGTGTCAGCGAAGGTGGCAGACACCTTCAGGTTGTTCTGTTTTGCGACCTTCGGCACTCGAAGCTAATTCACTTCTATCTATCGCCACGACAACGTTCACAACCGCGGTCGAAGGCGGCGCTCGTCGCATCATCGCGCCAGCTCTGGCTCCGAGTATAGCCGCGCTCAGTGTCAACGCGCTCGGCCTCTCGGGCGTGTGAACCAATGCCTGCAAGTAGCCAGCACATTCAATTCGCCGCCACCAAACGCATCGACAAAAACGTCAGATTGCACGTTGTGGCCACGCTCTGGAGACCGCAGAGGGTATTCACTATTGGTGCGCTGCAGTAGCCGGGACACCCTACTGTGGTCCTTGCCCGCGGCGTTCCGCGGGAGGTACGCCGCCGATGGAGCCAACCTCAACGTCGATTTTATCCGACCGCGTGCGCTAACCGGCGAAGCGCCGGAGCACACTTTCCGATAGCGCTACCGGGCCGCCCTCGCGGTGTTGTTTCGCCGTTTTGAATGCACCCTCGTCGCGCGGCGGAGGCATTTCCCGTCGCCAACTCACCGCACATGACAGCACTCCGTACTCAGTAGTACGGCAGCTGCGGAACAGATATCATCGCGGGTCAATTTACCGGGGAAGTACGTCCTAATGAGTCAGAACTTAGATGCAATCGTGATTGGTGCCGGAGTTTCCGGGCTTTACTCTCTCTATAAGCTCCGCGAGTTAGGCCTTTCAGCGCGCGTTTTCGAGGCCGGCACCGGCATCGGTGGCACTTGGTACTGGAATCGCTACCCGGGCGCGCGTTTCGATTCAGAGTCCTATACCTACCAGTATTCTTTCTCGGACGAGCTGCTCGATGAGTGGCAGTGGAGCGAAACGTTCGCCGCCCAGCCGGAGATTGAACGTTATTTGCACCACGTTGCGGACAAATTCGACCTCAAGCGCGATATTGAATTAAACGCACGCGTGTCGACCGTGTACTACGACGAAGCGACCAAGTTGTGGGAAATTAAAACGCTCAACGGCGAGACCGCACGGGCACGCTTCATTCTGTGTGCCACGGGCCTGCTGTCTGCGCACCAGTTTCCGGACTACGAAGGCGTCGACCTGTTCGCCGGCATGTCCTTGCATAGCGCGCGCTGGCCGAAAGAGGAAATCGACTTCAAGGGCAAGCGTGTCGGTATTATCGGCAGCGGACCGACCGCTGTGCAGATCATTCAATCCATCGCGCCTGATTGCGAGCAGCTCACCGTGTTCCAGCGCACCGCGAACTGGTGCACGCCGCTACGCAATCGCCCGATTGAAGCAGCCGAGCAGGTCGAACTGCGTGAACAGGCGCACGATATTTTTGAGACTTGTAAGAAGACTTTTGCCGGCTTTATCCACGACACCGATGAGCGCAATGGCGAGGACGTACCCAAAGCAGAGCGCCTGGCTCGCTATCAAGAGCTCTACGACATTGGCGGCTTTGCCTTGTGGCTCGGCAACTACAACGATTCGTTTACCTCGCGCGTGGTCGCTGATGAAATCGCCGAATTCCTCGCGGACAAAATTCGCCAGCGCGTGGACGACCCGGCGATGGCCGAGAAGCTTATTCCGAAAAGCCATACCTTCGGCACCAAGCGCTGCCCCGGCGAGAAGAACTTCTACGAGACCTTTAATCGCGACAACGTTGATTTAGTCGACTTACGTGAAACGCCGATTTCGCGCGTCACGGAAAACGGCATCCAGGTTGGCGATGAGAACCACGAGTTCGACATCATTATTTACGCCACCGGCTTCCAAAGCCTGACCGGCGAATTGATGCGCATCGATATCCGTGGCGAAGGCGGCTTGTCGTTGCAAGAGCACTGGTCCGATGGCCCCAAGACCAACCTCGGCGTGCAGTTCTCCGGCTTCCCGAATATGTTCGCCATCATGGGCCCGCACAACCCCGCGACGTTCTGCAACATCACTCGGTGTGTTGAGAACAACGTTGACTGGATCCTCGGCTGCATTCGCTACATGCAAGAAAACGGTTACGAATCCATCGTTACCACGCCGGAAGCAGAAGACGCCTGGACCGAGCGGTGTTATGAGTCGGTCAAGGGGCTGTTAATTGAAGACATGCGGGACTCGTGGTTTTTCGGCTCCAATAACTCCGAGAACGTTCGCGGGCGCTTTCTGCTGTTTGCCGGTGGCGTACCGTTGTATCGCGAAATCTTCGCCGACGTCGCTGCGAAAGGCTACGAAGGCTTCAAACTCAGCTAACACCCTCCCGAACCTGACCCGCCGCTCACAGCAATGTGGGCGGCACCGCCATAACGCCGACCGTAATTCGGGGACAGTTACTGTATTTCCGCCGCGGAAATACAGTAACTGTCCCCGAATTTCATCACCGAACTACTCTGTAGCAGAGTTAGATACACTGCTTCCTCTTCCAAACTGCCGTAACGACTCCATGCGACACCACCGCAGCGGCCTCTTGGCACGCTTTCCGAACACACCGCGCGCCGCGCGCGTTGCCCACGATTTCTCCCGCGCCTGAATGCACGCACATATTGCAAATCTGGTTGGCGTGATTCTGGTCGCTGGCGCGCTGGCGCAGTGGCTCGCCTGGCGTTTTCGTGTTCCTGCCATCGTGTTACTAACGATTGCCGGGTTCGTCGTCGGGCCCTTAACCGGGCTGCTCAACCCGACTGATGATTTCGGCGAACTGCTCGAACCGCTGGTGCAACTCGCGGTCGCGGTGATCTTGTTTGAAGGCGGGTTGAATTTACATTTTCATGAACTGGGTCGCGCCGGTTCTGCGGTCGGGCGTTTGATTGGCGTGGGGCTGGTGGTGAGCTTTACGCTTGGTTCGATGCTGGCCCATTTTGCGGGCGGGTTGTCGTGGCCGGTGGCGTGCGTTTTCGGCGCCATCATCGTGGTGACCGGGCCGACGGTGATCATGCCCTTGCTGCGCCAGGCACGCCTGCGTGCACGCCCGGCGTCGTTGCTCAAGTGGGAAGGCATAGTGAACGACCCCCTCGGTGCGGTACTTGCGGTGGTGGTGTTCGAATATTTCGTTTTGTTCGAGAACGAAGGCAACGTCTTCGACCTGGGTATGACCGCGGTGGGCTCACTGGGCGGGGCGGCAGCGCTCGGCTGGTTCGCCGGTGTCGGCCTCGGTGCGTGTTACCGGCGTGGCTGGGTGCCTGAATACCTCAAAGGCCCGATGATACTCACTACGGTTATCGCGACCTACGCGATGGGCAACCTGTTGCTCGCGGAAGCCGGGCTACTCACCGTTACCACTCTCGGGCTCGCGTTCGGCAATGCCAACCTGCCGAGCATCGAAGAGCTGCGTCGCTTCAAGGAGAACATCACCACCATCCTGGTCTCGGGATTGTTTATTGTATTAACGGCCAACCTCGACGTCGCTTTATTGCGCGCTCTCGACTGGCGCGACGCGCTACTTATCTTCGCTGTAATTTTTGTTCTACGGCCCGTGGTGGTGTTTATCGCGACGCTGGGTACGGACCTCAGCTGGCAGGAGCGCTTGCTGGTCGGTTGGATCGCGCCGCGTGGGATCGTCGCGGCGGCCGTCGCCGGCGCGTTTACTGCGCGCATGCTCGAAGCTGGTTTCGGCGATGCCGATAAACTGCTGCCGCTGATTTTCGCGCTGATCATGTCGACTGTCGTATTGCACGGATTTTCGTTGCCGTGGATGGCGCGACGTTTGGGGCTCGCATCGCCGCGCTCGGATGGTTTAGCGATTGTGGGCGCCTCGCCGTGGTCAATTAATCTGGCCGGCAAACTGCAAGAACTTGAAGTACCCGTGGTAGTGATCGATGCCTCCTGGCATCGTTTGCGTGCCGCGCGACTCGCAGGCATCCCGATTCATTTCGGGCAGGTGGTGTCGGAATCCGCTGAGGAGAATCTCGATCTGTCAGCCATTGGCTATTTTCTCGCCGCTACGGATAACGACGCCTATAACGCCATCGTCTGCACGCGCTTCGCGAATGAGTTCAATCGGAGCGCCGTATTCCAGGTGCCACTGCCGGGCGGTAACGGCGATGAGCGCAAAGCACTCACGGCGACCCTGCGTGGCCAGCAGGTGTTTGCCGCCGACGCGTTGTATGAAGTGTTGCTGCAACGTTACTTCGAGGGTTGGCGGTTCCAGAAAACGCGCCTGACCGATGAATTCGATTTCCAGCGCTATCGGGAAAAAACCGCCGACGCGCAGTTCGCCACCATCATCGTGCGCAGCAGCGGTGGCCTGGTGCTGAATCTTGCCCGCTACAAACCGGTATCTGGCGACACGGTGATCAACTTTTTGCCGGCGGAAAAATAATCGACGCCAGCGTTGTCCACGCCTTGTGGCCAGTATCACTTCTCGGCTAACGAACGCCTTCTTCTCGCGTTGATACGCGGTGCAGTCAAGCAGCGCTTAGCAAACGCCCGTTGCCGATTCGAGCACCGGCCTTAGCGACGCATCAGCGATTGATCACTTTTCAGACAGTGAGGCCACGTAGTCGAAGTCTTCGCGCATCGTCCGGCTCGACATCCAGTAGAAAAACGAGGCGAGGGCGTAGAACACCACGTTCACGCTGAGCAGCGCGTAGCGTAGGGATTCGTCGCCGTAGGTGGGGTTCAACAGGTCGCTGATGAAGCCGGTGGTTGCCGGCCCGCACATGAGGCCGATGATATTGATCACGAAGAACAGCACTGCCGCCGCAGTCACGCGCATGGCCGGCGTTGCCAGACTTTGCGAGGCGGCGAAAGCCGGTGCCTGATAAATTTGTCCGCACAGTCCCGGAATCATCAACAGGCCAATGGCAATTGGCGTGTTATCGCACAGGAACGCAGCAGCCGATCCGGGTACAGCAATGGCCATACTAATCATCGGCAACAGCGCATAGGCGCGTCGGTCATGTTTAGCCCAGGCGTCGGCGATGAATCCGCCAGCCAAGGTGCCGATGCCGACACCGCCGGCCATGATGAAAGCCGCCGCGTGCCCTTGCTCGATAGCGCCAAGCCCATGCGAGCGTTCGAGGAACAGAGCGAGCATGAACATCGTCGATGTGAGCGCGAATGCATAGAGCCCCGAGGCGATGGCGAGAAAACGGAACGAGCGGCGTTGCCACAAAAAGCGCATCACCTCACCGAGCGGCGGCAGATTGTTCTGCGTCGTTCGCAGTGGCTCACGGACGGTCAGAAGAAGTAGTAGGGCCACCACAATGCCCGGCAGGCCAACGACTACGAAAGCCATGCGCCAGCCGACAATCTCGCGCAAATAGCCGCCGGCCAGAAACCCGATCACGATGCCCACCGGGACACCCATGGAGTACAGCGACAACGCGCGGCCGCGCTTCTCCTGCGGCACATAGTCGCTGATCAGAGAAATTGCTGGCGGACTGCAGCCCGCCTCACCGATACCAACGCCAATGCGGCAGACGAGCAAGGTATAAAAACCACGCGCAGCCCCGGATAGTGCCGTCATAGTGCTCCACAACGCGACGCTGATCGCCATCACGGTACGGCGCGGATATCGATCAGCAAGGCGCCCGATCGGGATGCCCATCGTCGCGTAGAAAATGCCGAATGCGGTACCGGATAGCAGTCCGAGATGGACATCCTTTAAATCGAGTTCTTCTTTGATCGGAGAAAGCAGGATGGCCAGAATCTGGCGGTCAATGAAATTCACCGTATAGGCGACGAAACACACGCCCACCACATACCAGATATAGACATTCGACTCGCGGCGCGGTGCAACTGCACTCGCTTTACCGTCTTCCATTTCTCCGACCTCATCGCATCGAAAGCTGAATTACGGGGACAGTATATGTATTTCTCACAGCGGCATTACGGAGACCGCGAATAAGGGGACAGTAACCCAATTTATCGGATCTACAGGGACAATAACCTTATTCCTCGGCGAGTCTTCCAGACGAGGCACATTAAGCGCCTGAGGTGCTCTTGTATCGCTAATCGTTAAGCCTGCGAATGGTCAGGCGCGTCATTCGGATCACGCGCTGGCGCCTCGTCGTATCTGCCTGTGCCCTGACACAGTTTGAACAATCGCTCTCGATACAGTGGCATCCGACAACACGGACAAGAACGCCCCTGACTTCGACTGTTGCTGGCGACCGCCGGCGCAAGTCGGGACAGATGCCGTGAACAGGAAACCCACATGGCTATACTGCGCTATCGACAATCCGAGGCAGAACATTGCGCATGACGATTGTTTTTTCACTCCTGGGCGCAGCTATTGGTGCCGCTATAGGCGACGATGAAGGTTTTTTCGCCGGCATTGCGATTGGTTTTTTGTTCGGGCGCGTGCTGGCTCTCGGCAAGGTACAGCGAGAGCTGCGCGCACAACTCGACGAAGTTACAAGAAGAATCAATCAACCCGTATCCGTCGAGCTGACGCCGCCGATCGCTTATGAGCCCGCTGCAGGTGTTGACCATACGACCGCACTCAGCGCGACGCCCGAGTCATCTGCACCCGAACCGCTAGCTGCACAACAAACTGCCGGGCTTCCGTCCCAACCGAACCTTGATCCGGTGGCGCCGACTGAAGCGCCTGCCCGCACAGTCGCGCCTGAACCGCCCGCGCCGCCGCCTGTCGCCGCAGCTATCGATCGCTTATTCAACCGCATCGTGAAATTTTTCACGACCGGCAACGTCGTTGCCCGCGTCGGCGTGGTGGTGTTGTTCTTTGGTTTCGCGTTTCTCATTCGTCTTGCCGCAGAAAGCGGCATGCTGCCGATTGAATTGCGCCTGGCGGCCGTCGCACTCGGCGGTTTCGGTATGCTGGTTGCGGGCTGGCGCCTGCGCGCCAAGCGGCCCGATTACGCGGTGGTCGTGCAGGGCGGTGGTGTCGGAGTGTTGTACCTGGTGATCTTCGCTGCGGCGCGCATGTACGACCTGATGCCGATGTCGCTCGCTTTTGGCCTGATGGTCGTGATGGTCGTGGCATCCGGCGCACTCGCCGTTTTGCAGAACGCACCGGCACTCGCGGTACTCGGGGTTAGCGGCGGGTTCCTCGCCCCGATTCTGACATCGACCGGGCAGGGCAGTCATGTCGCGCTGTTCAGTTATTACGCGTTGTTGAACGCCGGCATTCTCGGTATCGCCTGGTTCCGTGCTTGGCGCGCGTTGAATTTACTGGGTTTTGTTTTTACCTATGCCATCGGTTCCATCTGGGGTGCGCGTTACTACCAAAGCGATTATTTCGCGAGCGTCGAACCGTTCGTCGTTCTGTCGTTTTTGTTTTATCTGGCCATGCCCCTGCTTTACGCGCTACGCCAACCGCCGAATCTGCGTGGCGTCGTGGATGGGACATTGTTATTCGGCAATCCGATTGTGTTCTTCACCATTCAGAATCAATTGGTCGAGCATCTGCCGTTCGGGCGCGCCTTGTCCGCGCTTGTCCTGGGACTGGTTTATGCGGCGCTAACCGGAGCTTTGTGGCGTCGCGATCCGGAACGCATGCGTCTGCTTGTTGAAGTGTTCCTCGCCATGGCCGCGCTGTTTGCCACGCTGGCGATTCCGTTCGCGCTGAATGGGCATTGGACTGCTGCTGCGTGGTCATTGGAAGGTGCTGGTGTGCTGTGGATTGGCCTGCGGCAACGTCGCTATCTGGCGCAAGTGTCTGGCCTGGTGCTACAAGTCGGCGCTGCGCTGCTGTTTTTTATCGATGCGCCGGTACGCCTCGGCCCGAGCGCGTCTTTCGATACGACGGCACTGGGTGCCGGAATGATCGCGTTGGCGGCGCTTTTCAGTGCCTATCGCGTGGGCTGCGATCGCGACAACGCCTTGCCCGTACTCGGGCGGCTCGACGATTTCCTCCTCAGGTGGGCGCTGATTTGGTGGCTTGGTGCGCTGACTTTCGAGTGCGATCTGCGCTTACCCAAGCATCAACTACACGCGGCGTTTGTCGTCGTATTGTCACTTACAGCGGTGGCCTTGAGCTGGCTCGCACAACGTCTCAATTGGCGTCTGGCGGCGCTGCCGTCGCTCGGCTTGTTACCGCTTGGTGCCATCATTGTGGTCGGGAAATATTTCGAGCAAGTGCATGTCGCGCCGTGGCAGAACGGCGGCGGTTTTGCGTGGCCATTGTTGCTGGTGTGCTCCTACGCGTTGCTCAAGCGCTACAGCGCGCACTGGCCTGCCGCCGGCCGCACTTTTCTACACGCTGCGGGTCTCTACTACGCCTTGTTTCTGTTCATCTGGCTGGCCGCATATAGCGTCGCCAACACAGAATTTTTGTCGCCAGCGTGGATCCTCGCCGTTTGTGGTGTGTTACCAGCAGCGACGGTCATGACGCTGAGCGGCAATCTGCTCCGCGAGTGTTGGCCATTCAGCGCGAGTGCGACTGCTTATCGGCATCTCGGATTGGCGCCGCTGCTGGGGCTGTCGCTGAGCTGGCTGGTGGTAAACTTCACACGCAGCGGCGGACCTGACCCGCTGCCTTATGTGCCGCTCATCAATCCGCTCGATAGCATCGCGTTTTTTTCGTTGATTGCTGCGCTCGCCTGGTGGCGGCGCATGGTGCGCGATGGGAGCCAGGGCGAACTCAATCGTCGCGTTCTGTACACGCTACTCGCCGCCGCCGCGTTCGTCGTACTCAACACGGTCGTGTTGCGCAGCATGCATCACTTCTACGATGTGCCCTATGGCGCTCAGCCTCTGTGGCACTCACCGGATGTACAGGCTGCGTTGTCGCTTACCTGGGCTGTGCTCGGCAGCCTCGTGATGGCGCTTGCAGCGCGCCGTAGCGCGAGCCGCGAACAGTGGATTGTCGGTGCGGCGTTACTCGGCGTGGTGGTCGCAAAACTGTTCCTTGTCGATCTCGCGAGTAGCGGCGCGGTCGGGCGCATCGTTTCTTTCCTAGGCGTCGGCGGCGTGTGTCTGGTGATTGGTTATTTCGCGCCGATCCCGCCGCGTGCGCATGCGGAGCAAACGACATGAGCAAATTAGCAGTATCTGTAACGCTCGGACTTGTGTTCCTTGTCGGGAGCGTGACGGCGGCCGAACAAGTGCTACGCCCGAGCGACTTTGCACTTGGCATCCCGCTGCAGCACGACGAGGGCCTGCCCTATTTCGAAATCGAGCTGCCGGAACTCGCCTATCGGACCGCGACAGATCCGGCTTTGCGCGATATACGCATTTTTGATGCCGACGGGCGGGTGTTGCGCCATTTTGTCGCGCCAACTGACAACGAGACTGAGCGGGCGTTTACGGCACGCACGGCGTTGCCAATCTTTCCCGTGACGGAATCTGCGAGCGCGGTGTCCATCCGCGAATCGATCACCGTCGCCAGCAACGGCCGGCTCGTCACCATCCGCTCGCACAGCAACCAGACTTCACAGCAAGTGCACGCCTACATTGTTGATGCCAGTACGGTGCAAGACCCGGTTAATCATTTTCAGATCAACACCGGCGGCGATGAATTCGGTGTGACGCCTTATGCAGTCGATGGCAGCACCGACTTGGCGAGCTGGTCGCTGTTGTTACGACGTGCCGACATGGTGCGTCTGCAGCATAGTGGGCGCACGCTAGAGCAGGCACGTTTCAAGCTTAATCTCTCGGGCAACAAATATTTGCGCATTCGCTGGCTGCAACCGGCCACGGCGCCAACCATCGCTGAAGTGCTGGTGCATCTGCGCCGTTCCGGGGACAGCGAGGTGCTGCATAGCTTTGCGGTCGCCGGTCACCGCGTCGAGGACGAACCACTACAGATCGACTACGATTTAGGCGGTTATTTTCCGTTGCGTGAAGTCGCCATGCGGCTCACACCCAATCGATTTATTGCCGGCACGTTGAGCGCGGCCCGCGATATAGACGGGCCCTGGACCACCGTGCAACGCGAAGACTGGTACGCCTTAAAGGTCGATGACCTGGTGATGCGCTCTGCTGGTCTCGATATCCATCGTGATGGTTTCCGTTATTGGCGTTTTACCGCGTCCGACGAGCATCAACTTGCGGATGCAGAATTGCCGTTATTGCAGTTCGGCTGGCGTGCGCAACGTTATCGGGTGTTGGCCGAAGGTCAGGGCCCTTATTTGTTGGCCGTCGGCAGTGGCCGCGCTGCGAACAGGGCGGTTCAGACGTTGCCGCTGGCGGCGCGCGACATGGCCGGCGCTGACGCAATGAGCGCGCCCGCAGCTCTCGGCGAGCGTGTCTCACTGGGGGGCGACGAGCGTCTGCGTAAACCAAAGCCGGCCTTGCCGTGGCAGCGCATCGTGTTGTGGTGCGTATTGTGCGTCGGCGTTGGCGGGATTGGCGTCGTAGCGTGGCGGTTGTATCGGGAAATGAATCAGGCAGGTCGCTAATCCGCTAGCAGGCTATGTGTCTGTTCGAATGTCTGTTCGCGTTTATCCGGCGCTGATTTCAACTCGCAGTTCCTCGGCACAACGCAGTTACGCGTTTCCTGGTCGTCGGCTTCTGGGGGAGATGCGAGTCACCGGCAAGGGCGCCCGCCGGCACGGAAATAGGGTTACTGTCCCGAATCAGACTGCCTGAATTACGCTGCGGCGGAGGCGTTGCGACGCTTGAAGCCGAGGTAGGCGAGGGCGGGGAACATCAGTGCCAGAGCGGGCGGCAGGGGTACGGGTGCCGCAGCGGCCAGGTTGTAGTTGCTGTCTACCCAGACCCTGGCATTGGCCTCATCCCAGTTGAATTTGTTTGCGGTGACAAACTTCCATTTATCTTTGTCTTCGTCGTAGTGCTGTTCACCATAGTTAGACGTGTAGGTGTTGGTGTTGGTGTCGAACAGGACTTCGAGCCACGCAAACTGGGCGTGCTTTTTCGTGGCACCGTCGTCGTTGCGATATTGGAAAGTCACATCGTAATCGGCGCCGGCGACCTGTGTTGCGCCGTGGAAGACGGCCGCGCTGTTGCCCTGTGGGGTTGAGCTGCCGAGGAGGTCGACATTCCAGGCTGGGAAGTCCGGCCCGACGCCGGCGACATCATTCAGGTGAGCATATTCGTCCGCATCGATATCGCCGAACAGGAACAGGAAGTTCATGTCGGAGCCACTCGTTAACCCACCGGTGTAAGTCCCGTAGGTATCGGCGCTGACCGAGGCTGCGCTGACTAACAGTGCGAGGGTCAGGGCGAATAGTGCGATTTTGTTGTTTAGCGTTGTCACTGTGATTGCTCGATGTTCTGAAGTGATTTGCAGTACTTAGAGCAAGCGCCGTGCCATTGTTCGCCCATCGTGGTGGGCTCCGGCCTTGACGAGACTCATGTCACAGTTCGGATCCTTATCAGCGTGATGAGGATCACGTTCGCCGGTCGGAGCGTGACGGCGGTCACACCGGCCAAAAGCACCGTAAAAACTCGTTTTGTGACGCAGTCTTGATAGCGTCGTGGGGGCCGTTTGAAGATGTCGTCCGGAGGTGACACGACACTGCTGCCGGAATGGTCAGCGCGCAGGGCGCATAGCAGACATCGCCTATTGACGTCGCAGGGCACGATTGCACCTGCGTGAGATGGAAACGATTAGTTAGCTTCTGTGGGTGATGAGTGGCACCCAGCGCATTCAGGATCTGAAGATCCGTTGAACGCGGGTAAGACACGCAGGCGTAGCGGATTGGCGAGCGGAATAATCCCTGCGCATCTGGTTTCCCAGCGACGGTCAGGTCGAAGCTGGGGTCGGGAGCCGCACATAGTGCGGTGAACGGGACCCCAATGCCCGCCTCGGCGACGGTATACTGACACGGTTTTTTGGCTGGGATAGATTGATGTCGAACGCGCGCTTGTTAATTGCAAATCGGGGTGAAATTGCGCTGCGTGTCATGCGTAGCGCGACGGAACGGGGTTTGGAAACTGTGGCGATCCACGGTCCGGACGACGCCGATAGTCTCCACGTTGCGCGAGCCGACAGCGCGGTGTTGATTCCTTCGCACGGCCCGGCCGCCTATCTTGATGCGGCGGTGATTGTTGCCGCTGCGCGCGCCCAGAATTGCCAGTTTCTCCATCCGGGCTACGGCTTTCTCGCCGAGCAGGGCGACTTTGCCAGCGCTGTTGAGCAAGCCGGGATTACGTTCGTTGGCCCCACGCCCGCGCAACTGCATTTGTTTGGTGACAAGGTCGCCGCACGCGAACGTGCGCAGGCGTGTGATGTGCCAGTCCTCGAGGCCTCGTCAGTACTCGACTCTGTTGCCGCGCTAGAGGCCTTTCGCAGCCAGCCAGGCTGCGCTGGCGGTGTCATTTTAAAAGCGCTGGCTGGCGGTGGCGGGCGCGGTATGCGGGTGGTCAGCGCCGCTGCGGACGCGGCCAGTTTGTGGCAGCAGGCTAGCGCTGAGGCGGCTGCGTCGTTTAATGATGGGCGCGTTTATGCCGAGCGTTATGTGGCTAACGCGCGGCACATTGAAGTGCAGGTGCTCGGCGATGGCACAGGTGCGGTAGTGCATTTGTGGGAACGTGATTGCACCGTGCAGCGGCGCCACCAGAAGCTGATTGAAATTGCGCCGGCTCCAGGGCTCGACCCGGGCGTGCGCGAGCGTGTGCTGGACGCTGCGCTGCGTCTTGCCAGTGCGGTCGATTACCGCGGTCTTGGCACGTTCGAGTTTCTTCTCGATGCCGACAGCGATGCGTTCTTTTTCATTGAAGCGAATGCACGTCTGCAGGTCGAGCACACGGTGACCGAAGAAGTGCTGGGGCTTGATTTGGTTGCTTTGCAACTTGCAGTTGCGGAAGGACGCAGTTTGCAGGAACTCGGCTTGAGCACGCCCCCTGCACTGCGCGGCTACGCGATGCAGTTGCGCATCAACGCTGAGACGCTCGACGCCGACGGTTCAACGCGCGCGGCGGGCGGTACGCTGACGCACTACGAGCCGGCCACCGGACCCGGCATTCGTATCGATAGCGCAGCACGCGCGGGCTTCGCCGTGCATCCCTCGTTCGACTCCTTACTGGCAAAACTGATCGTGCAGGTGCCGCAGGATGACTTCGCCGCACTCACTCGACGTGCGCAGCGCGCAGCCAGCGAGTTCGTGATTGCCGGCACGGCGACTAACCTGCCGCTATTGCGTGCTGTACTCGAGCATCCGGCGTTTAGCGATGGCGCAATGAATACCGCGTTCATCGAACAACACGCGGGCGAACTCGTTGCAGCCGCTGCAGCGCTAGCGCAGCCGGCAATGATGAGCGCAACGCAAAGCACCACAGCGATGCACATTGAAACCCCGGTCGGCCAAACCGCCGTCATTGCACCCATGCGCGGTAGCATTCTCGAGCTCGACATTGAAGTGGGCGCACAGGTGCAACGCGGGCAGCAGGTCGCGATGCTCGATGCGATGAAGATGCATCATGAAATTTATAGCCCGGTGTCCGGCGTTGTCACGGCGGTACTCGCCGAGGTTCTCGCGATTGCCGACGAGGACCAGCCGTTGCTGTTTATCCAGGCCGACAGCGACCAGCAGGACGCGCTCGACACAACTGCGCAAATCGACCTCGATGCAGCACGGACCGATTTGGATGAAGTGGTGGCACGCCACGCGCTTGGTCTCGACGAGAACCGACCGGCGTCGGTGGCTAAACGGCGGCGCTTCGGTAATCGTACGGCGCGCGAGAACGTCGCCGATCTGTGCGATCCAGACAGCTTTATCGAATACGGTGCGCTTGCTAACGCCGCGCAACGCCGCCGCCGTAGTCTGGAAGACTTGCAGGCCAACACGCCAGCCGACGGCATGGTCGCCGGCTTCGGTACGGTCAACGCGGATCTTTTTGGTGCCGAAGCGGCACGCTGTGCGGTGCTCGCTTACGACTACACCGTATTGGCCGGTACGCAGGGACAGAACAACCACAAAAAGAAAGACCGCATGTTCGAGCTCGCGACAGAGCGCGAATCACCGGTGGTGTTTTTTACTGAAGGCGGTGGCGGGCGTCCGGGTGATGTTGATACCGACGACATCTACATGGCTTGGCTCGATATCAAAACCTTCGCGACCTGGCCGCAAATGAGTGGCATTGCACCGCGCATTGCGGTGAACTCGGGTCGCTGTTTCGCCGGCAACGCGGTGATCTTTGGTTGTGCGGACATCACCATCGCGACGAAAAATTCGAACATCGGCCTCGCCGGTCCGGCCATGATTGAAGGTGGCGGGCTCGGTAATTTTACGCCTGAGGATATCGGGCCGATTGATGTACAAACCGCTAACGGTGTGGTTGATATTGCCGTCGAGGATGAAGCGGAGGGCACCGCGGTGGCGCGCCAGGTGCTCGGTTGCTTTCAGGGTCGCTTCGAGAGCTGGACCTGCCAGGATCAGCGTCGGCTGCGACACCTCATTCCCGAAGACCGCTTGCGCGTTTACGACATACGCGCGGTCATCGAGGGTATTGCGGATGATGGCTCAGTGATCGAGTTTCGCCGTGAATACGGCCACGGCCTGATCACGGCGCTGATCCGCGTGGAAGGTCAGGCGTTTGGTGTGATCGCGAATAACCCGCGCCACCTCGGCGGCGCTATCGACGGCGACGGCGGCGAAAAAGGCGGCCGCTTTCTGCAGCTTTGCGACACGTTCGGCGTGCCGATATTGTCGCTGTGCGATACGCCGGGATTTATGGTCGGGCCAGACAGCGAGAAGACTGCGGCAGTGCGGCGTGGTTCTCGCCTGATTCTTGCCTCAGCGACCCTATCCGTTCCACTGTTTACAGTGATTTTACGCAAGGGCTATGGCCTTGGCGCGCAAGCCATGGCTGGCGGCAGTTTTCATCAACCGTTCATGACTATCGCCTGGCCGACAGCAGAAATGGGACCGATGGGACTGGAAGGCGCGGTCGAACTCGGTTTTCGCAAAGAGCTGGAAGCGACGCCAACCAAAGCTGACCGCGACGCTTTGTTCACCACCCTGGTCGATGGGATGTATGAAAAAGGTAAGGCGGTGTCGGTGGCATCGGTTTTTGAAATCGATGCGGTAATTGACCCGGCCGAGACGCGCAGTTGGCTGGTCCGTGGCTATCGTGCCTGTGGACCGAGAAAAGCGCCGCGCCGGCCTTATGTGGATGTCTGGTAGCGCCGATGTTGGTGGGTGCGTGGCGTGGGATTCGGCAGACTCGATACCAATCGCCAACACTCATGCCTCGCGTCAGCCTGATAACCATCGAAGCCCTGCAAAACTTGCAGTCGAAATAGTGATCCGGAGATAAGCAGCAATGAATTTTTGTCCTCAATGTGCCAAGCCGCTGATGGAGTTGCCGCTGTCCGGGCGAGACCGTCTGGCGTGTCCGGATAATGGTTGTGGTTTCGTGCACTGGAACAATCCGACGCCAGTGGTGGCGGCGATTGTCGAGCATGATGAGCACGTGATTCTGGTGCAAAACGTCGGTTGGCCGGAAACCTGGTTTGGCCTGGTGACAGGCTTTCTTGAGGCTGGCGAAATGCCCGAAACTGCAGTGCTACGTGAGGTTGAAGAAGAAATCGGACTGAAAGCGGAAATGCAGTCCTACATCGGCATGTATGAGTTTTATCGTGCCAATCAGCTTTTGATTGCCTACCACGTGACCGTCGACAGTCATGACGTCAAGCTCCAGAAAAGCGAAATCGCGGCGAGCAAGTGGGTGCCCATTGAAACCGTGATGCCATGGACTGCCGGCACCGGCAAAGCGCTACGGGATTGGTTGCGTGGGCGGGGCATCGAGCGTGACTTGGGAGAATTCCACCGCGTCAATAATTGAGCAGCGAGTCTCGCTGCAGATGCCGGTAGGGTGATCTCAGTGACGGTAATGTTCGTGCGACGCGCTGCATGCACGTTCAGTGGGGTGTCAGCTGGCTATGCCAGGGCGCCCGCCAACTACTGTGCAAAACACGCCGGCGTTTTCTCGCGCCAGGAGAGGAGGGAAGGTAAAAATGTTTTCCTAACCCGGTCCTGTGCGCTCATGCGGAACCGGATCGTGGCCACTGCCGCCCCACGGGTGGCAGCGCAAAATTCTTTTTGTCGCTAACCAACTGCCGTACCACGCGCCGTAGCGCTGCAAAGCTTCCAGGGCGTAAGCAGAACAGCTCGGCAAGTACCGGCAACGCGGTCCGAGCAGGGGTGAGATAAGAAAACGGTAGAGGTAGACCAGGCCGATTAGCGGTGCGGCCAACAGGTGACCGGCGGAACGCTTAGGAGGCTTGGGCGTGGTTGTCGGGTGACTCATAGTCCGATTTCGCGAAGCGCTGGCCGCAGTAATAACAGTCGACCCATTTCCGCCCGTCGAACTGGAGATAGATTTCCGGATGGCCCAGGCCGTCGCCGTCGCCGCCAGCGCAGCTGGCTTCGTGGCTGTTGTCGTCGACAATCTTTATTTCTCTTGCTTGGCTGCTCACGTTGAATAGACCTGTATGTCGTGCTGAGTCGCGCACTTCGCGACGATTGGGCATTCTACAGCATCGCAGTGACGTGCTTGAAGCGTGCGGACGCGCTGCCACGACGTGGGCCAGCAGCGAGCAGAGTCCGGCACGACGGTGGTCCGCTTCGTGCGTAAAATGGGAACCGCAGCGTAGCCACAGTCAGGCTCAACGCCGCGGCATAGTGTCACCCGAACGGACAGGAGCGAGACGTGAGCGCCATTCTATTTTCGACAGAACACAGCTGGATTAAGCAACTGGATGACGGTACTGCGCTGGTCGGCATTTCCGATTACGCACAGGAACAGCTCGGCGACATCGTGTTTGTCGAAGCGCCAGAGGTGGGGCGTGATTTCGTCGTCGACGAGGAAGTGGGCACCATCGAGTCGGTGAAAACGAACGGTGAGTTGTGCGCTCCTGCAACAGGTAGCGTGCTTGAGATCAACCGGGCCGTAATCGACGCGCCGGAACTCATCAACGAATCCGCACTCGACGACGGCTGGATATTTCGCATGCGCGTGGACGACCCGGATGCTCTGCAAGAATTGATGGGCGAAGACGACTACGCCGATTTTATTGACGGTCTTGAATAACTGAATTCGCTAACCAGCGTTGCAGGTGCGCCGCGATGTGTTCACCGAGCGCCATTTGCGGTAGTGACGCGACCTTATCTTCATCGCCTTCGCGCGCCTCAATAACGGCCTTGGCGAGCACGAACGCCGCCACCAGATCACGCGTTTGCAGCAAGGCCTCGGCAAAAAACGCCTGGCCAAAATAGGTCCATTCGTTTTCATGCCGGCAACCGAAGGACGCCCGATCCGCTGCGGCCGCCGTGATCACCAGCGTGTTGGGTGAACGTAAGCGTTCGATGAAGCTGCCGGAGTAGCACGCTGAGATCACCACCACGCGCCACAGGATACGAGCGTCATCAAGCGCTCTGCGAATTTCGTGGGCGGCCAGATCATTGGGCCCGATGGCCTCGAATTCGGCGGCGAGTGTACCGCCCTGTGAACCGTGCGAGGTGAGGAACACGAACACGATGTCGTTGTCGCGATCGATGCGCTCCCCGAGCCCGCGCAAAGTGTGGCGCAAATTAGGCAGGTTGGCGAGCGGCAGCTGAGTCAGTGTCTGGCGGTTATTCAGCAGACTCAACGAGCGGCCCTGCAGGCCGAGCTGTTGCTCGACAATGTGCTGCGCGCCCAACGTCTCGCGCATGAAAACATCTTGTGCGGCGAACGGCCCTAGTCCAACGAAATACATGTCGATGCTTCGCGGTCGCTCGGCTGACAAATCGTCAAGTTGTTGTTCGACGAGAGCTGGCTGACGATAGTAAATCGATTCGATATCGAGCCGGTGTTGCGGTTCTTGTGCGACGTAAAAAATTTCCGAGCTTGGCATTTTTGTCACTATGCCGAGCAGTACCGCGCAATAGAGCAGGCTCGCGGCAAACGCTTGCAATCGGCGGCGCTCCGGGCTGAGGCGACATAGGCGATAAAAAGTCACCGTGAGCCACAACATCACGGCATGCGACAGCAAGCTTCGTTGCGCTTCGCTCGTTGTTATTGCCAGAGTGTCGGCGACAAGCACGCTGGAACTGGCTAGGAGCATCACTGGCGCCGCCGCGTAGGTCAGTAGCGTGACTGCGACGGGGGCGTGCTGGAGTCCGGTGTATCGCCAGCACAGCAGGACCACCGCGCCGAGCCACAGGTACACCTGCGCCGCAAACGTCGTGAGTCCCCAAATCCAGAAAGTGGATTGCGCGCCCGCGGCAAGCTTCGCGCTCACGACAACCGTCACCCATAACGCGAGCTGGGCGAACGCTAATTGCGCAAACGAGGTTACCTGCGGCAACGCCGGCGCAGCTGCGGGGCTGGCCAGTCGCATGGCTGCGATCAAGTGTTCGACGACGCTATCGATAAAGCGCGCGGGGGCTGCGTTGGAATGGCTCGTTTGCAGCAAGAGGGTCAGGCTCGGGTTAAAAAAAACGGCTCGCGGGTTCGCCACCCGAAGCCTAACCAAAAAGCGCCGGCAGGGCAGCAACAGTGCGCGGCATTGGGGCAGCAATCTCCCCGCCTCGGGGAGCGGCAGGTCGCGCGCACTGCAGGCACCGCCGAATTGTGAAATGATCAGCGCTCTTCATCCTGTCGAGTTACCGACGCACCATGCTCACCGCTGCGACGAAACGTAAATTGCGCCAAACGGCGCACCATCTCAAACCTGTGGTGCTGGTCGGCCAGCATGGCGTCACAGCGCCGGTCATCGCTGAGATCGAGCGTGCCCTGACCGACCACGAACTGATCAAGGTTCGTTTTCGTGGCCTGGAACGCGATGAGCGCAACGACGAAATTATGCGTATGGCAGCAGAACTGTCTGCCGAGGTTGTCTCGACTATCGGCGGAACGGCGGTACTGTATCGACTCAGTCCGGTTCTCGAAGCTAAGCGGAGAAAGTCATGAAAGTTGATGTTGTGGTTGTGGGGTCCGGACCTGGGGGTTACTCCGCAGCGTTTCGCGCGGCCGATCTGGGCCAGCAGGTGGCGTTGGTGGAACGCGACGCGAACCTCGGTGGCGTATGTCTGAACGTCGGCTGTATCCCATCGAAGGCGCTACTCCATGCGGCCAAGGTCATCAGCGATACACGCGAAATGGCAGCTCATGGCATTACGTTCGGCGCACCGCAAATCGATTTGGACGGCTTGCGCGGCTGGAAAGAGAAGGTCGTCGGTCAACTCACGAAAGGGTTGGTTGGCCTTGCCGGGCAGCGCAAAGTCGAAGTTGTCCATGGTGTGGCAGCGTTTACCGGCGCGAATACGCTTGAGGTGAGTGGCGCAGACGGTAAGACCGTGATCGAATTCACTAACGCCATTATCGCCGCCGGTTCAGAGCCAGTGCGCCTGCCTGGTTTGCCCTATGACGACCCGCGTGTGATCGACTCAACTGGCGCACTCGCGCTGACCGACATCCCGCAACGGATGCTGGTAGTCGGTGGCGGCATTATCGGCCTCGAGATGGCAACCGTTTACATGGAGCTTGGCACCCGGGTCAGCGTCGTCGAGTTGACTCCGGATCTGATGCTCGGCGCCGACAGAGATATCGTGAAGCCGCTCGAGAAACGTTTGAAAAAAGGTCTCGAGGCAATTTACACCAAGACCAAGCTCACCCAGGTCGAGGTGACGGAGGACGCGTTGATTGCGCACTTCGAAGGCGGTAAGGCGCCCGCAACGGCCGCCTACGATCGCGTTCTGGTGGCCGTGGGGCGAACGCCAAACGGCAAACAGGTCGCGGCCGAGAAAGCCGGTGTGGCAGTCGATGAGCGCGGCTTTATCCAGGTCGATACACAAATGCGTAGCAATGTTCCGCATATTTTTGCGATTGGCGACATCGTTGGCCAACCCATGCTGGCGCACAAGGCAGTGCACGAAGGCAAAGTTGCGGCCGAGGTGATCGCGGGGCACAAAGTCGCTTTTGATGCGCGCGTGATCCCGTCTGTCGCCTATACCGATCCGGAAGTCGCCTGGGTCGGACTCACCGAAACCCAGGCGAAAGCTGATGGGACGCCATACGGCAAGGGCGCGTTTCCGTGGGCCGCCAGTGGGCGGTCGCTATCACTGGGGCGCAACGAAGGCATCACCAAACTGCTGTTCAACGAGGATGACGGGCGCATTATCGGTGCCGGAATCGTCGGCCCCAATGCCGGGGATCTGATTGCGGAAGTAGCGCTTGCCATTGAAATGGGCTGCGACGCTGAGGATATTGCCCTCACGATTCATCCCCACCCTACGCTGTCGGAAACTGTCGCGATGGGCGCGGAGGTATTCAGCGGCACGATCACCGACTTGTACATGCCGAAACGCCGCTAGCTGAGCTGACCGGCGCCGTTGACAGAACGACGCGGCATTACCGGGTGGGGCAGGAAGGCGTTGTAACGGCGTCGGATGGGAGCCAGAGTCGCTGTACTTCAAGCGCGCTTATACGGCGTTTGATAGCGCCCCTGGCTTGACACAACAGGCCGCGATTTCTATAGTCGATACATCAATGTTGCGTCGCAACATTGATGTCCCGGGCCGCGCAGTCCAGCTGGATTGTCGATGCCTTTCAACATCCCTGACGGGAGATCCAGCATGCCGCCCAAATCACCATCGCAAGAGTTGCCAAGCCCGCTCGACGTGGCCGAAGCCATGAGCAAAATGGGCGCGCAACTGCAAAGTTTACTCGCGCAGTTTTCGGCTGCCGCCAGCGACCAGGATCAACAGAATTTTGACCCCCTTGGAGTACTCCCGGCGTTCAGCGCATTCAGCGCGGATCTGTTGCGCAATCCCGCTCAAGTGCTCGACGCACAGGCGCAGGCGTGGCAGACCTATCTCGAAATCTGGACTAACAGCGCGCAGCGGCTCTGGGGGTTAGAAGCTGAACCCGCGGCTGCGTCTGAGCCCGGCGATCGGCGCTTTAACGCGGAGGACTGGGCACACAATCCACTCTTCGATTTTTTGCGCCAGACTTACCTCGCCAACGGTCAGTTGTTGCGCAATATGGTTGCCGACAGCGACAGCCTCGATGACAAAACGGCCGCTAAAGTGGCGTTCTATATGGACCAGTTCATCGACGCGATGGCACCGACAAATTTTATCCTGACCAACCCGGAAGTTTTGCACGCGACTGTTTCAAGCGGCGGCCAGAATCTGGTCGATGGATTAAAGAATTTTCTGGAAGACATTGATCCTGACACCGGCACCTTACGCATGCGCATGGTCGACAAAAGCGCTTTCGAGCTCGGCAAGAATGTGGCCATGTCGCCCGGCAGTGTGGTGTATCAGAATGAATTGATGCAGCTCATTCAGTATGCGCCGGCGACCGAGGAAGTTTGTCAGCGCCCGTTGTTAATCGTGCCGCCGTGGATCAACAAATTCTACATTCTCGATCTGCAACCGAAGAATTCATTTATCAAGGCCGCTGTCGAACAAGGAGAGACCGTATTTTTGATCTCCTGGGTCAATCCGGATGAATCACTGGCGGATATGGATTTCTCTGATTACATGCGGCTCGGTCCGCTCGCGGCCCTGAGTGCGATTGAACAGGCAACCGGTGAAGCATCGTGTAATGCGATTGGTTATTGCCTTGGCGGTACCTTACTCGCCGCAACTCTGGCAGTGATGAAAGAACGCGACGATCAGCGCATTCATGCGGCGACGTTTTTCACCGCGATGATCGATTTTTCTGAGCCCGGGGACCTCGGCGTTTTTATCGATGAGGAACAATTGTCCGGCATAGAGGCAACGATGGCCGAGCGCGGCTACCTCGACGGTGCGGAGATGGCCTCGACGTTCAATATGCTGCGCGCCAATGATTTGATTTGGTCATTTGTGGTCAACAATTATTTGCTTGGGCGCAAACCGATGGCTTTTGACTTGTTGTTCTGGAACGCCGATTCGACGCGTATGCCCGCCCGCATGCACAGTACTTATTTGCGCGAAATGTATTTGCACAACAAGTTATGTCGGCCGGGCGGTATGACCATTGAAGGCACTGCAATCGATCTCGCACAGGTGGATATTCCGATTTGTTTTGTGTCGGCCCACGATGATCACATTGCACCCTGGAAATCGACTTTTCAGGGCGCCTTGTTGTTCCCCGGAGATGTGACTTTCATTCTCGGCCAGGCCGGACACATCGCCGGCATCATTAATCCGCCGGGGCCGCGCCAGTATGGCCATTACACAGGCCCCGCGCCGAGCGGTCACAATGCGGACAGCTGGCTGGTTGAGGCCACCCATCATGAAACTTCCTGGTGGCCCACCTGGAGCACGTGGGTGGCGACCCACGGGGGCGACAAAGTGCCTGCTCGCGAGCCAGGCAGCGGCGGCCTTGCCGCGATCGAAGCGGCCCCTGGAAGTTACGTCGTCGCCGGCTGAATCGACCGCGCACGTGAATCCCGCGGGGATTCCAGGCGACGAATACTCGCTGTACGCCGCGCCGCAGCGCACGCGCACCAGCACCGCCCCAACCATTGCTCCGCCACGCGATTGCGTGTGAAATGGTTCCTCCCGACGCACGCTTTGTGGGTTTATCTGCCCGCAAGCCCCGTCGATATGGTCGTACCTGATCTGATGAACAAGCACACACGCCTCGCCCCAACCGATGCCTGAGAAAGCGCCTGCCTCGATGCGTTCGATTGAGCGTTTGCGGCAGGCCGCAGCGGGCGATGACAACGAGGCACGCTACCAGCTGGGCCGGGTTTATGACAAAGGCTGGAACGTTGCCCGCGATCCCCGCGAGGCTTTCCGGTGGTACTTAGCGGCTGCCAACGCTGGCCATTCCGAGGCCGCCTATCGCGCCGTTTCTTTATATTTGCGCGGTCACGCTGCGGACGACGAAGCCAGCGCGGCGTTGACTGCGCTGCATAAAGCAGCCGAATTGGGTCACCCGGAATCGGAGGCCTTGCTCGGTTGGTGTTACCAGCAGGGTCGCGGCGTTCCACAGAGCGACGATCAAGCCTTGCGCTGGTACGACCGCGCGGCAGCAGGTGGTAGTGCGCCCGGGCGTTTCAATCTTGCGATGTGCCTGCTGCGAGGGTTCGGCGGGCGCACTGACCTCATCGAAGCTATCGCTTTACTCGAACTTGCCGCCGAACAAGGTTACCCGCGCGCGCAGCTCAATCTTGGCCGCGCCTTCGCCGAAGGGAAATTGGTCGCCCGGGATCCCGCCGCCGCATTTTATTGGTATAGCCAGGCCGCCGAGCGCGGTTACGCGAAAGCGCAGTACAACCTTGGTCTGTTGCTCGCGGGTGGCGACGTGGCGGACCACGACGACGCAGCGGCTGCGGAGTGGATCCGCGCGGCAGCGGAACAAGGTTTGAATAAAGCGCAGTTCACTCTCGCATCCCTGTATCGGCGCGGCCTTGGTGTCGCGCGTGACCCGCACGCTGCCATGCATTGGCTGCAACAGGCGGCGAGTGGGAACTACGCCAAGGCGCAATATCAAATGAGTCGCCTGCTGGCCAAGGGACGCGACTGTGTACAGGATATCCCCGCATCGTTACGTTGGCTGGAACGGGCGGCGCAGAGCGAGCATAGTGATGCGCAGTATGAATTTGGCCGAGCACTGGTCAAGCGCGCTCAGGCCGGAGATATCGATGCGGCGTTTCGGTGGTTCGCGCGCGCAGCCGAACACGGCAACGTTGACGCGCTGTACAGCGTTGGCGTGTGTTTTCTGAAAGGCCGTGGCGTCGCCGAAGATACGGTGGCCGCCTACCAACATTTCGAGCGCGCAGCTGCAGCGGGCTCTGAACGCGGCAAGTCGGCAGTGCAAAAGTTATCGCGCAAGCTCGACGCTGTTACGCTCGCTCGCGCACGCCGGCGCCGCGACGCTCGGTCATAGCACCGGCGACACCAATGCGGTTCGCAGCATAGGTGTGAGCAGGCCATCACCATGTACGGTCGATTCCAGCCGGCGCAGGACGTCGTAGTAGCGCCGCACGTTACGCACGAAATGCACAGCCTGGTAACCGCGTGCAGCGCCATAACGAGCTTTGCTCGCCCACTGTTTGTTCGACAGCTTCGGCAAGTACGGCTCGACCTCGGCCCAGTGATCCGGATTTTTGCCGTCGCGGGCCGCGAACACACGTGCATCTTCCAGGTGACCCAGCCCGATGTTGTAAGCGGCCAGTGCGAACCAGGTGAGGTCCGGTTCGTCCAATCTTTCTGGCAGACGCTGCTTGAGATAGTTCAGATAGCGCGCACCCCCATCGATACTCTGATGCGGATCGAGACGGTCAACATCGAGCAGCTCGGCAGTACTCGTAGTGAGCATCATTAAGCCCCGCACCCCGGTTGGAGAACGCGCATCCTCGCGCCAATGTGACTCCTGATAGCTCAGTGCCGCAAGCAATACCCAGTCGATCCCGGTTGCCTCGCCGGCAGCTTGGAAGCTGGCTTGATAGACCGGCATGCGTCGTTCGCGATGACGCAGGAATGCGCGCGAATCGACGTAGTCGAAGTCATCGAAATGACCGAAGTAGCGATCGCGAATACGCTCAAGTTCGCCAGTGTTCCGAATCGTGCGCATAAACTCGAGTTGGGTTTGTGCCCACGACGGGTCAACGCCAGCACGAAAAATCCACGCCACCGGTTGGGGTACGCCGAGCGTGAAGCCGACCTGAAGCTCGGGGAAGTTTCGCCAAGCGGCTTCGAATTCAAATGACGGTAGCACTGCGTAGTCAATGGCACCGGCTTCAAGCTGCGCGAGTAACGCGTGAATGGTCAACTCGCTACGGACATCCCAGCTGTGACCTTTCTCTATGGGGAGTTCTTGCTCGAGTAATGCTGCCGCACCACGGCCGGCAATCGAGGCACCGTGCCAGCCGATTAGATCTTCACTCGCCTGCGGACGGGGCTGGCCGCGTCGGTGAATAACCAATTGCCGTCCCACAGCGTAGGAAGGCCCATAGCGCAGGCCATGCTCGTTATCACGACTCACCGGCAGCAGCGCAGCGCCGATATGGGCTCGGTTGGTGGCCAGCAGTTCGCGCAAATGAGCGAAGTCGCGCGCCAACACGTAGCGCACTTCAACACCAAGCCAGCCTGCGAATGCCGTGCTTAGATCGTGCTCAAAACCGACTACTCCGTGGGGGCCGGCGTAGAACGTGGTATCGCCCGGCAAGGTCGCTACGCGAAGTTCGCCAGAGGCACGCACGGCATCGGCCAGCGGGCTCGACTGACCACAGCCAGGTAGCAGCGGCAAGGCCAATAGCCATAGCAAATACAGTAGGCGGGTGGGATTGAGCATGAACGTTTTCTAACTGGGTGCAGCTGGTCGGGATTGTGATAGTTCGTCGGGCTCGTATGTTGCGTTCTGCTTGGTGATTGGACGCGCAAGCGGGGTGTGAGTTCACTTCCGTCCCGCGTGCCTTCAACAAAGGCGCGGCTCGTCAGGCTCTTATACCGGTGCCTGGCGGACCGAACAAGCGACTGTTCGTTGCGCGAAATACTTGTTCACGCTTGACCCGCCGTCGCCGATGTCCTGACCGACGGCTGAGACGGCGCAAAACACCAAGCCAGCGCGGTATTCGCGGGCGACAGAGTCCGGTCTGGTCGTGCGGCATAGGGTGAGTTGAATGTTCTTCTGCGCCGCAATTGCGCCACAGGCAGGTTCATGGCAGGTTAATCCTGCGCGGGTGATCATGGCCTTTGTACAGGCCTGCGTATTACCATCAAGCCATGACTATGTTCACCCGACTATTCGCAATTATTTTATTGTCATCGATGTCGTATTGCGCGCTCGCTGTCTCCTCGTTCAGCGCGGAATACCAGCTCTCCAAAGGAGCTTTCAGTCTCGGTGTGATGACGCGGACCCTGAATGTAGACGCTGCGGGCCGTTACGTTTTCGAATCGGTCATGGAAGCCAACGCCGTAGTTTCACTATTTACCGCTAGTCGTGTCACGGAGATTAGTCGCGGTCGGATTGAGGGTTCGCGTTTCGTGCCCGAATATTATCGCTATGAGAAAAACAGCAAGAAAAAGGACTATGAGCTCAGCTTTGATTACGCCACAAACGTGGTGATGAGGAGCGACAACGGTCCGGCCTGGCGTGCCGAGATGCCCGATCAATTGCTCGACAAGCTCAGTTACCAAGGGCAGATGATCACCGACGTTGCGGCGAATCCGCAAACGCTGAACTACACCGTTGCAGACCGCGGCAAGCTGAAGGACTACGACATCCGCAATCTTGGCGTTGAAGATGTCGAAACAACATTGGGTAAGTTCCGCAGTATCAAGCTGCAGCGTGGCGATAAGAACAGCAAACGTCAGACCACGGTGTGGTTTGCTGAAGAACTCGGTTGGATGCCCGTAAAAGTCGAGTATCGCGACAAAAAGGGCGGCCTCACGACAGGCCTTTTGCACACACTTAATTCAGGGGATTGACTACGCGCTATCGTCACGCGCGGGTGGCTCAACCCCGCAGCGCGATCGACGAGCGTCTAAACCGTGATCCGGGGGCTTTTCCCTTACCAGTGGTTCCAGTGCGTCACGTCCTCTACGGGTTTGCGTCGTACACGGCCAAATGGCTTTTCAGGATAGCCAACTGCGATTAGCACACACAGGTGAACGTCTTGTGGAACGGCTAACGTGGTGCGGATGACCGACTCGGCTTCTGTTTGGAACGTTGTAAACGTCGTTCCGAGGCCCATCGAACGGGCCGCAACGATGAGGTTTTGTCCGGCCGGATAAATCGTCGAGTGCATGAAGGCTTCCGTCGGCGCCTGTGGCGGGTAGTTCTTGCGTGCGCAGCCGAGTATCCACGCGGGCACTTTAGCGAAGTTTTTCGCCAGATGTGCCGCCCCACTGTACATCCGCCCTTCGACGCCTGCCGCACCCGCGGTCAGCGTCTCAAACATCGGCGCCACGGCGGTCCAGATGGCGTCACCGATTTCGGCTTTCACCGCGGCTTCAGTCAGAATGATGAAATCCCATTCCTGGCTGTTACCCGGACTCGACGCGCGCGTTGCTGCGTAGACAAGACGTTCCAGATCCGCCTTTGGGATAGGGTCTTCTTTTAAGTACCGCATCGCGATACAGGTTTCCATCGCTTCGATGACATCCATAAATTGATTCCTCAAATCAAGTCATTCAGACTCGTTCGAAAGCGACCTTCAGTCAATGTTTTTCGAGTACAGCCCACGCAGATACTCAGGACCGAGGTGTGAATTCCAAACGTGGCACGGACAGCGCCACATCCGGTACAATTCGCCGCCCGCAGGGGTGAGCCGAATAGGATCGGCGCATCCAATCAGTTGACCGGCGACGCGCAGCGGCGCTGAGATGAAAGGCAGCACATCGGAGAGGTGCCAGAGTGGTCGAATGGGACTGACTCGACCACTTCGGGACGAAGTGGGACGCACGTAGTGCGCCCCGTAGGGGTGAGCCGAATAGGATCGGCNNCCGGGGGTTCGAATCCCTCCCTCTCCGCCATATTTCAAATGGCACGAACATACCCGTGCCCTAATCTCAACATTTACGAGACCTGCGGCACCACCTCTTCACCTACTTGTTGCAGATCTTCTAAAAACCGACCAACGTCATCGAAGCCAAACTCCAATGCCAGATGGGTAACGCCGGCTGCCGCGTCGGCGTGGCAGTCTTCAATGATCTGTTCACTCGCCCCGGCCATCGCTGGCCGGTCCTCCGGCGCTAAGTTTGTCGACAGTGGGCGTGCGGTACGACGAACCACGATCGCGAAATCCGCGGTATTCTTTTCATACTGTTTGGCTATATCTCGAAACGCGGCCATCTTTTCGACCGCTTCCTCAGGTGTCGTTGTCGCTACCAACCACCCATTGCCATAGCGAACCGCTCGCCGCACCGATGATCAGTCGACCGCCGGAAAGGCGATGACTGCGTTAAGGGGGGAATTCTACGAGGAGAGTGACGGTCGCTAATCGCTGGGGCTAGGCAGCACGCGGTTTAGCCGCACAACCCGCCCGACTATTTAGAAATTTCTCCTACGCCACCCGGAAGGAAAATCCGCATATGACTACGCCAGGTCGTCAGGGCTATGCAGTTCCCCGGCCCGGTTCAGATGCCAGCGGGTAAAAAGGGGGCCGGTCAGTTCGAACACTATAGTAGTGGCAATGACCAGTTGTAGTATGAACTGACCGAACTCCGGCAAACGCTCAGCGACCAGCAATGCCATGCCTAATGCAACGCCCGCCTGGGGCAGGAGACACCAGCCGATGCGCTTGCGCACGACCGGCGGCGCATTCCGCGACATGACCGCACCGAAGCTGCCCCCGAGGATCAGCCCGGCGCTGCGGGAGAGAACATACACTGCGGCGATAAATCCGATCGTATGCAGGCCACTGAAATCCAATTTGTAGCCCGCAAGAACGAAAAATATCGCCATGAACGGCTCATGGATTCGCCGGATCTCACGAAAGGGCCGCGTGTGATGCATCGCCCGATTGGCGACGGTGGCGCCGAGCGCCATGCAGGAAAGTAGATAAGAGACATCCAGTGTGACCGCGAGGCCGCCGCACAGAAAAACGAAACCCGCTGCTTCCAGCAGTGTAGGTTCGCCGGGCCGTATCCGGCCAGTGAGCCAGGCCATCGGCAGACCGACCAGGACGCCGATCAGAAGGGCGCCTGCGATTTCCCAAAAAACCGATATCAACTCGGCCCCGATTTGAGCCTGGCCCAGGGTACCCTCCGCCAGCACCAGAAATAGGCTGAACAACATGATTCCCCAGGCGTCGTCGATCGCCACCACTCGCAACACCGTGTCGGTCAGCGGACCACGGGAATTGCCTTCTTGCACGATATCCAAGGTAGCAGCAGGCGCAGATGCCGGCGCGATTCCGGCCAGCAGCAGCGCCAAAGGCAGGTCGACGCCGGCGAGGATGAGTGCCAGGAATACTGCCAGCGTTGCGCCAAGCGTTTCACCAAACGATATCCACAATACAAGCCCGGTGCTGTTCTTGAGGTCGCGCCCGAGAAAGCGCTCGCCCAGAAGGAAGCCGACGAAGCCGAGCGCCATGTAGGCCACTACGGGGAACCATTCCGTCACAGCGGCCGGGATTACGTTCAGGACAGATGGACCGCAAACGATGCCGAGCAAGAGCATCAGTGTGACGCGAGGCACATGGAGCCGTTCTGCGAGTTCGTGTGCCGCAAATCCAATCAACAGCAGCATGCCGAGAATGATCAGTGCGGAAGGTTCAATATTGCCCATCGGCGACGGCGCATTGGTGTTGACGACGGATTACGAGTATACGGCACGTATCCGCAGACACCGGTAGCCGTTACGTGAACGTGGCCCTTGCGGAGATAAGCAGGCGAGTTCATCTTCTTCTCTACCCAGTTGCGACTCCACGGACAGGGTGCCGCATACTCGGCGGGGCTTCGATGGCGTGCTAAGGAAGCTCTGCATGCAAGGGCCGAGTTGCGGAAATTTCTACGCGCGCAACGAGCTCAGTCGAAAGGCCGTTCGCATAAAACGGGCGGTCGCGGCCGCAACATTTGAACACCCGGTTTCCGGGCCTCCTTACCATTTGCAGCAAATCAAAATTCCAGCCTTCTCCACCTCATCGAGTGTGATGGCAGCAAGACGGCGGTCATACATCCGAATTGTCTGTGGGACTGAATGACCGGCCTTTTAACGTCCCGGCTTGATCGCTTTTTGTGGGCGCGTCCGCGAGGCGCGCAAATGCGGCGGGGCGATCGCAACAACCGCGCTACCTCGGGCGAACCAGATCCCCATGAAGATAATAAAGATCGCGCCGCGGTTCGCGACTACGCTTCGATTCTTGCGTCAGCACAACTCCAGCACTCGCACGTCGTCATCCGTTTTGCACGGTGTCTTACACTTTGAGTCGACCGGCTCGGCATCGCTGTTCACCAGAGTCCGACGGGCAGCGTTCCGCATTAGCACCGTTGGTCGCGCTATCCCTGCGAGCGGCAGACCCTCGCGAAACGGCCATGGCTTGATGACTCTTAATCTTTCCACCTCTCTCACGCCTGCTATTCTCCGCTCGAAGCCGAGCACAGCAATGGTCTTCAGGTGGATCGCTTCTAAGTACCAATCAACAGTGGCGCCGGGGCGGCTTAACTTCGCGCCGTTCTGATCGGTCGTCTATTACTGTGCCTCTCATCGGTCGGCGGTCGCGACCACGTACTGGCATCACGATATAGTCCACTCTGATCCGCTAGTAAATGTGACCCGAGGAATCCAGATGACGGCTAAATCTCTGAACGCGCAAGACATCGGAATGCCCGCTTTCGAGTTCGACATTTCGCCCGACGCCGATGTCTTCGACCTGTCCAGCCACGGGCGGGCCCGCGAGGCACTGGCGCTGGGACTGGAGCGTCCGGGCGCCCAGTACAACATCTACGTACTGGGTCCTGATCAGGCCGGCCGCATGACCGCAACCCGGAGTTACGTGGAGCAGTGGGCGCGGGCCAACCCGGCGGCCTCGGACTGGCTCTACCTGGTGGATTTCGAGGCGACCAACTCGCCGCAGCCCGTGGCAGTCCCGACGGCATCCGGGGCGGAGATCAGAGACGCGGTAGAGGCACTGATCCCGATCCTGGCCACAGCCCTTGCCAAGGCTTTCGCTGGTGAATCCTACCAGGGGCAAGTGTCCGCGCTACGCGCTGACGGCGAGGCGGAATTTCAGAATCGCTCGCAGGCTTTGGATGCGGCGTCCCGGGAGCAGGGACTGACCCTAGTCTCAACGCCGCAAGGTCCGATGGTCGCCGCCTTGGGCGAGGACGGCGAACCGGTAGCCATGCAGACCTTGTCGCCCGAACAGCGTGAACAGCATGCGGCCCATACGGCCGCGATACTCCAAACTCTGGCCGAGATCCAGCGTGACGCCGCGCGCGCGCAGCAACAGTTCATAGAAGCTCTGGTTATTCTGGATAAGGATATCGCCGGGCAAGTGACCGGTGAGCTGATAGCCGCTACCGCCAGGCTTTTTCAGGGTGTCGATGCGCTCGCCCAGTGGTTCGTCGACTTGGCCAGCGACGTGGTCGACAACTACCTTTTGTTCCTGCAGCCGGAGCAGCCGGTGCCGACACCGGCCCCGGCGCGCGCGCTGCGCAGATACGCGGTGAATCTGCTGGTTGACCGGCGTCGGGAGACACATCGGCCCGTGGTGGTGGAGCAGAACCCGACTTACGAGAATGTCTTCGGCAAGATCGAATACCGCCAGTTGCCCGGTGGCGGGCTGGAGACCGACGTATCTCTGGTCCAGGGCGGTTCCCTGCACCGGGCAAATGGCGGTGTGCTGCTGCTGCGGGCATCGGACATGGCGAGCCAGCCAGGCGTATGGCAGTACCTGAAAGCCGCCCTGCGCGACGCCGAGGTGCGCATCGAGGAGTTCTACCGGGCCGGCGCACCACCTATCGCCGGCGCCCCGCGGCCGCGGCCGGTGCCTCTGGACCTCACGGTCGTCCTGGTGGGGCCGCCGGCGCTCTATCACATGTTTTTCGCCGCCGATCCGGAATTCAACAACTACTTCAAGGTCAAGGCGCACATCGACCCGCTGGTCGATGCGACGCCGCAAAACCTCGCCACGTACGCCGGCCTGTTGACTGATTATGCAGCGCAGCGCGGCGCGCAGCTGGAACCCGGGGCGCTGCGCTTGCTGCTTGGTACGGCAGCCCGTTGGGGGGGGCATCGCGAACGCATCTCGACCCGATTCGAGGCGGTGAACAATCTGATCGAAGAAGCTTGTGCAGACTGCGAGCAGGTCGATGAAGCCGCAGTTCGCGCAGCCATCACGGCCAGGCGGCGGCGCAATTCACAGATCGAGGATGAGGTGCACCGTGCGATTACAGAGGAGCTGACCATCATCAGCGTCACCGGTGATGCGATCGGGCAGATCAACGGCTTGACCGTGCAAGATGTGGGCGATCATGTGTTCGGCGCGCCGTCGCGGATCACGGCACGAGCCTCGGTGGGCCGGCGCGGTGTGATCAACATCGAGCGGCTGGTCGCGATGAGCGGCCCTATCCAGCAAAAAGGTTCCATGGTCCTGCAAGGCTTGCTGGCACGGCGCTTTGCCCGCCACGCGCCGACCTCGTTCGACTGCAGTGTCACTTTCGAGCAACTCTACGGCGGCGTGGAGGGCGACAGTGCATCGCTGGCCGAGTACATCGCTATCATTTCGGATCTGGCGGACTTGCCAATCCGCCAGGACCTGGCCATCACCGGCTCGGTGAATCAACTCGGCGAAGCCCAGGTGATCGGTGGTGTGCAGCACAAGGTCGAGGGCTTTTTTCGCGCCTGCCGGGACGTCGGCGACCTGACCGGGACTCAAGGGGTGGTGTTGCCTTTCAGCAACGAGCGCAACCTGGTGCTACGCGACGAGGTGGTTACGGCCATCGCCGCAGGTGAATTTAAGTTGTTCAGCATCGAGAACGTTGATGAAGCGGTGGAGTTGTTCACCGGGTACCCGCTCGGCAGTGCCGCTGAGCGTAGTCAGGACACAGTCTACGGCCGAGTGGTGCAGACTCTGGAAACATTCGACAACCTGCTGACTGAACGCGGGCTTTGAAGCCCTGTCGGGTTACGCTAACTGCAGCGAAGCCCACTTTAAACGCCGCTTAATTCAGCCGCTCGATGCGATGAATCGCGCGCAGATAGATGACATCAATAAATCCAGAAAGGGAAAAACCGGAGAGGGTGTTGGCTAATTTCTTGTCGTCAATTTCGCGTCGCTGGTCGGGCCCGCATAGGTGTGCCTTTCCCCCGACTACACGTTCGCGAATAAAGGCCGCCCACGGCGAGTCGCCTGCGTGCTCGTCCGACAAAGCACGCCCTTCATCTGTTAGCAGCACGGAAAACGGTGAGGTGGATTGCTTGCGTCGGGGCGTACCCACAGCCTTTAGGGCGTTATCACATACTTCTATGGCGCAGGCAATCGTGTGCGAAAATTCGGGAACATTCACGGCTGAGATGTCTGAAAGTCAGGAGCGTATCGTTCAGAGGTGTCATTTCATTCTGCGCGCGTGTTTAGGAGTTGGCTCGAAGTTTCGCACTCCCTCTCCATCCTATACTAAGGCTCGCGACGCGAGCCGTGCAGGAAACAAGGCGCTTCCACGGCTTGCGTAAATAGGCGATACGACGTGCCATTGTTTCGAACACACTCAGCCGATTTGCCCGTACCCGTACGCACGTCCAACGCGGCCTGGTGGGTCGCCGTCCTGCTGATTGCCGTGTGGTATCTACCCTTCACCCAGGGCGCGATACATGCGGGCTTTCGCGCCGATGATGCGCTGTATCTGTTGATGGCAGATTGGTTCGCGACCGACTGGCGCGAGGATCCGGTGCTGCTCTATGTGCAATCCGTCTCGCACTTATCGCCGCTGTATTCGTTGGTGTTGGCTGCGGTTGGCGGCGGCAGTAGTCAGCTTGATATCGCCCATCTGCTGCAAACCGCGTTTTTTATTCTCGCGGTATTTCTGCATGGTCGAGTGCTGGCGCGGATTCACGGTCAGCTAAGCGTTGGTTTGTTGCTGATGGCGGTTCTCGCGCTGGCGCCGGCGTCACTGCTCTACAACACCGAAATATGGAGCGAGTTTCTTTACCTTGCGTTGATCGCGGGCGGCATACTTGCGGCGCTTGCCGCGCGCGACCGCCCCGCCTGGTGGCTGCTCAGCGCGCTGCTCATCGGGCTTGCGGCGGTGACCCGAGGATTCGGCATCGTGGCAATCATTGCGCTGCTAATGGTCACCGCGGTGCGCGCACGAAAGTACTTGTTGCCGGTCACGATAATTTGCCTGGCACCGCTCGTGCTTGCCGACCTGCTCGGTCTCGGTGGCGGGCGGGATTATCTGGAAATTTTCAACAGCCGTATTTCCGGCGACACCAGCTTGCTGCACTACATGCAGCTCAACATCCAGGCGATCGCACCGGGCTGGTATGACGTGTTCTCCGTTGAACGCGGGGCTGCCGCGGTTGCCGTCAGTGGCGTGCTTGGCATTCTGGCGCTGATCGGCGTCTGCGTTCGATTCTGGCGTTTTGAACTCGACGCGGTGTACACCGCCGGCTACATGGCCCTGTTGATCCTGTGGCCGTTCCCGGTCGAGGTTGAACGCTTCGTCTACGGGCTGGCACCGATGATCATTATCCAGGCGAGCTGCGGGGCCGCTGTTCTGGGCGCCATGATCAACGCGCGGACCGGCCAGATCCTGGCTGTCTTACCGGTGGCGGCGCTGTTCGTGTGGGTTGTCGGGACGGGTGGTTCGATGGGGTGGCGTTATCTCATGCACACGCCGCCAAGCGACATCCAATCGTGGCGCGCAAGCCGCTATTGGCTGGAACCGGCTTCGTTAGCCGATGCCGAAGCAGACATTCGCATGCGCCAGGCAATGATCGACATGCTCAGCGCGATCACTGAGCGAATACCGGTGAAATCGTGCATCTACACCATGCATCCGCAAGCGGTGATGTTCTATTCCCGTCGCATCGCCTGGCCGCAGGGACCACAAGCAGACGACATGCCGCGCCCCGAGTGCAAGTACCAGGTCTTATTCGGAGAAGACGAAGTACTGGCCCGCAAGCAACTTGTATGGCCAGGCGCGGTGGTGTTGGACGTTGCGCGCGCCGAGAAAGGCATCGCAGCAATTTTCTTCCACTACCCGGACCCGTAACCCGTCGAGACCGGCGTCGTGCGCCGAATTGACTAACTACGGCGGGGTCACGCCGCGCCGAAGCAGCGTGTATCCGACCGTGAGTTATTCTTTGTTCGCGCTCATGACGCCCTTGGCGGCAATGATCAGGACCACCACGACGATGAACACACTCGGCAGACCCGGCAGAAAACCGATAACGCCGAGCATGTCAGATTCGCCGAGCGGATTGTCGCCAACCGTCAAAGCACGGTTGCCGGCGGCGTTGCCAATCCAATAGAAAAACGTAAACGACCAGGCCACGTAAATGAAACCGTACGCGACGATTTTCTGCATCCCCTCGGTAAGGTTTAACTTCGGTAGCGACAGTGCGATCGCGATCACCAGCAGGCCGTTCATGGTGCCGCCGGAGTGGGCGCGTACCCAGCCTTCGCTGGTGCCATAGGTCGGAATCGGCACGATGTTTCCAGGCCAGATTTCAAGACCACCCAGCAGATTGAACATCAGCATAAAGCCCGCAAACATGGCAGCAAGAACGACTAGCAGGCCATTGAATAACATCACACGTTGGAGTCTTTCCATCGGAGTACTTTCCTGTATTGAAGAGCGGCGCTGCGCTTAGGCAAATGGAACCGGCATATCGTCGCTGTTTGTGTCGAGCAGCGGCATGGGGCTACCCGGGGCCATTCTTGCGTGGCCGTTGGTCCAGTCCTTCATCCACTGTGGATCGTCTTCACAGCGCGGGTTATGCCACGGCAGCAATGCGCGTAAGAGGTAGGGTCCGACATTAAAGAGCAGACCCGAAATCTCCCGAGTCAGACTCCACCAAGTTGCAGGTTTAGTCAGCGACTGATCTTTGCGCAGCGCGGTCCACATGGCAATAAATCCCCAGCCGACAAGATGAAAAGAGCCGTGAAAGACGCCGAAGGCGCGCGGCAGGTATTGCCCTGAGTAGGCCATATAGGCGTCAAAAGCGACCGTTTTGTGTTCGGTCTCCTCAACCATATGCATCAGCCAGAACGATGCGACTTCGGGCGAAGCGCCGCTGAAAAGAGTTTTACGTTTGTTAATCAGCCAATGGGTAAAGCCGTTGGTCATGGTTTCGAAGCCGGCGTTGTAGGCCAGTTGCGTACGCAGACTTCTTTCCGACAGGCGCTTAAAGGATTCATACAGGCGCTGTTCTACATCGGCCAACTCGGGATAGCCATTGCTTTTCAGGAGCTCGTTGAGACGCCGGTGACATTGGTAATGGCGCCCCTCCTGGCCGTTGAAGCCGCGCATATCTTCGAGCAATTCCGCCTCTTCCACGAAGGCAGTCGCCTTCTGCGTGCTCTTGATCAAATAGGGCTCGAGGTAGGGCATGGTCAACGACAGACCATTGAACATATGCGAGCGAACCGGGTTGTCCGGCACCCAAATCGGCTCCAGGTCGTCAGGAAACTCGAAGTTAAAGGCTCTGATGACTATCGCATCGACTTCTTTAGGCTGGTAGGCATAGGGTTTTTTCTGCACCGTGAGAACCTTGCACAACTGCATGATGAGTGTAAGTCAATTGAAGCACACGAACCGCGATTGTGCGACGTCGGTCGTCGCGGAGAGTAATCTGCACAGCGCGAATAGTGAGCCGATGAGGCCTTTCGGAGGGAGTCTGAGCACCCGTGTGCACGTCAGGGTCTGTCGCTTGGTCGCACGACACGAAATTGAGCTGCTTATGCGGCCCGCCAGGGTGAGGTTTCGGGGACAGTATTTACAGGATAGCGAGCGGCGTGCCGGTGCGTGGATGGCTGGTAACCGACACCTCGACGTCGAATACCTCTGCGATTAAGGCGGGTTGGACAATCTCCGCAGGCGGGCCGAATGCGACCATTCGTCCACCTTTCAATAACATCATCGTGTGTGCGACACGGGCAGCCAGATTGAGGTCGTGTAGCACGACTAACACCCCGACGCCGTCTCGCCCCAGCTGCTGCAGGATGTCGATGAGTAACTCCTGGTGGGCCAGGTCGAACGCGGCAGCGGGCTCGTCGAGCAAGATCATTCGCGCGCCATACTCCGACGGTTCCCAGATTTGTGCCAGAACCCGGGCGAGTTGCACGCGTTGCTGCTCGCCGCCGGAGAGTTCGGTGTACAAACGTTCCGCCAGTCCGATGCCGTCAACGCGTGCCAACGCGGCCGACGCGATCATCGTGTCGTGCTGTTGCCCACTCGCGTGCGGCGTACGACCCAGACGGACAACTTCCGCAACGGTAAAGTCGAAATTGAGATGGGTCCGCTGCGGCAGTACCGCCAGCGTCGTTGCACGCTGACGGGCATCCCAATGAATCAGCGCCTCGTTGTGTAATTGCACCTGTCCGGCCGCTGCCTGCCATTCATTGCTCATCGCGCGTAGCAAACTGGATTTCCCTGCACCGTTGGGGCCGAGGACGGCAACAATCTGGCCCGGGTCGAGCGTGAAATCGATCTCTTCGAGCACTCGCTGGCCGCCTGCACTGACGCTGAGATTGGTGGCATTTAAGCTCATTGGGAGCCTGAGGCGGAAAATGGTGAGCGCTGATGCATCAGCAGCGAAAAGAATATCGGTGCACCGAGCAGGGTGGTCAGGATGCCGGTCGGTAACTCCGCTGGCGCGACCACAACCCGCGCCAGCGCGTCAGCAGCCACGAGCAGAATGGCACCTGCGAGAGCGGAAGCCGGCAGCAGGCGACGATGATCAGGTCCGATCAACAAACGCACGATATGCGGCACGACCAACCCCACGAAAGCGATCACACCTGCGGCGGCGACGGCGCTGCCGACCCCGAGCGCGGTCAACACAATCAGGCGGCGTTTGAGACGCTCGACATCGATACCCAAATGTCTTGCCTGTGACTCTCCCAATAATAAGGCGTTGAGCGCATTGCTTTGACGCGGTAGCAGGACCAGCAGCAGCGCGGTCACCGCGGTTGCGATGGCAACCCGTTGCCAGTTAGCCCCGTCGAGACTGCCCATCTGCCATAAGCTGATGCGCCGTAACATATCGTTGTCAGCAAAAAAGCTGAACAGATTGTTGAGCGCTGCGGCCAGCGCACTGATCGCGATGCCCGCCAGCAGCATGGTTGCAACGGCAGTACCGAGCGGCGAGGTGGCGATGCGATATACGATCATCACGGCGATGAAACCACCGACACTGGCACCCAGTGCAACCAGTGGTAGCGCACCAGCATGACTCGATTGAAGCCAGGCACCACCCAGCACAATCACGCAGCTGGCACCGGCCGACGCGCCACTGGTGACGCCAATTAACGACGGGTCAGCCAGCGGATTGCGAAACAAACCCTGCATGGCCGCGCCACACATCGCCAGTGCTGCTCCGATGGTCGCACCGAGCAACAAGCGTGGCAGGCGAATCGCCGAGAGAATGAGGAGGTCCTGCTGGTTCGCCGCGAGCGTTGGGTTGGTCAGAATATCCAGTAGTCGGGCCGGCGAGATCATCACCGGGCCAGTGAGCAGCGCGGCCAGTAACGCGAGTGCGAGCATCACGGCGAGGACTACCATCAACGTGTCCGGCGACATGCGTCGCGCGGCCATTAACATGGTGCCACCGATATGGCCGTCGGGCTTATGAGCATTGCGACTCCTGATCTCGCCGGTGTGGCATCGTGATCACACTCGCGTTTCGATCAATCCCTGTTGGGTCAAAATCTGAAAGTGGCGACCGCGAATGAGCCTTGCATAAGCTCCCTGATCCGCACGCCCGCGCACGCTCCGTGGGTTCGAGTCGGGAGTGGATTGCACACCTGAATCTTCAGATGACCACAATATCGCACCCCGCGAATCATCGGATTGGCAGTAGGTAGGTCTCCGGACTCGTGAGAGGCATAGCCCGCCAAATCGCCTTCCCATGCAAGCTGCACAGTGGCTGAAAATTTGGCTTCTCACTTACCGTTGCGGGGGCAGTGTCGGGATTATCGCCAGTGTTGTTGAGCTGGACGACGCACCGACTTCCCGTTTAATCCGAACGTCTGAACACGCTCAAGAACCTACGACCTTGTTAGAGCGCGTCAAGCTATGCAATCGATGCGTTTAAGTCAATCTACCCGATGCACTCGAAGTGGCCATTCGCGCACCGAGTTTGAGCCACAAGGCGACTCGTACTGCTGCGGCCTCGAGGTCTTGCTCTGCGTGCGCCATGGCCTGCTCGACGTTTTGCGCTAGCGCGATACTCGCTTCCAGCGCATCGAAGGTCGTCGTCATCTCGAGCGCGATGTCGCGCGCCAAGCCGCCGCCTATCGCCACGACAGGTACATCGAGTTGGCGTGCTAGAGCGGCGACGCCGGCAGGTGCCTTGCCGCGTAGCGTCTGTCGGTCGATATGTCCCTCTCCGGTGATCAGCAAATCGGCGCCGATGGTGCGTTCACGCAACTGGCAAGCTTCGATCATGACTTCGATGCCAGGGCGTACCGAAGCGCCAAAGAACGCCATTAAGGCTGCGCCGACGCCCCCAGCCGCGCCAGCGCCAGGCCGGTCCTTCACCGCAGTGCCTAGTTTGCGTTCGACCAAGGCGTAGAAGACCTCGAGCGTCGCGTCGAGCTGCGCGACCATCGACGGGTCGGCGCCTTTCTGTGGCCCGAATACTGCCGACGCACCGTTCTTACCGAGCAATGGGCTATCTACGTCACACATGACTTCGAACATCACCTCGTGCACGCGTGGGACGATATTCTCAATGTCGATGTCATGGATCAAATGCAGTCGATTCGGCGCCATCGGCTCCGTTAGTAACTTCCCGGCCGCGTCGTAAAAGCGCACGCCAAGGGCCTGGCACAAACCAGCGCCGCCGTCGTTGGTGGCCGAGCCGCCGATACCGACAACGAGCTGACTAATGGGGTATGCGAGGGCCGCGCGAATCAATTCGCCGGTGCCGTAGCTGCTCGCCGTCCACGGGTCGAGCTGACCTGTGGGGTGCTTGTCGAGCCCGGAAGCCTCTGCCATCTCGACCATGGCGAGCGACTCGCTATCGAACAAGCCGAGCCGGGCGTTGAGCTGGTTACCTTGCGGACCAATGACCGATACGGTGTGCGTGATGCCTGCATGTGCAACCAGCAATGCGTCGAGTGTGCCCTCACCGCCGTCGCCGAGCGCCACGCAGTCGCATACAACCTCGGGCAGCACTTTGTGCAAACCGCGCTCGATCGTTCTCACTGCCGTTATCGAACGCAGACTGCCTTTGAACGAATCCGTGGCTATCACGATGCGCATGATGATTTTGCTTCGCATCTCGCTGGCGAAAGAAGATAGTTTCTCATGTCTACGTGCGCACGTGCGGGCAGACGCTGGCAATTAGGTTGCGATAAGCTGCGTCCTCGCGTGTCTATAGCGCGTTGTTTCCAGGGCTACAGCGAGGGGGCAGGAGTGAGTGCAGAGCAGGTCGCAATCGCGGCGGTAGGCGAGGCTTTGGTGAACGCCAAACGGGTCGCGGTGTTGACCGGCGCAGGCATGTCAGCAGCGTCAGGTTTGCCAACGTATCGTGGCACCGGCGGGTTGTATAACGCGATTGAGATAGAGCAGGGCATGCCTATTGAGGAGATCCTGCACATGTATACGCTGGCGCGGAATCCTGCGTTGACCTGGAAATACATCGCACAAATAGAACAAGCTTGTCGTGGCGCGACTCTGAATCGTGGCCACAGCATTCTGGCTAAATGGGAGCACCATTTTGAAGTCCACATCATTACCCAGAACGTGGATGGTTTTCACACTGCAGCCGGAAGCAGTCGGGTCACTGAATTGCACGGTAATTTAGCGCGATTGTTTTGCCTCGATTGCGAACGCGCTTTTACCATCAGCGATTTCGATATGAATAAGCTGCCGCCTCGCTGCATGCATTGTGATGGACTCGTGCGGCCTGGCGTTGTTCTGTTCGGAGAAATGTTACCGGCTGCAGCACTCGCGAATTACGAACGAGAACTTGCGGCTGGCTTCGACGTCATGCTCGCCATTGGCACCACTGCCGGCTTTCCCTACATTCACGATCCGATGGTCGCTGCGGGTCGCGGCAGCACGATCACCGTTGAAATCAACCCGGATTTGACGCCGCTATCCACCCAGGTCACTCACCATTTGCAATGCGACGCCCTCGACGCCCTCGAAAAACTTGACCTAGTTCTCGCCGGTTGATGATCGAGCGCGGCGCAAGCGCGCAGGGTCGTGACGCGCAACACACCATCGTGATGGTGCTTCTCGCTGCTGGCAGTGGCAGTTGGTTCGCATGGCTCGGTTGGCGTGACAATCTGCTGGGTAGCCTTTCGGACGGCGCTATTTACGTTGTTATGGCGAATCTTTTCTCGCCATGGCACAGCTCCGCTAATGCGCTTAGCGTGGAGCTGTTCCGCGATTATCCGTTTCCGCCTCTCTATCCATTGGTATTGGGGTTATTGGGCGGTGGCTCTGGCGACGTTCTGATCAGCTTTGTGATAACTGCCGCTACGTTGGTTGCCGCAACGCTCGCGATTTACAGTTGGAATCTGCGCATACTGTCGCGCCAACTTGATGCGCTGGTGTTGACGCTGGGCTTCGTGTTGTTGCCCGCAACGATGTTCTCGGCGATGAATTTGCAGAGCGAGTCCTTGTATATCGCCGTGACGTTTAGCGCCTTGGCTTTGATTGGGGGGCAGCAGAAAGCATTCACGCGTGCTGCGGCGCTCATTGGCTTGAGTGTGCTGGCGCGAACGGCCGGTGTTGGTCTGGTGCTCGCCGCATTGGTCTACGGCGTGCGGCGGCGCCCCGTAACGCGCTGGCCGTGGCTGGTTTTTCTCCTGCTCGCGCCCGGTGTTGGTTGGCACTTAACACGCCAGGCCGTCGGCGGGAGCGGAGGCTATCTGGATTCGATGAGTGGAAACTCGATCGGCACTGCCGTATCTGCGACCTTCGGCTACATCATGTTGAATGCCGCAGCACTTCCGGGCGCATTATTCGAAGTTTTTTCTCTGCACGAGTCGATGTATATCGGCTTGGTGCTGGCCGCTCTGACCAGTTGCGCCGCGTTCGGGTTGCTTACGCGGTTGCGCGCAGGCGAGCTCGATGCGCTCTATGCCTTGTTTTATTTCGCTATCGTTATCGTGTGGCCGTACCCGGAGCACTTGCCGCGGTTTCTGTTGGTGATCATGCCGATGTATTTCGCTTACGCATGGCTCGGCTGTCGTGCGCTTGCCGAACGCGTTGGCGCACGCGAGCAGCGTTGGTTTGTGCTCACAACGTTCGCGCTATTACTCGGGGCGATCACGTTACCCGGCACGTTCAGTATCGCTAATCCAATCATTGCTGCCGAAGATAGCAGCGCGAAGTACGTGCGCTCGCCAATGTGGTACACATTGCCTTCCTCTGACATCGCCCTGGATCGCATGCGACGGGTGGAACAAATTGCTGAAAGCATGCGTGGTGTTGCCGAGCACGTGCCCGCTAACGCATGCGTGTCCAGTGCGGCATACGCGTTCATTCCGTTCTATGGGCAGCGCAAGACTATTGCAGTCGCGCCAATGCGGATGAGTAACGGTACGTTTAATGGCGGACTTGGGCAGTGCCCCTATGTGTTTATGCTGGCGGCTACTCAGGCACCCGGTTCAGATTACCCAGCGATGTACCCTTACCACAGAATCAAAGAGCGCATGGACGTCATCGAAGTGAAACTCTGGGACCAGGACGCCCTTGAAGGGGACGTGCTGACAATGCTCGCTCGGGTTCGCAGTAGTTCAGGAAACGATGACTCGAATGGTCAAGAACATGCGGATTCACCCTAAAAAACAGGGTTTTTTCGTACTTGTCAAGACTTCCAATTTCGGCTGCGGTGACTATAGTAGCGCGGTCGCCACTAGCTCGCGGCGCTGCGAAATTCGGAAATAGATGTCTGTTCGGGGACAGGCATTGCGCAAGCGCCAGCCGTTGCGGAGGCTACCTGGATTTGTCCAACTGCTGGATCACCGTGCTGCGGAGTCGCCATCGTTTACGCCCGCTGCAGGTTTCGGTTCGTCAGATCCAAACAACACAATGTCGCTATCAACCGCCACCGGAGGAAATATGAGCAAAGCTAAAACTACCGCCATCAAAGAGAAGCAAACTAAAACGCAGATTATCGCTGCGGTCGCCGAGGAAACCGGTCTGAGCAAGAAAGAAGTACAGGCCGTGCTGCAGTCGACCAAGGCACTGGCCGGTCGCCACCTGGCCAAGAATGGTTCAGGCGAATTCACCGTCCCCGAAGTTGGTGTGAAACTACGCCGCGTGCAAAAGCCGGCTCGTAAAGCAGGTATGGCACGCAACCCCTTCACCGGAGAGATGGTGAAAGTGGAAGCCCGCCCGGCAAGCTTATCGGTTCGTGCTACCGCTATGAAGGCGATTAAGGACGTCGTCGCCTAATAGCCGCACTGCCAGCAATTCAAGGCCGGCCTTAGCGCCGGCCTTTTTATTGCGCGAATTTCCTGCGCGCCAGCCGCACAGGCGTAGATGAATTATTCGTCAATATCCACGAAGATGAACCTCCCGTAGCTGTGAACTGAGTTTGCACATGCGATGTCTCGTAATCGGAGCCGGTCTCCTGGGCCTGACGACTGCCTGGTTTCTGCGCCAGCATGGCTTTGAAGTCACGGTCGTTGAACGGCGGGGCGCGCCTGGCGAAGAGACCAGTTTCGCCAATGGAGGCATGCTGCATGCCAGTCAGGCGAGCCCGTGGAATGAACCCGGCGTGCTATGGCAGGTTCTGAAAACCCTTGGTCGTGAAGATTCCGCACTGCTCATTCGGGCCCGGGCGTTACCCCACATGATGCCGTGGGCGTGGTCGTTTTTCCGCAATTCACGTCGCGCAGCTTATGTGGAAAATCTGGAAAAGAACGCGCGCCTGGCCGACTATTCTCTGGCTGTGATGAACGAACATTTTCGGGCTTTGCCGATGTCGTTTGATCGCGCCGATCGTGGCACCTTGAAGATCTACCGCAGTCCCGCTGAATTGGAAGTCGCCCGTGAGGTTGCTCTTCGATGTCGCGACTGGAACGTCAGCTACAACGTGCTTGACGCCAGCGCGGTCGTCGAACTGGAACCAGCCTTGACGCCGATTGGGGACCAGCTCAGCGGAGGCATTCACTTCCCGGATGACCTGTCTGGCGACGCGCAACGATTCTGTGTCGAGTTGGCCAGTGCGTGCACGTCGGCGGGTGTCCAGTTCGAGTACAACGCGACTGTCGAAAAACTGCTCAGTGAACGCGGACGATGTCACGCGGCGTGTATCGACGGGGAGTTGCGGTACTTCGATGCGTGTGTGATTGCTGCCGGCAGCTACTCAGGCGCACTGGCCCGCAGCCTCGGTGTGAAGGTGCCGGTGCAACCCGTAAAAGGCTACTCGCTGACTCTGCCACTGGAAGCCTGGCCAGTGGTCCCACAGGTCCCGGTGATTGATGAGCATTTTCACGCGGCCCTGTGTCCGCTTGGCAAACGCATGCGTGTCGCAGGGACGGCGGAGTTTGCCGGTTTCGATACGTCGTTGACCCGCTCGCGCATCGAAAACTTGTACAGTCTGGTCGCAGGCGTATACCCGCAAGCAGCAGTGGCACTTAAGCATGATAAAACGATCGAATGGGCTGGCCTGCGACCGATGAGCCCTGACGGGGTTGGTATTATGGGGCCGACCCGTGTGGCCGGACTTTACCTTAATACGGGTCATGGACACCTTGGTTGGACCATGGCCCCCGGCGCAGGTAAATTGGTTGCCGACTGCGTCGCTGGTCAAGGCGGCGAGATCCCGCTCGATGACTATCAACTGACTCGCTTTTAAATTGCTGCACAAGGACTATTGTTTTGGATTTCTCTGAACTTGTTAATGCCCGCCATAGCGTGCGCCAGTTTGAGACCGGCGTGACGATCAGCGATCAAGAATTACAAACGATATTCGAGCAGGTTGTGGCGAGCCCGAGCTCATTCAATCTGCAGCATTGGCAGTTTGTCATTGTCCGCGAGCCGACGCGCAAGACTGAGCTGCGTAGTCTGAGCTTCGGGCAGGCGCAGGTTGAGCAATGCTCGGCAGTCGTGCTTGTGTGTGGCAACCTCAATGCCCACGCTGACGCGGAACGCATCTATGCTGACAGCGATGCGCAGATGCGCGACAAATACGTGCCAATGATCGAAGGCGTGTACAAAGGACAACTGGCCCTACAACGCGAGGAAGCAGTACGCAGCGGAGCGCTGGCAGCGATGTCGCTGATGTACGCGGCGCGCAACCGCGGCTGGGACTGTGGTCCGATGATTGGATTCGACGCCGACGCAGTCGCGGCGATGCTCGATCTGCCGGAACACGTCGTGCCGGTCATGATGATGGTTATGGGTCGCGCCGAGGGCGGTCGGCAGCCGCCACGCGGATATCGTCGCCCGTTGCAGGAAGTGGTTCACTTTGAATCATTTGGCCAGACGACTTTTAAGTAGTCGTGTAGCGATGGCAGCCCACGGCGACACCCCTCACCCGCGGTCACGCGGCACGCGACGCGCCGAGACTCGCGCGTGAGTCGCTCGGCACCTTTTCGCTGTTGGCATTGCGGCGACGTTATTCCAGAAGATATATCGCTGTTGCGGCGCGAGGAGACCTGCACCGCCTGTGGCGCGGATTTGAAAGTGTGCAAATCGTGCACGTTCTACAACACGTCCGTGTCTGACGCCTGTGAGGAGCCGATCGCCGGCCTTGTTACCAACAAGGAACGCGCAAATTTTTGCGATTATTTTACTTTCTCAGCCAAGGCCTATCGCGGCACAGCGAGTCTGCCGAGCCCGGAGCGCGACGCTCTTGCAGCGCTATTTGGCGATGACCTGCCAGCGCCGGAAAACGTGGTCGAGGAATCGTCGCGCAGCGAGCTGGATAAGCTGTTTGGGCTCGACGATGATGGCGACGGTTAGGCCGATTGAATCAGCTTCAGGGTGCCAGTGGCACCGGAATTTTCTAGAGATTTAATTACCGAGGAAAACTTATGTCATCCATGAAACTCTCTGTTCTCGCCGAAGGATTTTCATTTTTGGAAGGGCCGCGCTGGCATGCTGGGCGCTTTTGGTTCTCGGACATGTGGGGTTTTGCGGTCCACAATATGACAGAAGCAGGCGTCGTCGAGCGCGTCGCAGAAGTGCCCGGACGCCCCTCGGGACTTGCTTTTCTGCCCGATGGTCGAGTGATCGTCGTCTCAATGGCGGATAGACAATTACTGGTTATCGGCAACAACGGGTCGCTGTCTCCTTATGCCGATCTGTCCTCGCTCGCCAATGGCGATACCAATGACTGCGTGACGGACGCGGCTGGCAATATCTACGTGGGCAATTTTGGCTACGATTTGTTCAATGGTGCTGAACCGGCGCCCGCTAATCTGATCCGGGTCAGTCCGGACGGCAGTGCCAGCGTGGTGGCAGAGAATATGAACTTTCCCAATGGCAGCGTGATCACGCCTGACGGCAAAACGATGATCGTTGCGGAAACTTTCGGTCACTGCCTCACTGCTTTTGACCTGAGCGGCGATGGTGCTTTGTCCGGCCGACGGGTCTGGGCCGATATGGGAGAGCGGACACCGGACGGCATTTGCCTAGATGCCGAAGGTGCGGTTTGGGTATCAAGTTTCGAGACTGGCGAATTCGTGCGGGTCAGTGAGGGCGGTGCGGTGAGCGATGTCATTGCCGCGCCAGGAAAATGCGCAGTTGCATGCAATCTGGGCGGCGACGATGGCCGCACATTGTTCGCACTGACTTACCAAGGGGCGATAGAAGATCTTGCCAGTGGCGCCAAGAATGCGCGCATAGAAACTTGCCGGGTGGACGTCGCAGCTGCCGGTTCACCGTAGCTGCTCCGACACCGAGTCAGCACACTGGCATAGGTGACGTTTACCGCGAGCGTCGCTGGGCTGCCTTGAACGGCATCGGCCAGATGACGCGGCGCAGCTTCAGCGACGCGACGAGTGTTCAACCCCGCGTTTGCAGATGATGGCGCGGATGGACTGGTTTCATCAGGGCGTTGGCAATCAGGGCGATGAACAGCAAGAACGCCATGAGATACATAGTTTGATTGTAAAGATGCGGCGTCGGATCGGGGACTCCGGCGGGCACAATCTCCATTAGCTTGCTGATGGTGACAGTGCGCGCGGCGACTAACGCTTCGAGTTGGCTGATATTGGCGCCAAACGTCGCTTGAAATACCTGCGGGTCAATCTTTGAGCTAAGGTCGCTTATCGCGCGGGTTACAGCGTTCTCTCTGAGCGTTGTGATAGCGAGCGGCCCTAGCACACCTGCGGTGCTCCAGGCGGTCAATAAACGACCGTGAATGCCACCCACGTAACGCGTCCCGAATATATCAGCCAGATAGGCAGGAATCGTCGCGAAGCCGCCGCCGTACATCGTGAAAATCAGCATTGTCGCGGCATAAAAGCCGACTAGCCACACGACGGCCGGATCGGCACTGACCTCCGCGGCGAAGTAGGGTATCGAGCAGTACAGTGCGATGCCAAGGCTGAAGAAAATCAAGTACGTCCTGCGCCGGCCGAGGTAATCTGACGCGCTCGCCCAGAAGAAACGTCCGAGCATATTGAACAAACTGATCATCAACACGTAAGTAGCGGCAAACTCAACGTCTACCGTGTCGGGCAAGGTCGTGCCGAAGATTTCAGACATCATCGTTTTGGCCACCGCCAGGACACCAATGCCGGCAGTTACGTTAAAGCACAACACAATCCACAGCTGGTAGAACTGCGGTGTCTTGAGCGCTTCATCGATGTCTACGTCGTGAGTAGTGATCATTGAGCGCTGTTCATCTTCGGCGCTGGGTGGCTGCCATCCGGGAGGTTGCCAATCCGCTGCCGGCACCCGGTAAGAGAAAGCGGCGATGATCATCACCACAAAATAAATGCCGCCGAGTGCGAAAAAAGTTTGCGCGGCACCGACGCTACCGGTGCCTGCGAGATAGACGCCTTCCGGTCCGGCGACGATCATCTGTGCAACATCATTGGCACCGACCACGACTACTTCGCGTAAATCGTTGCCGATCATCGCCATACGCCGCCCGGCTTCGGTCACGAGTTCAACTTCGCCGATGGTGCCGAGATAATCGGGCGCCCGGTAGAACAATCGCAAAAACCCATCAATCATCGGCTTACCGAGCATCGCTCCACCGCCGAAGCCCATGATCGCGATACCGGTCGCCATGCCGCGGCGATCGGGGAACCAGCGGATGAGCGTGCTGACCGGCGAGACGTAGCCGAGTCCTAGTCCGCAACCGCCGATCACGCCGTAGCCCAGATAGACCAGCCAGAGTTGATCGGCGAGGATGCCGCAGCCACCAACCATGAACCCTCCGCCCCAGGCACACGCGGCAACGACCCCGACATGGCGCGGACCGACTTGTTCCAGCCACTTACCGGCGAGCGCAGCAGCCAGGCCCAGAAACACAATCGCGACGGTGAAGATCCACACCACGCTTTTCAACGACCAGTCGTCCGCGGCACTGGTGACCACGCCGATACGCTTGATGAGTGCGGGATTAAACAGACTCCAGGCATAGACCGAGCCGATACATAGATGTATGCCAAGCGCAGCAGGTGCAATCAGCCAGCGGTTAAATTCTGCGCCGGCGACGATACGCTCTTTTGACAGCAATCCAGCCATTGCCTTGGGTCTCCCAATTCTTGCTCGGTGGTCCGGCGAGCCGTTGAAACGAGTCATCGCGCCGCTTATACCGACGTTCGAAATGCACTCGACGTGCTCAGGGTTAGTACATGTTGTACGACGGCGAGACCGTCGTTCGTGGTCTATCCACGCGCAAGTGTCGCACGGCAAGGCGACGCAGTGGGGGAGGTTTGTCTGTGCACAGCATTGCCGGACACATTGCGATCGAGATTCCTGCTATTCGCTCAGTAAATCCGTAATCGCCGCCTCGATGGCGCGGGCCTGGCTATCGCCCGCATGCGTCTCGCCGACGAATACCGAACGTACAAGGCCGCGCTTATCGACGAGGTAGAAGGCAGGCCAATAGCGATTGCCTAGCGCGCGCCAGAAGGCAAAATCATTATCGAGCATGATCGGATGTGCGAGCTCAAACTCCAACGCCTTAGTTTTCACCATCGCGAGGTCTTTTTCACGTTCGAATTCCGGTGCATGAATCCCGACAATCGCAAACGCGGCGCTGCTGAACTTCTCCTGCAAGCTGTTCAGCCATGGAAACGACCGATAGCAGTTCCAGCACTCGAAGGCCCAGAAGTCGATCAGTACGACGTTGCCGCGCAGTTCCGTGGTGGTGAGTGGTGCGCTATTGATCCATGCTTCCGGCGACGTTTGTGTGAAAGGCGGCAGTGCGACGCCGGGCCCCGGGTTCTGATCAGTGCGGTTGGCGGCAATGGCGATTGTCAGCGCTGACAGGGCCACCATCAGGCTTAGTGCGATAATACTGAGGCGAAGCATGCGACGTAGGACCCGCTTGCCAGCGTCGGGTTCAATTGCAGGTGACTCATCACGTGGATTGGGCGTGAGCAAAACCGTCGCCTTCAGGTGGTCCTGGCCTTGAGCTCGTTAGAAGGGGCGGCACGGAGTACCTCATGTTCGGGTTCTGCAATAGCCGAGTGACGTAAGCGTCGCACTCGGGCGATGGCGCACCAAGGTCAGACGCTGCACCTGCGCCTGCTTGTAATCACGACGCGAGCCTTACCCATATCGATGTGATTCAAGTTGTCGCAACGATTGCTGGTGTCCATAATCTGGCGCGGCTCCAGAATTTTCGACACCAGATAAATACCGTGATTCATTGGTCTGTGCGGCGAATCGAGGATAGGCTGGGGCCTAAGCTCTCCGTTAGCCGTACGGCGTGTACACTTTGTCGTCATTCGCCGTCTCCCGCGGAGCGACTCAGCGCAACTGGAAAGAACTCAAATGCAACGCAGCGAGAACCGGATCCTCACCACCCACGTTGGTAGTTTGCCGCGCGAACGCGAGTTATCTGATTTACTGATCGCTCAGGAAGCGGGTAGTGCAATCGACGACGCTCGCTTGAACACCCTCTCGCAGGCCGGCGTGGAACGCTGTGTCGGTGCACAAATTGACTCGGGCATCGATATTATTAATGACGGCGAACAGCCCCGGGTCGGTTTCCAGACCTACGTCGCAACACGGCTTAGCGGTTTTGGCGGCACCAGTGAGCGCGAACCGTTTACCGATTTTGCGCAATACCCGGATTTTGGCGATGTGTGGGCCAACCGCGGCATGGTGGTGTCGAAAGTGTTCGACGCGCCGGCTGCTGACGCCGAGGTCTCGTATACCGACTTGGGTCCAGCCAATCGCGAGTTCGACATGTTCGATGCGGCCCTTGCAGACGTTGGCGGCAAATACTCCGAGGCCTTCATGACGGCCGCCTGCCCTGGCATCGTCTGTACCACCATGGGTAACAAATACTATGACTCGCACGAGGCCTATGTGCGGGCTGTCGGACGCGAGATGCAGAAAGAATATGAGCTGATTCATTCGCGCGGTTATTTGTTGCAGCTGGACTGCCCGGATTTGGCCATGGAACGGCACGGCCAGTTCCAGCACCACAATCTCAAAGAGTTTCAGAATGCGATTGCAATCCACATCGATGCGATTAACGAGGCGTGCGTCAACATTCCGCGCGAGCGTATTCGGTTGCACGTATGTTGGGGAAACTACGACGGACCGCATGATTGTGATGTGCCGCTGGCGGATATCCTGCCGGTCATTCGCGAAGCCAACGTCGGTGGATTTGCCATCGAATTCGCCAATCCGCGCCATCAACATGAATACGCTGCGTTGAAGAAAAATCCGTTGCCGGACGATGTGCTGCTCATTCCCGGCATCATCGACTCAACGGTCAATTACATCGAGCATCCACAAGTTATATGTAACCGAATTCTTGAGGCGGTTGATGCGGTCGGCGATAAGGAACGGGTGATCGCCGGGAGTGATTGCGGCTTCGGTACTTTTGCCGGATGGGAAATGGTGGCTGGTTCAGTCGTGTGGGCCAAGTTCGCGGCGCTTGCAGAAGGCGCGCGCCTGGCTAGCGCAAAACTTTGGTAGCCCCGTCGCGCACAGCGTTGAAGCGCGAAAATTCACGGTCATTTCGAGGAAAATGAACATGTTCCGAACCATGCGACTGCGGTGCGCTATATCATGAGTGACTTGTACGCGAAAATATTCGCTGACGAAGCCTTTCAACGGATGCAACGCAAACGCAGTCATCTGACTTGGGCCCTGTGCGCGCTCATGCTCGGTAGCTTCTACAGTTTCATTCTTGTCATCGCATTCAGGCCCGATTTGCTCGCTATACCGCTCGGGCCGAATACCGTGATCACCTGGGGGATCCCGGTGGCGGTATCGATCATTTTGCTCGGCTTTGTTTCGACCGGCATCTATGTATGGCGCGCGAACGGTGAGTTTGATTCCACCATCGAACGTATCGTCGAACGCGTCTCGGCGACGGATTAGCTGATGCGTGGTCGAATCTTCGGCGGCCTACTGGTCGCACTCATGCCCATGTTGAGCTTCGCAGCGAGCGGCGGCAGCAGCGCGGAAGTCGTACGTGCGCCCATCAACATGACTGCCATCAGCATGTTCATGGTGTTCGTCGGTGCGACACTGTGTATTACATGGTGGGCCGCGCGGCGCACCCATACCACGAGCGACTACTACGCCGCTGGCGGTGCGATTACCGGGACCCAGAACGGTTTTGCGATCGCGGGTGATTTTATGTCGGCGGCGTCGTTTCTCGGGGTGTCCGGCCTTGTATACAGCAGCGGCTACGACGGTTTGATCTACTCGGTTGGCGGCCTCGTCAGCTGGCCGCTGGTGATGTTTTTGATGGCTGAAAGGCTACGCAACCTGGGCCGCTATACGTTTGCCGATGCGGTCAGCTATCGGCTCAGTGCAGTGCCCATCCGGACCTTATCCGCGTGCGGCACACTGGTGGTGGTATTGCTGTATCTCATCGCGCAGATGGTTGGCGCCGGTACGCTGATCCAAGTGCTATTTGGTTTGCCGTACGAATTCGCGATCATCCTGGTTGGCGTGTTGATGGTGCTGTATGTCAGTTTCGGCGGCATGATCGCCACAACCTGGGTGCAGATTATTAAAGCCACATTGCTGTTGATCGGCTCCTCCGTGCTGGCATTCCTGGTGATGTCGGAATTCGATTTCTCGTTCGAAAGAATGTTTTCCGAGGCTATCGCGATTCATCCCAATGGCGTTGCCGTAATGGCGCCAGGTGGGCTCATCAGCGATCCGATTTCGGCACTTTCGCTTGGTGTCGCGCTGGTCTTTGGCACGGCCGGGCTGCCCCACATTCTGATGCGTTTTTTTACCGTCCCGGACGCGCGCGAGGCCCGTAAATCGGTCTTCATCGCGACCGGCCTGGTTGGCTATTTTTATCTGCTGACTGTGATCATGGGCTTCGGGGCCATTGTGTTGATTTCGCAGAATCCCGAATTTCTGACCAGCACGGGATTGCGCGGTGGCAATAATATGGCCGCGATTCATCTCTCGCAGGCCGTGGCCGGCAATTTGTTTCTTGGTTTTATTTCGGCCGTCGCTTTCGCCACGATTCTGGCTGTTGTTGCTGGTCTGACTCTTTCTGGCGCTTCGGCCATCTCGCATGATTTATACGCCAACGTGTTCAAGCGCGGGGAGGTAAGCGAAACAGAAGTTGTACGAATTTCTCGGTACGCTTCTGGCGTACTTGGCGTATTGGCGGTGTTTCTCGGCATGGTGTTTGAGGGGCAGAACGTCGCCTACATGGTATTGCTGGCATTCGCAGTTGCCGCGAGCGTCAATTTTCCCATCCTGATCCTGTCCATGTACTGGCGCGGATTAACCACCCGTGGTGCCGTTGCTGGCGGCACCGTGGGTTTGCTTGTGGCGATTGCGTGCATGGTCACCGGACCGACCGTGTGGGTTGAGATACTTGGCTATGAGCAGGCAATATTTCCTTATAAATATCCCGCGCTATTCTCAATGTCGTCGGCATTTGCGGTTATCGTAGGGGTGTCGCTACTTGACCGCAGCGACTCGGCAGCACGTGAAGCAGCGGCGTTTGATCAGCAGTACGTGCGTTCAGTTACCGGCATGGGCGCGGCCGGCGCAGTACAACATTGAGCCTGGCGAAGTTATTGCCAGCGTGAAGCGCCATTGGCGTGCTTGCACGTGTTTCAGATCCTGGGTTTTCGATCTGTTGCCGTCGGGCACGAATCTGAGCACCAGAAGGAGCAGAGTATGAATATCGACCAGTTCAACGACCTCGAAGCCATACGACAACTGAAAGCGCGTTACTTTCGTATTATGGATACGCAACAGTTCGATGAGTGGCCTGTCCTGTTTACCGAGGACGTCACTGCGCTTTATGAAGGGGCGCCGCGCGCCTCTGACGATTTGCCGACGGAGATTGAAATCATCGGCCGCGATGCGCTGGTAGCTGGCGTTAAAGGTCTGATGACCGGTGCGCAATCTATTCATCAGGGCTATATGCCGGAAATCGAACTCACCAGTGCGACAACCGCGCACGGCGTTTGGTCGATGTACGACCAGGTGCGGTTGCCGACCTGTATTTTCGAGGGCTGGGGCCATTATCACGAGGACTACGTGAAGTTGGACGACGGTTGGAAGATCAAGAAAATCCACCTGACCCGTCTACATATAGAAGAAAACTGGCGCTAGCTTAAGGCCTCTATCGCACACCGCGGCCGGGTTCGGCCACGGTGGCGTCATCGATCACGCTGACCAGTCGATCGCATCGCACCCGTTAAACGGGACGTGCTGTCTAGCGCACACCGCGCGTGTTATCGCCCGCTTGCGCGCCTTCAGTTTGTTCCCAGCCGAATGCCATCGAGCGCCACATGTCGCGATAGTCATAGTCGGTATCGAGAGCAATATTGAGGCGATTGTAGGCACCGAAATCACTCACCAAGTGAACGAGTTGCACAATCCCTTTGTCGGTGAGGCCAACGGCGCGCAGCCCATCGGTATCGGCATCGGTGATGGATTTCGCGTCGCTGTTCGCTTTCAGCGCGAACTCAAGCATGGTTTTCAGGCGGGCGTCGGCGACCGCTTCGATGCCATCAGACGCGAGTTGCTGGACGTAGTCTTCGGCTGTCTCAAGCCCATAGTTGAGGATGGTGCAGAACGCCGCCGTGCAATACGGACAGCCGTTCGCTTTGGATACCAGGATCCCGACATGCTGAATCTCAGGCAAAGAAAGTTCGCCCGTGCGCCACAAGACCTGCGTCGCGCCGAGTTTAGCTTTGAGGAACTCCGGAAAGTTCATCTCGACATAAAAGTGATTGGGTACGTCACCCTCGACGTCGGTTACCCATTCGAAAATCTCTCGAATGGCAGGATCGTCGACGCTATCCGGTTTGACTATCGCAACTCTGGCCATGCTTTACCTCTTTCAGGTTAGAGAAAAATATTTTTTCCGACGCGCTGCCGCGATGTGGAATTGCCTTATTACAGGCCCGCTTCCTGGGCCGCGACACCGACGGCGGTTGTGAGTTGGACGGCTAGTGCGTCAACGAGAATCTGCGCGCCGCTACCCGTCAGCGGGTACTCGTCAGCGGTTGTCTCAAAGATGGGATTCCACAGGCCGGCCGGTGCCGCAGCGATCTGATTTCCCTCGGCCCGTCCAACCACGAAGCGCCGTTTAATTTCATATGCTTCGACATAAACCGTGGTGTACAAGAAAGGTTCAGTGTCGAAGGCTTTTTGCAGGCCAAAGGCACGCACTTTTTGGTTGGTATCGGTGACGAAATCTTCGCGCACCTGCGCCTGCACCACCACCACCATATCGAAATTGCCGGCCGCACCTGCTGCATAAATCGCCTCGGCAACACTGTCGCCCTGGGGTGCCCGCCAGTCTTCCGCTTGCGCTGCCGCGAGTTCGCTATTGCGCGTCATCGCCCGCACGGTATAGCCCTTACGCTCCAGGCGCGGGAGCAGCGTCGCGTGCACCAGCGCATCGCTATTCCAACCCTCGAGCACAGCGCTTGAAAAGCGACTGTCCATCGCCGAGGTGGATAAAAAGCTGATTTTTGGATTGCTGGCGAGCAGCGACACGACGCCGACAGTCTTGACCGTATTGGCGTATTCACTGGTAATACGGGAATCACTTGTTGCCAGGAAACAGCCACATAAAGGCAGACACAGGAGAAGCAGGAATCCGGGTTTGAAAAATCGCAGCATGCTGAGTCTCGCGGTTGGCCGGCGCACATTCTAGCGGGGATCGGCGGTCAGTTCCTGGCTGACCTGTACAACGTGTTAGTGCGCCTTGCACCGCTCAGCAGGCAGTCGCGGACCAACGCTGATCGGCGAGTACGACGGACGTCTTTACCTGGCGTGCCGGCACACGCCAGTAACGGCCCAACAGCTCGTCTTTGTCGCTGTCACTGACGACTTTGAAACCGTGTCTGCAATAAAACTCGATGGCCCAAGTAGCTGCGGCCCAGGTGCCAATCAGAAAGGGCTTATCGCTGAGTTGACAGACATGCCGGAGCAATGCACTACCGATCCCACTGCGCCTTGCGTGAGTGCTGACATAGGCATGGCGAATCAACATGACCGCGTCACGGTCTTGCACGCCCATCACTGCGACGAGCTCGTTAGCGCGGCTGGCAACTGTGAAATGCACGGCGTCGGCAATCTCCGCCTCGAGTTCGCTCTGGCTCATGTAGGGCTCGTGCCAGCAATCAGCCGGAATTACGCCGCTGTAGGCTTGGGCGCTGTCGTTTATGACCCGATGAATGGCGTTGAACTCAGCAGGTAGTCGGATTGGTCTTAAGGTCAGCGCAGACATCGGTACTTCGACGCGGTGGTCGGTCAGGTCGCCACGACCACTCGGACTGCATCGAGTTTGAGCTGAGCGCTGGCGAGGTAGCGCTCGAATCCTTCTCGATTATTTTCAAGTACGCTTATCTCTTCCGCGCGGATGTTCGGATTGACACGCGCCAATTGACGCAAGCGATCGATCTCGCCGGTGATTTCGGCGTCCATCGCCTTGCGGGCGACGGTGATGATGGTTTCCTGGCGGACTTCGCATAAATGGGTCGCATGGTCCGTTAACTGTTCTACCGACTCACGCATGCGTTGTACGACTTTCTGCGCGGTTGCGCCTGGCACCGTGCGCAGCGCGTTATCCATCCACTCGGCGGTGCATTTGTCCGTCATTTCTTCACCGGCGCTGTCGATGACGATGCGCAAGGTCGATTGCGGTAGAAATCGTTCGATTCTGAGTGCCTGTGGCGCGGGGCAGACAACCACGAACAAACATTCCACGAGGATGGTGCCAGGAGTTAGGCTTGCAGTTTTCACGATGCCGAATCCGGTATTGCCGAATTCGCTGCCGAGCACCATATCCATCGCACCCATGACCATCGGGTGCTCCCAGGTCAAAAAATGCATGTCATCGCGAACTTGCGCTTCGGCGCGGTCGAAGGTCACGGTGAGTCCGCCGTCTGGCAGCCCCGGGAATACTTCGCAGCTCATGTGGTCGCCGGGGTGCAGGACTTCACTTTGTGCGCCATTGTCCTCGTGCTCGACCCCGAACTCGTCGAATACGGAGGCCATATATGTTTTCAATTCGTCGCTGCGCGCGCAGCTTTCAACCGCGTCGATAACGGTTTTAGCTCGCACCGGGTCGTGCGAGTTAAGCTCCAGCAGTCGATCGCGACCTTGCTGCAGTACTTCCAGCACCTCAGCAGAACGTGCCGCAGTACGCTGAATGAGGTCTTCCAGTGCTGTGCTCTGCTCCGGGTTAGTCATTAGCGCGCTCAGCTCATCGCTAAACTCGGCGAACAGTGCCGGTCCTGCCGGGCAAATGCGTTCGAAAGCGTTGATGCCATGATGCAGCCAACTGAGTAACACCGCGCTCGCGCCGTGCTCAAAAAACGGTACATGAATCTCCACCGTATGAACTTGCCCAATGCGGTCGAGGCGGCCAATACGCTGTTCCAGGAGATCCGGATTCAGCGGCAGATCGAGCAACACCAGGTGTCGAGCGAACTGAAAATTGCGGCCTTCGCTGCCGATTTCAGAACACACCATCACTTCGGCATCTTCTTCAGGATCGGCAAAGTAGGCGGCGGCGCGGTCGCGTTGCACCAAATCCATGTCTTCATGAAATACCGCAGACCGAATGCCTCGTCGCAGACGCAACCACGCCTCAAGACCCTGGGCTGTTTCACTGTGGGCGCAAATAACCAGAATCTTGTCGCGGCGATGGGCCTTTATCCAGCCGGCCAGCCACTCTGCGCGCGGATCGAAGGTTAGCCAGTCGTCATCAAAACCCGGTTCCGGCGTGAGCTGTTCTTCGATTGTTTGGGTGGCCAACTGCTGCTGGTAAATCTCCGGCAGCGCCAGCGGATAGGTGGTCAGTTCGCGTTCTGGAAAACCAGCAATATTGTCCCGACAGTTGCGCAGGAGTACGCGGCCGGTGCCATGATGATCGAGGAGCTCACGGACCAGACGATCACTGAACTCTGTGGCCGGGCCGCTGCCAATCTCGGCGACTCGTGCTGCGCCCAGATAATTCTCGACCTGGTTGAGCAGGGTCTGTTCGGGAGCGGTATCGGCGTCGGCGTCGATCAACTCACTGACCAGCGTGCTCACGGCCGCGTAGCGTTGTTCTTCTTCGAGATAGCTGGCGAGGTCATTGTAGCGATGCGGGTCCAGCAGGCTCAGGCGCGCGAAATGGCCGCTGACACCGAGTTGCTCGGGCGTCGCCGTGAGCAACAAGAGGCCCGCAACCTGAGCCGCCAGTGCTTCCACTGCTGAGTACTCGGCGCTTGCCCCATCCTCGCTCCAGGCCAGATGATGCGCTTCGTCGACAATCAGCAGGTCCCATTCTGCTGCCACAGCCTGTTGCAGCCGTTCCGGCTCGCTGACGAGAAAGCTAAGCGGGGTAATCACCAGCTGGGCCGACTCAAACGGGTTTCCCTCTTCCGACAATTCCAATTCTTCGGCGATGGGCCCATCGATGATTGAGAAGCGCAAATTAAAGCGTCGCAGCATCTCAACCAGCCATTGGTGGACCAGATTGTCGGGCAGCACGATTAGCGCGCGAGTGACCCGCCCGACCAGCATCAATCGATGCAGAATCAGGCCCGCTTCTATGGTTTTTCCGAGGCCAACTTCATCTGCCAGTAATACGCGCGGCGCGTGACGGGCGGATACGTTATCGGCGATATAGAACTGGTGGGGTAGGTATTGCACGCGCGGGCCAAGCAGCCCATACACCGGCGAGACTTGATGTTGATGCTGGAAGGCGAGCGTGCGCGCACGCAGCTGAAAGCGTGAACCCTTGTCGATTTGCCCGGTAAACAAACGATCCAGCGGACGATTGAACTGCACGAAGCTGTCGAGATCGATTTCGTGGAGCTCGGCTTTCTCGCCGACCAGATTCAGACCACTGTAGATGATGCAACCATCCACCTCGGTGCGTTCAGCAACGATGATTTCGGTGCCGTCTTCACTGCGCACGCGATCGGCGATGCGGTACTTAACCCGGGTCAACGGCGCGTTGTCGAGCGCATAGATGCGCCGCTCTTCACTCGCCGGAAAGGTAATAGTGACCCGCCTGTCTGCCACCTCGAAGGCGATGCCGAGACCGAGTTCCGGTTCGGTATTACTAATCCAGCGTTGACCAGGGTGGCATTCAGAGATTGACAATGGCGTACTCGTTTTCAGTTCATCAATGCGTCGCGGGCAGTGCCCAACGATCGAGTTACAGTTGCTGTGCGTTCACCGCAGCAGCTCGTTCAGGCCTTCGGCGCAGGCCTTGCTTTGCCAATCCTTTCCTGAAAATCAGCCGTGCTGTTAGCGTGTGGGAAGGGCTGGTCGGGGACCGGCAGATCAAGTGCCCGACACAAGGGCGCCCAGCCCTCACTGGCCTGCCACTCGAGCAGGCGTGCGGCCGGCGCGTGCGCACGGACGTACGCGTTGTGCGCCTCATAGGCGCTGATCGCGGCCTCGCGATTATCGATTTTCTTGGTAAAGCGGTGTTCGAACATGTCCCACACCATGCGCCGCCATGGGCTATCTTCAGCTTGTGTGCAGGCCGGGAAGATCGTGTTCGACGCGCTTTTCCACCATGCCTCGGCATCGCGGTGGGAGAGCACGATCAACGCATCCGGAAACGTTTGTGCGATTTCTTCCCAATACGCGCAGGCCGGCCAATCAATCGCAGCGACCCAATCGCGGAGAAATTCCTGCCAGTCCGGCATTTGACCGAGCGCAGCCTGATGCCAGACCGGGACATCGTGCGCAGCGCGCGGAAACACCTCGTGCATGTGATAGCAGCGTCCACCGAGCAGGATTTCCAAAGCAGCCTGGAGTGATGTCGTGCCGGTGCGCCCGACACCGGCACCGATTACGCGAATAGTCATGAGTTGTGATCCTCGGCAAACACTCAAGCTTTAGCGCGCGCATCTTAGCAGGTTGCACCGCGAGCCACCTGCGAGCAAAAGGCTTTTAGTCCAGCGTGGTGCGTGTTTCTGCACACCGTTCGCAACGTCGGATGGTTACCAGCCGTCCGCTGCGCACGTCAAACTGCTTGCTTTGGTCGATGGTCCATTTATGGAAGCCGCTTTTGCACATTGTCTTGCCACTGGCTTTCTTCTTGCGCTGGGTTTTGCGTGCCTTGGCGAGCGGGATGATGTCAGCCATGGGCACCGGCAGCGTAATCGGCACCGAGAGTCGCGCTGAGCGTGGCGGCGATATCGTTGACCGCCGCCGCGCTGTAACGCTCAGGTGCGGGTGTGCCCCACACCGGGCCGGGCCAGCAATAATCGTCGCGGCGTCGTCCGATCACATGTAAATGCATTTGCGGCACGACGTTACCGATTGATGCAACGTTAATCTTGTCGATCGGGAAATGTTCGCGCAGATGTCGCCCAACGCGATTACCTTCCGCGAACAAGGCCGCCAGGGTTGGCGCATCAAGATCACATATCTCGATAGCGTTGGTTTCCGGCACCAGGATGAACCACGGCAACGCGGCATTGTTCATGAGTAGCACGTGGGACAGCGGCAGGCGCCCGAGCAAAAAGCATTCTTTGAGCAAATGCGCGTCGATGTCGAAGTGGCTCTGATTCATGGCTGGGGCCTTACGCGGCTAACATGCCGCCATCGATGGGATAGCTGTTGCCGGTGATGAAACCAGCATTGTCGCTCGCAAGGAACAGCGCCAGTTCTGCGACTTCCTCCGGTTGGCCGTAGCGGCGCATGGGAATGCCCTGTTCGATGCGGTCTTTCATTTGTGTCGCGTCGCCGCCACCGAAACCTTGCTCGAGGCTGTCGATCATACGGGTCGCGATGGGGGCAGGGTTGATGGTGTTGACGCGGACGTTAAACGACGCGCATTCAAGTGCGGCGGCTTTCATCAAACCGACCACAGCGTGTTTGGACGCAACGTAAGCGGAGATTTTGCCCATCCCGCGCAGTCCGGCTAAGGAGGAGGTCAGGATAATGCTGCCGCGCCCGGCTTTCTTCATTTCCGGAATGACATATTTGAGTCCGACGAATACACCGCGCACATTAACTGCCATGACTTTATCGAAGTCCTCGAGGCTGTAATCGACAATACGAGCCACGGCACCTTCGATGCCGGCGTTTAAAAACGCCGCGTCGAGCGTTCCGAAGCGAGCGACACCAGCCGCTACGCTTGCCGCCATGGCCTCGGCGTCCACGACATTGGTCGCGATGCCGAGCGCATTGTCAGTGCCAATATCTGCGACTGCCTGATCAAGCGCGCTCTGGTCCAGATCGAGCAGCACCAGTTTCGCGCCTTCAGCAGCGAATAGTTTCGCGGTTGCCAGACCAATACCCCCGGTTGCTCCGGTAATTAGCGCGACCTTATCTTGCAGGCGTCCCATAGACGTTCTCCGTGGTTGTTGCAGTTGGCGGCGATTAAAACACAAACGGTCGAACGGTCGGGGCGCGCAGGCGGGATTGCCGACCGAAGCTTACGCAGCTTGTCAGCCCGGGGGTGTCTACTGTCCAATACCGTCTCATCCAAACCAAGCGAAGCCTGTGTCCTTACGCGATTCTCTGCTGCTGTTGCCGACCTGCGCGCCTGTCGCGCCGAACCATCGAGTCCATTCGCATGATTGACCAGGCTCGCGAAATCTTGCGCAGCACCTTCGGCTATGACGCGTTTCGAGGTGAGCAGGAAGGGGCCATTGCGGCCATTCTTGGCGGGCGTGACGCCGTTGTGCTCATGCCGACCGGCGGCGGTAAATCGCTGTGCTATCAGATTCCACCGCTGGTCACGCAGGGCTGCGCGCTGGTGATATCCCCTCTCATTGCCCTGATGCAGGATCAGGTGACCGCGCTTGAACAACTGGGCATCGCCGGGGCGTGCCTTAATTCTTCCATGAGTCCTTCCGCCCAGGCGCGTGTCACCGCGCAACTGCGTGCGGGGGAATTGCGCCTGCTCTACATCGCACCGGAACGGCTGTTGCAGGAAAACACGCTCGCGATGCTGCGCAACGCGGACATTACCCTGATTGCCGTAGACGAAGCCCATTGCGTATCGCAGTGGGGCCACGATTTTCGTTCCGACTATCTTGAACTGGGTCGTTTACGCGCAGCGTTTCCGGGTGTTCCGCGGGTGGCGCTCACGGCGACGGCGGATGAGCGCACGCGCGCAGATATCGCGACACGTCTGGAGTTAGAGCAGCCGGCCTGGTTTGTCGGCGGCTTCGACCGACCCAACATTCGCTATACCGTGCGACCGCGCGCGAACGCGCGCGAGCAACTCGCACGTTTTCTCAGTGGACATAAAGATTCAGCGGGCATCGTTTATTGCATGTCACGGCGCAAAGTCGAACAAACTGCAGATTGGCTGTGCGCACAAGGATTCAACGCCTTGCCGTATCACGCCGGACTGGGTGCGGAAACTCGCCGCGACCATCAGCATCGCTTCGTGCGCGACGACGGTTTGATCATGGTCGCGACCATTGCCTTCGGCATGGGTATCGATAAGCCCGATGTGCGTTTCGTGGCCCATCTTGATTTGCCCAAAAGCGTCGAAGCGTATTACCAGGAAACTGGCCGGGCCGGACGCGATGGGGACCCTGCTGAGGCGTGGATGGTGTACGGGCTCGAGGACGTGGTGCGGCTGCGTCAAATGCTGGAAGAATCATCCTCCGGTGAAGAACATAAACGCGTCGAACGGCACAAGCTCGACGCGTTACTAGGCTGGTGCGAGGCGATTACCTGCCGCCGCCAACCGCTGCTGGAATATTTCGGGGAACGCCATAGTGAAGCCTGCGGCAATTGCGACAATTGTGTGGAGCCGCCAAAAACCTGGAATGCCACCGAGGATGCGCAAAAATTACTCTCCTGCATGTACCGCACTGAGCAGCGCTTCGGTGCCGCCCACGTGATTGATGTGCTGCGCGGCGCCAATACTGACAAAGTGCGTCAGCACCGCCACACCGAGGTCTCGACGTATGGCATCGGCGCCAACCAGACGGTCCAACATTGGCGTTCCATCCTGCGCCAATTGATGGTGCGCGGTGCCGTGTTCGCGGATATCGAAGGTTTCGGTGCGCTCAAGTTCGGTCCCGATGCGCGCGCTATCCTGCGCGGCGACGTGGAAATGTTTCTGCGCGAGGACATCGCTGAATCACGCAAAACGCGTCAACGCGCGAGCAGCGTGCAAGTGGCGCCAGAAGAGCAGGACTTGTGGGACCAGCTGCGGGCCTGTCGCAAACGTTTGGCAGACGAGCAGGGCGTGCCGCCCTATGTGATTTTCCACGACAGAACTTTGCGTGACATGCTGTCGCTACGCCCGGCCAGTCTCGCAGACATGCTCGAGGTGAGCGGTGTCGGCCAGGCCAAGCTGGAACGTTACGGGCAAGCATTTCTCGACGAGTTGCGCACGCTGTGATGGCGGGCGAGGACACACTTCCCAACACGTTGTTCGAACGGCTCGACGTGGCGCCGGACGCTGCGTTCTACCACAGCCCGCGTTTCGTCCAGCATATAGATGAGAGCACAATCGCCGCTCTCAGCGCCTATTACGCTGAGATTCTCAGCGCCGGCGCCGATGTGCTTGATCTGATGTCGTCGTGGGTGTCGCACCTGCCGGAGCAGCCGGTACTGGGGCGCGTCGCAGGTCTCGGCATGAATAGCGACGAACTCGCCGCTAACCCACGCCTGAGTGAATATTGCGTACACGATCTGAACGCCGAGCCTCGATTGCCGTACGACGATGCTGAATTTGATGTCGTTTTGATCGCAGTGTCGGTGCAGTATCTGGCGCGGCCGATTGAGGTATTTGCCGACATCGCGCGAGTCCTGCGTCCCGGCGGTCGAGTCGTGGTTGGCATGTCGCATCGCTGCTTTCCAACCAAAGCCATTCGCGCTTTTCACGGGATTGGCGGCGAACAGCGCATATCGCTGGTGCGCGAGTACGTGCGCCCTAGCGGATTGTTTGGCGAGGCGACCGGTTTCGATAGATCCCCGGAGAGTGGCGATCCGCTGTGGGTTGTGACTGCCGAGCGCCACACTTGATCTGTAATATCTCGGACTTCTACTGGGTTCAGATCGTAATTTCGAATCGACCAGGCGAATCGGCAGGGCCGCACGAGCGTCAGACTGCGGTCTGATTAGCCGGCGTCCGATCGTGTCAAACGCTCCGACGTAATTGCGAGGCGCGAGGCATCTGCGTATCGCGCTCTAAAGGGTGAGCGTGCCGGCCGAGAGCCGACACGCCTGCAAGGATGTATCTCTGTATCTTTCTATATGGGCGTCGGTGGCAGGTTATTTCTGGCAGCGTCAGTTACTGCGCAATGAATCCGACACTTCCCCACCAGAGTTCACACTAGGGAACTTCTGAATAAG
>DBBP01000005.1 GCA_002292285.1 Proteobacteria bacterium UBA981
TCGAGGACGATGACCTTTATGTGCCGCTTGTTGAGCTTCTCCTGGCCAGGTAGGCCCTTTAACACATCGAATAGAGCATCGATTGCGGCATTCACTTCGGGATAGTCCGACCAGGTGTGAACATCGAAGTTTTTGTAGTTATCGAGGTCAACTGCCTTTTTGAGTTTTCGCGCTTTCTCAGCTGCTGAAATGGGCGGGGTGGACTTGGAAGTCACGTTCTTCTTTGGCATCTGATGGCACCTCTGCGAGAGGGTACAAACTCGTTGCTAGTTCTGGCTCATTTGTAGCATTCAAGATGAGTCGAGATAGCTGATCGTAGATAACGGTGAGTTTTTTGGGATTTCCGTCGATGTAATGTCGTTCGGTAACACCTTTCGGAGAATGATTCAGTAATCGTCCTATGATGTCAGCAGGGATATTCAACTCATCTGATAGAAGCGTAGCAAATGTTCGTCGCAGATCATGATGAGTAAAAATGAAACCAGCCTTTCGATGGACCCTCAGGAGTTGCTTACGAATACTTCCTAACGGACCTAATCCTGCTCTATTCGGAAATACATATTTCTGATTACCTCGATCGCTCTTCCGATGATGCATCATAGCCAGCACCAGTTTTCCCATACCTATGGCGTGAGGCTTTCCGTTCTTCGTTTCAGGTATCGTGAGGACCTTCGTCTTGCAGTCTACGTTGCTCCATTCTATTTGCTTAGCCTCTCTGTCTCTGAGACCTGTAAACAGCTCCAGCAATAGGAGGTCCCTCGCTGTGACTGTACATTCGTTGAGAATGGCATGGATAACCGAATCTAGCTTTTCCTTTGGTATGTAGTGGTCTCGGGGTTTAACCGTTCTATCCACTTTCTTGTCGCTGAGCACGTCAACTGGATTACTAGCTAGCAACGGCTGACCTTCAATCAACTCCGCTTTGGCAAAGTTCATTACTGCGCTCAAGTACCGCATAGCTTTTGCTGCTTGCGGTTTATGGTCGTCCTTGAACGCAACTATCCGATATCGATCCTCTATGTCCTGCCTGGATATATCTCGAATAGGAGTAGTAAACCAATCTCCAAAAACACTCTTCAGAACTTTTCTGTAGCAGGCTTCTGACTTAATTGGACGACTTCGGAAGTAGTCATCAATGACCTTTTGTAGGGTCACCGAACATGCTGCTTCTAGAGCTTCTTGCTTTGCCTCTAGCGCAAGTTTGTCTCTCTCCAAGGCATGAGGATCAACGCCTGATCGAAGTTGATATAAGGCTTCTCTGGCCTTCTCACGTGCCTCATTTATCTCCAAAACTGGATAGCGCCCCAACGCTATTCTTTTAGTCCGACCTTTACGGATCCTGCCTTCAGCAAAGAATCCAATATTGCCCTTTGGCGTTATTCGTACGCCGAATCCTTTAAGGTCAATGTCTCTTAGAAAAGTATCTTTAGACGGATCGTTGATAGTGCTTTCCAGCACCCGTTTCGTAATCTTCGTATGCATGACGCTGTAAACCTCAAGGGTGAAAACAACGTCGAGTGATTGGGGAGAAACGCCTACAAAAAAGTAGACGCTGCGTAGACACTGGGCCTGATTTGAGCAGTTGGTTAGAGCCCCTGCCGTCTAGGCACGGGAGAGGCACCCATGGTGCCGAGGGGCTCCATAATCCATTCTAATCAACCAGTTAAGTGGTGGGCCCGGTAGGACTCGAACCTACGACCAAGGGATTATGAGTCCCCTGCTCTAACCAACTGAGCTACAGGCCCGCTGAGGGTTATGCGGTGCGGTTTTGCCGATGGTCGGCGAGGAGGGTGGTCGGATGACCACCCTCTCATTCATTATCTAGTCGAGGAAAGTACGCAACCGTTCTGAACGCGACGGATGACGCAACTTACGCAACGCCTTCGCTTCTATTTGACGAATGCGTTCGCGGGTCACGTCAAACTGCTTACCGACTTCTTCCAGCGTGTGGTCGGTATTCATATCGATACCGAAACGCATACGCAGGACTTTCGCTTCGCGCTGAGTGAGTCCGCCGAGCACTTCACGGGTGCTGCGACACAGACCTTCGAAGGTGGCTGAATCAACTGGCGCGTGAATGTTCTGGTCTTCAATGAAATCGCCGAGGTGTGAATCTTCATCATCACCAATCGGTGTTTCCATCGAGATCGGCTCTTTGGCGATCTTCAGTACCTTGCGAATCTTGTCCTCTGGCATTTCCATGCGGTCGGCCAATTCTTCGGGTGTCGGTTCGCGACCTTTTTCCTGGAGGATTTGCCGGGAAATACGGTTGAGTTTGTTGATGGTCTCAATCATGTGAACCGGGATTCGAATCGTGCGCGCCTGGTCGGCAATCGAGCGGGTGATGGCCTGGCGAATCCACCATGTGGCATAAGTCGAAAACTTATAACCGCGGCGATATTCGAATTTGTCGACCGCCTTCATGAGACCGATGTTGCCTTCCTGAATGAGGTCGAGGAACAACAAGCCACGGTTGGTATATTTTTTCGCAATAGAAATCACGAGACGCAAGTTAGCTTCGACCATTTCTTTCTTGGCGCGCCGCGCCTTGGCCTCACCAATCGACATGCGGCGATTGATGTCTTTGATCGCACCGATGCTGATGTCGTGCGCTTCTTCGATTTCAAGCATGCGCTTCTGCGCAGTAGCGATTTCTGCCTGGCGCTGTTTGATAGCGGCGGCGTAGGGTTTCTTTTGTCGAACGACGGCGCGCAGCCATTTGCCGTCGGACTCAGAATCAACGAACACGGCCAGAAAATCTTTCCGTGGCATGCGGCACTGCTTGACGCAGATGCTCATGATTTCGCGTTCCTGACGACGAATCTCATTGACGACCACGCGCACGTGTGATGCCAGTTTCTCGGTCATTTTCGGGACCATCTTGAACTCAAGAAACTGTTCTTGCAGTTCTTTGCGCAGCACAACAGTGCGCTCGTGGTCACGACCGTTGCGCTTGGTGGCGCTCTGAACTTTCTTGAACATCTTCGCGTAGTCGGCAAAGCGGGCGATGACTTCGTCAGGGTCCAGCGGGTTGGGCGGCTCAACGTCGTCTTCGTCGTCAGCGCTGGTGTCGTTCGGAGCGCGAGGTTGTGCCGGCTGCGGGATGGCCGCTTCCAGGCTGTAATCGATAAAGCCAGAGATCATGTCGGTGATTTTGATGTCGGTGGCTTCGACGCGGACGTACTCGCTCAGAAACAGCTGCGACGCGGTCGGGAAATCGGCCAGCGCAGACAGCACCTGTTTCAGGCCTTCCTCGATGCGCTTGGCGATTTTGATCTCGCCTTCGCGCGTGAGCAGGTCAACGGTGCCCATTTCGCGCATGTACATGCGCACCGGGTCGGTCGTGCGACCGAATTCGTTGTCGACCGCTGCGAGGGCGGCAGCTGCTTCTTCAGCAGCCTCTTCGTCGACGTCGTTGTCATTCAGCAACATGGCGTCTTGATCAGGCGGTGTCTCGTGCACCGTGATCCCCATGTCATTGATCATATTGATAATATCTTCAATCTGTTCAGGATCGACGATATCGTTGGGCAGATGGTCGTTAACTTCGTGGTAGGTCAGAAAGCCCTGCTCTTTGCCCTTGGCGATAAGCATTTTGAGCCGGGACTGTTGATCCGGACGTTCACCTTCGTCCGCTACCGCTACTACTTCTACGACTACTTGTTTTTGCTTTGCCAATCTAGAATCGCCTCTTTTATGTCAGCCGCTTACGGTGACTAGTGAAAGTCTAGTATAGAGTGAGGTCTTCGCTAGTTGCTTTTTCGCAACAAATTAGCCAGACATTATAAGCCTTAAACCTTCTGCGTGCCTAGTAAATGCTGTTGCGCTCGCGAGTTGCGGCCCTCGCAGCTCCGTTCGTTCGGGGCTCCTATAGGGTTTCATGCACCGCGCTTATAGTCGCGCATGATGGCTTTTTGCTCATCACTCCATTCGCCGAACGGGATGGCGCGGATGCGCCCTATACGCTGATCCTGGGCGCGTTCCCTGAGGCGCCCGACGGCACCGTTTATTTCGGCTTCAAATGCGTCATCACTAATGTTGAGTTGCAGTGCTGAAAGTTCAAGCACGGCTGGTTCTTCCGGCGTATCGCGAAATCGCTCCAGTAGCACGGCCGTGCTCGCGACGCCGCCGGACGCAATTTCCCAGACTTTCAGCAACATGGCGCTGTCATGGAGTTCCTCGCGAAAAAAGGCTGCCGTCTCGGCGTCAATGCGTGCGCTCAGGTGCGGTCGTTGCAACAGCAGAGCCAGCGTTTGCTCGATCAACGTTCTACTCGTGTAGCGATCGAGCCCGCCGCTGCTGGTTCGAGCGCGCGGTCGGCCGCTGGTGAACCCGAGTTCGCGACGAATCAAATCTTCATCGAAGCGGGTCGCCTCGGCCAATAATCGTGCACCAACAGCGCGATGTGTGTCGTCAGGGATTTGGCGTAAATAGGGTGCCGCACGAGCGACCAAACGTGTGCGCCCTTCACTCGTGCTGCTGTCGATTTCGACTTTGAGCGAGTCAAGTAGGTAATCAGACAGTCCGAAAGTACGCGCCGCGCCCATAAAACCATCAGCGCCAAATTCGCGTACCGCGCTGTCCGGATCGTGGCCATCGGGCAGAAAACTGAAACGTACCGCGCGATTGCCCTCCATTCGGGATAACGATATTTCCAAAGCCTTCCAGGCAGCCCGTTTACCTGCTGCGTCACCGTCGAAACAGAATGTGACTTCGGGAACATGGCGGAATAATTGGTCCAGGTGGTCGCTGGTAACAGCTGTGCCAAGGGTCGCGACAGCGTTACCCATGCCGAACTGGCTCAGTGCGATGACGTCCATATAGCCTTCAACGACGACGAGGCTGGTGAGTTGTCCGCCAGCGAGGGCCTCGTGGAGTCCATATAGTTCGCGCCCCTTATGAAACACGTCGGTTTCGGGCGAATTCAGATATTTCGGTTCGCCCTGGTCGAGGATGCGCCCACCGAACCCGATGACCCGGCCGCGCCGGTCATGGATGGGAAACATAATGCGATCGCGAAAGCGGTCGTAGTGGCCGCCATGATCGCGTCGAATCGCAAGCCCCGCTCGTTCAAGCTGCGAGTCCGTGACGCCAGCTTTGGTCATTGCATCAAACAGGTGGCGCCACCCGTCCGGCGCAAAGCCCACGCGAAAGCGCTTGGCGACCTCGCCGGTGATGCCCCGTCCTTTCAGATAGTCCACCGCACGCTGACGTTCGGGCGCGGTCCGTAGTTGTCCCTCGTAGTGTTTGCGGGCCTGTTCAAGCACGGCGAACAGATCGCGCGTATTGGGTGTGTTGTGGCTGCGTGCTTCGACGGGAATTTCTACGCCCGCCATTTGCGCTAACTCTTCGATGGCCTCGCGAAATTCGAGGTTGCGGTAGTTCATGAGAAAGCCGATCGCCGTGCCGTGCACACCGCAACCAAAGCAGTGATAGAACTGTTTCTCGCGGCTTATGGTGAAAGAGGGCGTTTTTTCGCCGTGGAACGGGCACAGCGCTTGAAAGTCTTTGCCCGCTTTGCGTAGCGGCAGATGGGCCTCGATCAAATCAACTATGTCGACGCGGGCGAGCAGGTCGTCGATAAAGTGATCAGGGATACGACCGGCCATGGCTGCAGACAATCATTGCGGGGGATTGGGATTGTACCCAGTTCGATGTCCTCTCCCGCAAGTGGGACGAACACATGCAGGTAAAAACACTCTCGGGGGCAGGAGAATCAGGTCGGGCGCTCGGGATGTCGCCTGCTGGCAGCGCGAGTTAGCTGTCGCTACCCCGCGACCAGCTGGTTAACCGGATAGACGGGCTTTGACTTCAGCGCTGACGGTCGCCATGTCGGCGAGGCCTTTCAGGTCGGCATTCAGCAGGCCCATCACTTTACCCATGTCACGCATGCCCGTTGCCCCACTATCGATGATGGCTGCGCCGATCTTGTCTTGAACTTCGGCGGCGGAGAGCTGGGTGGGCAGGTAGGCGGCAATCAATTCGAGTTCGAATTGCTCGGTTGCGACCAGGTCGGCGCGGCCAGCGGATTCAAATTGGCTGATGGATTCGCGTCGTTGCTTGGACATCCGGGTTAGCATCTCGATGATGCTCGGTTCGTCGATTTCGACGCGATTATCGACTTCGTATTGTTTGACGGCAGCGGCAATCAAGCGCAGCGCAGCAAGCTTTTGCTTGTCGCGCGCTTTCATAGCAGATTTGATGTCGGCGGCGAGTTGCTCTTTAAAGGCGAGGGCCAAATTCGGACTTCCAGTGCGCGAAGGAGGGTGTTTAGTACGTGCGGGTGCGCTTCAAAGTTTGGCGCGCAACCTTTTTCTGCCAGCGTTTAACCGCAGCAGCGGCTTTGCGCTTCCTGACTTGGGTCGGCTTCTCGTAGAATTCGCGGCGGTGTACGTCAGCCAGTACACCAGCTTTCTCACATGCGCGTTTGAAGCGACGCATGGCAATATCGAAGGGTTCGTTTTCTCGGACGCGGACGGTAGGCATACCTGGAATAATCCTGAATTTGGTTGGTTGAATGCAGGGCAGCGGCGAAATATAGCGATGATCGCCACTGAAGTCGAGAACCCTGCCCCTACGGGAGAAACTTAGTTTGAAGGTTTTAGGCCTCGAAACTTCTTGCGACGAGACTGGTGTGGCGGTTTACGACGGTCGGCGCGGATTGCTTGCCGATGCTGTTTACTCTCAGGTGGAAATCCACGCTGCCTATGGCGGTGTCGTGCCCGAGCTGGCCTCTAGAGATCACGTTCGCAAGCTAGTGCCATTGGTGGAACAAACGCTTGCGACAGCCGATATGCAGCTTTCCGATCTCGATGGCGTCGCCTATACGGCCGGCCCTGGGCTGGCGGGTGCATTGCTGGTTGGGGCGGGGTTCGCCCGCTCGCTGGCCTGGGGATTGTCGATTCCTGCCCTTGGCGTGCACCACATGGAAGGGCATTTGCTCGCGCCGATGCTGGATAGTGATCCGCCAGAAATGCCGTTTTTGGCGCTGTTGGTTTCCGGTGGACACACACTGCTGGTGCATGTCAGCGCACTCGGCGTTTACGACATTCTTGGTGAGTCAGTCGACGATGCCGCTGGTGAGGCTTTCGACAAGGTCGCCAAAATGCTTGGTCTCGGTTATCCCGGCGGACCTGCCGTGGAGGCGCTGGCGAACACCTGCGACACGAGTCGATTTACTTTTCCGCGCCCCATGACGGACCGCCCCGGGCTTGATTTCAGCTTTAGTGGGTTGAAAACTGCAGTGATGACTGCGCTGGCCGGGCTTCCCGAAGGTGAGGACGTTGCGGCAGAGGTGGCGCGCGGTTTCAGTGATGCGGTCGTGGATACCTTCATCATCAAGTGTCGCCGCGCGCTCAAGGCGACAGGCTTGAAACGTTTGGTGGTGGCCGGCGGCGTGAGTGCCAACATGGCTTTAAGGGGTGGGTTGGAGCGTCTCGTTGGTGAGCTTGATTGTCGGGTTTATTTTCCGCCGCTGCGTTTCGCAACCGACAACGGCGCGATGATTGCCTATGCAGGGCACTGTCGTCTCGCTGCTGGCGAGCAAGATGGAGAGGGCTACCGTGTGCGACCGCGCTGGCCGATCAGTGAGTTACGCTCACCCCAATAGTTTCATCGCGGCCGCCACTATCGAATGGCACCGGAAGCGGGCATACAAACGCGGAGCGGGCTTTGCATCGAGCCAGGTATCAGGCCGGTGCTTCGGTAGAATCCTTCTGTCCGATCTTTTTCTCTTTACCTGCCAGCAGATTTTTGATGTTGCCCGTATGGCGCCAAAAGATAGCGCTGCTCATCAGCGCAAACAGGGCGACCGCCGAGAGCGGTTCACCAAGCACCCAGGCAATCGCAGGGCTTGCTGCGGTCGCGATCAATGCTGCGAGTGATGAATAGCGCAGGACCGCTGCGACCAGCAACCAAAGCGCGATGAAGCTAAGCCCGGTCCAAAGATTCAGCGCCAGACTCACGCCGACGAAAGTCGCGACACCTTTGCCGCCACGAAAGCCATAAAAGACCGGGAACAGATGACCGACGAACGCCGCAACGCCGATTGCAGTTAGTGCGGGTGCCTCGACTCCAAGCTCACGCGCGATGAGGATGGGTATTACCCCTTTGACGGCGTCGCCGAGCAAGGTTGCTGCGGCAGCCTTTTTCCCTGCGAAGCGCAGAACGTTAGTCGCACCAGGATTGCCAGAGCCGACATCGCGCGGATCGGAGAGGCCGAGCATTTTGCTGATGATGATTGCGCTCGAGATCGAACCGACGCAGTAAGAGAGCAAAATTAGAGTGGGCAAAACTAGCATCGCGCCATTGCAACTGAAGCTTGGGAGCGGATCAAGGCCGGCGTATCTCTGCTAATATCCTGCCTCCTTGCTCGCTCGCCGCAAATCGTCTTATGGACATCATTTTTCTCAACTCTTTACGCATCGACACCGTGATTGGCGTATGGGATTGGGAGCGCCGTATTCGTCAGACGCTGATTATGGATATCGAGATCGGAACCGATATTTCGCAAGCAGGCGCCAGCGATGACATCAACGATACAGTCGACTACCAGGCGGTGAGTGACCGCATCATGACGTTTACGCGGGGCAGTGAGTTCAAGCTCATCGAAGCGCTCGGGGAAGGAATCGTAAAGATGATCATGAGCGAATTTAACGTCGCGTGGATGCGCCTGAAAATAAACAAGCAAGGCGTCGTGCGCCACGTGCGTGATATCGGCATCATTATCGAGCGAGGCACGCGCGGATGACGTCGCCGCGCCGTCGCGCCTATATCGGCATGGGGTCGAATATCGATTCGTTGAGAAACATTGCTTCCGGGCGCGCTGCCCTGGTGCGCCAGTTTGGACCCGCCGAATTCTCGACTCTGTATGAAAGCCCGCCGTTGAATGGCGTTGGGGACAGCTATTTGAATCTGGTGTGCGCGCTCACCACGACCTTGAATTGGTCGGAACTAGGCGCACAACTAAAACGCATCGAAGACAAATGTGGGCGGGTCCGAGGCGAGAATGCCGGAACGGCCGTGGCTCTGGATCTCGATTTGCTCAATTTGATAGGCGCCGATCCGGATGACCAGAATCACGCGTTGGAAATCGATGAGTTGCGCCACGCGAGCTTTGTGCTGGCGCCACTGGCTGAGCTCTTACCCGACTGGAGACACCCGCAGACGCACTTGACGCTTGCCGAGTTGTGGGGAGAAGTTGCCGATAGTGCGTTACCGCTTAAGGTCGTCAGCATGACGCCAGCTGCCGCGGATGCCGTCGTGGCGCAAGCGTCGTGAGGGCAGTGCGATTGACGAAGCTTGCCACCCTCGCTCCCGTTGCGTTGCTTGTATGCGCCAGCATCTTTTTTTCTGGTTGCGCCAACACACCATCAATTCCGAAGCAAAGTCGATCTAATGCCTTTGAAGTGGCGGTCACGACCTACACCAAATTAATCCGCTGGGGATATGTCGATGAGGCAGCGAAATACATTCGCGCGGCGGATGATTCACCGATTGAAATCGATTTTGAACGGGCCGCACGTTACCGGGTCACCGGTTACCGAAACGCCAGCCAGCTGACTGCCGACAACTTGCGCGAAGGGCGCGTCGTTGCCGTGATCGAGTATTACGAAATCGATTCGGGCGTGCTTCACGAGTTACGTGATGAGCAACATTGGTGGTATGACGACGAAACCAAACGTTGGTTTCTCGGCTCTCCGCTCCCCGCTTTCGGGGTACGCTAAGGGCGTCGATAGGTCTTTCCTGCGGCGCTGCTCACGAGCAGTTTATGGGTTGTCTCGGATTCGAGTGGCGCGCCGATCTACACAAATGTTTCCAGCGCGGTTCAGGCGCGCAGTAAGCGCCCGCCGTCGACGTGTAACACGTGCCCGGTCACGTATGTTGCGGTAGAGAGATAACTCACGGCCTTCGCGATATCGTCCGGGTCGCCACAGCGCCGCAGCGGGGTCGCTCTGACCGTTGCCGCCTGCAGTTCATCGTCTTCGCTCGCTGCCCACAATATTGCACCGGGCGCGACGCAGTTGACTCGCACTTCGGGCGCCAGTTCGAGTGCCAGCGCCTGGGTCATCGCGACCACGCCGGCTTTCGACGTGCAGTAAATTGAATAGTCGGGGCGCGGACGCGAGGCGTGGATGTCACCGATATTAATAATAGAGCCACCGGTTGTACGCAGCAGCGGTGCTGCATTGAGGGACAAAAAATACGGCGCGCGCAGGTTAATCGCCTGAATTCGCTCCCAGGTCGCCAAATCAGTTTCATCCAATGGGGAGCGATCGAAGACGGCGGCATTATTAACCAACAAGTCCAGGCGTCCGCGTTCGGCCTCGAGTTTCGCTATCAGGTGCGTGCCACAGTCTGCATCGGCGAGGTCTTGCTGAAGGGCAAAAGCCGATTGCGCTCTGCTCGCATTGAGTTCCTGAACGAGTTTTTCCGCGTCATCATCGGAGCGATTATAGTGAACCGCTATGTCGAATCCGTCGCCATGCAGCAATCTGGACATGACCGCACCGAGCCTTTTGGCCGCACCGGTGACTAATGCTACCGGACGCGCTTCTGCGGGCCTGCCACTTTCGTTGATTTTGCTTATGATGCTTGCCTCGCCCAGCGGCGAAAACACCTCTTGAAATGACTCACCAACCAAGCTTACCGGATCCCGATCACGCGGCGCTAGAACGCTCTGCAACTCTGGCCGCGAGAATCCGCCACACCATAGCCACAGCCCCGCAAGGTGCAATCAGCTTTGAGCGGTTTATGCAGATGGCCCTGTATGAACCCGAACTCGGCTATTACGTTGGCACTAACACCATTTTCGGACCGGGTGGCGATTTCGTGACAGCGCCCGAACTGGGCTTTTTGTTTGGTCGCTGTCTGGCGCGCCAGTGCAAGGATATTCTCGCTGTGACAGGTGGCGCCATCATTGAATATGGTGCGGGCAGCGGTAGCCTCGCCTGTACGTTACTCGAAGCACTGCAAGACGAATTCGATCGTGATGCGCTGACCTACCACATCGTCGAACCCAGTCCACGACTCCGCGCTCGCCAGCGGGAACTGTTGAGCGAAGCGGTGCCCGATTTGCTTTCCCGCATCAGCTGGTCAGCGGAGCATCCGACTCACGAGCTGCGCGGCGTTGTTATTGCCAACGAGATGTTTGACGCGCTGCCGGCTCGACGCTACGCAGTGGCGGAGAATCAGGTCCGCGAGCTTGGGGTGGCGTTGGATGGGGAGCAATTCGTCTGGCGCGTGCTCGTAGATACACCAGTCCCGGATGACATTGCCAGCGCGCTGCGCGGCTTCGATGACGGGTATTGTTGTGAATCGATTCCAGGTATCGGCGAATGGTTCGAGCGTTTGCAGCACCATTTCGTACGCGGCGCTGTGCTGATTTGCGACTATGGCTATGCCGCGCACGAGTATTTCCATCCGTCGCGATCTGATGGCACGTTGAAATGTCACTACCAACACGCGGTTCACGATGATCCGTTTGTTCTTCCCGGTCTGCAGGACATAACAACTTCAATCAATTTTAGCGAGGTCGCGGACTTGGCTCATGACGCAGGGTTTGAGGTAGCCGGTTATGCCAATCAGGCGAGCTTTCTCATTCACACTGGTCTCGATCGTGTGCTGAGTGATGCGTCCCAGGGCGACGTTGCGCACGACTATACCTTGGCGCAGCAAGCGAAACGGCTGCTCCTGCCGGGTGAGATGGGGGAGACTTTTAAAGTGCTCGCACTGACATCCGATTATGAGCCCGCGCTGCGTGGATTCGCAGCCGATCAACGTCATCGCCTCGGCGGATTCGTAGCGGGGCACAGCTCGTGACAGAAATCCAGATTGTTGTGTTGGCCCTTATTCAGGGCCTAACCGAATTTCTGCCGATCTCAAGTTCGGCGCATTTGATTCTGATCCCGGAACTGACTGATTGGCCTGATCAGGGGCTGGCATTTGATGTCGCGGCACATCTCGGCAGTCTGCTGGCGGTGTGTATTTATTTACGCGAGGATTTGCAGCGTCTCAGTAGCGCGTGGTGGCGCGCACTCATCACACGTCAATTGACCGATGACGCCTGGCTCGCGTGGTCCGTGTTGCTCGGTACTGTACCCGTCGGTTTGGCAGGGTTGCTCGCACACGACTTTATCAGCGAGCAGTTACGCAGTGTGACTGTCATTGCCTGCGCCACGGTGTTTTTTGGCGCGCTGTTGTGGTGGGCCGATTTTGCCGGCACGCGGCAGCGGCTGTTGAACAGCCTAAAATTGCGCGACGTCGTTTTGATCGGTTGCGCGCAAGCGCTCGCGCTGATCCCGGGAACCTCCCGATCGGGTATCACGATGACCATGGCACTTGCGCTCGGGCTTTCTCGAGACGCAGCCGCGCGATTTTCGTTTTTGCTATCGATTCCGGTCATCGTACTTGCCAGCGGGCTGGAAATTCTTGATTTAGCCGCCAGCGGTGTGGATCAACCGTGGTCCGAACTGGCGCTGATTGTGTTTTTCTCCGCAGCGAGCGCGTATGTCTGTATCAGACTATTCATGGCCTTTATTACGCGGCTCGGTATGTGGCCATTCGCCGTTTATCGCTTTGCACTCGGCGCCATCCTGCTGCTCTTTCTCGTATAACCTGCGCTGTGCAACTAACGGGCGCGCGGCCGGTCCGATAGGCATCACGAGCTGAATAATTCTGGATCTGACGGACATGATGAAAGTGGGTAAAACGATTGCAATCGGGCTCTTCCTTACCGCGACAGTGACAATCGGCCTCGCCGCTATTGCGGCGAATCAACACGCCGAAGGTGGTGACCGATTAACGGGTGGTGAGACGGCGACAGCAACCTTTGCCGCCGGCTGTTTCTGGTGCATGGAAGGGCCGTTCGACAAACTCACTGGCGTCATTTCCACGACGTCCGGATACATTGGTGGACATGTGGTTGACCCGACCTACGAACAAGTCTCGTCGGGCACGACCGGGCATACCGAGGCGGTCGAAATCCGTTACGACCCGGGCCAGGTCAGTTATGCGGAATTGTTGCGCGTATTCTGGAAAAACGTCGACCCGACGACCGCCGATCGCCAGTTCTGCGACCGGGGCTCGCAATATCGACCAGCTGTTTTTCATCATGGCGAGTCGCAACGTGAAGCCGCGATAGCCTCTTTCCAGGAAATTGAACAAACGAAATCGTTCAAAGAGCCTCTTCGAGTCGAGTTGGCTGCCGCGAGTAAATTTTATCCGGCCGAAGATTACCACCAGGATTACTATCTGAAGAATCCGGTCCGCTATAAGTTTTATCGCTATAATTGCGGCCGTGACCAGAGACTCAGGCAATTATGGGGCGACGCGTCCTGAAGCATGGCTGGACGCCAAGGCGTCAGGCGTCAGGCGCCGGAGCGAGCTATTGCCTCAGCAATGGATTTGCGAATTTAGCGCTCTGGGTTTCTCTCGGAGAAACGTGTTCTAGTGTGTCATGAGCACCGATTCCGACCCACAAATGCAAACTATTATGTCGGCGGACATCGCCGGCAGCACGGCGCTTTATGAGGCGCTGGGTGACACCAATGCGCAGGCCTTGGTCAACGATTGCCTGACCACCCTGAAATCCTACTGCACCGAGCACAATGGCCACACAATCGCCGAAGTCGGCGATCAGGTTATCGCAAGATTTGAGGACCCCAGCGACGCGGCAGGGGTGGCATCAGAGATTCACATTCATCTGGCCGAACAGAATGAGCGCGGCGCCTCTTCGCCCATCCGCATGCGGATCGGCGTGCACAGCGGCCCGCTACCCAGCAGTCGCGATTTGTTGACTTGCACAACGGTCAAAATCGCAAACTGGGCGAGTGACAAGGCGAAGCCTGAGCAGACCCTCGCAACACTCGCATTGATTGAACAGTTGCCGCGGATATTTCGCGCAGTTTCGCGATACGTCGATGACGAAACCTGGAACTTCGTCTCGCTTGAACACGTGGAACTGTACGAAATTATTTGGGACGTCGAATCGATCACGGCCTATAACGGTGAGCAACCGGCCCGCGAAGAAAACAGCTACGATCGTGTGATCTTCACTTATGAAGGCGAGGACATCGTGGTCAATACCGCGCGTCCGGTTATATCGATTGGCCGCCAGGCGGAAAACGATCTGGTCATCCAGAAAGATCTGGTCTCACGCCAGCATTTAAGCGCGCAGTTCAGCCGCGATCGTTGCACGATAACCGACAACAGCACGAACCGATCTGTCATTCACATGGACGACGGTGAACGTTACGAGATTAAACGCGAGTCTATGCGGCTTAGCGGTAGTGGCGTAATCATCGCTGGCATGCCCGGTCAGGGCGACGCGGGTTTCGAAATCAGCTATCGCTGCGAATAAGTTTTTCAATGCGGGCCGTATGGATCCCCGCAGCCAACTCCAACCCTTCAAGCCCATCGTCGCGAAGCTGTTGAACATCAACTTCAGCGGTGTCGCGATGCGCTGAGCGTAAGCGCTCTGCCTGCGGGTAGCCCTGTGCTGAGAGACCCTTCCTACCCGTCGCGTCGATGATGCAGGCAGCGAGAAAGTCTTCGAAGCGTTGCGGGCGCCGATAGGCGTCAGCGGATTCGAGAAACTCAATTACGGTCGGTGCCGGCATGTCCAGCGCGTGGTGTACCCGGGTGTGGAGTTTACACACCAGCAGTGCCAGTTCACGGTGCTCTCGCGGTACTCGAAGTCGTTTACATACACCGTCAATTAGGGCTTGACCGCTATCCTCATGCCCGCGGTGTGACGGCAATATATCTTTCGGCGTTGCACCCTTGCCGAGATCATGAAGTAGTACAGCGAAACGGACACGCTCGTTCGCGCTCAACAGCACCGCCTGGGCGAGGGCGAGCAGGATATGCTCACCCGTATCGATCTCCGGATGATATTTCGCCGGTTGCGGTACCCCGAAAAGGGCCTCGAGTTCCGGAAACAGGATTTCCAGTGCACCACATTCGCGCAGGACAGTGATGAACCGTTGCGGGTAAGTTTCCCCGAGTGCGCGGCGTAGTTCCTGCCACACGCGCTCCGGCGCCAGCGTCGTGAGTTCTCCGGAGCGGGTCACTGCGGCCATCAATTCGAGGGTCTCGGGCGCGATACAGAAATTAAAACGTGCTGCGAACCTGGCGCCGCGCAATACACGCAGCGGATCCTCACTAAACGCTGCACTGATGTGGCGCAGTACGCCGCGTTCCAGATCGCGCTGGCCATTGAACGGGTCCACGAGCGTGCCGTCGGTCGCCCTCGCCATCGCGTTGACAGTAAAATCCCGACGGCTGAGATCCTGTTCTAGCGTGACGGACTCGGAAGAGTCGGTTGTGAAGCCTTTGTAACCCTGGCCCGATTTGCGTTCGGTGCGTGCGAGCGCGTACTCCTCGTGGGTTTCAGGGTGCAAAAAGACGGGGAAATCCGCTCCAACCTGGCGATAACCGAGAGCTGTTAGTGCGTCCGAATTAGCGCCGACAACAACCCAGTCTCGATCTTTGATTTGCGCGCCAAGAAGCCCGTCCCGAACTGCGCCGCCGACTTGATAGATGTCCATTTGAGCGGTCTGCGGACCGAGTAACGTTTAGCCGCGACCCGCTTCGCTACGGTACTCGTAGTAGCGCTGCCGCAGGTTTGTCTGACCGAGGTATCCCGGCACGACCACCCGCATTGGGGTCGTCGAAATCCCGAATTGGTCGAGAGCATTGGCCTGCATACAGACGGAATCTTCCTGCAGGGAACGCAGATTATCGCGCGAGAATGGTTTGCCCGGCACGAACTCCAGTACGTTCGCCTGCAGCTTGGATAATCCGCTGCCGAGTCCAATGATGCGCGCGCTGGAGCCAATCACGCTGCCGATATATTTAACGACCTCGGTCAATGTGACGATTTCCGGACCGCCGATATCGTAGCGCTGATGGCCATTGGCCGGGTTTGCAATCGCTGCCATCAGCGCGCTCGCGAGATCGTTCACATAGACCGGTTGTACCCGCGTGTCGCCGGCGGCGAGCGGTAGAAAGCCCGGTGCGAATTTTAATAGGCGTGCGAATCGATTGGTGAAGTCATCATGGGGACCGAATACCAGTGAGGGACGAAAAACGCTGGTACTGAGATGCTGGCCCGCTTCGTCAGCAATAAGTTTCTCCGCCTCTCCCTTGCTGCGCAGGTAATGTGAGGCTGCGAAACTGTCGGCATTGAGCGCGCTCATTTGGATCAGACGGGCGACTCCGGCAGATTTACATGCCTTGATAAGATTTTGTACGACCTCGACGTGAGCGCGCCGAAAGCCCGCGCCGTTGTCGCCGCGTTCATTCAGAATGCCAATGAGATTGATGACGGTGCTACAACCGTCGCAATGCTCTTTTAGTCGCTCGGCGTTCAAGGGATCAACTTCCACAACATCTGTATTGGGAAGCAGCCAGACTTCACGCGCGTTGGAGCGCCTGCGCGTTAATACGCGCACCGCATAGCCGCTGGCAACGAGCTGATTGGCGAGGACACTGCCAATGAAGCCGCTACCACCGAGTAATGCAATCGTCGACGTTGTCATATTTTACAGTCCGCAGTGTTTTTCAAACCGGATGCCAGTACTGCCGGCATCTGTTCGGCCATTCTCGTGATGTTTTGATGCATGCGCCACTGATAGACGGCCGTGTAAAAGTAAGCCCGTCGAACGTAACGCCTGGTCTCGGTAAACGGGATGCTGTCTATCCATATATCGGCTGGCGTGCAGGTCGATTTTTGCCACTGCCGGACCCGATGTGGGCCCGCATTATACGCCGCTGTCGCCATCGCAAAATTGCCATCGAAACGCTTTAGCATCTGAGCGAGATAGGCGGTGCCCAGCGTCAAGTTGTACTTCGGGTTGTAGAGCCGTTTGGCGGTGCTGAATTTGGCCCCAACCTGACGCGCCATTTCACGTGCCGTAGCGGGCATTAATTGCATTAGACCCAGGGCACCGGCCCCTGAACGCGCGTCGCTGATAAAGGCGCTTTCCGAGCGGGTAATGGCCATGACTCGAGCAGGTTCGAGTTTACGACGGGCAGCTAAAACCTGAGCGACATCGGCGTAGAGGAGGGGAAAACGCATTTCCAGGTCGTCGTATGAACGCGCTTTCCCGAGTGCAAAAATCGCTCGATCCGGCCAATTCCATGCTGCTGCCACGCTCGCAGCCGTCTCTAGCTGACGTTTGTCGAGACGCGACAATTCAAATGCCCATTCTCGTCGCGCCTGGTATTTACGCCCCAACAGATACAGCTCACGTGCGCGCGGCACGCCAGGAATCGCCATCAGGCCATCAAATTCGATCGGTGTCGCTGCTACGGGCGCATGATGGAAGCGGTAGTCGGTGCCGATTTGGTCAGCGGCGAGGAAGCCGTAATAGTCACGCTCTTGTGCAAGCCCCTCAAATTCGGCCCTGGCCGCAGTCTCCTCGCCGAGAGCGTCGAGCGCACGTGCGCGCCAATAGCGCCAGCGCAACCCGCTCACACCCTCTGGAGGGTCCGTTCTGGTCCATCGTGCCAGCTGCGCCCATGAACGCGTCAGGATGCCTTCACGGATACGATAGGCCTGGACTGGGGTCGTCAGGCTAGCGTCCGGGACTGCGTCAAGCAGAGCGATGCGGCGCGGGTGATCTTTGCGCGCGGCCGCAAGCGCAACAATGACTGCCGCGTCGCCGAGCTCTGCAGTTGAAAAGGCATAGCGGGGCACGACTTTTGCCCAGGCTTTTTCACAAACCGCGATACCGCTGCGGCACAAGCGTTTTAGCGCGTATAGCAAGATCGCTCGAGCATCCGCGTCGTCATCAATATCCTTGCGCGCAAGGGCCTTGGCAGGACGTCCGTGTGCATCACCGCGTAAGCTGTTCAGCGCCTTGTAGTGGGCCGACTCTAAGCGCCGGCCCAGAAACCCGGCCAAGCCGGCGTTCCCTTCCTGCATGGCTAACCGCATTCGTTGCCACAGCAAATCATCACCCAGGCGCGCGCTCTTATACAGGCGCGCGAAAGCGGGGTCGCACTCATCCGGCAGCGATTTTCCGTGCAACCACACTGCTTGGGTATCGGCTAGCAGCCCTTCAATAACGCCGACGCGTAAGCGCGCAGTAAGTTGCAGGCAACGCAATTTCAGGTTGTCGCTGGGGCGGTAAAAGTCGAGAAATGCCTGCCAGCGACCGGCCCGCGAAAGTTGCGTCAGCCATTCTTCGCGAAGCCGAACGCTCAAAAAGCTATTGTCATAGACACTCAGGAATCTAGCCACTGCATCGCTCGGGTGGTGATGTAAGCGGCGTCGCAAATCGTTGTAGACGTAATATGGATAGAGTGGATATTCCTCTAATCCCAGAGCAAGCTGCCCGGCAAGTTTGTGTCGCCCCGCAGATTGCGCCGCGAGGACCTTCTCAAAGCTGCCGCGCTGTGGTGCATAGCGGTCTGACAGGCCGCCCGACTCGGCGTGCAGAGCTGCGCTGAGCACGAACGAGATGAGATAGACCAGATTGCGCATGAAATGAGTCGGCCAGTGTCAGTAGTTATTGAAGTTTCAGGGCACGCGTTTGCGATCGATTTATACTGGAGTCAGCGCGCGCGTATTCAGGGCGATAGTCTAACCTGCGCCGAATCAGGATTGATGCCCATGACCACGACCGTTTCGAGATTGTGCGGGCAGCCGACCGCCGCGGACCTGCTGGGAATTGAGATTCCCCCCGTGCCACGATGTCTTTGTTTTTTGCATCTGCGTGGACCGCATCAATCTCATTTTTTATCGAGCATCGCTCGGCTCGGCGAAAATCTTCGAGATTGCGCATTGCTTCGGCTAATGAGTAGATTGCCTGCGACCGGCATAGTTCCAGTGCAGCCGAGTGGGCGCCGTGACTCGTTAGATTAAACACCGAACAGGTCGCGCCTCGCGTTACCGGAGAAGGAGATTGTTTCATGAGTGACACCGCAGCCGCGCCAACCAGCGAGTTTCTGAACCGCATTCTGTGTGAGCGTCGCACCGTGCACGACTTCGCTGCGCGTAGCGTCCCGCAAGCGCTTATTGACAGTGCTCTGGAAACGGTCCGCTGGGCACCCAACCATCACCGTACCGAGCCATGGCATATCTATTTGCTCGGCCCGGTTGCGCAACAGGCGATCGCCGAACTGAACTCGAAAAAGGTGCTCGAATCGCGCGGCGAGCGCGCTGCAGAAATTAAGCTTGCGCGATGGCTCGCGATGCCTGGCTGGCTGGTGATGACCTGCGACCGAAGCGATGACGAGCTGCGAGAACGGGAGGATTATGCGGCCTGCTGTTGTGCAGCGCAGAACTTCATGCTGTCTCTGTGGGGTAATGGTGTCGGTGTCAAATGGACTACTGGGGAAGTGGTGCGATCCACGGCGTTCTCCGAGGTCGTGGGTTTCAACAGGGCCACGGAATCGGTGGTGGGCCTGTTCTGGTACGGGTGGCCAGCCCAGGTTAATGAACAGCACCGACGCCCGCTCGCGGATTTTCTGAAATTCGTCGATTAAGCCGGCGCTAATCCGAGAGTGACGCGATGATCGCAGTTTCAGAACTCGTGATTGACAGCACCGGGCGCGGTTACGTTGACCTGACTGCCCGTGTCAATGCGAGCGTTGGCAGTAGCGGGATTCAGAGCGGTATCTGTTCGGTTTTTTTACGGCACACCAGCGCTTCGCTGATTTTATGCGAGAACGCCGATCCCGACGTCCTGTCTGACCTTGAGACGTTCATGTCGCGGTTGGTGACCGACGGTGATCCGCTCTTTGCTCACAACGCTGAAGGTGATGACGATATGCCAGCCCACATCCGCAGCATTTTGACGCACACCGATGTGACCTTGCCGATTCGTAACGCGCGCCTTGATCTGGGTACCTGGCAGGGCTTGTACCTGTGGGAACACCGCACACGGCCGCACCGGCGCACGCTCGCATTGAGCATGATCGGCGAAGCTTAAGTGCACCGAAGGAGATGTTTGCTTCCGCTCTGACTCAGTCAGCGGCCACCTAGTTCGCGTGCGCGCGTCGCAGAAAGCGCTTGCTGTGCGTGTGTTTCATCTGATGCCGCAGGCCACCCGCCGAGGTGCCGCTCGATTAGATCCGTCAGCGCCTCTATATGTTTCGGCTGATCATTCAGCGCGCCGATATAGCGCAGTTCGCCGCCGCCAGCGTCCCGATAGATAGTGGCGTACTGCATTGCGATCTCCTCCAGAGTTTCGAGGCAATCAGCGGCGAATCCAGGACACACGACATCAATGTCGCCGATCCCCTCTAAGGCCCACTGTTTCAGAACATCGGTCGTGTAGGGTTCGAGCCAGCGCTTGGGACCCACCCGGGACTGGAAACTCACAGCCCATTGCTCGTTATCTAAATCGAGCCGTTCAGCCAACAGTCGCGAGCTTTCCTGGCACTGACAAAAGTACGGGTCACCGGCGAGAAAGGTCTCCTGAGGAATGCCGTGAAACGACATCAGCAACCGTTGCCCGCGACCGTGCTGGCGCCAGTGATTGCGAACCGAGTCCGCTAACGCCTCGATGTAGCCCGGCTCTGCGTTGTATTGGTTGATAAAGCGCAATTCCGGTAGCCAGCGCAGATCCTTGGTGATCTCGAAAACCGCGTCATAGACGGACCCGGTGGTAGCCGACGCGTATTGTGGATATAGGGGCAGCACCAGTATTCTTCGTGCGCCCGCCGCGCGTAGTTTTTCCATCGCCGAGGCGATAGAGGGGGCGCCATAGCGCATGCCCAAAGCGAAAACGAGATCGGGCCGGTTGCGCGCGTCGAATTGATGTTCCAGGCTCGCCACAATCCGTTCTGAAAAATTGAGCAACGGCGAACCAACGTCCTGCCAAATCGACGCGTAGGCGTGCGCCGACCGTCGCGGGCGAAAATTCAGAATGACGCCATGGAGAATCGGCATCCACAGCCAGCGTGGTAGCTCAACGATACGTGGGTCGCTGAGAAATTCGGCAAGATAGCGGCGCACTGCGCGCGGCGTTGGTGCCTCGGGCGTGCCGACGTTGCACACCAAAATGCCGGTTTGCGCCGGACTGCCATGGACATGGTCCGGGTTGCCTCTATACGCGTTCATATCGGACGGTCGCGCACATTCAATTCGTTATTATGGACACCCGTTGACAGTTTGTAGCAAGGGAACCCTATGCTGATCAAAAACCAACACAATTGCCCCGCACTAACCGCCAACGACGGCTGCCGGCTACACGAATTGTTGCATCCGAAGAATGATGACATTGCTCTGACCTGTTCACTTGCGCTCGCCGAAGTTGAACCGCACGAGTCGAGTTATCAACATCGTATGGTGCAGTCAGAAGTTTACTACGTCCTTAGTGGGCGCGGACTGATGCACATCGATGCGCAAACCCAGGAAGTCACGGCAGGCGATGCAGTCTATATTCCAGGCGGCGCGGTGCAGTGGATTGATAATCCGGGCGATGAGTTACTTCGCTTCATCGCAATCGTATCGCCGCCATGGGATGCCGCAGATGATTCGCGTCTGTAGCGCTGCGACGGCCTTTTAGCCGACGTCCTGCAAACTCTGCACAACGGATTTCCCCTGCGTATGACGTGCTACAAGTACACCGAGCACAGTGACTCCGGCAATACCGCCGCCAATGCCCGCAAGCAAGGCGAAGCTATCCGGCCGGTAGGGGATGGTGAGAACAAAGTGCGCCAACAGCCAGCCAGTTCCCATCGCACCAAGGCTACCCAGTAGTCCGGCGAGAGCGCCAAGCACAGCGAATTCAATCGTCACAGTAGCAGTGATGAAGCGACGCGAAGCGCCTAGTGTCTTGAGCAGAATGATATCGAGAACCCGCTCCCGCTGGCTGGTTTGAACGGCTGCGATAAGTACGAATACACCGGCCAGCATCGCGAACCCGAACACCCACTGGAGCGCTGTTGATACCCGCTCCATCACCCGACGAACCTGTACCATGAGCGCATCGACATCGATAACGGTGATGCTGGGGAATTGTTTCACGAGGTCGGACATCAGGGTGCGCGCGCGGGGAGGTAGATAGAAACTAGTGATGTATGTCGTCGGCGCGCCGGCGAGTAAATCCGGCGTTGCCACGACAAAAAAATTGACCTCAAAGTTATCCCAGTCGACATGTCTTAAGCTGCTTACTTGACCAACTACCCTGCGATCTGCGACCTGAAAGGTCAGCTCGTCTCCAACCTGAATACCCAGACGCTCGGCGATGCCTTCTTCAACAGACATCTGCGCTAAGGCGCTGGGCTCCCACCAACTGCCGCCGACAATTCGATTATCTTTTTTCATGTGGACTGCCGAGGACAAATTGAACTCACGTTCAACCAGTCGACGCGCCCGAGGTTCGACGTAGCTGTCGCCATTGACTGCGGTTTGATTGATGGCGGTCAGGCGGCCGCGCACCATTGGATAGAAGCGCACGTCACCACCAGTTTCACGATCAAGACGTGTCTTCAAAGCCGGCACTTCATCACCCTGAATATTGATCAAAAAGTGATTTGGTGCGTCGTTTGGTAGCCGACTCTGCCATTGGCCATGCAAGTCGTCGCGAATAATCCCGAGCAACAGGATGACCGCAATACCAAGGCCAAGTGCGGTGGCCTGAGTAACGGACAAACGTGCGCGGCGCGCGATATTGGCCAACCCGAATCGCCAGCCCATCGCGGTGTGCCGTCTCAGCCGGCCGAGCAGACGAACGAGTAGTAGTGCGCAAGCGGCCACGGCCGCAGCACTCGTGAGCATGCCGGCAAGGGTAATCGCAACCAGTTTGGTGTTGCCCAAATGCCATGGTGCTATCAGTACGATAGCTGCCAACATGCTGACAAGCGTTGCGCCCAAGCGGGGCTTTATGCTGACTTGATCTCTACTCAGCACTGCAGTGACGGGCATGCGGGTCAACTGCACCAGCGTCGGCAAGGCGAATCCTGCCAGTGCGATGGTTGACACCCAGAGCCCATGAAGCAGCGGTGCAAGTGGGAGCCCCGATTGTTCAACAGCCGCCGCCGGCAGGAACTGACCGATAAGTATGCTGTGTACACCGAGCGCTAGCGCGTCCCCGACGACAGTCGCCACGATGGCCAGCAACAATAATTCCACGGCCAGGACCTGGCCAATGCTGCGACTGGTCAGGCCGAGGGTCTTGAAGATCGCAACCGTCTTTTCGTGATGTGCGGTGTAGCCGTCGGCTGCCAGCGCGATGCCGATCGTGGCCAGGAGTACGCCGACAAACGCTGCCAGGGTCAGAAAACGCTCGGCCTGTACAAATGAGCGTTCAATCTCTGGTCGCGCACTACGCGGGTCATGCAGGGTATGACCAGCTGCAAGATCTAGTTCGTCGCGAAAGCGCTGCACCGCAGTCCGGTTGCCCGCAAACAAGCTGGTATAACTGACTCGACTGCCTGAAACGACCAGGCCGGTATTCTCAAGATCGCCCAGATTCATCATCACACGAGGTGCGAATGCGAACAGATTACCGCCTCGATCGGGCTCCAGGACCAGGACACGACTTACCGTGAACGTGCTCTGTCCGACGTTAATCGCGTCGCCTGTCTTCAAGCCAAGTGCCTGATACAGACGCAGATCTGCCCATACCTCGCCTGACGGCGGACCGTTCAGGCTACGGCTGTTCTCGGCGAAGGGGCGTGCTGCGACTTGCAGATCACCGCGCAACGGATACGCTTCGTCGACCGCCTTCAAGCGCACCAATTGCAGTTGTTCGCCGAACGCGACTACGCTTTGCAGCGAGACGATCTGTGCGACTTGCAGGTTGTGCCGGGTCGCGAGTTCAGCATAGCGAGCGGGTGGCATATCGCGCGCGGTTAAGGCCAGATCGCCGGCGAGCAGGGCGCTCGACTCTGCGACCATGCCCACCTTGACCCGACTGACCAGGAGATTTACAGCGCTCGTACTTGCCACCGCGATTGTCGTCGCCAGCAACATAATCAGTAGTCGGCCACTGGCGATGTCTCGCTTCAGTAATCGGGTCGCGAACAGCCATACCGGATCGGCGCGTGAGGGCCGATTCGATTGCTCAGTCAACGATGCGTCCCCCAGCCAGTGCGATAGTGCGCGAGCAATCATTCGCCACCGCTGCATCATGGGTCACAACGATCAATGTGGTGCCGAATTCGTCGTTAAGCTCGAACAACAGATCAATGACGTTTTGTGCGGTTTTCGCGTCGAGATTACCGGTCGGTTCGTCGGCGAACAGAATATCGGGAGACGTGCAAAATGCGCGGGCGAGCGCGACTCGCTGTTGTTCCCCACCGGATAATTGGCGGGGGAAGTGCGTGAGACGCTTTCCGAGTCCGACACGTTCGAGTATTTCTCGCGCCCGGGACTGCGCATCAGGCGCGTCTTTCAATTCCAGAGGCAGCATCACGTTCTCGAGCGCGGTGAAGCTGCCAACCAAATGAAAAGCCTGAAACACGAATCCAATATGCTGGCGGCGCAGGCGTGCACGCTGATCCTCAGTGAGCGTAGCTAGATCATGGTCGAGAACCGAAATCGATCCGTCAGATACCACGTCTAGTCCGGCCAGAAGTCCGAGCAAGGTGGATTTACCTGAACCCGATACCCCTGTTATGGCGACCCGCTCGCGAGCCTGGACGGCAAAGTTGATATCATCGAGGATGCGCAGCTCGCCGGATGGTCCAGCAACGACTTTAGAGACCCTGGAAACTGCTATAACGGAGGTTGCGTCAGTGCTACGCGTGTTGGTATTCATGATGGCGTCGGTGTTTGCTGGCCCGGTAATCGCTGCAGATATACTGGCCCCACAATCCGTACTGATCGTTGGTGACAGTCTCAGTGCTGGTTATGGCATTGATATCAAGGCGAGCTGGCCCAGTTTGTTGGCTCAGCACCTAGTGGAACAAGGCTATCCACAAACAGTGGTTAACGCCAGCATAAGCGGCGAGACGACTTCCGGTGGGGCTCACAGAATCGGCTCGTTAGTCGAACGCCATCAACCTGCGGTGGTGATAATCGCGCTTGGCGCAAACGATGGTCTGCGTGGACTTGATGTCGATGAAACGAAGAAGAATGTGGCGACGATGATCAGCGTCGCGCAACAGGCGGGTTGCAAGGTAGTGCTGCTTAAAGTTCGCATTCCGCCCAACTACGGCCCGCAATACACCGCTGCGTTCGAAGATGTGTTCGAACGGCTCGGGCGCACGACAGGTGTCATTGACGCGCCGTTTATGCTCGAGACATTTGCCACAAGTGCCGACGCGTTTCAGGCTGATGGTTTGCACCCGACCGCTAAAGTTCAGCCGGAAATACTTAAAACATTGTGGCCCTCTATCGCCGCAGCATTGGACGGCGAGGTCTCAGGGGCCCAATTTAATGAAGTTTTGTAGCCAGTGTGGGTCCGAGCAAATCGTCTGGCGCGTCCCTGCCGATGACAACCGGCCGCGCCACATCTGTGACGATTGCGACGAGATCTTCTATTCGAACCCGAACATCGTCGCCGGGTGTGTACCCATTTGGGAAGACCAGATCTTGTTGTGTAAACGCGCCATTGAGCCTCGTTACGGGTGGTGGACGTTACCCGCCGGGTTCATGGAAAACGGTGAGACGACTGCCGAAGCGGCAGCTCGGGAAACCTGGGAGGAGGCCTGCGCCAAGGTAACGGTCGGCGAGCTCTACGCGATTTTCAATTTGCCACAGATCAATCAGGTCTACATGATGTTTTTGGCGGACATGCCGGAGCTGGAGTTTGCAGCTGGCTCGGAAAGCCTTGAGTGCAGATTGTATAGCGAGCACGAAATACCGTGGCCGGAGCTTGCCTTTCCGACGATCACGCATACATTGAAGTTCTATTTCGAAGACCGCAGAAAAGGTGATTTCCACCAGCACTTTGGTGACATCGTGCGCGACGGGCAGGACACGACTTTTCTGGCGCGGCGCAAAGCCGAAGCCGCTCCCGGCTAGTTGTTCGCCGAGCATTAGCCCGGTCGGCGACCTTCACTGGTGCGGCTTTGGGCGATGAAATATTTCCGATTAGCCCATACAACAAGCGCGATTCTTCTGTGATCAAACCTTATGGCTCGGACCAAGCGTAAGAAACTTTTCACTAGAAAGTGGGCCCCGGTTGAATTGGAGATTGAAATATTCGAGGCCGACCACACGGCATAATCGAAGAAACCGGAGCGCGTCGTCATGGTGCGCGCCGTACCTGATCACCTACCTGAGAATTTCGTATTGTTATCCGATAGCAAAGTTCGCGACATGCTCTCCGGGGCGGGGGGGAGGACTTGCCCGAAAAAGTCGCTCGCCCCGAAAGTGGCCAGAATTCTCATGGCGTTTTACCAACAAGCTTGAGGTCAACATCAAGATGACAGACAAAACACTCTTTGAACGCATCATCGACCGCGAGATCCCTGCGGATATCGTGTACGAAGATGAACAATGCATCGCTTTTCGGGACGTCAATCCGCAAGCCCCGATGCATATTCTGGTCTGCCCGAAAAAACCCCTTGCGATGGTCTCAGTTGCGGGCGCTGAAGATGCGAGCTTGCTTGGCCAGTTAATGCTGAGAGCAGCTCAGATTGCTGATGAGCAAGGCTACAAGGACGCCTTTCGTCTGGTTATCAACAATGGTGCAGCAGTAGGTCAGACCGTATTCCATATCCACGTGCACTTGCTTGGTGGGCGCAGTTTTACCTGGCCGCCGGGCTGAGTTGCAGGTGGAAGGTTAATAAGGCGGTCTGCCGCGGGCTGATTAGCCAGCGATATGTCGGGACATCAGCAGTTCAAAGGCCCCAGGTTTGGGCGGGGAAATAGCGCGCGATGTTTTGTCTGGCGGCGTAGGGCGTGGTGCAATCCGCAGCGGCGTTAAGTTCGCCGCTAGCGCTTCATGCTGTCGAAGAATTCTGCGTTGTTTTTCGTTGCTTTGAGTCGTTCGAGCAGGAATTCCATCGCGGCGATTTCTTCCATCGGATGCAGAAGTTTCCGCAGTATCCAGATTTTTTGTAGTTCGTCAGCCTTGGTGAGGATTTCTTCGCGTCGAGTTCCTGAGCGATTGATGTTGACCGCCGGAAAGATTCGTTTCTCCGAGATCTTACGATCCAGATGCACTTCCATGTTGCCGGTGCCCTTGAACTCTTCGTAAATCACGTCATCCATCCGCGAACCCGTTTCAACCAGCGCAGTTGCGATGATGGTCAGACTTCCGCCTTCTTCGATGTTTCGCGCCGCGCCGAAGAAACGTTTCGGGCGCTGGAGGGCGTTTGCGTCGACGCCGCCGGTCAGCACCTTGCCGGAAGATGGCACGACAGTGTTGTAGGCCCGCGCGAGTCGGGTGATCGAGTCGAGCAATATAATTACGTTAAGTTTGTGTTCGACCAGCCGCTTGGCTTTCTCGATAACCATCTCCGCGACCTGAACGTGGCGGCTTGCCGGTTCGTCAAACGTGCTGGAAATCACTTCCCCTCGGACTGAACGTTTCATTTCCGTCACTTCTTCAGGACGTTCGTCGATGAGGAGGACGATGAGATAGCAGTCCGGATGATTGACATTCAGTGAATGCGCAATGCTCTGCAGCATCATGGTTTTGCCGGCTTTAGGTGGCGAGATCACCAGACCGCGTTGACCTTTCCCGATTGGTGATGCCAAGTCGATAACACGAGGGGTCAAGTCTTCGGTGCTGCCATTCCCAAGTTCCAGCTGCAAGCGTTCTTGCGGGAATAACGGTGTGAGGTTCTCAAACAGTACTTTGTTCTTGGCGTTCTCCGGCGGTTCGAAATTAATTTCGCCCACTTTGAGCAGCGCAAAGTAACGTTCGCCATCCTTCGGTGGGCGAATCTTGCCCGCAATGGTATCGCCGGTGCGTAAGCTGAAGCGTCTGATCTGGCTCGGGGATACATAGATATCGTCCGGTCCCGCGAGATAAGAGCTGTCGGCTGAACGTAGAAACCCGAAGCCATCCTGAAGGATTTCCAGCACACCGTCGCCGGAAATGTCTTCGCCCTTCTTCGCGTGGGCTTTCAGGATGCTGAAAATGACGTCTTGTTTGCGCGAGCGCGCAACGCCGTCGAGACCCATGTCGTCAGCAATGTCGACGAGTTCGGAAGCTGGTTTTTGTTTTAGTTCGGTCAGATTCATCATGAAGTTTGCAGGTGAGATTGAATCACGCGTGATGCGCACACGGCGCGATGAGGTGGACAAGATTGAGTGCGGTGGAGATGAGGCCCGTCAGGTAGTTTGAGCCTGTGGTGAAAACGATAGCACGCCACTTGGACGTCGTCTACCTTCGCTCACAGTCAGGATATGGGAAGTATGTCGGCAGCTTTGGGCCGCCGACAGTATTTTCGACTAAACGTTGCTGTCGATGAACGCCGTGAGTTGAGATTTCGTGAGTGCGCCGACATGGGTGGCAACGATGTTGCCCTCTTTGAAAAGCATTAAAGTTGGCACGCCGCGGATACCGTACTTCATCGACGTTGCCTGATTCTGGTCCACGTCGAGCTTCGCAATCTTAATTTTATCGACGTACTCGTCGGAGACTTCCTCCAGAATTGGGGCGATCATTTTGCATGGTCCGCACCATTCCGCCCAGTAATCAACCAGTACCGGCGTTTCAGATTGCAGAACGTCCGAATCAAAGGAATCGTCCGTCACGTAAACCATTTTCTCGCTCATCAGGTGGAACATCTCACATTTGTTGGTGGGCAGGCATTTTCGACCGATCCCAAACTTAAATGCAAGCGAGGGCCGCTGCGTTCGATCGCGCCGATGAGCAGGACACTTTGCCGCTGGCGCGCGCTGGCTGGTCGGATAACATAGCGGTCGCCGGGAGCTCGAACTGTGGGGGTAATCGCGCCGGCCGCGACTTCTCCGGAGCTCTCGAAGGATGCGCCGATAGCAAGTGAAGCTGCGCGGGTGAGTAGGGCTAACAGATCCGGATCGAGTCCGGAAGTCAGGCGCTCGGACAGGACCCAGGCCCGCAAAGCGTCCCCAAGATGAGTTCTCCGTCGGGAGTCGAAAATGAACAAACAAATACTCGTGTCAGTTCTGTTTGCTGTGCTGATCTCGATTGCGTTGCAAGCTTGCGGACAAAAAGGACCGCTCTATTTGCCGGATGAGCCGCAACACGAACAAGAGCAGGACGACTCGGAATGAATGATTGGACGAGCGCGAGAATTGGCGATGCGATGTGACTACCACAACGGCTTTCTACAGGTAGAAGACTGCGACCTTGGTGCTATTGCATCCGAAGTTGGAACGCCATGCTTTGTCTACTCTCGCCACGCATTGGAGCAAGCCTGGCAGGACTATGACGGTGCTTTCGGCACCCGTAAGCATCGTATCTGCTACGCGGTTAAAGCCAACGACAACCTTTCCGTTCTCAAGGCACTGCAAGGGGTTGGCGCGTCTTTCGACATCGTTTCGGGAGGCGAACTCGAGCGCGCGCTTGCTATCGGCGCGGCGCCCTCAGACCTGGTGTTTTCAGGAGTAGGCAAGAGCGAGGCGGAAATCCAGCGCGCACTTGAATGCGGGATTGGCTGTATCAATATCGAGTCGGTTGCTGAAGTAGAGCGCGTGGCAATTATCGCAAAGCGCTTGGCAGTGCAGGTGGATGTCGCGCTACGCGTAAATCCGGATGTGGATGCGCAAACGCATCCCTACATCTCGACTGGCCTGAAAGAAAACAAATTTGGCATCCCGATAGATGCAGCCATTGCGGTCTACCAGCGGGTCGCTGACCTACCCCAGTTGCGGGCCACAGGGATTGCGTGTCACATCGGCTCACAGCTGACCTCCATTGCGCCCGTCGTTGAAGCGGTCACGCAAGTCGTCCGGATCGCCGAGGCATTGGCAGTTGCAGGGATGCCGCTTGAGCACATCGACGTTGGCGGTGGTTTGGGCATCCGCTATGAAGAGGAACAGCCTCCCCCGGTTGCCGAATTAGTCGCCGCAATGACCCGCGCTATTCCGGAACGCTACACGGTTGTGATGGAACCGGGCCGCTCAATTGTCGGTAAAGCCGGGCTGATGCTGACGCGGGTGGAGTACGTCAAGCCGAATGAGAACCGTGATTTCGTGATTGTCGATGCCGCCATGAACGATCTCCTGCGACCTTCGCTCTACGATGCCTGGCATGAGGTCCGGCCCTATGCCGAAGCTTCTGGCGGTGAGGCCGTGCGCTGCGATCTGGTCGGTCCGGTGTGTGAGTCCGGTGATTGGCTGGCAAAAGATCGCACATTAGCTGTTCGGCCAGGTGACCTTCTCGCAGTACTCGATACAGGGGCCTATGGATTCGTGATGTCATCCAATTACAATGCGCGGCGACGGCCGCCTGAAATTCTGGTCGAGGGTGCTTCGTTTCGGGTCATCCGGGCTCGCGAGACGTTTAATGAACTCCTCGCGAATGAGCGCGCCCATTTGATCGAAAAATAGGCACCACGGTGGTGCGGTGGATGCCTGGAACGCACCGTGATGGTGCAAAGACGCGCTACAAGCGCTCCAGGCGTCCGCAATACAAAGGCTTATCGTTGGCACGTATCGTGCTCGCTGTATGCGTATCAGGAATCGGTGCGCTGCGAGAGTACGCATTTGAATCGCGGCGGTAGGAACATCAACCAAAGATTCGAGAAACACCAAACAGTGCAGTGTTGGAGGAGCATTTAGATGTCAATTGAGAGCGTTTTGAAAACTATCGAAGAAGAGGACGTGGTCTTCGCCGATATTCGATTCACGGATACCAAGGGTAAGGAGCAGCACGTTACAGTTCCTGTTCGTGAAATTACCGAAGAATTTTTTGAAGAAGGCAAGATGTTCGACGGCTCTTCGATCGCCGGTTGGAAAGGCATCAACGAGTCCGACATGATTCTCATGCCGGACGCCGACACCGCTGTCATGGACCCATTTTTCGAAGACAGAACCATAAATATCCGCTGTGATGTGGTCGAACCAACCACCGGTGAAGGCTACGGTCGCTGCCCGCGCTCTGCGGCAAAGCGCGCCGAAGCTTATTTGCTCGCCTCGGGTGTCGCCGACACAGCGTACTTCGGACCCGAGCCCGAGTTCTTCGTATTTGACAGTGTGCAGTGGTCGAACGGGATGAAAGGCGCGTCGTACGCGATCGATTCCGATGAGGCTGGATGGAACTCGGACAAAGTATTTGAAGATGGCAATATCGGCCATCGGCCCGGCGTTAAGGGCGGCTATTTCCCGGTACCGCCGGTCGATTCACTCCAGGACATGCGCTCAACCATGTGTCTGGTGATGGAGGAAATGGGCGTTCAGACTGAGGTCCATCATCATGAGGTGGCGACTGCCGGCCAGTGTGAGATTGGTACGCTTTTCGACACTCTCGTGCGTCGCGCCGATACCCTCCAGATCCTGAAATATGTGGTACACAACGTCGCCCATGGTTACGGCAAAACGGCGACGTTCATGCCCAAACCTCTGGTCGGCGATAACGGTAACGGGATGCACGTCCATCAATCTTTGACGAAAGATGGTCAGAATCTATTCGCTGGTGACGGCTATGGAGGCTTGTCCGAAACTGCACTGCACTACGTTGGCGGCATTATCAAACATGCTCGCGCTATCAATGCTTTCGCAAACGGCAGCACGAATAGCTACAAGCGACTCGTACCGGGATTCGAGGCACCGACGTTCCTCGCCTATTCGGCACGTAATCGGTCCGCCTCCGTGCGTATCCCATGGGTTTCCAGCCCGAAGGCTCGCCGTATCGAAGTCCGTTTCCCGGATTCAAGTGGCAACCCGTACTTCACTTTCGTCGCGCTGATGATGGCTGGTGTTGACGGGATTCTGAACAAGATTGACCCGGGTGCGCCGATGGACAAGGATCTTTACGATTTGTCCTCAGAAGAGTCCAAAGGGATCCCGACAGTCTGTTCGGATCTGGAACAAGCTCTCCAGGCGCTTGATGCAGATCGCGGGTTCCTGAAGGCAGGTGGCGTACTGACCGATGACGCGATTGATGCGTACATCGCGCTCAAGATGGAAGAGGTGACGACTCTGCAAATGTCCACGCACCCCGCCGAGTTCGAGATGTACTACAGCGTCTGAGCAAGAGCGCTGATGAGACTAAAGCCCCCGCTTGCGGGGGCTTTTTTTTGGTAACGGTCGCTAGATTTTTCGACCGGCAACGTTACACTGCCAAAATCCCCCGAACCCGGCTGACTCAATGATGCGCTATTCGTTAATCTTGCCGCTAGGATTGCTGCTCGCATGCTCGACAGTGATGGCCGACGTTTACCGCTGGGTGGACGATGCCGGCAACGTCATATATTCCGATACGGCACGTGACGGTGCGGAGAAGATTCAACTTAACGAAACAACGGTCGTTCCCGCGCTGAAACCGCAGCGCCGCAAGCGCGTTACTGAACGAAAAGCGGAAAACGCGTTCGCTGGCTACGATTCTGTCCGCATCACCAGCCCAGCTAACGAGGAAACCCTGCGCAATACGACCGGCGTCAACGTCACGGTCGAGGTCGTGCCTGCATTGCAATCCGGCGATCAACTGCAGTTGTACTTCGATGGCAAGGCTTACGGTAAACCTAGTTCGCGAACAAATTTCACCGTGTCGGAAGTCGAGCGGGGCAGTCACGACCTGAGCGTCGCCGTGCTTGACGTCAGCGGCAGACAACTTAAGCGCTCAGACACCAGTGTGTTTTTCACCCACCGGCGCTCCATCCAGCACGCACCACCAGGTGGTCCAGCGGCACGCTAGTTGGTCCGATTCTTGCTCCGTATTAGCGGCAGGAACGAGCCGCTCTGACGGCCGCGCGAAACGCGCGGCCAGCTCTTCTGCCGGGGGCCCGGCGTCACATCTGGGTCCAGATCGCGAGACATCTCACTGGGGTTGCACCAAAGTAGTGCGAAATGGTTACGTCTGACAACGATACGTCCATCGTCGATTCAAAGCTGCTTGATGTACTGACAACCGCAGTTTTGGTACTCGATGAGGACCTTACTGTGATTCTGGCGAATGCCGCGGCGCAGTCGTTAATCGAGGCGAGTGAGACGCGCATTCGGGGCACCCTGCTGGCCGAGATTTTGCCCGGGGCTGACGAGTTGGTGCACGCCGCCAGCCGAGCTCTGCTCGAAGAGCGTGCTTTCACTGAACGGGGACTGGACCTGCGCCTTGGGAAGTTCTCTACCGTTATCGTCGACTGTTGTGTGACGCCTCTGCTGAAAGAAAGGGACGCAGGGGCCCGGGTTTTGATTGAAATGAGCAATCTGGAACACGATCAACGTATTCGCAGCGCCGGCAATATGCTCATTCAGAACACGATATCCAGCGCTTTATTGCAGGGGCTCGCTCATGAAATAAAGAATCCTCTGGGTGGCATTCGTGGTGCCGCACAGCTCCTCGAGCGCGAGCTGGAAGATCAACGTCAGAGCGAGTACACGCAGGTAATCATTGGCGAAGTCGACCGCCTGAGTACGCTTGTCGATCGCATGTTGGGCCCGCGCGGCGAATCGCATCAAACGTCGGTCAACATCCATGATGTGCTGGAGCATGTTCGCTTGGTCGTTGACGCCGAGCGAGCCAGCAACGTGATAATCGAGCGCGACTATGACCCAAGTATCCCGAACGTTTTTGTCGACCGTGATCAGATGATTCAGGCTTTTATGAACCTCGTTCGCAACGCTGTGCAGGCGATTAACGGCGATGACGGCACCGTCACGATGCGAACTCGGGTGCAATACAAATTCACCATTGGGTCGGTAGTCCACCGCATCGTCGTCGCTGCCCAAATCATCGACGATGGACCAGGCGTCCCGTCAGAGTTACAGAGCGGCATTTTCTTCCCATTGGTATCAGGCAATGCCGGTGGTTCCGGGCTGGGTCTCCCCATCGCGCAGTCATTGGTGCATCGACAAAATGGCCTGATGGGCTTTGAAAGTGTTCCTGGCCATACCGAATTCACGGTGTGGTTGCCATTGGAAGCACAACAATGACCAAACAACATGAAGTCTGGATTGTCGATGATGATCGCTCGATTCGGTGGGTCCTCGAACGTGCGCTTGAGAAGGCACAGGTTGTGACTCGCAGTTTCGAAAACGCCGACAAGGTTATTGCGCGACTTGCAGACTTCGAACCCGATGTCATCGTTACGGACGTCCGTATGCCGGGCACAGACGGCTTGACCTTGTTGCGTCATGTGCAGGAAGCGCATCCGGAACTACCCGTTATTGTCATGACCGCTTATTCGGATCTGGATCGCACTGTCGCAGCGTTTCGTGGCGGCGCCTTTGAATATTTGCCAAAACCGTTCGACATCGATGACGCCGTCGCGATCGTTGGGCGGGCGATTCGAAAAGCCCAGCAAGGGCCGCCGTCGGAGATTCCGATTGACGACGGCGCGCATGTGCCGGAAATCATTGGCTCGTCGGCCGCGATGCAAGAAGTTTTTCGCGCCATTGGCCGGCTGGCTGGTTCACATATGACGGTCTTGCTGACCGGCGAGTCCGGCACAGGCAAAGAATTGGTGGCGCGCGCACTGCATCGGCACAGTCCACGCGCAGATGGTGCGTTTATCGCCCTTAACACCGCAGCCATTCCCCGTGATTTACTCGAGTCTGAACTTTTTGGTCACGAGAAAGGCGCATTTACCGGCGCCGCAGCACAGCGCATCGGTCGATTCGAACAAGCTGATCGCGGTACCTTGTTCCTCGACGAAATTGGCGACATGCCCGCGGACCTGCAAACGCGATTGTTACGTATTCTGGCCGACGGGGAGTTCTATCGCGTCGGCGGTGTGCAATCGGTAAGCGTTGATGTGCGGGTGATCGCTGCGACCCATCAGAATCTTGAACAGCGGGTCGCAGACGGCGATTTCCGCGAAGATTTGTTTCATCGTCTTAACGTGATTCGATTGCGACTACCTGCATTACGCGAACGAATCGAAGATATCGAAACGCTCTCGGAGTTTTTCCTGCGCAATGTCGCCAACGAGCTTGGTGTGGAGTCGAAGCACATGACCGAACAGGCGTTGGCGGCGCTGCGAAATCATCGTTGGGCCGGCAATGTCAGGCAGCTGGAGAACGTTTGCCGCCGCGTGATGATTATGGCGCCGACCCGGGACATCCAACTTGATGATTTGCCAACGGAACTCAGAGAATCAGGGCAGCCCCACGAGAACTTCGCGGCTAAAGACTGGCAGGCTGCGCTGCGGCGATGGGCGGAACGGCACTTGGAGCAGAGCGACACAGCACTACTTGATGAGGCGTTACCGCAATTCGAGCGGACCATGATTCTGGTGGCGCTCGCCCGGACCCAGGGACGCCGTCAGGAAGCCGCCCGGCTACTCGGCTGGGGAAGAAATACCCTGACCCGGAAGATCAAGGAATTGAAGCTGGATATTTAGCCGGTCGCTAGTCGCTTCGCAGCCAATTGGCTACGGCACCGGAAAAGTAACTCAAAACGCCATCCGCGCCTGCGCGCTTAAACGAGATCAGGGATTCCAGAACGACTGCTTTCTCGTCAAGCCAGCCAGCCTGCGCGGCCGCTTTCAACATCGCGTACTCACCGCTAACCTGATAGACAAAGGTTGGCACGGCGAATTCGTTTTTCACCCGTTGCACAATATCCAGGTAAGGCATGCCGGGTTTCACCATCACCATGTCGGCGCCTTCGGCGATGTCCAGCGCGACTTCGCGTAAAGCCTCGGCGCTGTTGCCAGGGTCCATTTGGTAAGTCTGCTTGCCACCCTTACCGATGTTCGCCCCGGAACCGACTGCATCACGAAACGGGCCATAAAATGCGGACGCATATTTGGCTGCGTAGGAGAGAATTTTTACGTTCGTGAATCCTTCACTTTCGAGTGCGGAGCGAATTGCGCCAATGCGACCGTCCATCATGTCCGACGGCGCCACAATGTCGACTCCGGCGCGGGCCTGCGACAAAGCCTGCTTGACCAATATATCGAGGGTCGTGTCGTTTAAGATTTCGCCATCATCACTGAGTACACCGTCGTGGCCGTGGGTCGTGAACGGGTCAAGAGCGACGTCGGTAATCACGCCGAGTTCGGGGTAAGCATCCTTTATCGCTGCGATGGCACGTTGCGCGATGGCGTCCGGGTTGTAGGCTTCGCGACCGTCAGCCGTCTTCGCAGCCGCGGGTGTGACGGGGAACAAGGCCACGGCTGGAACGCCAAGTTGCGCGAGCCTGCCGGCCTCTTGCACGGCCAGATCGATACTCAACCGCTCAACCCCTGGCATGCTTGCAATCGCTTCCCGTTCGCCATGCCCATCGAGGATGAACATGGGCGCAATTAAATCGTCAGTAGTAAGGTTGAATTCGCGCACCAATCGCCGCACAAATTCGCTATTGCGAACGCGACGCATGCGGGTGCCAGGGAAACGTGCTTCGGGTAAATGCTTCATGTGAGTGTCCGGTACGTGCGGAATATTTGCCGTCTTGGATTCACAATGTAAATG
>DBBP01000002.1:0-216619 GCA_002292285.1 Proteobacteria bacterium UBA981
GTCACCGTCAGGTTCGCCGCACTCAACGTACCACCGGTTTGATTGATGTTGTCCGCTGACACCAGGGCGATGTCATCGCCAGCCGCATCCAAATTCGCATTCAAGGTCAGCGTCCCGGCGCCCAAAGTCGAATTCGTCGTTAGCGTAATGTTGCCTGAACCCCCAGCCGTCACTGCTTCACTGACGGTGAGCCCGCTAGCGGTTATTGCGATGCTGCCGTCGTTCGTCGTCACGCCGGTGATGCCACCCGTGAAACCCAACGCTAAATCGTCCACGTCTGTGAACGAGAAGTCGGTCGTCCCGGTGATGGTCGCTTCTAACCCGTCAACATCATTAGCTTGCGTTAACACCGCACCCGCAGCTGACACCGTCAGATTACCCGCCGTTATCGTCCCTGCAGTTTGGTTGATGTTGTTCGCCGCGGTTAGTGCCATTGCACCCGTGCCAGCACTAACACTCTCGCTGACTACCAACGTCCCGTTCGCACCACCGGCCGTCAAGGTCACACCCTGATTGTTACCCGATGTGACCGCTTCGCTGACTGTCAACGTGCCGTTGGTCGTACTCAGAGTTACTGCGCCGTTCGACGTCGTTACGCCCGTAATCGTAGCACCGCCAGCGCTAACCTCACCGATAGTCAATGCGTCTGCATCAGTGAATGAAAAGGCTTGTGTCGCAGTCACGTTCGCAGCGAGGGTTGTTAGATTCGAAATGGTCCCATTCAGGGTAATCGTGTCTCCCTGGATACCGAGAGAAGCGGCGGTGATCGTGCCACCAGCGGTCTGCAGCAGATCGTCTGCGGCGACAAGTAGCACGCTCGAGGCCGTGGCTGTCAGCACGCTGGTCGCCGCAAGAGTGATATCGCCGACCGTCGTTGTCAGGCGGACATCGCCCGTCCCGGCAGCGGTAATCGTATTGATTTGCAAGTCAGCAGCGGAAGTCACAAAAATGTCGCCGTCGGTACCATCCGTTGTTACGTTCAACGCGCCACGTGTACCCGCGGTGGCATCGCCATCGAGACTCGTGGTGCCGGTCACTACCTTGAGCAACCCGTTTGCACCATCGGATGAAACCTTGTCCGCCGAAAGGGTGATATCGCCTGATGTCGCTACATCGCCGGCAGCGTCCTGATCACCAGCATCCATGATCGCGGAGCCGGTCGTGAGAGTGCCGCTACCCTGAATCTCGGACGCACCGCCCGCCGTAACTATGATCGCGCCCGAAATAGCGCTTTCATCTGACCCACTGTTGTCACCACCCGTGTGCTCAGCGTTACCGGTAGTAACTGAAAAGTCGATGTCTATCAGACCATTAACGGTGGTCAGCTGAACGCTACCTGAAGTTGCTGTGTCGGGATCGCCGCCGTTGTCCTCGGACCCGGTTCGAATAAAAACATCACCGGTCTTCAATGAACCGCTGGCATCACCCGAGATTGAGCCAGTGCCAGCGGCCGACACGCTGATCAAGCCACTGGTAACAACTTGCGTATCGTTCCTGACGTCTGCTTCGCCATCGCCTGTCGTGATCGCGGCGTTGATGATCACATCATTGCCGGCAGTCAATGTCACCGAGCCGCTCGTCGCGACATCGTCGTTTCCTACGTCGGAACTACCCGTCGTGATGTCGTCCGAAATCGTGATGTCATTGGCGGCGGTGATGAGTACCGAACCGGTGGCAAGCCCATCAGTGGTCTGGTCGCCAGTCGTAATTGCGCCTTCAATCGTCACGTCATGATTCGAGTTGATCGTGACACTGCCTTCGTCAGTCAGGATGTCTCCAAGCCGGATGTCAGCACTGATCGTGCCGCCGCCCGAGCCAGTCGTCACTTCCAGATTGCCGTCACCCTGCAATACAATTGTCAGCGTCCCGGTCTGCGCATTCAGATCGATTTCGTGCGTACCACCGGCATCGAGAGTCGCATTGTTGCGGGTTTCGATAACCAGATCGGTGTTGTTATCGATGGTCAGCGAACCGCCGGTGAACGTTCCCGAGGTGACGATTTGCTTGGTCGCCTGCAACGTAAGCGTAGAGCCGGTGATTGCCTCGATGGCGGCCTGCGAAATCACACTGTTGGCAGCCCCCTCAGAGAAATCGAAGATGTCGCCGTCGAGGTCCCCATCATCTGCTCCAGGCCCGGCACCGCCTTCGATGGTCAACGATTCCGGATCAAAAAGGATATTACCCATCGCGCCATTACTGGCCGATGCAGAAACCGCACCGTGGTAGATGAGCGATTGCTTGCCAGATACTTCGATTAAGCCACCATCCCCCGATTCGGCGCCGCCGTTTGCGCTCGCGTCACCATAAAAGCGCGTTACGTCGTCGGCCCAGACGACCACTTTGCCGCCGTCGCCACTGTTTACTGCATCCGCTGTGATCTCGACGTCACTGCCGACGAACGTCGCAGTGGCATTGCGGACATCGGGATTAGCCCCCTGGAAATCTCCGCCTATCAACGCGTCGCCGCCGCCGTTGGATCCCGATACATCGACAACGGCGTGGCCGCTAAGCCCGACTTGCCCACCGAGTAGCTGAACTGTGCCGCCGACGCCGCCAGTCGTGCTCTTCGCGGTGGTGACACCGGTACTCAGCGTTGTACCGCTACTTTCAAGTCGAATGGTGCCGCCGTTGCCGGCATTGGCGTCCGCAGAAATAACACCATCGTGGGTGATGTTCGCAGCCTCAACAACAACGTCACCGCCATTGTCGTTAGCACCTAAGCCGGAGACATTAATCGAGCCCGTGTTCAATACCGACGCACTCGGACCAAGTCCAACCAGACGCACCTTGCCGCCACGATTCTCAATGCGGCCCGCTTTGATCAGCCCGGAGTTGTTTATTGCGTTCTTGAAGACACCTGCAGCTGCGTGCGCGGTAATCAGAACGTCGCCACCCTCGGCGAGGATGTCACCGCTGTTTTCAACCTGACTGTCGAGCGCCGTCGCGTTATCAATAACGGCCTTGTCGACTGCGAAACGCAGCAAGCCATCGCCGTCGAAATCGACTGTCACTTGTTCGCCAGCAATGAGATTCACCTTGCCCGCGGTCGCAATAATCACACCTCGGTTAGCTACGGACTCACCGACCAGCGTGACGTCGCCACCGACAGCGGCCTCGATGGTGCCCTCGTTAACGACGCGCGAATTCGCATCCTTGAGGGCCTCAAGGCGATAACTGCCACGCATAAAATCGTCGATGCCAATCCGCATCGCTCCGGCGATCAGAGAGCCGACGTTGACCTGTGAACCTGGCTTGAAGAAAACCCCATTCGGGTTCATCAAAACGACCTGACCGTTGGCTTTGACACTGCCAAAGATCTGACTCGGGTTCTGATCGAAAATGCGATTGAGCGTGGCGGATTTAGCGTTCGGCTGTTTGAAGTTTACGGACTGATTTTTACTGACATTAAAGGACTGCCAGTCGATGGCGGCGCGCTGGCTTTGTTGGGTGATGGTGGTACGTGACTTGGAAGCATTCTGGGCAATCGCAGCTTTACCAGCTTTAACGACGCCGCCGGCCGGAGCAGCGAGTGCGCCCCCTGGCGTGAGACTCATGATCAATCCCGGCACTAATGCCAGTTGAATTGATCGCGTGAGCGGTCTCAGGCGGAACTCAGGTTCCGACCTGGTCCCGAATGGTTTCGGTCCGCGCATGGTCATGCGTCTGCTCCCTTGAACGGTGTCCGCCATTGGTCACCGCCGGCTGCTAAAGTTCTGACAGCCATACTATTTTCGGGTGGTAGTGCGGTCCGTGAACTGTTTCACATCCGATCCGCGCTTTAAAAGAAGAAGTTAAGGTCGGCCCAGTACTGCGGCTCTTTGCCGTTTTCCGATTCTGGTTCGCCTATCGGCGATGCAATGGTAATTTTCCCGGAAAACTCGTTCGGGTTATTGAACGACAAAGCAAACCCGACGGCCTTGAAGTTCTCAGATGCTTTTTCCGTCGGCAGAGCGCTGTTGAGCTTGCCGGCAGCCATGTCGTAGAAGAATGACAGCTGCATTAACTCACCCCAGGTACGATTGCCGAATGCCGGCTGATCGGCAATAAACGGGGCGTTAATAATCCACTCCACTGAGCCAAATACAGCCCGATCGAACAGGCGCTCGGTTGGGCGGTAAGCGCGCACGTTGGTCGGTCCGCCGACAGTGTATTGCTCCAATGGCACGAGCAAATCAGGCGACCACAGGACTTCGAAAGTAAACAGGAGGTTGTGATGATTCAGCTTGTCCCAGATAGGTGAAAGTGCCTGAAAGCGCGACATACTGAGGAAAGCTTTGTCGAAATTACCCTGCGCGAACTCACCCGAGTTGCTTTGGCGCGTTGGCTGCACAGACGCCGGGTCTCGCCCCATAGCACCAAATAGATCGTTAAAACCGTGCGAGAACTCAAAGTAAGCGGCATTCAGGCCGCCAAACCGGGCATCGACGTTGTCGAAGTTCAGCTCAAATGACGCGACAGCAAGGTTGTCGAGCGTGACCGGGCGATGCTGCGCTTTCGTTTCGCTATTTTTCTTTGCAAGTCGGAAACCGGCCTCAAGGTTCATCAAGCGACTACGGATGAACGTCTTGTGAAGCGCAGCAGTGTAGGTGCGGATGTCACTCGCAATATTTGAGCCGCGGAATTCGCCACCCACATCGAACTGGTTGCGGCTCACGCCGATGCTAAAAACGCTATCGTAGAGCCCGGTGACGGGAACTTCGTAGTCAACCGCCCAGAAAAACGTATTTTGCGGCACTTGGGTGTGCTGGACGGTGCCCGTTAGCTTGTCACCCTGACCCAGCGGGTTGTTCCAGTTGATTTGCTGGAGGTAGCGATTCTGACCGGTCTCGGTAATGCCATGGTTGTCCGCGCGCACGGCTAAATCGAAGCGTTTCTCTTCCTGAACCTTGACGACCATGTCGGCCGTACCAACCTCGATACCCGGTTGGAATACGCCGAATGACGATTGTCCAGGCAAATCCGACACTGTGAGCAATGCCGACTCAATTGCCTCTTTGGTGATTGGCTGCCCTAACAGTGAGCGAAATGGCGTTGCAACGATGTCGGACTGATAAAGCTCGTTACCTTCCGTTACGACTTGGCCGAGCAGTCCTTCGAGCACCTCAAACGTTACCGCACCATCGCTTACCTCCTGTACCGGCACAAAGGCCTGGGCGAGGATCAAACCATGCTGACGGTAATACGTTGTGACCAGATCGGCGATTTCCTGCAGATGACCTACAGTAAAACCGTCCGGTTCATCACCAAGGCGTGCATCAACGAGCGCCTGAACTTCAGCGCCGACGATCTCGAATTCAGGCCTGTCAACCGCGCCCTTCACAACGAAACTACTCACTGCTATGCGCTCTCCGTCGTCCACTTCAAGCGGACGATCGACCACCGGGGGCACTTCAAAGACAGCTTCGGGGGGCGGTGCAACGGGAATGAGTTTGCGGTCTTCGCCGGGGCGGATTGCGCCGGGGCGCGCCGCGTCAGGCAAATCGACAACGGCCGCAAAAGAATTTTCGTTCAGCTCGAGAGCATCTCCCGCGCCCGGGCGAATCGCCCCAGGTCGGCCGGATTGCTCGGCGAATTGTGGTTGAACCGCCTCGTAGTGTTGCGCAATGGCATTAGTCGGCGATGTGCCTGGACGCATCGCGCCCGGACGGACGGCGTCGGGCTGAGTTATGAACGCGGCAAAAGCAGTTGCGGGCAGGAGCAAACCAGCTGAAATGATCGCCAATGCGACCGTCCTGATTAAGCGCCAGGAGCCGCTATCACGATCAATATGCATAAGGTTCTTTAGTTTGCCCGCTAAATCCCTGAATCACTGCCTGCGCCATAACCCTCCCAAATGGCCACCGGAGTATACCCCTCGCCGACGCATAGGGGCAACGGTTTAAGCGCATTGTTGGGCGCGCGTTCCCGAACTCAGGTGTTAACCTTTGTGACTAGCCTTCAGCTAACTCAATCGCCTGAGTCTGATTTTTGCCCATCATCGGAAACTGGCGCCGGTGTTTTGTTGCGTTTTAACAACGATTCGCGCCAGCTTTCGATATCCTCGGTCGGCGCTTTGACAGGAAATTCCTCGGATATCTTCTCCAGCGCTGCTTGGCGAACTTTCTGAACCGCTTCACGGACCATCCGTTCGCGAACTTTAGCCCTGACGTTATCAAAGTCTAGGCTCTCCTGTTCAACGATGTCGCCACGCTTGATGATATGCAGCCCGGTTTCACTCGCGATTGGGTCGCTAATGCCGCCAATCTCGATTTTGCCGGCCGCTTCTGCAATCGACGGCAGCAATTCTGCAACCTTGATCAGCCCCATATATCCGTCGTTAACGCGGCTCGGAGCGTGCGTCGAGTGCTGCTTGGCCATGTCCTCGAAAGTCGCTTTACCGGAGCGTAGGTCTGCTGCAATGCGATCGGCCAGTTGCCAGGCAGCTTTATTGGTTTCGGCGTCCGCGTCTGGGTTTAACGAGATGAAAATCTGCCACAAATGCATACGCTTTGGGACGACGAAAACCGTCGGATTGGCGTCAAACGCGCCACGTACCTGTTCCGGCGAGGGAAACGCAGGGTCAAAATTCAGCCGCACCACTTGGTTCAGATAGGCCTCCACCAACACGCGCTGACCGGCTCGTTCCATCAGCACGCGAATCGCGTCGTTATTGTGGGCGCCATTGGCGTAAGCGGCAGCGAGGACGGCCTGATTAAGCGTCTCCTGATTAACGAATTTTTGAAAATATTCTTCAGAATCAAGTATTTGAGATCTTCTTTTTGCATCAAGAACATCGAGTAGTTCGCCCATCGTTTGCAAATCGAGCTCCGATTTGGCGAGTTTCGCGGCAGTCTGTGCGGACTTACCATTGGTTGCGTCGGCGTCACTTTGCGCAGGATCCAGCCAGCGTGCACCAAAAGCGCCAATAAAAATTAGCAGTCCGCCCAACAGGACGGCGCCACCGATAGCTAGAACTCTCAAGACGATCTCCTCAAATATTCGCTGACTCAGGGCCGGCGGAATTTTAAACGGTGAAATGATGTGCTGTGAACGCGCGCCAGGTAGCTCGATAAGAGCCGTAAGGCGCTACATGAGAATCACGTCACACGAAGAATGTTATTGATGAATAGTGACTTGTTCCATAAACTTCGGCAATTGCTGATTATCAGCCGACATACGCTGCGGCCATGTTTAGTCAAGCTCCTGAGTCGTAAAGCACAAGGTCATCGAACAAACCCCGAATGGCTCCGAAAACGACGAATCTGACCATTCTGTTCGCTGACATCAGCGGCAGTACCCGGCTCTACGAAGTGCTCGGCGATGGACCTGCGCGCGCCAAAGTTGCCAGCTGCCTGCAGATGCTCACTGATGTCACTGAGCGACACAACGGCACGGTGATTAAAACCATCGGCGACGAAATCATGTGCACGTTCCCGAACGCAGAGGTCTCCGTGGCAGCGGCGTGCGATATGCATGAGATGCTCGAAGACGACATCACCGAGCAGACCACGGCGGGACCTATCTCGCTCTCGATTCGTGTCGGACTTCATCACGGTCCGGCAATTCTCGAAGCCGGCGATGTTTTTGGCGACGCCGTCAACGTCGCTGCGCGCATGGCGTCAATGTCAAAATCCGGCCAGATCATAACGACTCAATCGACGATTGAAGAACTCCCGCCAATCCTGAAAGCCAGTTCGCGCTTCATTGATCGTGCCCCGGTCAAAGGCAAGAAGGAGACGATGGACATTTTCGAGGTACTTTGGCAGCAAGAGGATGTCACCCGGATGTCGACCGGCGTCATCCCGGAGCCTGTACAACGCGCGAAATTAGAGCTTCGTTACCACGAGCAGAACCTGACCATGAACGACGAGCGCAACTCAGTCGTCATGGGGCGGAGTAAGGCTGCCGATATCGCGGTCGCAGAAGCATTGGCCTCCCGCCAGCACGTGCGTCTGGAATATCGGCGCGGGAAGTTTTTCATTATCGACCAAAGCACCAACGGTACTTATGTGTTCAGCGACGACAACGAAGCGTTCCTGCGCCGCGAGGAAATGCCAATCAGTGGCGCCGGAATGATTAGTCTCGGACGATCATTCTCTGAGAATCCGCAGGAAGTCGTGCACTTCAAAACCAATGGATAAATTGACGCCCTTAAGCGGCAATTCTCGTTAAGGATTTGGCCGAGAACGCGTGGATATAAGTGAATTGGAAACCTCGGCCGGACAACCTGCGCCTGTGAATGGAAAATCATTCAGCTGGAATTCGACGGCGTTGACCGATGTCGGGCGGGTGCGCAAATTAAATGAGGATTCGGTGCTTGACCGCGGTGAGGATGGGCTGTGGGTTGTGGCCGACGGGATGGGCGGGCATTCGGCCGGCGATCTTGCCAGCCAGTTGATCGTCAACTCCCTCAGCAAATTAAAAAGTGAAGACAATCTTGCCGAATTTGTGGATGTCGTAGAAAGCGCTGTCGTCGGCGTAAACGCGCGCTTGTTTGAGGTCGCGAACGCACATAATCAAACCAGCGGCAGCACCGTTGTACTGTTACTCACTCGCGGACCGTTCGCTGTCGCCATGTGGGCCGGCGATAGCCGCCTGTATCGATTACGGGAAGACACCATCGAGCAACTCAGCAGTGACCATACTCAAGTCGAACTCTATATCGAGAAAGGCTTGCTTGATCGCTCAGAGGCCGAGGGTCATCCGTCTGGGAACATGGTGACCCGTGCGGTCGGTGTGACCAATAATTTACTCCTCGAAATGGACTTATTCGAACTCCGCAAAGGTGATCGTTTTTTGCTGTGCTCGGACGGTCTGGACAAGCATGTCCGCGATCCAGAAATAGAGGAAATTATGCGCGGCGAAAGTACCGACGCTATTACGCGCAATCTAGTCGATCTGACCCTGGAACGCGGCGCTACGGATAACGTGACGGTCTGCGTTATCGAGTTCAACGAATCATGACGCCCGATGTGCTGACGGTTTTTCGTCGCCTCAAACAGGAGCCGAGCATCTCGCTTTTAATACGCTATCGTCCCCGCCTATCTTCGTGCACCAACCGCTTGGGTGGAATTAACCGCAAGTCTGGAGCCGTCTGTCATGGCTGATTTCAAAACCGCTCTGGAACGATTGTCGCGTCAGGAACTTGATTTCGACAGCGTTGCCAAGAACCTCGACAAACTGCTGTCGAAGAAACCCCAGGCAGCGGTCACGATCATGGATCAGCTCAAAGAGGCTGTGACCGGCGATGTGATCGATAGCGCGACGTACGCCAAATTGAAAGCTGTCGTGACCGCCCATCTTGAAGCGCCCGTGAGCGCCGGTGACGACGAAGAAAGCACTATATTTGCCGGCGATGACGGCACCGATGGCGGCATTCTGGATATTACCGGCGGGGGCGATGTTGACGATTCAGAAGACGCCACTCAAATCGTCGACAGCACTGCGGCAGCGACGCCGATGTCCGGACAAACCACGGGTATCGATTTCGATCTGACCTCCGATGCCGGCTCTTCGACGTCATCAGAATGGCCAGCCGGAAGCACCCAGACAGGACAGACCGGTACTGATTGGGCACAACCTGACACAGCTGCGCCAAAGGCACCCCTGGGGCCCGGCTCGGTGCTGCGCGGACGCTTTCAACTCGACGTGGTGCTGGGCGTCGGCGGCATGGGCTCGGTGTACCTCGGCAGCGACTTGATCAAAGTGCGAGCTAAGGACAAAAAGCCGCAGGTCGCGCTGAAAGTTCTGAACGAAGATTTCAAACAACATCCGGATTCGTTCATCGCGCTGCAGCGTGAAGCGAGTCGCCAACAAAAACTCGCGCATCCAAACATCGCGACGGTCTACGATTTCGATCAAACTGAAGATGGCCTCGCGTTCCTGGTTATGGAAGTACTGGAAGGCGAACCCCTCAACGATTTCATTAAGAAAATCGTGCGGCCCAAAGGCGGACTGCCATTCGAAGAAGCCCTGCCTATGGTGCAGGGGCTAGGCCAGGCATTGGTCTACGCCCACGATCATCACATCGTGCACTCCGACTTCAAACCGGGTAACTGTTTCATCACCACCGAAGGCGTGATGAAAGTGCTCGACTTCGGTATCGCGCGCGCCGTAAAAGCACCAGGCGCCGCAGAAGGCGAAACTACGATTTTCGATCCAGGCAAGTTGGGCGCTTTAACTCCCGCTTACGCCAGCGTCGAAATGCTGGAGGGTGAAGAACCCGACACCCGCGACGATATTTACGCGCTCGCTTGTGTCGCCTACGAGCTGCTGACAGGCAAGCATCCGTTTAACAAGATTCCGGCCAACAAAGCCCGTGCTTCCGGCCTTGTTCCTGAACCAATCAAAACCATTTCGCGCAAGCAGTGGCGCGGCCTCGAGCGTGGCCTGGCTTATCTGCGTGAAGACCGATCGCAGAACACTGCCGAGTTTCTTGAAGAATTCGAAGGTGCCACCTCGCCGCTTAAAAACCCGCTGATCATGGTGCCTGCAGTCGTTGCCTTGACGGTATTGGCGGGCTTCTTCCCAGCCAAGAATTACCTCGACGAGCAAGACACCGAGGGACGCATCGAACGGGCACAAAGTGGCGACGCTGCGCAAATTGAGTCCGTGCTCGGAAATTTGGTCGCAGATGATCTCGATCAGCCCAAGCGCGATCGCATTTTGAATCAGGCGAAAGATCAGATTCTCGCCTATTTCGACGACACCGCTCGTCAACAAATTGATATGGCTAATGGTCGTTTCGATTTCATCGGTGCCAAGCTAACGCTGCAAAAAGCTCGCAGTTATGCGGTCTATGCCGATTCAAGCAAATTACTCGAATTGCAGGAACACATATCCGAATCGGAAAACCGTTTGTTCAACGAGCAGTTCGAAAAATTCAACACCGCACTTGAGAATGGAAGCCTGCTCGCTATCGACGGCGAAGACGACATCCATGACGCGATGGAAGTGGTGAGACAAGTCGATCCGAATCATCCAATGCTGCAAAGCCGTCGCCTCCCCGGCGCGTTTGCGGTGGCGATTAATGGTGCGCTTGAGAATGAGGATTATGAGTTCGCCGACGAACTCGGCAGAGTCGGCGTCAGTCTGATTCCCGGCAACGCGAACCTCGACAACCTCACCGATAAAATCGCCGGTGCGAAAGACCGCGCTGAAACCAATCTGCGCATCCTGGAAGCAGTCGCAGAAATTCAGCAAGCGGCAGATTCCGGCGACGGCCTGGCTGCTTATGTTGACGTAGCTGGCTCAATCGCGCGCCTGGCAGCTGCTGACCCAGGCAACGAAGTACTGGAGAATCTACGTAAGACAATTGGACCACAGGCAGCACAAGATATCGGTGCCCTTGAGTCGAGCAAAAACTGGGGTAAGAGCGCTTTGATTGGCGGCGACTTCAACAGTCTGCTGCGTGGACTTGGTCTGCATGACGTCAACGCGCGGGCTAATGTCCTGGGCAATGAGTTCGATACGGTGCTTGGCAGCGCACGTGCAGCAGTCACAGCCGCAGTAGCGAACGACCAACTTACACCGACGGCAGTCGATGCTGTGGCTAAACTTGCTGCAATTGCGCCGCGTAATTCGCGTACCCAAAATGCACGAGACCAACTGGCGCGCGCATACCTTACGGATGCTCAGCTAGCACGCGCCGGCGGCGACTTCGCGGCGGCGAAGAATGCCTTGGATGGGGCCCGCAGCGTGGAAACTAGTATGCGTGTGACAACCCTGATTGCCGCAGAGGCGGCGCGCATTGATGCTGAGAGCAATCTGGATAACGCCGCCCTTGGCACGTTGACAGCGGAGCGTGCTGGGCGGTTCGATAGCGAATATGCAACCGTATCGAGCGCCATCGCGGCACTCGCAACGACACCGGAAAATTACACCCAAGCGCTGGCCGGCGTTGACTCCCTGCAAGCTTTGAGTCCCACCGATCCGCGCCTGACGGATATCAAAACGGCGCTCGCCTCAGCAGTCCGCAATGGCGCAGGGCAAATGGGCCAGGCCGGACAATGGGACGACGCGGTAAACGTTACGCGGGAGGCGCTAGTGTCGCTGCCGCAGGCAACCAGCTTGTCGGGCAGTCTGGACGGTCTGGAAGCCGAGCGTAAGCGCGCCGTCGCCGAACAACAAAAACAATTGGTCGCCGACTCTAAACGCGATATCGAACAGTTGTTACTTGACCCGACTGCCGACCGTAATTGGCGTGCGGCCGTACGGCAGAAGATTGAAACCATTGCCGCATTGGGTGAGCCCGACGACACCTGGATTAAAAACAACGGCACTGGTATTGCGGCCATCTACGTAGAACGCGCGACCGCGATGCGCGCCGCCCAACGCCTCGCCGAAGGCGCCAACCTACTCGCGGATGCTGAACGAATTGATCCCAACGTCGCTGGACTGAGCGCTGAACGCGACGCATTGGCGATAGCAACCGAAGCGTTCGAGAAAGAGCAGGAAGAACAGGCGCGCCTTGCTCGCGTGGATGGACTTAAACAAACGTTTGAAACACAGGCGCGCGCTAACGATGTGGTTAAAGCAGCAAAATCCCTGGCCAGTCTACGCGCCGAGATCGGCGACCAGAGCGATCCGTTCGTGACTCGTGACGCGCCGCGAATGTTGTCCGGCGCCTATTTCAAATTGGCCACAGTACGCGCGGCAGCAACCGACTACGAAGCGGCCCTTAAATTTGCCAAGGCTTGTGCGGAGATACGTCCGGTACGTTCTGAATGTACCAATGCGGTCAGCAACTACACCGTCGATGGCAACAAGCAAATCTTGCAGAAAACGTTTAACGCTGGCGGTGAATTTGACGTAACGGCAATGCTTGGCTTGATCGCCGAAGTACAAGTGCTCGACGAAGGTGTGTTTGGCGCCAACGAGTCCGAATGGGCGGGACCGATTGCGAGCCGCCTGAATGCCCTCAAGAGCGAGCGTGGCACGGCGGCTAACGATGTCCTGCAGCAGGCGCGCGAGTTATTTGAAGGCAATACTTTGATTGCCTCCATCGACGACGTCGTTTCGGTGGCGGCAACATCGGTGTATGCGCGAGACATCAGCGCAGCAATGGATAAAGCCTTCCTCGGCCAGGCCCGCGACCTGCTCAAGAAAGCTAACGCCTCGGAGGGTTCGCACCCAGACATCGTGGTGTTGAAGGCGACGTACAACGCACGGGTCGGCGAGGCTAAATCCCTGTACGAAACCTACAAGACCCAGTACAAGGCCAAAGAATACGAAAGCGCGCTCGCAACGATGGAAAAAGCGCTGAGTCTGTGGGCGGACAGTTCAACCTTCCGCACCCAACATGCGCGTGTTGTGGCCAAACTTGGACCGGCCGGGGCGATTGGGGACCCGGACAGAGTGATTCGGGTTGCCGATGCATTACCGTCCACCAATCCTTGCACTGTCGGGCTTGCGGGCCATGGCAAACGCAAGAAAGGAACGTGCTTTTACTTCGTCTCAGCGAATCTGCGTGGACCCATGATGGTGGTTGTCCCGAACGGCGAAGGTGTCAGTCAACCGTTTGCAATTGGCAAGTACGAACTGACCGTCGGCGACTACAACCGCTACTGCAAACTCAGCCGTGCTTGCGAACCCATCAATGGCCAGGAAAGCGTTCTGCCGGTAACGGGCATCACGCTAGAACAGGCCGAAGCTTATGTAGCGTGGTTATCAGAAAGGACCGGCTTGAAATATCGCCTGCCTTCAGTTGACGAGTGGACCTACGCAGCGAATGCCGGCGGCGACCAGCCACGCAAAGATTTTAACTGCCGCGTTGAGCAGAACGGACAGCTCCTTAAAGGTCAGGGCACGATGGGCGTAAATACCGGTAAAGCCAACGGTTGGGGGCTGTATAACTACGTCGGGAACGTGCAGGAATGGGTCAGCACGGGCAACGGCGTGAGTGCCCGTGGCGGCGCGTTCCAAGATGCTTTCAGTAAATGTGAAATCGGCCTTCAGAAGAACCACGATGGCAGCGCTGATGGTGCCACTGGGTTTCGTGTGCTGTTGGAACTCGACGCCGGGTGATTCCAACGTCATCCAGCGTGCCGTTCAAACTCGCTATAAATGATTCTGTCCGATGACCGATAACACCCTTCGTGCGCTGTCACGCATTTACGCCAGCGGCAACATCGATCGCGAGTCCTATCGTGCTCAACGGCTCGAGTTTCTCAAGCGCATAAGTTCTGGCGAACAGGCGGTCATACGGTTTCAGAAACCGGAACCAGAAGTACCCACAGTATTTCCTTACGAAAATGATGAGGGTGATACGACACAGGAAATCATGCCGACTGCGAATGCTGCTGCGGCTGCTGCCAACGGCGGCTCGAAGGCCAAACTACCGATGCTCATCGGGCTTATTCTGCTCGCATTAGCGGTCTGGGGTGTTTGGCAGTGGCAGACAGGCGAAACCGCTATAGCGCCTACAGCCACACCTGCGCCCGAGGTAGCTGAAGCGACACTTGTCGAGACCTTCGTTGCGAACAAGAATTGGGACACAACGAACGTAGTGGATTTTAGCGACGCGTGGGACGCGCTTACCTCCGCTGAGCGCTCGCGACTCGCCACCACGCCTGCAATGGGACAGCTGGCCAACAACTTGATCGCAGAGATCCGCGCCGAAGGTGCGTTGATTGAACTGGGAGATGCCGAAGACGCGCTCGACAAGCAAAGTCAGTTGCTCAATCTCGCCGAACACCTTGGCTTGAACAATAGCCAATTGCGCAGTGAGCGCGAGCAGTGGGCGGCAACGCGCGCGGGCAAGCTCGCCGCGGCGGATTCGAATGGCGCGACTACCGCCACAGCGATCCCATTCGAGCCGCAGGTCGCAGCGAATATCGCCAGCGAGGATTCTGCGCTTGAGTCACCAATTGATCTTGACGAAGCGCCGGCAGACACTTCATCAACCGCACGCCGCGAAGATATTGCGCCCGGCACAGAACCCGCGACGCGTCCTCCCGAACCGGAAGCAGCCGCGCAAATCCCGCCCGCCGGTCAACAAGCTCTAGCAGAGGCCGCGACCGAACAGACCAGCGTCGCGGAAACCGCCGTAGCAGCCCCCATCGCGACCGCCTCACCGTCGCCCGTGGCGGTCAAGCAAGCCGCGACGGGCAAGCGCAGTAACTGCAAGGTATCACTGGCTCGCCAACGCCGGCCGTATTGCATCGACATCCTCGCAAGCGGAAAAAAAGGGCCCGTGCTGGTCGTCCTGCCGCCTGGCGAGTTCGAAATGGGTGGCGACAAAGACGCCGAGCAGCCGCGCCATCGCGTCACGCTAAACTACACGCTGGGAATGAGTCTGTTTGAAGTCAGCGCAGCAGAGTTGCAACGCTATTGCCAGGCAACCGGACGTAGTTGCCCTCAACAACCCTGGTTGGACCCGACTTTTCCGGCAGTTAACGTCGATATCGAAATGGCGCGCGCATACAGTGCCTGGCTCAGCGACATAACGGGCGAAAAATACCGCTTACCAAGTGAGTCCGAGTGGGAATACGCCACCCGGGGGGGGACCTCGACGGCCTACCCGTTTGGCGACGAATTGCTACCGACCCATGCGCGATATAGTTTCAGTGTCGTACAAACACAGCCACTCGCTGCCAACGCCCGCTCAGTCAACAGCAACCCGTTCCGACTCTTTCACCTGCTCGGCAACGTTCGTGAATGGGTGGAAGACAGTTGGCGTGGCGACTACAACGGTGCACCTGATGACGGCAGTGCTTACGCGGCCGCGGGTAACCCACTCAATGTCGTGCGCGGTGGTTCCTATGCAGACCACGCGGACGGTCTGCGTGCCGCCGCCCGAATCTCAATGGCTGGCCAGGACAGTGATATCTATACAGGCTTTCGCGTCGTGCGCATGATTGAAAATCGATCGGCCCCCGCTCAGCCTTTCCATGATTAACCTTGATGATCAAGAGCGCGACAAGTTCAGCGTCCTTGCGGCCGCCTGGTGGGATCCCGCCGGCCCCTGCCGAACGTTGCACGAGATCAACCCCTGCCGACTCGCATATATCTCCGAATGCGTCGATCTCGCGGGCGCACGTGTAGTCGATATTGGATGCGGTGGCGGCATTCTGAGCGCTGCCCTTGCTGCTGCGGGAGCCCGAGTCACCGCCATCGATGCCAGCTCCGAATTAATTGACGTGGCGCGACAACACGCCGCAGAAAACAATCTCACCATCGACTACCGCGCGGAAATGTCGGCGCAATTGGCGACACGCTGTCCAGCTGCGTTTGATGCCGTGGTGTGCATGGAACTCATCGAACATGTACCCGACCCGGCAGCCTTGATCGCCGATTGCAGCGCACTTCTCCGGCCTGGCGGGCATTTGCTGGTCTCCACGCTGAATCGCACACCCACCGCCTACGCTCTCGGCATCGTGGCGGCAGAATATGTGCTTAATCTGGTCCCACGCGGCACGCATGACTACCAAAGTTTCCTGCGCCCCGCGGAGTTGTCCGGTCTGGCGCGCGGCGAGAATCTCCGCGTCGAGGATATTTCCGCAATGCACTACAACCCGCTAACCCGAACTGCTTCGATTGGCGGCAAGCCGCGCATCAACTATGTGGCGCGATTCCGACGCGACGACGCACAATAGGCGTGACAGTTACACCGCAAGCGGTGCTGTTCGATTTGGATGGCACACTCGTCGACACCGCGCCTGATTTGGTTGCAGCGCTCAACCGCGTACGTGCCGACGACAACCTTGAGCCCCTCGGCTTCAACGAAGCGCGCAAGCACGTGTCACACGGTAGCTATGCGCTAGTCCGTTGCGCTTATGACTACCCCGACGAATCCACAGAATTCCAGGCACGGCGCGATCTATTACTGGCCTATTACCACGAGAATGTCGCGCGCGCTTCGCGTTTGTTCGATGGCATGGAGAGCATCTTGCAAAAAATCGAATCCAGCGGTCGACCGTGGGGGATCGTTACGAACAAACCCGGATGGTTAACGACGCCGCTGTTGCGCGCGCTGGATCTGGACACGCGCGCGGCATGTGTCGTCTCGGGAGACAGCACCGAGCACGCAAAACCTCATCCGCAACCGCTGTTGCATGCAACGAACGAAATTAGCGTCACGAGCGACAAATGTTTGTATATCGGTGACGCCGAACGGGACGTACAAGCGGCGCGCGCGGCGGCGATGCCGGTTGTGATTGCACTGTACGGTTATCTTGCCACCGACGACCAACCGCAGGCCTGGGGCGCAGATGGCTGTATTGACTCACCGGGCGCTCTTGCGGGATGGCTGTAACCGACGAGCGCCGACACGGTCAGGGGGCGTCGGGCACGAATGATTTTAGTCCCGCCGCGGGCACGGATTATTATTACGCCAGCCTCTACTACCCCCTGCCCCAACGGCGACGCATCCAGCTTCTTGAGGCCTTGCGACGCGAGTTGAGCGTGATCCCGGAAGTCTGTCGCGATCGTGGCGTTGCCCACACGAAACTAGCCTGGTGGCACGACGAACTCGATCACCTCGAACGGGGAACGCCACGCCATCAATTGTCGCGATGCCTGGCACCTTATTTTCACAGCGAGCCGGGGCTCTCGAATTGCTTTCGCGATTTCATTGTCGCGCTGCATAGTTCGCTCAGTGACGTGGTCCCACCCACCCGGGACGCGGTACTTGACGAAATTGCCGCCGTGCACGGTGGCGTCATTCGCGCGCTAGCCGAGACGTCGCCGAGACAAGACGAGGCCGATTACGAGCAATTGCGGCGACTGGCCGTATTGGTCGAACTCGCATACGACTTGCGTGGGCTGCGCCAACATCGCCGGTCGGCGACACTGCATCTCAGTGCCAGTGCTTTGGCGGCGCACGGATTGACTGCAAACGTGGTCCGCGACACGCCGACCTCGAAGCCTTTAGAAGCCTTACTGAAGGCCGAACTCACGGAGCTTCGCGGTGAAATAGCTGCGACGCTCGACCAGATGCCCAAGCATCTGCGCAATCAACAACGACTCTTCACGACGCTGGCCCGAATTCAGCTTCACGCCGTTAAGCTGACGCTGGAAGACGGCTGCCAGGTCCTTGAGCGGCGCATCGATCCAACGCCGGTGCACAAACTCATGCTGGCACTGCGAACCCGCTTATTTGGCTGATGCGGAGTCACTACAGGCGCCTCCTCGCTCGCTTCAAGTCGTCGGCTCACGTGCGAAACGTAGCCGCACGCGAAGTTGGCGACAGACATCAGTCTGGCTATTGTCGGCCAGCAACGCGACATGGCGCAGCCGCCCATCGGCCTCACGCAGAGTCAGCGCGATCAATGGTTCGGTAACCACCGGGGCACAGACCAACGAAGCACGCTCATTGCGACCGTTGCGAAAACTGAGCTGCCACTGCTCATTTGAGCTCAACAACAGCCCGATCACGTCATCTGCACGCGACCGCGCGAGGTAGTTGAGTACACGCCAGCCGTTGAGTGTCACCAAGCTGATGACGGCCAGCCGGAAAGGCAGCGCGGACGGCAGCAGCAGCATCCCGACCGCCGCAGCATGCATAGCCAGCAAGACTCGGGCCAGTTGCTTCGACTTGCCTACAGCCAGGTAGATCGGTCCATCGATTTTGGCCATGGTGGACGCCAGCATAGCGCGCACAGCACCTCAGCAAAACAGTTTAGAGGGAGCGTGGCTCGGACGGCAGCTGAGACCTTGATCGTGAAAGTCACCGACAGATGAGAATCCCAGACGAATGCGCGCTGTAGCTTGAAATTAGGTGGGCATAAAAAGATACTAGCGGTGCTCGGCAGTGAGCCGAAGTGCGACTAAGTGACTACCCATGAGTCTTGACAAAAACCCGTCCGACAAATCCAGCACGCCGGCGGACCCGGCGCGCGCGCCGGGCGCGACTGCGCCGGAGGGGCCATTACGTCCGCCCGAAGTTGGCGGTCCAAAAGGACTCGAGCCGACCCGTTACGGCGATTGGGAACGCAAAGGCCGGTGCGTCGACTTCTAAACGATTGATCACCTCGCCGCAACGCTCGCGGCGCAACTCAAACCAGCAACCCGAACGTATTTGGCTTATGGCAGATAATCCTCTTTCACCGCATTTGCAGGTCTATCGACCGCAACTGACTTCGGTACTCTCGATCACGCATCGTGGCACGGGCGTGTTTTTAAGCCTCGGTACGATCGTGATGTTGTACTGGCTGGTCTCAGCGTCGCTCGGACCTGACGCCTATGCGTCAATGCAGCAGTGCCTGAGTTCGATGCCGATACAAATCGTGCTCGCAGGGTGGGTGTTCGCTTTCTATTTCCACCTTCTTAACGGCGTGCGCCATTTGTTTTGGGACAGCGGGCGCGGCTTTGAACTAAGTACCGCGTACAAATCCGGCTATGCTGTTATGGCTGGTGCGTTACTCATGAGTGCCCTCACTTGGGGCTGTGTCATCTCTCAGGGAGGTGCGGCATGAATTTGCGCAGTGACCTTGGACGTGTGCGCGGATTAGGCTCTGCCAAGTCCGGCTCTCACCACTGGATGCACCAGCGCTTGAGCGCGATCGCACTGATACCGTTAGCGCTGTGGTTCGTCACAAGCCTGATGTCACACATGGGCGACAGTCACGGCGAATTAGTTGACTGGATCAGCTCGCCGTTTGTAACGGTGTTGTTGCTCGCCTTAGTGACAAGCGCTTTCTATCACGCAAAGCTCGGTCTGCAAGTTGTTATAGAAGACTACGTGCATGCTGAGATGAGCAAAATGGCGTTACTTGTCGCAATGAAACTGGCTGTCGCTTTTGGCGCGTTGCTGGGCGTTGTTGCGATCCTCAAAATCTCCTTTGGAATGGCTTGACGGAATCCCAAATGCCTGCTGAATATCAACTTATAGAACACCAGTACGACGTTATTGTTGTCGGTGCCGGCGGGGCCGGCTTGCGAGCGACTTTTGGCATGGCCGCCGAAGGACTTGCGACCGCATGCATCACTAAAGTCTTCCCTACCCGAAGCCACACGGTTGCCGCACAGGGCGGCATGAGTGCTGCGCTCGGCAACATGGGCCCGGACGACTGGCGCTGGCACATGTACGACACCGTCAAAGGGTCCGACTGGCTCGGTGACCAGGACGCGATCGAATACATGTGCCGCGAGGCAATACCTGCGGTTATTGAACTCGAGCATTACGGGGTGCCGTTTTCGCGTACCGAAACGGGCGAAATTTACCAACGCCCATTCGGCGGAATGACGACTAACTACGGCGAGGGCACAGCCCAGCGTACCTGCGCCGCTGCCGACCGTACCGGCCATGCCATTCTGCATACGCTCTACCAGCAATCGTTGAAACACAATGCGGAATTTTTGATTGAGTATTTCGCCGTGGATTTGGTCATGGACGCGGACGGCGTATGTCGCGGGGTCATTGCCTGGAACCTCGAAGATGGCAGCATGCACATCTTCCGCGCCCAGACCGTTGTGCTCGCCACCGGCGGTTACGGCCGCAGCTATTTTTCCTGTACGTCAGCGCACACCTGCACTGGCGACGGCAATGGCATGGCACTACGCGCCGGCTTACCGCTGCAGGACATGGAGTTTACTCAGTTCCACCCCACGGGCATTTATGGTGCCGGCTGTTTGATCACCGAAGGGGTGCGTGGCGAAGGCGGTTACCTGACTAACGCCGATGGCGAACGGTTCATGGAACGTTATGCGCCGAATGCCAAGGATCTCGCTTCACGGGACGTCGTATCGCGCTCTATGACTATCGAGATCAACGAAGGTCGTGGGGTCGGCGATCATAAGGATCACATCTTTCTGCACCTTGAACACCTCGGTCCGGAGGTCATTAACGAGCGGCTGCCGGGAATTGCTGAATCTGCCGAAATTTTCGCCGGCGTCGATGTCACCAAACAGCCTATCCCCGTGCTTCCGACAGTCCACTACAACATGGGCGGCGTGCCAACCAATTATCACGGCGAGGTGGTCACACTAAGAGATGGCAATCCGGATTCCGTGGTACCTGGCTTGATGTCGATTGGCGAAGCGGCATGCGTATCGGTTCACGGCGCTAACCGCCTGGGCTCCAACTCTCTGCTCGACCTGGTCGTATTCGGACGCGCTGCGGCAAAACGATGTGCCGCAACGCTGACACCCGGTGCGACGCAACCCAGTGTTGATCGCAACGCTGTCGATAAAATCATTTCGCGCTTTGACGCGTTACGCTATGCGGACGGTTCGGAATCGACTGCGAAACTCCGCGACGACATGCAACGCATCATGCAAACGCACGCCGCAGTATTTCGTACTGGTGACGTACTCGAAGAGGGCAAAGCCAAACTGCGCGAGGTCTACGCTGCTTTCCAGCACGTGAAAGTCTCCGACCGTTCCATGCGCTGGAACACTGATTTGGTAGAAACCCTGGAGCTGGCAAATCTACTCGGTAGCGCGATGGTCAGTATCGATGCTGCCGCCAATCGAACGGAAAGCCGCGGCGCCCATGCGCGCGAAGATTTCCCCGATCGCGATGACGAGAACTGGATGAAACACACGCTGACCTGGATAGAGGACGATGGCAAGGTCAAGTTTGACTATCGCCCGGTCCATCTCTACACGCTCAGTGACGACGTCGAAGTCGTACCTCCGAAAAAACGCGTTTATTAATCAACACGGTCACCTCAATGGCGCAATTTACACTTCCAAAGAACTCCAAGATCGGCGTTGGCAAAACGTACGATCACGCCGCCGGCGCAAAGCGGGCTCGCACGATTTCAATTTATCGTTGGGACCCGGATACCGGCGAGAATCCGCGCATCGACAAATACATCATTGATTTGGACAAATGCGGGCCGATGGTGCTCGACGCGATTATCTACATCAAAAACGAGATCGACCCAACCGTGGCATTTCGGCGCTCATGTCGCGAAGGTATCTGCGGTTCCTGCGCAATGAATATTGGCGGGACGAACACGCTCGCTTGTACGACTGCGACCGAGTCAATTAAAGGCGACGTGAAAATTTACCCGCTGCCGCATATGCAGGTATCCAAGGATTTAGTGCCTGATTTGACGCATTTCTACGCGCAATATGCGTCGATCAAACCGTGGCTTCAGTCCGAGACTCAACCGCCGCCAGATAAGGAACGCTTACAGTCAAAGGAGGATCGCGAGAAACTTGACGGGCTGTACGAATGCATCTTGTGTGCATGTTGCTCGACGAGTTGCCCGAGTTACTGGTGGAACAGTGATCGTTATCTGGGTCCTGCAGCGCTGCTGCAAGCGCATCGCTGGCTGGTCGATAGTCGTGATGAGGCGACCGGCGAGCGCTTGGACAATCTCGAAGATCCGTTCCGTCTATATCGCTGTCATACGATCATGAACTGCACGCGAACTTGTCCGAAGGGTCTTAATCCGGCCAAGGCGATCGCTGAAATCAAGCAGATGATGGTAGCGCGGAATCTTTAGCTGAATTCGCTCGACGATGGTGCCTTTTGTCCGCGCCCCGGCGCCCGCTCAATGAGCGCCGACCAGTTGAAGCGATTGCGCTGGAGATGCCGCCGCGGCATGCGCGAACTCGATCTCATACTAGCGCGCTATCTTGATGACTATGCGCAGACCATGGACCTCGGCGAGTTCGAGCGCTTTCTCGACAGTACCGATATGGAGTTGTATGACTGGGTGACCGGCCGTGCGACGCCAACGGATAAATCGTTTGCCGAAATTGTCACGCGGCTGACGCCAACGCGGGGCTGATATCGTGAATACTGTTCAACATTGGCAAGCCACACTGGGAATCGATGGTGAAGCCGATCGCATCACCACCATTGGCGATGACATCGTAGAGATTGGGCTGTTAGATCAGGGCCCGACCAAGGCGCCGCAGACCGGTCTCGGCGTTATCGAAGTTAGCGGACCTGATGCGTGTGATTTCTTGCACGCCCAATTGACAGCCGATTGTCGAAAACTACAGCCCGGGCACAGCTTGCTGGCAGCGTGGTGTAGTCCCAAGGGACGTGTCCTGTACCTGCTGCGACTCATTCGCAATGAGGATAGCTTCATCATCCTCGTGCCGGACGAACAGTGCGATGCGCTGATCAAACGCCTCTCAATGTTCGTGCTGCGTGCACAAGTAGTGCTCACCAACCAGAGCGCCGACTATACGGTTATCCAATGCAACGGCGATTTCGCCGCGCCGGCATCTGGCGATGTATTTGTTGGGCGCGATCGGACACAGACCTGGTTCGTCGTTCCTTTCAGTGGTCTTGGGCAAACGTGGCAGGCGATTCCAGCACAGGCCGTGGGCGAAGCGGCGCTCATGTTGCAGGATATCCGCCTGGGTATCGCCCATTTGCCCGTTTCACTGAGCGATACTTTCCTACCCCAGGAACTGAATCTGGATATCAGTGATGGCGTCAGTTTTGAAAAGGGCTGTTATCCGGGCCAGGAAATCGTCGCCAGAGTTAAGTTTCGCGGTGAAGTAAAACGCCGCCTGGCCCGTTTACTCGGCCAGACTACCGACAGACCTGTACCCGGCACGCGAATTGTGACTCGCGACGGTGAGCCTTTGGGCACCGTGTTGTTGGCCGAGACTACGGGCGAGCAGCAGGTGGAGATCCTTGCGGTGCTCAATCGCGCTGCCGACACAGTCTTTCTTTCCGGAGCAGACGCCGATGCGCTTAGCCGCGGGGCGATGATTTACGAACTCGGTGAGTGACGCACTTGCGCACCCAGCCCACGGGCGACTACGCAGGCCTGAGAACTTCCGGGCGTTAAGGTGGCTGCCTGGTCCGCACCTGCCAACGATTTGGGCCAGCGAATTTCGCGCGGTCAATTCGGTTAATTTAGAATTCGAGCGCCTCGAACTTCCCGATGGTGATTTTGTTGACCTCGCGACGACACCGAACAAATTAGCCCCCGCCGTAATCGTTTTGCACGGACTGGAAGGCAGTCATCAATCCTCCTATGCGCGCGCCATTCTCGCCGCCCTCCACGGCGCAGGGTTCTGGGGCGTCTTGCTGCACTTCCGCGGCTGTAGTGGCGAGCCCAATCGGTTGGCCCGGACTTATCATTCGGGCGATACCGCCGACCTCGCCTATGTCGTGCAGTGGCTCGAAGCGCGTACTGGTGTAGCTCCCTTCGCTGCAATCGGCTATTCGTTAGGTGGCAACGTATTGCTGAAGTGGCTCGCCGAGGAGAATGCCTCAGCCCGCCTCGAAACTGCAGTCGCGGTATCGGTGCCTTTTGATCTGGCAGCATGCGCCGATCGCCTTAACGAGGGTTTTTCGCGCATCTACCAGCGACGACTAGTCAAGAGTATGCAGGACAAATATCTGCTCAAGTTCAAGACACAAGCTTCACCGCTGGGACGCTTGGACGTGCGGCAACTGAAAACATTTTGGGATTACGACGACCAGGTAACAGCACCCTTGCACGGCTTTCGGGATGTACACGACTACTACGGACGCAGTAGCTCTCGTCAATACCTCTCCGATATCACCATTCCGACCCTCATTCTGCACGCGCGCGACGATCCTTTCGTGCCAGCGCACGCCATACCCGAAGCAACGGAACTTGGTGCGCACACCGCGCTTGAATTGGTCGCGCATGGCGGCCATGTCGGCTTTGTCAGCAACCAGCCGCGTGACCACGAGGGCCACTGGCTGGAGCGGCGCATTTGTTCCCACTTGCGCAGCCTGAACGTTCCCCGGCGCAACGGCAGTTAGCTTCGCTTCTTGACCCGTGTTTCAATTACCGCAATGAGTCGTATCCCACCCCGCTGGTTATTCGCGCTCACTGCACTAATTTGCGCAGCATTGTTGAGCTTCGGTTATTACCTGCAGTACCACGACGGCCTCGAGCCGTGCCCCATGTGCATTTTCCAGCGGATTTGTTATTTCGCCATCCTTGGCACAGCCACAGTGGCCGCGCTACACGGGCCTACCGGCGTTGGCGGACGCTTTTACGCAGCAATCGCTGGATTTTCGGCTGTGATCGGGGGCGCAATTGCCGGTCGGCAAGTGTGGCTGCAACACCTACCCGCAGATCAGGTCCCTGAGTGTGGTCCAGGGCTTGAGTTCATGCTTGAGGTGTATCCTCTTGCGGAAGTCATTAAGACCGCACTGCGCGGGACAGGAGAATGCGCGACCGTGGTCTGGACGTTTCTGGGCGGTTCGATCGCTGAGTGGTCGTTAGCGTGCTTTGCCGGTCTGGCGGTGGCCTATGCTGTCCTGCTCGTACGCTTCAGCCCCCGCCATCTAGGATCGTGAAATTGGAGCTCATCACCATGCCGAGTATGCGAGTCGTACAGCGCGTCGCCGCGAATTTTGTTTGCGCTGCCCTGCTGATGTGCGCCACAAACCTCATCGCGGATGACAATAGCTTTCAGGCCGGCGCTTTGCGTGGCGTCACTCGGGTAACGATAAAGGTCGAGGGCATAGCGGCCAAGTTCGAACGCTACGGCCTGACCGAAGCGAAAGTGACGCAACAGCTCAACACGCGGCTGACGGATTACGGCCTGGATATCGTCGATCTAAACACAGCAAGTTCTGACCCGGGCAGTAGCCAGTTACTCATCAAACTCTACGCGAACCAGGATTCGTTCGCGTTCTATTCGTACAGCTTGTCGGTGAAACTGAATCGTAAAATTCCCCTGAGCGCCGATGGCACCGCATTCGTGTCACAGACAGTGTGGTCAAAAGGGCAAAGCGGTGTCCTTAATCCCTCAGACTTGCCGCGCCTGTACGACTCGCTCGACACCCTAGTGTCTCATTTACTGAACGAACACGGACGCGACAATGCTGGTGTGCAGGCGACGCCGTCACACGAGTAATCGCGCAAGCGGCGCCTCTCTTAAGGAGCGAGGTGGTAGAGGGACATCACGTTTCGCAGCAGCACCCGTAGTGCAGGGTTGCCGAGCCGCGATTTAGCGCATTGGGAATCCTGGCGGTAGCTGCCCACTCATGCCGCGCATCAGATTTTTCATACCGCCCTTCTTCGACATCTTCTTCATCATCTTTTGCATCTGCATAAACTGCTTGAGCAATTTGTTCACGTCTTGAACCTGGGTGCCTGATCCAGCGGCTATTCGCCGTTTGCGCGAGCCTTTTATGACTGCAGGGAACTGCCGTTCGTGCGGCGTCATTGAATCGATAATCGCCCCCAGACGTGACATCTCTTTGTCGTTTATACGTTCGCTGACAGAATCCGGCAGATTGCTCATTCCCGGTAACTTGCCGACCAACGCCGACATGCCGCCCATGTTGCTCATCTGATCCAGTTGGTCACGAAAGTCCTGCAAGTCAAAGCCCTTACCTTTCTTTAATTTGTCGGCAAACTTGACGGCCTTGTCCTGGTCGACCTTTTGCTCGACCTCTTCAATCAACGAGAGCACGTCACCCATGCCAAGAATGCGCGACGCTATTCGCTCCGGGTGAAACGGCTCAAGCGCCTCGGTCTTCTCACCGGTGCCGATGAACTTAATCGGTTTGCCGGTAACACGTCTGACGGACAGCGCCGCACCGCCACGAGCGTCACCGTCGCTCTTGGTCAGAATAACGCCGGTCAGCGGCAAGGCGTCGTTAAACGCCCGTGCAGTCTGCACGGCATCCTGCCCCATCATGGCGTCTACGACAAACAAGGTTTCATGTGGATTGATGGCACCATGCAAGCGCTTGATCTCGTCCATCATTTGTTCGTCTATCGCCAGACGACCGGCGGTATCGACTATCAGGACATCATCGAATGCGCGCCGGGCTTGTTCAAAGGCTGTGCTCGCAATCCCTTCGACACCGGCCTCAACGTTGCTCGGATAATGGTTTGCGCCGATCTCGGCGGCAAGAACGCGGAGCTGTTCGATGGCAGCAGGACGATGAATATCGCAGCTCACCAAGCCGACCTGTTTTTTGTCGTGCTCTATCAGCCGCCGCGCCAATTTAGCTGCGGTTGTCGTTTTACCAGCGCCCTGCAAGCCCGCCATCAGTACGACAACCGGTGCCTTGGCGCTCAGATCAAGCGCACTATTCTCGGCACCCATGAGGTTCGTCAGCTCGTCGTTGACGATGCCGATGAAGGCCTGCCCGGGCGTCAGGCTGCCAACAACATCCTGCCCGAGCGCACGCACCCGCACGTCGGCCAGAAAATCCTGAATGATCTCCACGCCGACGTCCGCTTCCAGCAGCGCGATTCGGACTTCGCGCAGCGTCTGTTCGATGTTTTCCTCAGTTAGACGCGCACGCCCGCTGAGGTTTTTGACGACGTCACTTAGGCGGTTAGTGAGATTCTGAAACATAGCAATACAGCGTCTATCGTTGGACTGGCCGAGAGGGTGAAGATCAGGCTTGCGAGCGCTTCATAACGTCGGTCAATTATGCCATTATCGGAGCCCTGATGGCTCCCAACCCGTGCGCATGAACGTCATTATCTTCGGGCTTGTGGCGATTGCACTGTACCTGCTGGTGGCTGCGCGCGCCGCAGGGCGCACCGCCACTGCGCCGGCTGGTCTGAGCCTGACATCTGCAACCGGCATGCTCGGGCTCGGGGCAATTGTCGCCCATGCAGTCGCTTTGTATCCCATGACCATGACTAGCGCCGGTTTCAACCTCGGCGTATTCAGCGCAGCGTCGTTAATCGGCTGGATCGTCGCGGTGATCGCCATTCTCTCCATCGCGCGCCGGGCTGCGACAAGTCTTGCCATTGTCGTCCTGCCGCTCGCGGCAACGACGATTGCGCTCTCGCTGATATTTTCCAACCAGCATCTGGTGACCGACTCGCCGGGCATCGCCTTACACATCGCGCTTTCCCTAATCGCCTACAGCTTGTTTACCATCGCGAGCCTGCAGGCGGTCTATCTGGCATTCGCCGAGCGCCGTCTGAAACAGCACGAGCCGGTTATGGACGCATTGCCACCCCTGCCGGTGATGGAACGGAACCTCTTCCAGCTCACTGCCGCGGCCTTCATCCTGTTAAGCCTCGGCTTGCTCGTCGGCAGTATCTATATCGAGGATATTCGCGGACAACATTTGTCCCACAAAATCGTTTTCTCGCTGTTAGCGTGGTCTACGTTCGCAGTGCTGTTAGCCGGACACCAATGGTGGCACTGGCGCGGGCGTCGGGCGGTGAAGTTCGTGATCGGCGGATTCGTGTTACTCGCAGTCGGCTATTTCGGGTCCAAAATCGCACTCGAACTGATTCTGCAGCGGGTTTGAGCACACCTCGCATGAAGCCCGGGAACTGATTTGGACGATCTTTCGCTCGTCACCCTGATACTCGTACTGCTCGGGCTAATCATCGCATCCGCCTATTTTTCGAGTTCAGAGACCGCCATGATGGCGCTCAACCGCTATCGATTAAAACATCTGGCAGAGCGGCACCATAAAGGCGCGGTGCGTGCCCAACGACTCCTCGAACGCCCCGATCGCCTGATCGGACTTATTCTGCTCGGCAACAACTTCGTGAACATTCTGGCCGCTCAGGTTGCCACGGTGATGACTTTGCATGTGCTCGGCGAAAGCCGGCCGATAGTGACAACGCTGGCCCTGACCGCGGTGATTCTCGTGTTTGCCGAGGTGGTCCCTAAAACACTGGCTGCGCTGCATCCGGAGAGCATCGCGTTTCCATCGTCATGGCTACTGCGAGTGTTGCTGTGGGTGTTCTACCCGTTGGTGTGGGTACTCAACAAGATATCCAACGGCATACTGGACGTGTTCCGCGTGACCAGCCTCAGCCGTGCCGACGATCCGCTCAGTCGGGAAGAGTTGCGCACGGTGGTCAAGGAAGCTGGTGCGATGATTCCCGGCAAGCACCGTCAGATGCTGTTCGGCATTCTCGATCTGGAAACCGCGACAGTGGAAGACATTATGGTGCCGCGGCCTGAGATCCACGGCATCGACCTGGATGACGAGTGGTCGGAAATCCTCGATCAACTGGCAGCGTGCCGCCACACCCGCGTGCCGTGTTATGCCGGCAGCCTCGACAACATCGTCGGCATGCTCCATTTGCGCCGCGTAACGCGTCTGCTACGGTCGGGCGACGATTTTAATGTCGATGATTTGCGCGCGATATTGCACGACCCCTATTTCGTGCCACTGAAAACCGATCTCTATGTCCAGTTAATTAACTTTCAGAGTCAACGCCAACGCATCGCATTTGTCGTCGACGAGTACGGCGACATTGAAGGGCTGGTGACGCTTGAAGATTTGCTCGAAGAAGTAATCGGGGAATTCACCACCGATCCGCAAACCTATGTGCGTGACGTTTACCCACAGGAAGACGGCAGTTTTCTGGTAGACGGCAGCGCCAATATCCGGGAAATCAATCGCGCTTATAGCTTTGGATTACCGACGGACGGCCCGAAAACTATCAATGGGCTCATTCTCGAAACGCTGGAAGACATTCCCGTCACCGGAACGACGTTCAGGCTGGGGACGATGACTATTGAGATAGTGCAGACTCAGGAGCGTTCGGTTAAGACGGCCCGTCTGACGTTGCGCGAAGACTTCAACGCCGAACCTAGTGCCGAAGTCGACGAGCGAGAAGATACCTAAGTGGTAACCGTGCTCGATTAGGGTCTAGCTAATAGCCTCCAGTGCTTCTCCGAGGCGCGAAACGACTGTTATTTGCAGGCCGTCCGGGATCGGTTTCGGAACATTGCCACGCGGCGCAATCGCTCTTTTGAAACCGTGCTTGGTCGCTTCCCGGAGGCGTTCAGGACCGCCGGGCACCGGTCGAATTTCGCCGGCCAGGCCGATTTCTCCGAATACGATTAGGTCGTGCGGTAGCGGACGGTCTCGCAGGCTCGACATCACCGCCAGAACAATCGCCAGATCTGCCCCGGTTTCAGTAACGCGAACGCCGCCAACGATATTAGCGAATACATCGCTACCGGCCGTCGAAATCCCGCCATGGCGATGCAGAACAGCCAGTAACATCGACAGGCGATTCTGATCGAGCCCTACTGTTACCCGGCGCGGGTTACCCAGCTGGCTTTCATCCACTAGGGCCTGAACTTCGACCAACATAGGACGCGTGCCCTCGCGGGTGACCATCACCACGCTGCCTGGCACTGGCGTATCGTGACGGGACAACAGGATCGCACTCGGATTGGCCACTTCACGTAAACCTTCGTCGGTCATCTGAAACACGCCAAGTTCATTGACGGCTCCGAAACGGTTTTTTATCGCCCGAATCATCCGATAGAGGCCGTCCGGATCGCCCTCGAAGTACAGTGTCGCATCGACCATGTGTTCTAGAACTCGCGGGCCCGCGATTGATCCATCTTTAGTCACATGTCCGACAAGATAGAGCGCAACGCCGGTACTTTTCGCGAAACTGACCAGTCGGCTGGCACATTCGCGCACTTGTGCAACGCTGCCAGGCGGCGATTGCAATACTTGCGAGTAGACCGTCTGGATTGAATCGACGACCAATACAGCGGGCTTAACCTGCCCCGCCTGCGTGATAATCCGGTCAACGTCCGTTTCGGTGAGAAGCTTGAGGTCCTGAACAGGCAATTTAAGACGTTCGGCGCGCAGACTAATCTGAGCTGCGGATTCTTCGCCGCTAACATACAGTGCGTCGACAGAATTCAGGGCGCGTGTCGCAGCCAGGCTTTGTAGTAACAACGTGGTTTTACCGATGCCCGGATCGCCACCGAGCAACACCACAGAACCCGGTACCAGTCCGCCGCCCAACACGCGGTCGAGTTCGGCGAGGCCGGTATCAAGACGCGGCTGTTCTGCTGTATCGATTGAAGCGAGCGTACGCACTTCGGCCGCCACACCACGATCGCTGGTAAAGCGTTGGCGTTTATCGACACCCGCGTCGGCCACTGTTTCAACAATCGTGTTCCAGTCCTCGCACGCACCACACTGACCGGACCATTTGCTGAACGTACTCCCGCACGCCTGGCACTCGAACTGCTTCTTTGCCTTCACGGACAACCTGTTTCGTAATGCGCGCGCATGCGCACGCGACACAGTAACTCGTATGGAATCGTGCCACACGAACGGGCGACGTCTTCGACCGGCAATCCCTGCCCCCACAAGGTCACTGTATCGCCGAAACTGGCTTGCGGAACTGGCCGCAGATCTACGCTCATCATATCCATCGAACATTCGCCAATGACCTGCGTAAGCACGTCGTTAACCAGCACCGGCGTTCCAGTCCCCGCGTTGCGCGGGTAGCCATCCCCATAGCCGTAGGCGACCACCCCAACGCGCATGTCCTCGGGACAGACATAACTGCCACCGTAACCAATCGCCTCGCCCGCTGACACGTTGCGTACGCTAATCAACCGCGACCGTAAGGTCATCACTGGGCGCAACTGAAGACTCGCAGCTGAAGTATCTGCCAGCGGTGAGACGCCGTACAGCATCAACCCGGGTCGGACCCAATCCGCGTGCGTTTGTGGCGCTGCGATGATGGCGCCGGAATTTGCCAAGCTACGCTCACCCTCGGCATCGACCAGCATCGCGGCGAATCTCCCGAGTTGGTCATCGATACTCGGATCATCGCGTTTGTGTGCGTTCGCAAAGTGGGTCATGAATCGTAAGGGCTTGGCAAGACCATGAAGGCGTGGAATGAGCGCGGCAAACTGCTCCGGTGCGAAACCAAGACGGTGCATGCCGGTGTCGAACTTGAGCCAGACCGGGAGTCGACACGCGGCACGTTCCAGCATCTCAATCTGTTCATTGGTGTGCAGAACGACTTCCAGGCCGAGTTCGGCAATGACCGCAAGCTCGGCCGCCTCGAATGGCCCTTCGAGCAGCACCACCGTGCCATCCACGCCCGCCTCTCGAAGCGTCGTCGCTTCTTCGAGCGAGGCCACGGCGAATGCATCAGCAGATTCAAATAATTCCGCCATACGGACCAGACCGTGGCCGTAAGCGTCAGCCTTGAGGACCGCCATCAACCGCGCATGCGGCGCGCAGCGACGCGCCTGCTGGAGGTTATGGCGGGCCGCTAGCGGGTCGATGATGACCCGCGCGGGTCGGGTCACTCGCCGCCCCCGGAGTAGGTATCGTGGGACAGATTTTCAAACAGAGTGTATTCGCCGAAAAAGCGCAGCTTGCGCGTCCCGATCGGGCCGTTGCGCTGTTTGCCAATGATAATCTCGGCGATGCCTTTATCGACGCTGTCTTCGTTGTAGACCTCATCGCGGTAAATGAACATGATGATATCGGCATCCTGCTCGATGGCCCCTGACTCGCGTAAATCGGACATTACTGGCCGCTTATCCTGGCGCTGCTCGAGGGAGCGATTCAACTGGGATAGCGCGACAACAGGACAATTGAGTTCTTTGGCCAGCGCTTTGAGCGAGCGCGAAATCTCCGAAATTTCCGTGGCTCGGTTCTCCTTGGTACCTGGTACCTGCATGAGTTGCAGATAGTCGACAACAATCAACCCGAGACCGTGCTCGCGGGCAAGGCGCCGGCAGCGAGCCCGTAAATCGCCTGGTGTCAGCGCCGGCGTGTCGTCGATAAACATTTTTACTTCAGACAATATACCGACTGAATGCGTAAGGCGCGGCCAGTCGTCGTCGCTCAACTTGCCGGTACGCACCTTGTGCTGGTCGATGCGCCCCAGCGAAGACATCATGCGCATCGCCAATTGTTCGCTCGGCATTTCCATGCTGAACAGGGCAACCGGGAGCTCGTCCTTGATCGCAGCGTTCTGCGCGATATTCAGCGCAAAGGCCGTTTTCCCCATCGACGGGCGACCGGCGACAATGACCAGATCGGACTTCTGCAAACCCGAAGTCATCATGTCGAGATCATAGAATCCGGTCGCAACACCGGTGATCGGATTGTCGCGCTGGAATAGCTCGTCGATCCTTTCCAGCGCATCGACGAGTAATTCTTTGATGGGACGAAAGCCTCGCCGTCCGCGCGACTCCCGCTCCGCGATTTCAAAGACCAGACTTTCCGCGGCATCGAGTAGTTCATCGGGCTCCCGCCCTTCAGGGCGGAACGCACTTTCGGTAATCTTGCTGCCGGCGGAGATGAGTTCCCGCAGGACCGCCCGTTGGCGCACGATGTCGGCGTAGGCGGCGATGTTCGCAGCGCTGGGCGTATTCTCTGCGAGTTGGGCGAGGTAGCCCATGCCACCGACGCTATCGAGGAGTTCATGGCCGTGTAGCCATTCTGCCAGCGTTACGACGTCGAACGGCTTGTTCTCATTGGCGAGCATTTCGATGGCGTTGTAAATCTCGCCATGATCGCGCCGATAGAAGTCTTCGCGCTTGATGCGCTCATTAACGTGAACCCAGGCGTCGTTGTCTAGAGTCAGACCACCGAGCACGGCCTGCTCGGCTTCGATCGAATGCGGCGGCACCTTAAGTGCCTCGGTGGCCGCATCAAAAATCGGACGAGAGGTTGTATCTACAGCCACAGTTTTGATCTGCCAAGCGAGGGATTGCCGTGCTTAGCCTGGGCGTGGAAGCTCGTCACCGGTCAGCTCGCATATCACACGCCGCCGATCGCATCCTCCGGCACCACGCTAACTGCAATCTGGCAATTCACGTCGGCGTGCAAATGAACATCGACCTGATAATCGCCCAATTCTCGCAATGGTCCATCAGGGAGGCGGATTTCCCGCTTTTCGATCTGGAAGCCGGCTTCGACCATCGCAGCAGCGATATCCGAGCCACCTACCGAGCCAAATAACTTACCTTCGCTACCGGCTTTGGCAGTAATTTTGATGGCTGCCTGGACCAGATGCTCGGCACGAGCTGTCGCCGAGCCCAGCAAGTCGGCCTGTGCGCGCTCAAGTTCGGCGCGCTGCTGTTCAAACTTGGCGAGATTATCGTCGGTCGCGGGCACGGCTTTGCCCTGCGGTACGAGATAGTTACGTCCATGGCCGGCACGCACAGAAACCTTGTCACCAAGGTTGCCCAGCCGATGTATTTTTTCCAGCAGAATTACTTCCATCTTCCTGTCCTCATATTAAGTGCCGAAACCGGCGCAACACCGCGTGGGCCCCGAGCTTCGCTGCAAATACTAGTCATTCTCACTGCCGTCGTTGTCACCGTCCGCTGGTCGCTGCCGCGCAGCACGTAAACGCCGGAAATCAGCCAAGCCATCGGCAACCCCGGTCGTCGCCAGAATCGGGCCGACAATTTGCGGCGTCAGCATCAACAGGACGTACAGTCCGGTCAGCCATCCACTGGCTAAGGACACGGCGCGAGCGCGAAAATGGATCACCGCAAGCCCCTGAAACGCGAACAATACCACCACGACCACGAAAACGTCGCCGATCACGACCAGGCCAGCACCGGTCAGCGTCTGTACCACGAGTGCCAGGGCAATCGCACCGGCCGCCAGAACCGCTACCTTTGGCAGACGCAACTCGCGAAATTCCGAACCAAAACCGCCCGGATTAAACAGCACCGACTGCCACCAACGTGCAAGCAGAAAAATTGCCGCGAGCACGCAAAACATTGCGATTAGCGACCAGCCATGCAGTTGCGCGGCAACCAACCCGATCTGCGCGTCACTCAAACGCGTCGCACTGTCGGCAGTCAGCACTTCGAACAGTGGCTGCAGACGCATAAACCAGAATGCCGTGACATCCCCAACGGCGATCCGAATCGCGACCGCATAGGTGCTGACCAGCACCGCGATCATCATCAGTGGAAGCGCTTGTTGGCGATTACGACCCAGATTAATCGCCAACAACCACGAAGGCATCCAGGTCACCAGACATAAAATCACCATCGGCAGCGCTTCGCCGCCAAGGCCGATTCGTAGGGCAACGACGAGAGCCGTCGCCAGCGCCATCACGCGCAATCCTTCCCGCGAACCATGTCGCAATGTCACCAGCGCCACAATCGCTCCGCTGACGATAATCATCAGTCCAACCGACAACGATGCCAGCTGTGCCAAGGCCGCGAGCCCGCCTGCGAACAACGGACCGCGCATGGCGAACCGCGCGATAAACCGCACGGCTAAACTTCCCGATCGACCCTAATGGGCGTCGCAGAACGGAATCAAAGCCAGATAGCGAGCGCGTTTAACGGCGGTCGCCAGTTGGCGTTGATAACGCACCTTTGTCCCCGAGATACGGCTCGGCACGATCTTGCCATTCTCGGTGACGTAAGCTTTGAGAGTCGCGAGATCCTTGTAATCGATCTCGACAACGCCTTCAGCGGTAAATTTGCAATAACGACGGCGTCTAAAAATCTTTGCCATTTTTCAGATCTCCAAGCTTCAGGCGTCTTCAGGTTCGCTGGCTGCGACGGGCGGCTCAGCATCAGTCGGTGCAGCGGGGGCTGCTTCGGGTGCCGGTGCTTCAACAGCAGCTGCTGCCGGCGTGCTTTCCGCATCCCGCGGCGGGCGGGCATTCTCGCGGGAACGACGATTACGATCATCGTCGCGTTCCGACTGCTCTTCTTTAGCCTGGGCGATCGGCGATGGGTCAACCACCGCGTGATTGCGCTTAATAACCAGATTGCGGATGACCGCATCGTTAAAGCGGAATGCACTGGTTAGTTCGTCGAGAGTTTCTGCGTTGCACTCAATGTTCATCAGAACATAGTGCGCTTTGTGGATTTTGTTGATCGGATACGCGAGTTGGCGGCGGCCCCAATCTTCGAGGCGGTGAATGCGGCCCTCGGCCCCTTCAATCAAAGCGCGATAGCGCTCGATCATCGCTCCGGTTTGTTCACTCTGGTCAGGGTGGACCAGAAACACGACTTCATAGTGTCTCATTAACATTCCCTTATGGATTTATAGCTTCCCAGCCGAAATGGATGGTGAAGCAAGGAGAACAGCCCGTGTGGGCGCGCGTATTGTAGGGAATCCCACCACCGGAAGCAAAGCTCGCGAAAGGGCACCGAGCCAATTCCCGTAGCAACCCCGGTCTGCACAATGACGTTCGGGCCTTAAGTGCGCTGGCATGGCCCGCAATGAACTTGTGACCGTTAGCCCCGGCGCTGGCGACCCGCCTCGAACAACGACACCGCGCAGGCACTCGCAACATTCAGATTTGCCAGCTCGCCACTCATCGGAATTTTGGCAATCTGGTCGCAAAGCGTACGGGTCAAGTGCCTGAGTCCATCCCCCTCGTTACCGAGCACAAGCGCGCTCGGGCCGCGAAAATCTACATCAAAGAGGCACAAATCAGTGTCGTGCGCGGCCCCGGTAATCCAGACGCCGGCGTCACGCAAGGTGCGCACGGCCGTGGCAAGATTGGTCACTGCAGCCAAAGCAACGGTGTCTATCGCACCGCTCGCCGCTTTAGCCAGCACCGTCCCCATGCGCGCACTGTTGTCGCGCGGATAAATCACTGCGGTAACCCCAGCCCCGTCTGCGACTCGCAAACAAGCACCGAAATTGCGCGGATCCTGCACCTGGTCGAGTACCAAGAAAAGGGGCGGGGAAGTTTGCAGGTCCTCGCGGTCAAGAAAATCGTCCAGTTGGGCCAGTGCAGGCGGACGGCGCCGTAAAACTGCCCCCTGATGGTGGCCATCGTCGTACAGACGATCGAGGGTGCGAGATTCAACCTGCTGTACGCTGACCCCGAGGTCACCAGCGAGCTTGACGAGATTGTCGTGCTCGGCGCGTTCGCTGCCGGTCTTCAACGACAGCTCGAGACAATCCGTCGGTGCGCGAGTCAATGCAATCCGCACCGCGTGCAATCCGCCGACCATAATGTCGTGAGCTGCCACTATCGGCGTCTAGCCCGACCCCGGGCACGCTTGCGGCCCGGCTCGGGCCCAGCCTTGGCGATGGTGAAGTCGATCTTGCGGTTGTCGAGGTCGACCCGCGCCACCACAACCTCAATCGGCTGACCAATACGAAACTCCCGCTTATGTCCCCGCCCACGCAAAATGTGTCCGGCTGCATCGTATTGATAATAGTCCCCGGGCAATTCCGACACGTGCACCAGACCTTCAACGAAAATATTGTCGAGTTCAACGAAAATACCGAACTCAGCGACGCCAGCAACGATGCCGGTGTATCGCTCGCCGATTTTATCGAGCATGAATTCACACTTCAGCCACGCGACGGCATCCCGGGTTGCTTCATCAGCACGCCGCTCACACATCGAACAGCGCGCCGCGCGGTCAGCCATGGATTCGGCGGCAGCCGGGCGTGCGCTGTTCAACTGCGCTTTCAGCGCGCGGTGAACGATCAAGTCCGGGTAGCGCCGAATCGGCGAAGTAAAATGAGTGTAGGCATCCAGTGAGAGCCCAAAGTGTCCGGTATTTTCTTCGCTATAAACGGCGAGCTTGAGACTACGCAGCACCATCGTCTCGATCAGGCGGCGGTCGGCTCGTTGCCGTGCCGCGTCGAGCACGCGCGCAAAGGATTTCGTATCGGCAGTCGCGGTTGCCGAAAAACTCATACCCAGGCCGCGTAGAAACTCGCCGAGCTCGGTACATCGATCTTCAGCTGGCGGCTCATGGACGCGATAGACAGCTGGCTGCTTGTGACGCAGTAAATAGCGGGCTGCGGCAACGTTCGCGGCGACCATGCACTCTTCGATCACGCGATGCGCGTCAACCCGTTGACTGCCTTCAACCCGTTCGATCTTGCTCTGCTTGTCGTAAATGAAACGGGGTTCAACAGTATCGACATCAAGCGCACCGCGTTGCGCGCGAGCCTGTCGAAAAACCGCGTACAACGCATACAGGTCGCGAAGATTGCTCGCAACGGTGGCGTCGATGTGCTCAATCTGGCTCTCGTCGCCGTCAATCCAACCCTGTACCTGTTCGTAGATCAAACGTGCATGCGAGCGAATCACAGCCTCGAAAAAACGCGCGCGACGAACTTCTCCGTCTTCGCCGATTGTCATCTCACAGACCAGCGCGAGGCGTTCGGCATCAGGAACTAGCGAACAAATGCCGTTCGAAAGCTGCTCCGGCAACATCGGGATGACCCGGTCCGGGAAATAAACCGAAGTGCCACGCAGGAACGCTTCACGGTCAAGCGCGGAATCGTCGGCAACGTAATGACCGACATCTGCAATCGCAACGGTGAGGACGAACCCCTTTGCAGTGCGTCTGGCGTGCACCGCATCATCGAAATCACGCGCGTCGACGCCGTCTATGGTGACCAGCGGCAAAGCACGCAAATCGTGCCGGTTGGCAATGTCGCCTGGGCTCGGGACGCTGGCAACGCTCAACAATTGCTGAGCCACCTCGTCAGGCCATTCGGTAGGCAGATTGTGGCTGCGAATAGCCACCTCAATCTCCATACCTGCTGCCATATGCTCGCCCAGCACTTCAACTATGCGACCGAGTGGCTGCGAATGGCGGTCCGGTTGTTGCTCAATTGTGGCGACCACAATCTGCCCGTCCGCGGCCCCGCCCGTCGCTCCATCGGGAATCAGAATATCCTGATTAATACGGTGATTGTCGGGTACGACAAAGCCAATTCCACGCTGGCGAAAGTAACGTCCAACGACCTGTTCGTGGGCCCGTTCAAGCACTTCGATCAGATTGCCAAAGGGTCGTTGGCGCCGATCGAGCCCGGCGATCCGCACCAGAACTTTGTCGCCATGCAGCGTGCGACGCGCCTCGCGTGGCGCCAGGTAAATGTCGTCGCCGCCTTTCTCGGGGCGTACAAATGCGTAGCCATCACGATGCGCGAGCACATGCCCGGCCAGCAGGTCCATTTCTTCAGATAGCCCGAATCGCGCGCCACGCGTCGCGGTTAACTGGCCATCTCGGGTCATTGCACGCACGCGTCGCTTGAGCGCGTTCAAGGCAGGTTTAGTGCTGACCTTGAGGTCGGCCGCAAGGCGCCTCAGCGAGCACGGTTCACCGATCGTTTCAAGCGCGGCACGAATGTCTGCACGCGTTGGCAAGGATTCAACGTGGGCGTAATCCTCCGCGGCCTCAGCAGGGTGATCTGGCTTACGCGAGCGCATTGACTCGCCCAGATGGAATGGGTAGATTGCGCACCTCACGCCGAGGTGGCGGAATTGGTAGACGCGCTGGCTTCAGGTGCCAGTGGGGGTAACCCCGTGGAGGTTNNTTCAAGTCCTCTCCTCGGCACCAAGCCGCATCCGCACATCGTTGGGTGCGGTAGCCCACGCAACAATTCGAACATTTGTATCTTGCGGCTCACCAAAGTCGAGCAACGCGTCGGTGGAAACAGCCCGGGTTTGAATCCATGTCCCCGGGCAAACTCACTCAGGCGCCACCAGTCTGCGCGATCCACAGATCCTGAGCTTGCTCCCACCCGACAACTGCGACCGGGCTCCCGTCTTCCTCAATAAACTGCAGCGGCCCCTGAAAGGTCATATAGAACTCGCTGTCGACGGGGAAAAAAGTCATGTCATGACGAGCGTTGCACGATTCATAGCCGTAGCCCAGCTCCAGTGCAGTCGCGCCGCCCTCGTCAACGCCACCGCGAACTTCCATTTTGCCCTTCGTCAAAAGATATTCGCCGGGTCCAACGTGAATGTGGCGGTTAAACGAAGAATCCTTTGGGCAATCAAAGATTGCTGTCCAGGCACCCACTTCGGGCGACACGTGCAGCAGCTTCCAGCGAATCCCGCCTTCGGAAAACGCGTCGGGGAACGGTTGCCATTCGAGGTCGCCGATCTGAACGTACTCTTGCGAAACTTTTGCCTTCATTGCAGTCCCTCCGTCTGAACTTCGCCGCAGTATAGAACAACCATGAGATCTCAGTGCAGACATTCGGCTTCTGCTGCCCGGCGGTTTTCTCGCACCCCTGACTTGGCTACCATGCGCGCTCCGCATTCCCTAGCGCCACCAACGGAGAATAAATGGCCATAAACGGTGCCACCCGTGGCGCAATGACAATCCTGCCCGTCACCGACGCCCGCAGTCGAGACGACTTTGTGCGCGTGCCGTGGTCCATATACGCGCAGGATCGCAATTGGGTTCCGCCGTTATTGTTGGAACGCAAAGAAGCGCTCGCGGCCAAACAGCCCATTTTCAAACACCTCGAATGGCAGGGCTGGGTAGGCTACGTCGACGGCAAACCAATTGCTCGAATCAGCGCTCAGATCGACCAGCTTCACCTGCAGCGCTACAACGATGATGCAGGCTTTTTCGGTTTCATCGAGTGTATCGACGATCATGAGGCATTCGCCGCGTTGTTTACGACCGCAGAAGATTGGTTGCGCGAGCGAGGCATGAAAGAAGTTCGCGGGCCGCTAAACTTCAACATCAATCAGGAAGTGGGCCTACTGGTCGATGGCTTCGATTCACCACCCTTCTTTATGATGACCCACGCACCGCAATATTATGGCAGCCAGATCGAGCGCTGCGGCTTTAGCAAAGCGGTTGATCTTTTTGCCTTCCTCATCAGTGCGGACTTCCAGCCGCCGCCCGTTATGGCCGCGCTGTTCAAACGACTCAAGCGCACTGTCACGATTCGTCCCCTGAACCCCAAACAGGTCGACGCTGATCTGGAGACCGTACGCGATATTTTCAACGATGCCTGGGCAGATAATTGGGGCTTCGTACCTTTCGAGAAAGACGAATTTCGCACCATCGGGCACGAGATGCTCATGTTGATCCCACCCGATTTCATCCAGATCGCAGAAATGCACGGCGAACCTGTTGCCTTCATCGTGCTGCTGCCCAACGTGAATGAAGCGATTGCGGATTTGGACGGTAAATTGTTCCCCGGTGGCTGGCTAAAACTCCTCAAACGTCTCAAATTCGGCTACCCGAAAACAGCACGGATCCCCTTGATGGGCGTCCGTCGGCATCTTCACAATACGCGCTTCGGTCCAGGCCTGGCGCTCTCGGTCGTGGAAGCGTTGCGGGAACCGGGCTTACGCAAAGGATTCGAAGAAGTCGAAATGTCCTGGATTCTTGAAGATAACGAAGGCATGAAAAATATCATCGAGACATTGGGTGGCAAACAATCCAAGCGTTATCGGATTTATCGAAAATCACTATATTGATTAATCCTCCCCGCCCAAACGCCGACGAATGAACGATGCTGCACCGATCAAGGCGATTGTACTGGCTGGAGAACGCCCGGGTGGTAACGTGCTGGCTCGCGCTTTGGGGTTATCGAGTAGCGTACTGGCGGAGGTTGGCGGAAAGGCGTGCGTGGCCCGTGTCATTAGCGTCCTGCGCGAATGCAACGCGGTAGCGGGCGGCACGCTGGTCGGACCAACGCAAGACGTCGTCGCCGCAGAATCGCTATTCAGGAGACTCCTCGAACGCGATGACTTTAGCTGGCAAGAACCCGCGAGCGGACCGTCGTCCAGCGCTTTACTCGTGGCGACCGCGCAAGCACGTTACCCACTACTGCTGACTGCAGCCGATCACGCTTTGCTGACGGCCCCGATCGTGGACGAGTTTTGTGCACAGGCTCGAGCACTTGAAGCTGATTTTGTGGTCGGTCTGGTGCCGCATCAGGTCGTACGGAATGCCTATCCGGATAGCAAACGTACCCTCATTAAGTTTACGGACGGCCCCTATTGCGGTAGTAACCTGTTTCTGGTCAACCGCCCTGCAGGACGCGCCGCCCTGCAGTTTTGGAGTGCCATGGAAAAAGAACGCAAGCGACCGTGGCGGCTCGCCTGGCGGCTGGGCCTGAAGAGTTTGTGGCGCTATCTCATCGTTGGAATGAGCGCAGCTGAGGCGTTCGCTCTACTCTCCGAACGCTGCAGTGCGAAAATCGATTTCGTCATCGTAACTTCACCGCGCGCGGCCATCGACGTCGACTCGTTGGCCGACCTCGAACTCGCACGCACGATAGTCGGGGAAGACCATGATTAGCGAATTGAAGCAATGGCAACGTCGAACCGTACACCGATCGGGAAAGCGCTTTCTGCACGCGATTACTGAGTTTCAGGCCCGCCACTCGCTCATTCCGTCGAGCCCGTTTCTTGACAACACAACTTTTGACTGGGTACCCAAACTCGAGAACTCGTCGGGTGCCTGCCGCGAGGAATTCGACCGCGTCTGGCGCCGTCCGGAGGACATTCCGGCCTTTCATCAAATATCGCCTGACCAGGCGCGGATCTCTACGGGCACCAGTTGGAAAACCTATGCGCTCTATATATTTGGCCAGCGTGTCGAGCAGAATTGTCGGGAATGTTCTCGTACTGCAGCGGCGCTCGCGGACATCCCGGGGTTGGTAAACGCTTGGTACTCGATCCTGGCGCCCGGGTACCACATCCCGCCGCACCGTGGACCAACGCGAGCGCTCGTGCGCTGCCACCTCGGATTGCGTGTGCCTGCCGACGCCGAGAGTTGCTGGATCCGAGTGGACGAGCAAACGACCCACTGGCGTGAGGGGCAGGTCATGCTGTTCGATGACACCTATGAGCATGAAGTGCTGAATGACACCGATGAATATCGGGCAGTCTTATTCATTGACGTTGAGCGTCCGATGGATCGCGTCGGCAGACATTTCAATCGCGCGGTGCTGCGCTTGATGGAAGGTACCCACTACGTGAAAGACCCAATCAGAAATCTCGCCGAATGGAACGATCGGTTGCGCTCAGAACGGGCGCTTGAACGGTAAAAGCGAGTATATCGAACAGGTGAATCAAACGTGCTAGAGTCGCGCGCCGAGTCAGCCAACAAGCCCACGCGCTGGAAAGGCACAGCATGAAAGCGATCATTCTCAGCGCAGGCCAGGGCCGGCGCCTTTTGCCGTTGACGGCCGAGCAACCCAAAGCCGCGTTGCTTGCAGGCGGCCGCGCCGTGCTCGAATGGCAACTCCAGGAAATAAGCCAATGTCAGGTCGACGAGGTTGTCGTCGTGACAGGATTTGGTGCCGATCATATCGATCGGATCGTTGCCCACCAGTCTTATGTTGAGACCCGTACGCTTTACAACCCCTTCTACGCCCAGTGTGACAATCTCGGCACCTGCTGGATTGCCAGGCACGAGATGCGCGAGCGATTTTTAATCATCAACGGCGACACCCTATTTGAGGCGGCTGCATTGCAACGTCTGCTGGACAATTGTGCGCGATACCCGATTACCCTGGCCACCGACAGCAAGACCACCTACGACGACGATGACATGAAAGTATCCGTAGAAAACGGTCGCCTTATCCACGTGAGCAAACAGCTTGACCTGACAACGGTGGACGCCGAGTCGATTGGCATGATGCATTTCGATGAAAACGGCGGTGCGCGTTTTCGAGCACATATCGAACACATGATGCGTTATGGGACCGGACTCAAACAGTGGTACCTATCCGCGATCGATGGATTAGCGGATGACGGACTGGTATCAACCTGCCCAATCGACGGACTGGCGTGGTGCGAAATCGACGATCATGCCGACCTCGAAAATGCCGGTCAGGTCGTGTCCGGTTGGCAAGGGGCTCGTTAAGCGAATCTTGCGCTTTGAAGTTGCCCGATCGATAAGTTCGCAACGTGAACTCAACCGATATCCAATTTAGTTATCCCGCCGCGTTGCTCCGGCAATACCAATCATGGCTGCTGCTGCGCCCGCCGCGCTAGCGACTGTTTTTCGGTGTCGTCACCACACGTACCCGCGCCCTAGACCCTGCGACGAAAGTCTCCCGCTGCAACCAATAGCGGATCAAATCACTGCTAATCGACTCATGTTCGCGCTTGACCGTAGCATCGCCTTCAAGTCGTACGATTTCCTTACGCGGATCGAACTCTAGATGCGAGCTGGTACCAGTAAATGGTTCACTCTCGTCGGTCATTTGTACGGTAATGGTCGCCGGACTACCGTCGACAATAATTTCGTCAGGATCAGATAGACGCCCGACTAATATTGCGCTATCAGCGTTAATCACCCACCTGTCCGCTCGCAACTCAAGCGCACCCAGCAGGGAAAACAACATGCGGTCATCTGACTGTGAGGCGCGCTCTGCACGAACGACTAAAGTATTCGATTGCGGCTCAAGTGCCGGCAAATCGCTGGCCATGACCTCAGGCGGAGACAGCAATGCCACCAACGCACACCACGTACACCACGTACACTGTTGCGCCGCGCGGCGTGCGTAGCCATCATAGAGCTCGCGCTCATTCATCGCAGTTTATATAGACCCTTTCCAGACCATCGTGCTGCTTGATCGATATCTCATTCGCGAAATCTCTACGAGTTTCGTCGCTGTGGCCGTTGTTCTGACCGTAGTGTTTCTTGCCTACAGCCTGACCCGCTATCTGACCGACGCCGCCAGCGGACTATTTGTAGCGGGTGAAGTCGCGCGCTTAACACTTTACAAATCCGTAATTGCACTAGAAGTGTTGTTACCACTCGCGTTCTATTTCGGATTGATCGTCGGTTTCGGGCAGCTCAATTTGCATAACGAATTGATTGGCATGCGAGCCTCAGGTATGCGCTACGCGCGTCTGCAACGGCCACTGATTGTACTCGGTTTACTTGTCGCAGCCGCAGTCGCGGTGCTGTCAACCACGGTCCGGCCCTGGGCGTATGGCGAGATTTTCGCGCTTCGCGATGCCGCAGACGCTGCAGCCGAACTCAACCGCATCAAAGCACAGCGCTTTTATCTGTACGCCGGCAACGAACGTATGGTCTACGTGGAGGAGATCGACCGCGATAGCGGCGATCTACGCGGCGTATTTATCCGCACCCGGACCAGCGATGATATCGAAGTGATATCCGCACCCCAGGGGAAACTGGAGCCGTTTGCGACCCCGCTGCGTCATCGGCTCACACTAACCGATGCCAGTATTTTTCGGAGTAATGTGAACGCCAGGGACTTTTACGGACACTTCGATTCGCTCACGCTCGCCCTCGATGCGCAGTCAGCAATTGACCACAAATATCGCACCAAAGCAGAATCGACAGCGGCTTTGGTCCTCTCAGCGGACGCCGACGATCGTGCCGAACTGCAATGGCGGTTGTCGACGCCGCTATCGACATTTCTGCTTACGTTGACAGCTCTGACCTTGGTGAAAGTCCGCTACCAACGTGGCCGCTTCGCAAATTTTCCGGCCGCTCTGGCGGTGTATGCGGTCTATTACAACCTGCTTGGCGTCGCACGAACCTGGGTGGAACAGGGAAGCGCCTCGTCGATTTGGTGGGTTCCCGCGTTGCTTGTCGTAACCCTTGCAATCGCGACACTGGTTGCGCGGAAAAGGCTCACCTGAAGATGATCCTGGCTCGCTACATTGTCGCCAATTTTTTTGGTGCCGCGGGAATTGTCCTGCTGCTACTACTGATCTTGTTCAGTTTTCTTAACCTCGCAGATGCTCTGGATGACGTTGGTAAAGGAACGTTCTCGACCACCGATGCGATCGCAACCGTCATTCTCACGACGCCCGCACGAATCGTGGATTTACTGCCGGTGGTCGTGCTGCTCGGTTCAGTACTCGGGCTGGGCGCAATGGCGAACCGACAGGAACTGACGGCGATTCGTGCTGCCGGTGTATCTGTCTGGCAACTGAGCCGGGTGCTGGCCATCATAGTGACTGTGATATCTGTACTCGCGGTGGCCATGCAGATGTACCTGATCCCGCTCACCGAGCGGCAAGCCCAGGATTTTCGCTCGCGCATGTTTGATCAAACCGAGCGCGGCGGAAACGAATTCTGGAGCCGCCGGGGTCATCGCATAATCCGTGTTGGCAGCGTTGAGTTCGGGCGTATTCCGCGCGGGATTGAAATCTATGAACTGGACTCTAACGGTCACTTGCTCAGGATGCTGCGCGCTGAAAAAGCTGACGTTGTCAGCGCGTCGACGTGGTTGCTTTACGACGTCGAGGAGCAGGTCCTCGAGGCCGATGCGGTCTTGCAGCGCTTTCTGCCAAACGTCCGCTGGGACAGCTTTTTGTCAGCTGAACAACTGTCGACACTGATCGCCCCGTCCCACTCATTATCTTCGTACGACCTTTATCATTACATCCGCGCGAGCGAGGATTCCGGCCTCGATACACGTGAACACGAGGCGCTGTTCTGGCAGCAAGTGAGTCTGCCTCTCGCATTGTTCGCAATGGCCTTGTTGGGCTTACCCTTAGTTTTGGGTGGCGCGAATAGCCGGTCTACCGGCGCGCGCACGGTGTTTGGCGCCGCAGTTGGTGTCGCTTTCTATCTGTTCGAGCAGATCACTTCGCATGTTGCGATACTGCTTGACCTGCAGCCCGCGGCAACCGCATTGGCGCCTGCGGCTTTAATCCTTTGCGCCGCCCTGGTGGCCATTCGAATGCGTGCCGGAGCACGCTGACGAACCAGCGGAGCGGACGCGCGTCCGCTGAAAGTTAACTCATGAATTCTGCGGCCGTAGGAAGTGCCAACTTTCGTCTGCTTCTATCCTCGTCTCGTGGCCTTGCGAGCTGAGTACCTTGAGCTTGGCAGTGACTCGCCATTCGGAGGAAGAATCTCCAACGCCAAAATCCAGAACGCGGTAGGAAGCTCGCCCGTCCGGTCCGCAATTCGACGCCGATGCGGTACCCGCGACGCGGGTCACATTGTTGAACGACACTTCGCGGTTGCGATGCGTATGTCCATGCAAAACAATTTCAACGCCGAATCGTTTTAATACTTCCTCAAGTTTGGTGACGTCTCGCAGCGCCTTCCGCCGCGCGCAAGATTTTGCGAGCGGTGGATGATGTATCAGCACACAACGCAACGTATCCGCTGTGGCTGCAAGGACCTGCTCGAAGCGTGCCAACTGTGCCGAGCCCAGACGTCCGCCGGCTGACCAAAAAGGCTGCGGCTCGGCAGACGACAAACCTATGACACTCACATCGCCAAAGCGCTGAAGGCTGGGGAACGCGTTCGGCGCGAAGGCAGGCACGCCAAAATACTCCGCCCATTGCCTGGTTACTGCGGACTCAGCATCAGCCTGATACAGATCGTGATTTCCGGGCACCAGTACGACCCTGCCAAGTGCTCGCAGTCGTCCCAGCCAGTCGCTCGCTTGAGCAATTTCGCCGGGACCGGCGATTTGAACCAGGTCGCCTGTCACGGCGATAACGTCGGGCGCCTCCCGGGCTATCGCTTCCATGACTCGCTCGAGAATTTCCGGCTTGTGGATAAATTGGCGTCGGCGGGTCCAGGACAAATACCCAAGTCGACGTTTACCGCGTAGGTGCCACACTGATGACACGGCAGGATCTGACAGGTGCGGGTCAGTGAGATGAATCAGGCGCATCGCTTGATGCTCGCAGGGCTTTGCCGCATTGGTAGTAACTTACTATAATTGCTAAAGTTTTTCCTACAAGTTGCATCATAGCATGGCCCTCGTTGCGCTCATCACTGGCTCCTCTGACGAAACTCTATGGGGGCTAAGCTCGGTTGACCGCATCACCCGACAGCTCGCCGGAGTCGGCATCAATAAGCTAATTACCGCGCCTGAACAGGCGGCTTCGGGCGCCACTGTGCTGCTGGTAAACGCAAGATATTTGTTCGAACTACGGACCTTTCAAGCTTTACTCAGACACCCTGGCAGCAGCCTGGTGTGTCCAACAGACGGGCAAGTGGCCGCGACCTATGGCGATTCCGGCGCGGTGCGCTCCGCACTACTCGCAATGCAGTCCACAACGACACATGACGATAGTGACAATGTGCTCAGGCCTGCCGACCTTGAGGGTTACAGCGAGCACCTGCGCAAAGTTGAGCCACCACTGCTGGAACCCATCAGTGCGGACAATCATCTAGAACTCGAATCCCGCTTGTACGGCAATGCGTATAAGGGCATTACTGATCTTGTGACCAAATGGTGGTGGCCGCGACCAGCCCGAGTGCTGGTTCGCCTGTGTGCGCAACAGCATATTTCTCCGAACGCAGTCACGATCTTCGGACTGGGACTAGTCATCGCGTCCACTGTGTTATTCGCGCATGGATTCTACCTGCTCGGTTTGCTGAGTGGCTGGGTCATGACCCTGCTGGACACGGTCGATGGCAAGCTTGCGCGGGTGACGGTCCAAAGCAGTCGCATCGGACATGTTCTCGACCACGGCATGGACATCATCCATCCCCCCATCTGGTACGTTTATTGGGGATTAGGTCTGGCGCCGATGAGTGATCTGCTTGGCTTCGATCTTGAATCGGTACTTATGGCAATTGTGGGCGGTTACGTCGCCGGGCGTGGTCTTGAAGCGCTCTTCCACGCATTGGGGCATTGCTCGATGTTCTCCTGGCGGCCATTCGATGCTTATTTTCGCCTCGTCACTGCGCGCCGAAATCCCTGTCTGATCATTCTGACCACGACCACCATTGTGGGTCGCCCGGACATTGGGTTACTTGGTGTTGCCTTGTGGACGCTTGCCAGCAGCGCGCTGATGGCGGCGCGTTTGATTTACGCGGCGGCAATTCGGGCACATAGCGGTCCGCTCGAATCGTGGTTGAAAGATCCGGAAACGGCTGCCATTCAATATCCCCGTGCTTTTAGGACCTTCTCTGCAACTCGTGGTGCCTATGCCTGAACCCGCTCAGCCTGGCGACCCCGAGCTGTGGCCGGGTATTTTCGCCGAGGCGTTTCGGGCCGACTATGGGGTCAACGTATGTGCCATCGTTATGTACGGTTCCTGGCTGCGCGGCAAACGCGACACGGTGCTGGATTTTTACGTTTTGCTGGAGGACTACGGCGATTTCGGCAGCCTGCTCGAGCGAACAGCAAATCGAGCACTCGCACCCAACGTGTACAACCGCGTTATCACCGCATCCGGGCAAGTTTGTAGCGCAAAGTTCGCGACCCTCACTCTGGGCCACTTAGAAAGAGCGATTACACACGACTTCCATTCGTATTTCTGGGCGCGCTTCGCGCAACCCATCGAAGTTATCTACGTCCGGGATGAGGCGACCCGGTTGCGCGTGGCGCACGCGTGCGATCAAGCTGCAACACGCATGATCGACGAGACGACGCCGATGTTTACGGGGGAATTCAGTCAAACGGAACTATGGCAACGCGCGTTCTCTCTCACTTATGCCTGCGAACTACGCAGCGAGGATGCACGCAAATCCGGCGAGCTCGCGGATAACTACAGCGAGCATCTCATGCGTATGACCGAGAAACTTGCAACACGTTGTGGCCTGAGCGTTCGCCCTGGCGGGAGGTGGCATTGCGATGCGCCGCGGTTCACATCACCCGTCTGGCGTTGGCGCCTACGTCGGCTAGTCGGAAAGGGTCTGTCGGTCGCACGCCTGTTCAAGGCGGCGTTTACGTTCAACCAACCGTTGGAATACATCTTATGGAAAGTTGAACGGCATAGCGGCGTCCGCGAGCAACCGAGCGAACTGCAATGTCGTTTCCCGTTGCTGTTTGCCTGGCCTGTGTTGTGGCGGATTTATCGGCGCGGGGGATTTCGCTAATCCGCAGCGAGGTCGTGGAGCAAAGACCGTTCGCGTCACTAAACGCGACTAGACGGTATTGCTACCACCGTGCTCGCGACACACCTCGGTAAAGGCCTGCACGATCGTGTCAATCTGTGCATCCGAATGCGCTGCAGTCACGCTGCAACGAATTAAGCTGCCGCCCTCAGGAGCGGCTGGCGGCAAGATTAAATTGGTATAGACGCCGCGGTCGAGCAATCCCTGCCAGCAAAGCAGAGCAACGTCCCGATCATCGAACGACACGCCGATTACAGGGCTGACATGTGGCCCTAGATTCAACTGCAAACCCGATAACGCGCTATACAGACGTTCCGCGTTACGCCAGACCTGTATGCGCAATTCCGGACGCGCACGAAGCTGTGCTAGTGCGGCCCGCGTCGTGGCAATGACCGAAGGACACGGCGAGGCGGTAAAGATATAGGGGCGGCTCGCATACTGGAACAACTCGAGCTCAGCATGGCGACTCACACAAAAACCGCCGATGGATCCGAGACTTTTAGAAAACGTACCGACAATGAAATCTGTCTGGCTAAGTACACCCGCAGCCTCCGCGAGGCCGCGCCCGCCGTCACCATACAACCCCAGTGAGTGCGCCTCGTCGATAAACAAATAACCACCATACTCGGCTTTTACGTCGGCGAATTCCTTGAGCGGTGCGCAGTCACCACGAATGCTGTAAAGCCCTTCCACGACAATGAGCGCGTGACGCGCGCGTTCGCCCAGACGCCGCAGCCGCTTGGCAAGTCCCTGCGCATCGTTGTGTGGAAAGCGATAGATGTCCGCACCACTCATGCGACAACCGTCAAACAGACTGGCATGCGCCTCAGAATCAAGCAGTACTGCATCACCCGGTCCGAGCAGCGCAGCCAAAGTTCCCAGATTCGCCGCGTAACCGGTAGAAAAGACCATCGCGTGGGGGACTTCGAAAAAATCCGCCAATTCAGTTTCGAGATCCAAATGGCCCTGGTACGTGCCATTGGCCATGCGCGAACCGGTTGTTCCCGTTCCGGCATCCGCAAGAGCCGCCTGACCCGCACGAATAGCGTCGGGGTCGAACGTCAGTCCAAGATAGTTATTCGTTCCTGCCATTATCGTAGGGCGGCCCCCGACGATTGCTTCGCTCGCAGACACAACGCGTTCAATCACCACGGCGGTCGGATTTACCGGCAGGCTGTTCAACAAATTTCTAGTGGATTCGGCAGCGTCGAATTTAGCGAATAGACTCATGACCTCTCGGGACCTCGTAGTCTGAGGACAACTTCGGCTAACTCGCCGACGGTGGACACGTCCGCGAGAGACACTTCGTCAATGATCAAGTCGAATCGATCTTCGACTTCGCACAAATATTCGATGACCTGAATCGACTCCAAACCAGCGTCGGCGATAAGCGCGCTTTCGCTGGAAAGTTGCCGGGATTCTTCGAGGCTACTGCTCAACATTTCGAGCAACGCTTCGACAACCTCGCTGTGTTGCATTTGAGGAGCCTTGTTGTCGTTGGTATTCAAGTGCGGCCAGCGTTCTTCAGGGTCGCGCGCACGCCGTCTTTCAGTTGGACGCGCGGTTGCCAGTTCGTTAGCGCGGAGAACGTGTGATTATCACAGAGCCAGCTGGGTTGAGAAAGTTCGCGCACCTTGCCGGGGGTCAGCATGGGCTGATAGCCGATCAGTCCAGCGAAGAAGATATTTACCCGAGCCAGAATCGAAAGCACGAGGCGTGGTACTGGCAGGCGGAGGACTGGCATAGCGGAGCGCGCTGCTGCGATGATTTCGGGCCAAGTATAACCATCCACGTGACCATCATCGATTTCGAAAGCTTGCCCGGCGCATACGCGATGGTGAATCACGGTCGCTGCTACTGCCGTCGCTAAATCACTGACATAAAGCATGCTGAGCCGTTGCATTTGCGGACCAATAACGAGCGCGAGACCGCGCCGGATCGACTGAAACAGGGGACGCATTTCGGTGTCACCCGGCCCGTACACTGCTGGGGGGCGCAGAATGACCCATTGCAGTCCCTCCGCGTTACGCAACACTTGTTCTCCAGTGTGTTTGCTGAGGGCGTAGTCAGATACCTGCGGACGACTGGCCGCAAGTGAAGAAATCAGGATAAAGCGCGGTGCGATCTTGTGTGCAAGCGCGGCGGAGACCAGATTCTCCAGAGCCTCGATGTTGGCGGGTCGAAATGATTCGAGATTACGGCCGCGCACGGCCCCGGCACAATGCACGACGGTATCTGCGTTCTCGAGCAATTGCCGGAGCGCTGTGGCATCGTTGAAGGCTATCGCGCGCAGTTCCACACCGCGGAAGATGTTTGCTCTGCGGCTTGAACCTGGCCGCACCACAGCGACCACCTCATGCCCGCTCGCAAGTAGCTGGTGCTGCAGGTGGGTGCCAATAAAACCGGTGGCGCCGGTTAGTACTATTCGTTGCGGGGCGTGATCCTGTTCAGCCATTCGCGTTGGCGATATTGCCGCCAACGCCTTCAGCTCGGGCCAGAAAATCCTGTTTCGCCTTGGAACGCGACAGCTTACCGGACGATGTCCGGGGCAGAGTTCGGGGCGGTACCAGATCGATTTGACAGCTGATGCCGAAGTTCGTCGCGATAAGCGCGCGCAGTTCGTCAATCAGGGTACGGACCTTAGCGGGATTCGATTCGCGCGATTCGACAACCATCACAACCTGGTCGACGCCGGAATCATCGGCAAACGAAAATGCCGAGACGTTTCCGAAACGAACGCCAGGTAGGCTTTCAGCAAGGTATTCCAGGTCGTGTGGCCAGATGTTCCGGCCATTAACAATGATGACGTCTTTACGACGAGCCGTAACAACCACATGGTCCCCGACTCGGTAGCCAATATCACCGGTATCCAGCCAGCCATCGGCATCCATGACTTCCGCTGTAGCATCCGGATTCTGAAAGTAGCCCGTCATCACACTCGCCCCGCGCAGGCAGATTCTGCCGCAACGGTGGTCGGGCAGATTGTTGCCGACGTCATCACGTATATTGAGTTCGAAGCTCGGCAAGATTTTGCCGCAGTCGACAAATGTCAGTGTGTCGGTACCCGCTTCGTTACTGGTCTCGCGCTCGACGACGACACCATCGGTCGAGATCTGATCTTTGTCGACCTTGATAGCACCAATGCCTGTACCCAACTCGGCGAAGCTGATCGCAAGGGCGCATTCGGCCATGCCATAACAGGCGACGAAAGCGTTGGCGTCAAATTTCGCCGGTTTCAGGACGTGGGCGAACTGGCGCAGCGGTTCAGGGTGGATGCGTTCTGCACCGACGCAGGCGACGCGCCAGGAGCTCAGGTCGTAGCGGTCCTGATCAGTGAGCCGCAGGCGCTTGGCGCACAGTGCGTACCCAAATGGGGGACTCGATGAAATTGTGCCGCGATTCTGCGAGATCACTTTCAGCCACAGGCGCGGCCGCATGGCGAAGGTACGCGGGCTCAAGTAATCGGCAGACAATTGACTGCCAAGTGGCAGCAGGACAAAGCCGACCAGCCCCATGTCGTGGTACAGCGGTAACCAGGACACCATGCGGTCCTGCTCGGTAATCTTCAGCCCGTGGACAGCAATGTCCTTCAGGTTAGTCATGACCGTGTGTTGGGAGATTTCCACTCCACGCGGAAAGCGGGTGCTTCCTGAGGTGTATTGCAGGTAGGCGGTCTCGTCAGCTCCGAGCGGCTCAAGTTCGCAGTCGAGCTCTGGTAGCAGGTCGAACTCTTCTGGAACACCTGCTTTGATTAGATCGAGGCGTTCTACCGCCTGACGTAAAAATCCGATATGCGATTCCGGCGCAACGGCGACATCTGCGCCACAGCTGTCGAGCATGCGCTCGAGTTGCTCTACATAGGCTTTACGAGCGCCGAGTTGGAACCCGGCAGGTAGCGCGACCGGGATAAGGCCGGCGTATTGGCAGGCAAAGAAAAACCGATGAAACATCGGTTCAGTTTCGGCTACCATGGCGACGCGGGCTCCACGCCGGCATCCCAGGCTCAGTAGGCGGCGAGCCAGTGTCTGAGCTTGTTCGCGCAGTTCGCGATAGCTGATGACCGACGACAGTTCGCCGCGGCCATCGTAAAAGTTGTATCCCGTTTCACCGCCAGATGCGTATTCAAGCGCTTCGGTCAAAGTGTCGAACGAAGCGTTGCGCAGTGGAAGCAACTTATTGATTTCTGTGGCTTTCATTATGAAACGTGTTTCGTTTTATAAACTGAATCAACAAACACACACGAGGTGGTTTGCCCCCCTTTGACGCAGCGGTGGGGATTATAACTGGTTCGCAACATTAATGAGATATTTAATTTAACTTTCGCATTAGAAACGAAATTATCGCACGGCACGTGACGTTGGCGGGTCTGAAGTGATGAGCGCCGTTTACGCTAGGCTGCAAACCGTGGGCGAATTTTCGTCGTCTCGAGCGAGATATGCAACCATTGGTCGATATTGATACCGGTCTAGCCCGTCAAAGGGTGAGCCAGATCCGAATCAATGGGGGCTAGTTGGGGCCGTCAGAGGCTTGAATGGGAGTGCCGGAAGGCCGCGATGTCGGGCTTCATTCGAAAATACCCTGTAAGTACCAATGTCCCGGCCCGCTGAGTTCGCGGTAAATCCACAACCGGGCCCCTCCTTCGGTTGTCGCGGTGAAATAATCGCGCGCGACTTCCGCCTCTTCCCACCAGCCATTGACGATCCGTTCTCGCTCTGGCGTGAGTGCAAGCCGGCCACCAAATAGCGGTTGGCCTTGTTCCTCATTTAGTTTTACTGCGTGTTTCAATAACCATAGAGGTCGTTGCCGGCGACGCTCTTCAACATGGGTCAGCCCCTTCCTACGGCGTTGTGAGACTTCGACTGGCCGCTGCCAACACCACGCCCGTTCCGGGTTATGCGCAGAACGGATACCTAAACGCCTTAGAGCCTGCTCGCCACAACGTGCTCGCAAGCGGTCAACAAAGGCCGCATAAGCCTCGTCCTCACCGCCCTGATTTTTCGTTTGCATAAACAAATCATGAGTCGCTGGAGTCGTGCTGAAAGTCAGTCCGCTGACATTCAAACCGATTCCTTTAACCGGTACATGCAAAGTCTTGCGCGCGAGCGATTCACGTAGCAGCAATCCCATATGGCGTTCATCGCGCCCTGCCCTCGTGAGTTTGATATCGAAGTATTCAATCTGATTATCGCGGCCTAGCAAACGCCATCTCAGGTGACGGGTTTGCGCCGCATTAGCCGTGAGATAGCCGCACAATTCCTGCAGCAATCGCTCTCCTGCTGTGGTGAGCGCACGGGCGTTGTCCACTTCCCAGGGCAACTCAAGCTCTGCATCGAAGCTGCGCGGAATCTTAAGTGCACAACGTGGATCCGGGATCTGCCCGAAAAGTCGATCGAGCATGTCGACAAAGGCTGGCGACAAACGCCGTGCCAACCCATCACGAGGTAAACGTCGACAATCACTCAAACGCTTAGCCCCAAACGCTACGAGCGCCGCATGTTGTTTAGCTTCGAGCTGTAGTACCTCAATCGGTAACGCCCCAAGGGCGAGTTGTAGTTGATGCTGATCGCAAATCAGCCGTTGCGAATTTGCACGAGCTAGTAAAGTTGCTCCGAGCGGCGTCGGAGCAGTCGCATAGTTCGTACGATAACCGAGTTGCTTCAACCCGCGACGCAAACGCGCCAACAATCCTTCGAGCCCGCCAAAAAGTTTAAGACTGCCTTTGATCTCAAGCAGCAAACCATCGGGCTCAACCCGACTAACCATCGGCGTGATTTGCATCGCCCACAGTCCCAGCTTATCGAGAGCTTGTTGTTCCGCCCGTTCGTTGCGTTCAAGGACTCGCACCTGGCCCAGAACCTGTGCGGCACTGCTTTGCATACCAGCACGTATACCCAAAGCCACAGCCTGACGGTTAGCCAGTAGGACTTTGCGATGCCGCTCTTCACCGCTAACAAGAACACAAGCTTCATGACTATTCAGGCCGCGTGTCAGCACTTCAAGTGGCAAATGAGGCAGATGCAGATGTAACCACAGCGCGCTGTCATCTCTACGCGACTGTGGATGCGTATTACCGGCGATGGTGGTATGAAAAAAATTGTCGGCGACACGCACATTCTGCGTGACGGAATTCGACGCCGAGGCGGTTGACACCATGCCGTTAATCACATCGTCACCCGACAGCTCGCGCCGTTGCTGGCACCACGTGCTTTCAATACTGTCACATCTACCTTGTGGGGAAGCAGATCACCTGCAGGCACGCTCGGAACCGGGCAAGCGTCAAGCTTGAGTCGTAGAACTGCGGGCGATGGTTGGGAACTGAAGCGCACGGGACGGAACACCACGCCCCAGGTCGCACCCGTTTCTGCAGCTAACTGCAGGCGACGCATGTGTAGCGATGGTGCGTCATCGAGCCACAACAGAGCAGCAGCACAATCTTCAAATCTCAAAGCCTGCTCATAGGCCCACAAAATTTCTGTCTCGGCGGACTGCACTTTTGTCGGCAAGTCGACAATGAGCAAACGGGATAAGTCGACCCCCTCGTCAAGCAAGGCTGGGGAATAAGGAATGTGCGGCGGATTAACCAAAATGATCCAGTGCCCCTGTTGGCTGAGACGCGCGAGTTCTGGCAAAACTAATCGCAAAGCGCCAATTCCGAATGTCGAAGATAAAATCTCGGTAAGACCTGTCCGCGGCCAACCGCCACCGGGTAAGGTTTGATCAAGAGCTGGAAAACCACTCGGCCGCGTTGCCCGCGGTGGTAATTCACCGGCGCGCCAAACTCCGGCACGCTGCATCAACTCTTGCAGGGTCATGACTGCTGGATACGCAAGACACCAACACTCAGGCCTTCTATGACCAACGGTTGGTGTTTGAGATCGACTTCCAAAGGCTCGAAATCTGGATTTTCCGGTAACAAACGAACTTTCGACCCGCGTCGGTGAAAACGCTTGACGGTCACTTCATCATCGAGACGAGCCACCACGATCTGACCATTACTCACTTCCCGGGTGGCGTGAACGGCGAGTAAATCACCATCGAGGATGCCCGCATCGCGCATGCTCAACCCACTCACTCGCAACAGATAGTCGGCAGACGGGCGGAACAGTGTCGGGTCGACCGCGTAATGATCTTCAATGTGCTCCACGGCCAGTAATGGCTGACCGGCAGCAACACGACCAACAATCGGTAAGCCAAACGCGCGCGATACCGCATCACCGAGGACACGAATACCGCGCGAAGCTCCCGGCAGAAGCTCAATAAAACCCTTGCGCGCGAGAGCGCGCAAGTGCTCTTCGGCAGCATTGGCAGAACGAAAACCCAGGCTTGTAGCAATCTCGGCTCGGGTGGGGGGCATCCCGGTCCGTTTGATCGCCATGCGGATGAGTTCAAGAATTTCTGCCTGTCGTGCCGTAAGACCAGTGACCATGACGTAACCTGTATAAAAATACAGTTGTAAGTATATACAGTTAAACTAGGATCTCAAGACCGCGAAATTTAAAATCTCCTGCGTGCGGCAACGCTCTGGGACTGCGGTTACGGCCATCTGTGCAGTCATCGGCTCGGCGCTATCCGCTATACTGCGCGGGCTGCAGCACGCTGTGTGGCTCGCCACCCGGACGCGTGCACGAAACCTGCAATAGCAATCAGCCGATGCGATTAAACGAACATCACACAATGGCATCTCACCGGCCGTCGACAGCTGGCGCAACGACCTCTCTGGTACCCATCCCTACGCATACGTCGCACCTATGCGCCTGATAACCACTACCCGCTGTCACGACACCGTGAGCGCATTCAGACCAGAGGAGATTTCTCATGGCTAATTCCGCAAGCGGCCTCGAACGCCTGATCAAGGCATTCGGCTATTCGATGAAGGGATTGCGTGCAGGCTGGCGTTTCGAAGCGGCATTTCGTCAGGAAACCGTGCTTGCCGTTGTCTTGTTGCCGTTTGCTTTCTGGGTCGGTCGCGATCTGCTCGATTACGCCATACTGATCGCAACTCTGATGCTGGTGCTTATCTGCGAACTATTTAATTCGGCTGTTGAAGCAGTCGTCGATCGGATCGGTACGGAGCACCACGAATTATCCGGGCGTGCGAAGGATCTCGCTTCCGCTGCGGTATTTCTGGCTCTGGTACTGGTTGCCCTGGTGTGGGGCATGATCGCGTGGCTGAAGTTCGGGCCCACCGCCTGAGGAACCTTGGCGCTGAACTGGCCCCAATCATTGCGCACTTCTTAACGCTTCAAACAATTCGCCCCTTCACAACACCCTCTACTTGCTCGCGAGCGCGCGCGCGAGGGCCTTGCTGGTCGCCTGCAAACGTTCGATGAGAACTTCCTGGAAAGCACGATTAAGGCGAACCTGGCTCGGCAACGACGCCCATTCCTTGAAATCGCGCTCAATTTTAACGACAGTCGATTCGCGAATAGCTGTGACTGTCGCAGTGCGACCCGTATTCGAAAGATATTCCATTTCACCAAAACACTCGCCCGCTTCAAGCTCGCGAATCGGCGTGCCGTTAATCGTGACAGACGCCGAACCCTCAGCGAGAACATAAAAGGCCCGTTCAGTGGTCCCTTCAGCAACCACGGTTTCGCCGCTCGAGTAGTTACGCCAGATCGAGACCTTGGCGACCTCCTTCAACTCGTTTTTCGAAAACGGCGTAAAAAAGGTCATGTTCTTCATTTTTTCGACCTTCTGCTCATCACTGAGCATGGTCGGCGAACGGTCTAACTGCTCTATCAGATTGTCGAGGTCGTCGACAATCTCAGCACCCGTCTTGTAGCGCCCGGCCAAATCCTTGGTCAACATCTTTTTGACCACACGCCACATCGGTTCGGTGATTTCTTCGCGCACTTCCGGCAGCGGTACAGGATCCTCGTTAACCACTTTCTGAATCAGGCTGGACAACCCTTTCGCCGCAAACGGAGGCGTGCCGGTTAGCATTTCGTAGAACACCGACCCCAACGAGAACAAATCCGATTGCGGAGTGAGATCGCCGTCCTGAGCCTGCTCTGGCGACATATAGAGCGGCGACCCGAACCAGCCAATGATCTGCGTCTGATCAACACCCATGCGCCGAGCGATACCAAAATCACCAAGCTTCGCGACGTTGTTTTCCGTCAGCATAATGTTGGCTGGCTTGATGTCACGATGCAAAACACCCATCTCGTGCGCGTAATCAAGTGCGTCCGCAGATTGACGAATCAGCTGAATGACCAGCTTGATCGGTAGCATCGTTTCAGGCTTGCAGTAACTACGCAGGGTGTCTCCGCCGTCGATGAATTCCATCACCATATACGGCATGCCGTCTTCTTCGCCGGCTTCATAGACCTTGAGAATATTCGGATGATCAAGGCGTCCGGCAGAGCGTGCCTCATTGACGAACATCTGCTTGGCCATACTTTCGCCGTCATCCTCGGCGTCTGTATTGGTCGCGACCTTAATCGCGACGGGTCGATCGACATAGGCATCGTGACCCTTGTAGACCACCCCCATGGATCCCTTGCCGAGGACATCCACGATATCGTATTTGCCGATCTTGTCCGGCTGTTGGTCACTCACGATGATGGCCTGGCAGGGAGAAGTTCAAGTTGCGCGTTCTCGTCATGCAAAAAATCAATGCCAATGTCACTCATGGTTGCGGACAGATCGAGTCCTTGCGCCTGCTTTCCAATAGTCTTTTTGCCCATGAAATGCACCAGTTCATTAATCGACTTCGCCATCGCAAAATCTTTTTTGATTTTTACTTGCGTCGCTAATAAACGAGGTTTTTACGGTCACGAAATCGACGTCCAGACCCTTGATGTAATCGTAGTTGTCATGTCCGCTACCGAACTCATCGAGCACGAAGTGGCAACCAAACTCCTTTAACGTGTTGATCAGATCGTCGACCTCAGCAACATTCTCCACGACATCCTGATCGGGCATCGCAAAGCAAATCCGCCCTGGCGGTACCGGGGTCTCCATAAACTCCGCCATGATTAAACTCGGCAGCTCTTCGTTCTTGATTGAAGCTGCGGAGATTGGAATCACGATCAGCGCGTGCTGCTCCACGTCGTCGTCGTGCTCGACCATCCAGCTCAGGGTCTGTTTAAACACCCATAGATCGATCGCCGCAGCGCTCGCTGTCCGTGTCAGGGCCGGCGCAAAAACGTGTGCAGGTATCGGCTTGCCATTGCGATCCTCAGCACCGACCGCGACGTAAAGGGCTGGACTCAAGCTGGTATCGGCCAGACTGACAATGTGCTGACCAGTCAGAAACAGGCAACCGCGCTCGAGCGCTGAATCGGCGTAGGCGACCAACTGTTCAAGCTGCTGGCGCTGCTCATTTTCACCGCCCGCAACAAACAGCGAACCGACACCCATTTCGCGCGCGCTGTCACAGGCCTCGCGAGCTGCACTGAGGAGACCTTCAGCCTCCAGCAAAGATTCGCCGGTTCCGCTAATGCCTGCAACGATTTGCGCCGCGGACCCGAGACCAGACGGACGCTCAGCTGTCGTTGCGCCGAATTCAACGGTCGCGGCGTTATCCGGCTCATGCGCAGCGCCGCCGATGGCTTCTTGCAGTGGCCCGATGATCGCCTGCATTTTCTTGTAAGCACCCTGAATCCCGCCAGTCGGCCAGTAGATCCCGAATACAGCGTCGTCCAGACGCCCGAAGACGATGTTCTTGCCACGCACGAGTTCCTTCAGGCGCTCGGCTAACGCTGCGAGCAGCGCATCGCCCGCAGTGGCGCCGTTGGCCTCGCTGATCTCACGCAAATTCTCGATTGAGAGATGGCAAATGGCCGCGTTGCGAGCCGCGACGGATTCCGCATCGGGAAGTATTCGTTCAATTTCCTCAACGAAATATTTGCGCAGCAAAAAACCGGTCAAGCCGTCGCGTGTCGCCTGCGCCTCAACTTGCGAGTGAATCCGCTCGACCACGCCCGCCATTGCGCGTTCCAAAGCGGGCTCCTCCTCTTCCCCATCGAGCAGGACGATTACGCTACGGCGCAAATTCATCGCGACTTGCTGCAAGGTCAGTGTGCTGGCCTTGTTACCTTGTTCGTCGACAAACACGAACAGATTGTCGCTGGCCTCTTTCCAAACCAGAGTGATCACTGCAGCGCGTGACGAAGTAGCGTTCATCAGTACGCGCTGCCCAACTTCCAGTTTGCGCGACCGTTCCAGCCATTTGTTCCATTCTTCCGGCAAATCAGAACGGACGTTCTGGGCATCGGTACCTTCGAGGCTCTGACCGCGACGAGATTCGAGAATTTGTTGCTGTTGTTCGCACGATTGGACGACGTCGGCAATGCGGTCGTCATACTCGGCTTCCTGGTCGCTCAGAATGCCATCGAGTTCCGTCACCACCTCATCGAACAGGCCAACGTCATCGTGGAAGTCGTTGTTGATTCGAGAAACCAAGGCTTCGACCTGGCCGGCCCGCTCTATCTGTTCTGTGCTGCTGCCATCGCGTAGTCGCGAAATTCTGTTGATGACTTGGCGTACCGGGTGATCATCGGATTGAAAAAAATCCGCATCCATCAAAGCCGCGCGATGGACCGAGGGCTGTAATCGGGTAAGTTGCGATTTGGCATTCTTCGCAACCAGCGCGTCCTGGAGTAGCGACGTAAAAAGATTGGCGACCACTTCGATCCCGTCGACGGCTTGATCCGAAATCATTTTTTCCGGTGCGCCGTCGTTAATCAGCGCATCGACGATGCGCTGTTTGATGGTCTCGACATCAAGCGCTCCGTTACCCGCACCCGCTTGCGAATCCACATAATCGCCCTGAATTTCCGCCAGGCCATCCATGATTTGCGTATTTGAATAGGCGCCGCGTTGGCGCAGCGTATCGGATATAGGCTGAGCGCCAGCGCCAGACTCGGGTAGCAGATCGCGGCGCAAGGCCAACTGGGCCTGCGCTGCGGAATACGCTCGCGGCACTGTTGGCGCCGCATACTGTACTGGCGGCGAGCTCCAGCCACCGTATGACCGCCGGGCTGCGGAACCCGCCGTGACGGCTCCCGCCCCCGCAACATTCGCTGGCGCGGCTTGTACCCCCTCGACCGTGGAGACTGACGGTGCGCCTTGGACGTCTGCGCCCGGATACGCCGGTGGGGCTGCCTCCACGCCGCCTGCCGATCCAGCTTCGACATCCGCCCCCGGATAAGCAGGCGGTGCGGCTTGCACGCCGCCACCTGGGTAGGCCGGTGGTGCGGCTTGTACGCCGCCACTCGGATAGGCGGGTGGCGCAGCCTGCACACCGCCACTCGGATAGGCGGGTGGCGCAGCTTGCACACCGCCACTCGGATAGGCGGGTGGCGCAGCTTGCACGCCGCCACTTGGATAAGCGGGTGGTGCAGCTTGCACGCCGTCACCTGGATAAGCGGGCGGCGCGGCTTGTACGCCACCGTTCGGCTGCATCGGAGCCGGCACCGGTCCAGCCGGAGCGCGCCCGGCAGGTTGCGAAGGGGAAGTGGGCGGACTGGCCTGTGGTGCAACTCGGCCCTGGTAATCTTCTGGGCCCGGCATTAAATCGACGAACTCATCTTCGGGGACAGGCGTTGGCGTGCCGATAGTGTCGTCAATCGCTTCCGGTACCGGCGCATCGAAACTGGCGGGTGGCTTAGGTGGGCGCTTTAATACGGGAGTGTCTGCGTTGATGACCGGCAGGACGTCGTGTTCGATTAATAGCGCGTTCACCGCCTCGTACATTTCACCCAGGTCGGCAGACATGCTCTGGTGAAGTACGCGATAAACCTTAGACACCAACGGCTGATCGGACTGCAGGCCTTTCAAACATTCTGCGATCGCGTTGCAGACAACGCTGGGTCCGATCGGAACGGCGGACAGATCGAGGTCGCGGTTGGCAAGATACGTCAGGCGGCGGCGTAAACCGAACAATTGCTCACTGAACTCGGGCTCCAACTCTGAGACGATTTCGGATACCGCCAGAAAGTCCTCGAATTCATCTTTCTCGATCAATGACAGATTAGATAACTTTGTTGATCCCCCGTCTTTCTCGCGTTCGGCGCGCGGGTTACCAAGAATGGAAACCCCAAGAGCGATTTTTTCAGGGACTTTTTCGAGCACGAGGTCGTGGCGCCCACGCAGTTCGCGCTGGCCATCGAGATAGCGGGTTTCATCAACGTTATTGCCTGCATCTCGGGCACTTAAGAACAGATCGTCGTCGACCCGTTCCAAAAATTTCTTGCAAAGGTTACTTACAGAATCGGCAATCAGGGCTTGCAAGGGTTCCTGCACGACCGCGAATTCGGCAGCAAAGTCTTACTGGCTACGATCGACATCGGCCGAGCTCTCGGGCAGTGTCGGCATGCCCGCAGGTGCGGCCAATTGGCTGAGCAGATCGAGCGTCTGTGGTTCAGGGTCAGCAAATGACACGCCAATGCCGCGAGCGACGGCGCGGGCGACGACCAGATTGACTTGATAATCCTGTTTTTCCCCGCCGACGATAAGCGCAAAGTACAAAACTGCAGGGGTATTTGACGCTGCTGAGGCGTAGGCAGCCGGGTCGGCGGTGACAAACATGCCACCAACACAGAAATCGCGCACTGTACAGGGAACTGGTTCTTTCCCACCAATGCTAATCAGGCCGTCGAGCTGGATCGGGACGCGCGCGAAGCGACGATGCTCGACGCCACCAGACTGTCCCTGATCTGAACTCATCGATGCAAACCCACTACCTACGTTTATGCCTCTAGCGGCCGACATCAAACCGGCATTGCGCTTCTCTGGGCGAACGGGTTCGTTTGCTTTTCTCGCACCAGTGCAGCCCCGTCACGCTGGTATCAGCATGCTGTTCCAGAAGACCTCCAGGCACACGGCTGATTGTACCACTCACGGGCACGCAGATTGCTAACCTACCAGCAGCCCTCGAGCGGGCTCAGTACGACCACGGCCACCTCTTTATCCAGTGCGATTTTCTCTCCCTGGAGGCGGTTTCTGCCTCGTAACGGCGATCTTGTGCACCTCCACGCCGACAATTGACCCATGTTGACAAACGAAGCCCTATAATTGCGCCGCACCAAATTCCCACCCAGGACGCGCGCACCCTATGGACCCGAAATCGACGGAACCCGCTGCCAATTTTATTCGTCAGATTGTCTCAGGCGATGTGGCAGCACAGAAATATGCGCGCCAGATTACAACCCGTTTTCCGCCTGAACCAAACGGCTATCTGCATATTGGCCATGCCAAATCGATATGGCTGAATTTCAGTATTGCCAACGAGTTCGAGGGCATCTGCAACCTGCGCCTTGACGATACCAATCCGGATAAGGAAAGCGACGAATACGCCCACGCTATCGCCGAAGACGTGCGCTGGCTCGGTTTCGACTGGGAACAGCGGCTCTTTCACGCTTCAGATTATTTTGCGCAGCTGTATGAGTTTGCGTGTGAGTTGATCGTTGGCGGGAATGCGTATGTGGATAGTCAGAGTGCCGAGCAGATTCGCGAGCAACGAGGCTCACTGACCGAAGCCGGCGTTAATAGCCCGTTTCGTGACCGCGACGTGGCCACAAATCTTGATCTGTTCAAGCGCATGCGCGCCGGAGAGTTTGATGAGGGCGCGCATATTTTACGGGCTCGCATCGATATGGCCTCGCCAAACATCAATATGCGCGACCCGGCACTGTATCGCATCCGCAAAACGGCTCACCAGCGTACCGGCGATGAGTGGCCTATCTATCCGATGTACGACTTCACGCACTGCGTATCAGATGCACTGGAGGGGGTGACCCATTCGCTGTGTACACTTGAATTCGAAGATCATCGGCCGCTCTACGACTGGGTACTGGACACCCTGACAGTACCCTGCCATCCCCAGCAAATCGAGTTCGCGCGGTTGGAGCTGAACTACACCATCACCAGTAAGCGAAAGCTACTGGAATTGGTTGAGGAACATATCGTGGACGGTTGGGACGACCCGCGCCTGCCAACGCTTAAAGGGATGCGGCGGCGTGGCTATCCAGCGGCGGCTTTAAGAGATTTCTGCGATCGGATTGGCGTCACCAAAAAGCAAACGGTGATTGATACGGGTGTGCTCGAGAATTGCGTGCGCGAGGCCCTGGATAGCTCGGCGCCGCGTGCCATGGCAGTGCTCAGACCACTGAAAATTGTGTTGACCAATTTCCCCGTCGACCAAACGGAATCCTTTGAAGTTCAGAATCATCCCAAAGACACCGCTTTTGGCACCCGCAAAGTATCCCTGACCCGCGAGATCTACATAGAGCGCGACGATTTCATGCTCGAACCTGTGAAAAAATTTCATCGTTTGGCACCGGGACGCGAAGTTCGGCTGCGCTATGGTTATGTGATCCGGTGCGACGAGGTGATTACTGATAGCGTTGGGGAAATCTCTGAGTTGCGCTGCAGTTATGACCCCCTCACCGGTGGCGGCCAGACTCCCGATGGGCGCAAAGTTAAGGGCATCATCCACTGGGTGTCGGCCGATCTCGGCATTCCGCTACGAGTCCACCTGCTCGACCGCTTGTTCAACCATCCTGATCCAGGGTCCGCGGAAGATTACCGGAAGCATCTGAACCCGGATTCTCGGGTCACCCTGGATGGTGCATTTGGCGAACCCATGCTGGCCGCTAGTGATGGGGCAATGTTTCAATTCGAACGGCTCGGCTACTTTTGTCGAGACACTGTGGCCGCCGCGGACGGACGGACAGTTTTCAATCGCACCGTCACCTTACGCGACGCGTGGGCGAAGCTGACTGCGAGCGCGAGCAGCTCTGCATAAATCCGGTCGACGTCGACCATCAGCCGCCCGGAAGTCGCTCGACTTTCAGGGCCGCGCCTCTTCGGCGGCACCATGAAAACTCGCCCGAGAAAAAAAACGGGTGTCACGCACAAGCCAAAGCTCGCGGATTTTCGCCGCCGACGGGCAATATTGAGCACAGGCCTGGCGGGTATTTCGTCGGCATAGTTTGCTAAACTGGCGCTCGTTCACCACGACGCCTTGGTAGCTCAGTGGATAGAGCGACCGCCTCCTAAGCGGTAGGTCGCAGGTTCGAATCCTGCTCAGGGCGCCACTCCCTACAGTCCACTGCGCGAGCCCGATTGCGTTCGCCGCACTGTATTGTCCGGGACGGTTGCGGCATGCCGGTTTAGCGGCCGCTAAAATTCGCCGCCCGTCGTTCTACAAAATGCGCGACACCTTCTTTGAAGTCCTCAGACACAAAGCTGCCCGGCATTTCTCCGTTAGCGACCATAGTTGCCTCTTCGAGCGACTGTAAGGTGGCACGATAAACCTGTCGCTTCATCACACCAATCGAGCGCGGAGACACCATCGTTGCCATTTCTTCTGCGTAGGCATAGACCGCAGTCATGAACTCATCCTGCGGATGCATTTGATTGATCAGCCCCATCGACAACGCTTCCGGTGCGCGGACCTTACGTGCGGAGAGCAGTAAATCGAGCGCGTGGCCGTGTCCAATAAGCGCGGGGAGCAACCACGAAACGCCGTGCTCGGCAATCAAACCGCGACGTGAGAACGCGGTTGTAAAAACCGCATTGTCGGCCGCGAAACGGACGTCACAGTACAGCGCCATGATCAAACCGAGTCCTGCGGCAGGACCATTAATTGCAGCTATGATGGGCTTGGGCACGGTCGGGAAATAAGCGTAGCGCAGGTGAAAATCGGGTGGCATATCGAGACCTCCCGCTATCCCGCCGGGTTGTGCATTTTCTGGTGCACGAGGTGCCGCGTCACCATCGATCACACTGTTAAGCAAATTCATGTCCGCGCCGGCGCAAAACCCGCGCCCGGCTCCCGTGAGCACAATGACTCGCACGTCATCGTCGGCAGTCGCCTGCGTCATTGCGGCGCGAACTTCAGTCTCCATCGTGCGCGTCCATGCGTTTAGCTGGTCCGGGCGATTCAGCGTAATTGTGGCAATGCGCCGTTCAACTTGGTAAATAATTTCGCTATAGCTCATGCGGGTGTCCTCTGCCGTGGGCTTGAAAGTGACGCTTGGTGACTGGGAAGTTTAGCAAGCGATGTCGTGCATTTGGCTTGCGGCGCTCAAGTCGGCACCATAGCGGACCTGTTCACAACACACTGTTACTTTACCAGCCTGAGAATAATTCCTGCTCGATTGGCAGCGCGCGCGATACAACGCGTTTCATCTCGATGAATTGTGCAGCGCACGCCTTTCCGCACCGGAGATGTTTAATGGCCCAGCAACTCTGGAGCGAAGCAATGACCTACAAGGAAATCAGCTACGACATCGAAGAGGGTGTCCTGACCTTGACGATGAACCGTCCCGATAAACTCAATGCGTTCACTCGCCTGATGCTGACCGAGATGCTCGACGCGCTTGATCGCGCCGATGCGGACGACGCCGTGCGCGCCATCATTGTCACGGGTGCCGGGCGTGGTTTTTGCGCAGGCGCGGATTTGTCTGGTGGCAAGGATTCATTTGATTCGCACGCTCGCGATGATCGTCCGTCCGGCCTTAACCGCGACGGCGGCGGTCTGCTGACCTTGCGCTTGTACGACTGTCTGAAGCCAGTGATTGCAGCCGTAAACGGTCCCGCCGTCGGCGTTGGCGCCACGATGCAATTGCCGATGGATGTACGCATTGCCTCGGACAAGGCGCGCTTCGGTTTTGTGTTCGCGCGTCGCGGAATCGTCCCGGAAGCATGCTCGAGCTGGTTTCTCCCGCGCGTGGTCGGCATCTCTAACGCCCTGAAATGGAGTTATTCCGGGAATGTATTCCCTGCTGACGAAGCGCTCGCCGGTGGTCTCGTGTCCGAGGTTGTGCCGCCGGATCAATTGCTGCCCCGGGCACGTGAGATTGCCCTTGAGATTGCCGCCAACACCTCGTCGATATCAATCACCATGATTCGCCACATGATGTGGAAGATGCTGGGTACAGACCATCCAATGGAAGCCCACAAAATAGATTCGCGCGGTGTCTATCACCTCGGCCAGGCTGCCGATGCGAAAGAAGGCGTGACCTCGTTTCTTGAGAAGCGAGCGCCGCAATTCACCGACAAAGTCAGTCACGATCTACCTGAGTTTTTCCCGTGGTGGGAAGAGCGCGAATTCAAGTAAGCCAGCACTCGAAATTCGTTCCTAATCGAGCGGGAAAGCGCACGACGGCCCTCGATGCCTCGTGCGCACCATCACTTTGCGTCGATGGCCACTGAATTCATGCATGGCTGGACGCTGCCGCCCTGCGCCCTGGATTCACAGCGTCAAGGCCGCATGTCGTTTAAATCTCCATGCGAAACCAAAGCCCGCGGCGGTACTGCAGCCACGCGACCAGTGCCAAAGCCGTCTCGGCGAAGAACACAGCAACAAACACACCGCGCGGGCCAAAATGACAATGCGCCGCCAACCACCATGCGACGGGCAGCTGCAAAAGCCAGAAACAAATGAAATTGATCCAGGTTGGGGTCCAGGTGTCGCCGGCGCCATTGAAGGCCTGAGTCAAAACCAATCCAACGCCCATAAAGCCGTAGCCATAGCTGATGAACCGCAGGCACTCGCTGGCGTGAAAAATGATTTCCGCATCGCCGGAGAAAACCGCCGCCAATTGTTCGCCCAGTAGTAGGAATATCGCCGCGACTGCCAGCATAAAAGTCACGGTGTAGCGCATCACCACGCGCACCGCTTGTTGAGCCCGCTCTACATTGCGCGCGCCAAGGTTCTGGCCGACCAGAGTCGCCGCCGCGTTACTTAAACCCCACGCGGGCAAGATGGTGAAATCGATGATGCGCACTGCGATGGTGTAACCGGCGATGGCTTCGTTGCCATAAGCGGCGACGAGGCGCATTAATGCAACCCAGCTGGCAGTTGCGATCAAAAACTGTCCGATGCCACCCAGCGAGATGCGAACCAACGTCCTCATAACTCCCGGATCGAAGCGCAGATGGCGCAGTTTGAGACGCAGATGAACCTGACCCTCCGTCAACTTCACAAGCAGATAAACAACGCCGATGGTGCGTCCAATACTCGTCGCTATTGCCGCTCCGGTTACGCCGAGATTTGGAAACGGACCAAGTCCGAAGATTAAACACGGGTCGAGAACCAGGTTAATCACATTAGCGAGAACTAACGCGCGCATTGCGATGCTAGCGAGTCCGGCGCCGCGGAACACTGCATTCAAGAGGAAGATATAGACCACCGTCAATGCGCCGCCGAGCAAGATACGGGTGTAATTCTGGCCGCTGTCGATAACTGCAGCGGTGGCGCCCATTAACGTCAATATATCGACCGCGAAGAAAATCCCGACCGCAGCAACGACGAGCGCACACAGCAAGCCCAGCCACAATGTCTGACCGGCCACAGCAGCAGCACCCTCGTCATGCCCCGCCCCTACCCGACGCGCGACCAGCGCTGTCACGCCCATCCCGAGCCCAATCGCAACCGCGTACACCAAAGTCATGACGGCTTCGGTCAGGCCCACTACAGCGATGGCGTCACTCCCCAAGCGCGCGACGTAGAATATATCGGTGATGGCGAACACCGCCTCCATCGACATTTCCAGGACCATTGGAATTGCCAGCAGCGCAACGCCGCGCTCAAGAGGCCCATGGGTAAAGTCATAGCCATCGCTACGGAACGATTCGCCAAATAGCGAGATCAGTCGCTGCAGCGCAGAAATGGGTGGCGTTGTGTGCGTCATTGCGTCAGCACTGGATGGCGCGAATGCCAGTTCAGGTGGGCGCGCATAATAGCGCAGCTAATCAAACCACAGGTGTGTGAATCAGCAACGCCGCAAATGAACGCGACCCTCAATATCATCCCCACCGGCCATCTGATCCTGGCCTTTACGCCCCTGCTTATCGTTGCGCTCGTGATGTGGCGATGGTCTGCGGGCAGTCGCACGCTGGCCTTTGCGAGTATGCGCATGATCTTGCAACTGGTCGTTATCGGTTACTTGCTCACGTTCATCTTCGCAGTCGAACAACCCGCGCTCATTGCACTCGTGCTCGCCGTGATGTTGCTCGCTGCCAGTTGGATTGCGTTGCGTCCCTTGGGTGCGCCTGACTCAAAGCAGTTTGGCCTTGCAGTGCTGGCACTTGGTGCTGGTAGCTTGTTTACGCTCGCCGTGGTGATTATTGCCGTGTTGCGGCCGCAGCCCTGGTTCGAGCCGCGCATCATCATCCCCATCGCGGGAATGATTTTTTCCAGTGCCATGAACACGGTAAGCCTGACGGCGGAACGCTACGCCAAAGAACTGGCACATGGCGCAGATCATGCGGATGCGCGGCGCGAAGCACTAAGCGCCGGGATGATTCCTGTCATCAATGCGTTTTTCGCCGTCGGGCTGGTGACTTTGCCAGGCATGATGACTGGGCAGATTCTGTCCGGTGTTGATCCGTCTGTGGCCGTGCGTTATCAAATCGTCGTGATGTGCATGACCTGTGGGGCCGGCGGCCTCTCGGCGATCACTTACTTGCAGCTGGTTGAGCGCGCGCGATAGCTAATTCCATCCGACTGCGGCACGCTATTCCACATCCCCTAATCACCCCACAAAGGAACCAAACATGACGGGACAATGTCAGGACAAAATCGCGCTCGTGACCGGCGGCGCATCGGGCATCGGACGTGCGAGCGCCATTGCGCTTGCCAACGAAGGCGCACGTGTAATGGTTGCCGATCTGGCGCTGGAAGGTTGCCAGGAGACGGTTGACATGATCACCGCCGCCGGTGGTGAGGCGGCAGCGCAGACCTGCGATGTCGCGAACGAATCCGCCGTCGAAGCATTGGTCGCGCATACGGTCAAAACCTACGGACGTGTCGATCTCGCGTTCAACAACGCTGGCGTAGGCGGCACGATGGCGAAGACGCACGAGTATCCGAGCGATAACTGGGATCAGGTGCTGGCCATCAATCTGACCGGAGTGTGGTACTGCATGAAATACGAGTTGCGCCAGATGCTCGCCCAGGGTGGCGGGGCCATCGTCAATACGGCATCAGTCGCAGGACTGATTGCAATGAGCGGGGCGCCTGCCTATGTGGCCGCCAAACATGGTGTGGTCGGCCTCACCAAAAGCGCAGCGCTGGAATACGCCAAATCGAACATACGCGTGAACGCTGTCTGCCCCGGAGGTGTACTAACGAACATGACCGAAACGGCAGATAAAGAGATGCCAGGATTTCTCGACAAACTGGCTAAACACGAACCTATGGGGCGACTTGCCGATCCAAAGGAAATCGCCAGTGCCGTGGTCTGGCTTTGTTCCGAAGGTGCGTCATTTATGACCGGGCACGCCCTTGCAGTCGACGGTGGATTCGTCGCGCGCTAGTCCCGTATAAATCGGCTAAGGCCACTAAGATCCATCATCAGGGAAAGCCATTGAGCGGAAAAATCGAACAGCGCCTACGCGAACTCAGGATCAGCCTGCCCGCCGCACAGCAGCCCCGAGTCGCCAAAATCAAAGGCGCGAAAATAAGCGGCAGTACCCTGTATGTCTCGGGCATGATTCCGCAGTGGGAGGGCGAGTTATCGTTCGTTGGGGAAATCGGTCGTGAATTCACGGTCGCTGAGGGGCAGCAGGCAGCGCGATTGTGTGCGCTTAACGTCCTCGCCCAGGCGCAACTGGCACTGGGTGGTGATCTGGATAGGGTTCAACACATCGTGCGCGTCGGCGGCTTTGTGAATTGCCTGCCGGAGGTCGTCGAAGTTGGCGCTGTCGTAAACGGTGCTTCGGAACTGTTCATCGAGATTTTCGGCGACGCCGGTCAACATGCCCGGACGGCCGTCGGCGCGATGAGCATGCCGCTCGGCGTCGCAGTCGAAATCGAGGCGATCATGGAAATCGCGCCGCAATAGTTTTTAAACTGTCTGTTAGGCGATTAGGCCGCTACGTAGTGCTTGTGCGTGTGACGCAAAAACAATGCCAAAGGGGATAAACACGCAAACACCGCGGCGATAAACCAGAAGACGTCGTTAAAAGCATTCATTTGCACGTGCCGAAATAATTCTTGCGCCAACTTAACCGGTGCGTTCACGTCGTCGATCGCGACATTCGTGTGATCAAGCCAGTCGTACAGACGCGGATTAGTGTCACTCAGATGGGTACCTAAATGATGCCAGTGCACTTGCTCACGGCGAACCAGCAAAGTACTTGTGATGGCGATACCAATAGACCCGCCAATAGTCCTCATCACATTGAACAGGCCAGCCGCCTCGGCGCCCTTGTGTGCGGGTGTGGTCTCGAACGCGGCGGAAGATACTTGTGAAAAGACGCACGCCATTGCGAGGCCGAACACGAGGCCCGGCGCGATCAAGCCGAACGTGTCGACCGCTAGCGACAGTTGCGCCATCATCGAGCAGGCCAGAACCGACAACAACATGCCACCGCCAATCAGCCAGCGGTGGTCGATCAGCGGCGCGATCCACGAACCGATGACGATCATCATCACTGCGCTCACCGCGCCGCGAGGTGCGAGTACCCAACCGGCTGTGTCTGCCGGGTAACCCAGCACATCCTGTGCGAGCAGCGGCCACATAACGATGGTTGAGTACATCGCGAGGCTGTAGCCACCCATGAGTAAACTTCCAACCAGAAAGTTGCGGTCCGCAAATAAACGGATGTCGACAATATTATGCTCGCGAGACAGCGCGCGGACGATAAACAGCACAAATGCCGTGCCGGCGACCCAGCTCAGGATCCAGATAAACCCGGAATCGAACCAGTCGCGCGTATGGCCTTGATCGAGCATGGTCTGGAACGCCCCCAGTGCAAGTGAAAGTAACGCTAAACCGGTCCAGTCGGTGCGGACCTCGGGTTGCGGCGCCGCGCCGCCGACTTCGTCGAGTAGCAACACCAAGGCGAACACGCCGATGGGTACGTTAATAAAAAATACCCAGCGCCAATCCCAGTGCTCGGTAATGGCGCCACCGACAACGGGCCCCATGACGGGCGCCACCATGATGGCCAGCCCCCAGATAGCCATCGCTTGATTGCGTTTCTCACGCGGAAACGCATCAATCACAATCGACTGCGATATCGGGACCAACACCGCACCAAAGCCGCCCTGAAGAAAACGAAACAGGACCATCGAGGCAAGACTCCATGACAAGCCGCACGCAATTGAGGCCAGCACAAAGCCGATGACGCCAGTGAACACAACCGTGCGGCGGCCAAAGCGCGTGACCAGATAGCCAGTCAGCGGCATCACAATCGCCGTCGAGATCAGATAGGACGTGATCAGCCAGGTGATTTGATCGGGTGTCGCACCGAAGCTGCCCATCATGTGCGGCAGCGCTACGTTCACGACGGAAGTATCGAGGACTTCAAGCACCGCGGTCAGCATGACGCCAATGACGACTGTCCACGCCGGACGCCCAGCAGCACCCAGCACCCCCGAGGCGGCACTCACTGGTCGAGGTTAACCGCGACTGTGGCGCTGGCCCCGACACGTAGCGGGCGCTCGTTGGCGAGGTCGTCAACGCGCGGGTCAATGCTGATGCGGATAGGAAAGCGTTGAGTCACCTTGACCCAGTTGCCGGTGGCGTTCTCTGGCGGAAGCAAGGAGAAAACCGCCCCTGACCCGGCGCCGAGACTTTCAACTGCGCCGGTTAGCTCCAGATCCGGATACATGTCGAGTTTGATCACCGCCATTTGTCCAGGGCGGATGTGGTGCAAATCGGTTTCTTTGAAGTTGGCCTCGACCCACCAGTGCTTGTCTTCGACGATCGAGAACTGCGAACGCTCAGCGATAATCATGGCACCTTCGCGCAGAGAAATATTCGATACCCAACCGGCGACTGGCGCCACCACACGGGTAAAGGACAGCTCAAGCTGTGCCGCAGTGAGCGCGGCCTGCGCAGCTCGTTGGCGGGCGTTCTGAGCACCTTTTACGCCCAGCTTGCTTTGCGCCCGGCGCAAATCCGCACGCGCGCTTTCGAGCGCCGCAGTGACTTCTGCGAAGGTCGCTTTCGCATTGTCATATTCGGCTTCGGAAATCAGGTTCGATTCGCCAAGTGCCGTTGCACGCTCCAAATTACGCCGCGCCCGCGCTAAGGTCACTTCGCGCTCAGTGACGTTCGATCGTGCAACCCCGACCTCGGCGTCGTCAGCACCGGTATCCTGTGCCGCCATCTCGTAGTTTGCGTCCGCAGAATCGACTGTCGCCTGGAATACAGAAGGGTCGATATCAAACAACGCCGCTCCCGCTTCAACGTAGTCATTTTCAGCCACGTGAACCGCGACCACTGGCCCCGACACGCGCGCGGCGATATCGACAATATGCGCCTGGACATACGCATCGTCAGTGGTTGGATGAAGCTCGCGATAATCCCAATAGAACTTGAGGCCAACGCCAATTCCAAGACTTAAAACGAGCAACAGCAGCAGGCGCAAAGAGCGCATCGGTGGGACTCCAGTTAGTGCGGCTCAGACGCGAACTACAAACAGTAAAATGGCCGGGGCATTGTAGCGCGATCGACAAACTGCCGATTCGGCCAAGCTCGCTTGACTCACCCAACCACGGGCTGCGCTCACCTGCCGGCCAGAGCAGTTGAGCGACCTCCACCGCGCTCACGCTGAGTTACACTATTGGTACAACAGAATTCGCTCCTGCGCGCGGTTTCGCCGACCTCCAAAGGCCTCTGAAAGCACAACGCAAAGCTGGTCGGCGTCGTTTAATCCGGCGCGGTCGCGGCGCAGATGATTAACGACGTTGTCTCGTCACGACGAATTGAGGCCGCAGTTTTTGAAGCTGATACGCTGACGCGCGAAATTTAGCGTCCTTGACATAACTGAGAGTACCTCTATGGGCACCGTAAGAATCGTTGATGCCGACAGTGTCGATTGGCAACCCGTCCACGAAGCCGTGGCACCCGATGTTGCTGCGCGGATGTCGCGGGCGGAACGAGATGCCGACGTGCGCATCGTTCATCCGGGCAGTCATGGCGAACTACAGTTGTTTGAGGCCAGCTTTGTAGCGAACGAAGAAGTCTCACTGCATGCGCACGAAGCCGATGAAATCATCTATGTGGTGGCAGGAGAATTGCACATAGGACGCAAACGCCTGGGCCCGGGGGCGTCCGTTTTCATCGCCGGACAGACGCTCTATGGCTTTCGGAGTGGGCCGGAAGGCGTGCGTTTTCTGAACTTTCGCGGGCAGGCGAACACCAGCTTCATCACACGCGACGAGTTCATGGCCGCGCGTCAAGAAAAAACGACCCGTTGATCATCGCGACAGTGGACCTTCGAACGGCTGGCGCGCAGGGACGCCCGTAAACTTACACAGCAGTAGCGCGCTTCACCGATGTAACTCGAGTTCGAAACGCTGCTCCTCGACTTGCGTGCCCCACTGCGTTCCTGGCCGCACTTGTGCGAGACGAAAGCCTGCCGTTTCGTACAGGTGGCGGGCTGGGTTGAGACCTGCGAATGTATTCAAATAGACCAGTGAATACTTCCGCTGCCGACAGAAATCCACGGCTGCCTCGATGAGCTGTTTGCCACAACCCGTGCCGCGCACGCCATCAGAGGCGATAAACCACCGTAAATGCGCGCCGTTCGCGCACGCATCAGCAGCGTCAATGGTGATTGAAGCTTCTATGTTGCCGTCGACCAGCACGCTCCAGATCTGATCGTACTGGCCGTCATAACGGTCGATAAATTGCGCCATCTCACGCGCGACGCGGGTCTCGAAATACGCGCCAAAACGCCACTCACGTGCGTAGTAGATGGCATGCAACTGGGTGACGCGCCCAACCAGTCCAGGCACATAGCCGGTAACGATTTTGAATTCAGCCATCGCTGCGATGGTCACATTGCACGCACACCGCGCACCGACCGCTACGACGCAGGCGGTAGTTCATCAATACTGGCTTCCCAGTTAGCGCCGTCGAACGGGGTCACTGTGACGTTGCCGAAGGCGGTCTGATCGAGGCAGCGGAAATTCACACTGTAACCATCGGGGTGGGAGCGCGGTACATAGAAGCATTTGACGCCGCATTGTTTGCAAAAAAGATGGTCGGCGGTACGGCTGTTGAATTTGTAGCTGGTCAACATGTCGGTGCCGGCGAGTACGCGAAAATGCTCGCGCGTCACAATCAGGTGCAGGTAGTTAAGCGCGGTGCAAATAGAACAGTTGCACGCGTATACAGTTGCGTCAGGTTCGCTATCGACCTCAATGCGCACCGCACCGCAATGGCAGCCACCCGAGTGGCCTACGAGCGCCATACGGTTACACGCCCATCATCAGCTGCAAATCCCCGGGCGTTTGTCGGCCCATGGCTGAGCGACCTCGAGCTGAGCGGCCAAGCGAATAAGGGTCGCTTCATCACCATCGCGGCCCACGAACTGAACGCCGATTGGCCAGCCCTCCGTAGCCCAACCCAGTGGTAAGGAAATCGCCGGCGAACCAGACGCATTGAACGGTGCTGTAAAACAACAATCGGGACCCATTAGTGAATCGTCATAAGTCTCGACATCAAGCCCGAGGTCGTAGTACCCGTGGGCCCGAGGCAGCGTGGGCAAGGTGGGCATCATCCAGGCATCGAAAGGCGCCATGCGCGCCAACATCGCGCAACAACTTTGGCGTGTTGCCTCGATCTGGTTTGAGTGATCAGCAGCACTAAAGCCCCTGCCCTTTTCGATCATGGTCCAATACAGGTTCGCCATATCGCCGGCCTGCGCCGGGCGCCCGACAAGTCCCGCCATAACGTCAAAAAATGCCGTGGTTTGTGCCGCAATGAGTGCCGTATAGTTTTTGTACAAGGGCCAGAATTCGTAGGGCACCGGTTGCGGTTCAACGTGATGTCCCAGACTTTCGAGTAGTCGACCGGTTTGTTCAACAGCCGCGACGATTTGCGGGTCGACAGGTGTGCCATGGTCGGGCGTTTCGGTGACCATGGCAATGCGCAGATTGCCGGGCTCAGAACGCGCCTCTTCAGAGTATGAATGCGGCGGGTTGGGTTGCCGGTACGGTTCGCCGGGCAAACCGCCATGCAGTACGTCGAGTAGTAACGCAGTATCGCGAACACTACGAGAGAGTCCGAAAATGATCGCTCCGCCGTACCAGAAATCAACTCCGAGCGGTTGCAAGGTTATGCGTCCGCGCGCCGGCTTCAGCCCCACTAATCCACAATTGGCTGCCGGCACCCGAATCGATCCGCCGCCGTCGGACGCATCGGCGAGTGGCGTTACTCGAGTCGCGACCGCGACCGCCGAACCGCCACTTGAACCACCTGGTGTTCGTTCGCTATCCCAGGGACTGCGGGTCACGCCATGCAATGACGATTCGGTCGCCAGACACCAACCTTGTTCGGGTGAGGTCGATTTGCCAAACGGAATCATCCCGGCCGCTTTGAGACGCCGCAGGATTTCTGAATCAAGCGGCGCAATAAGATCTTTCAGATACGGCACGCTGTTGGTAAACGGCTGCCCCTCCCAACTGCTCGCCAGCTCCTTGACCAGCCACGGCACGCCTTTCAACGGACCGTTGGGTAACTGCGGGCTGTCTGCCGCAGCGCGCGCCACATCGAACGCCTCGTGGGCCAGAAAATTAAGCTCAGGATTAAGTTTTTCTGCGCGCCGAATCGCTTCATCAATGACCTCGCGCGCGCTCACCTCGCCCGTCTTCACCAACTCCGCCAGCCCGACACCATCAAATTGATCGTATTGTTCAAAAGCCATCTTGAGCCCCTGCATTAGAACTGGCCTTGTCGATTGTCGACCTGACGCGCGAGGGGATCAATGGGCGCCGAGCGCGGCATGCTTTCACTTGGCGAGAGTTAGCCTGACAATGCGGGCACGCGTCAACATAATGGAGAAGCAAGCGATGTCGACCAATGAACTGGTATACCGGGACCTAACAGACATCGCGCGCGCTATCGCAGCGCGGGAAGTCTCCTCAAGCGAAGTCACCGAGGCGATGCTGGAACGCATCAATCTGCTGGATGCGGCGCTTGGAAGCTACGTCGAGGTGATGGCAGATAGTGCGCGAGGCGAGGCGGCCGCTGCCGATAAAGCGATCTCACGAGGTGACGCGCTGGGTCCACTTCACGGCGTCCCGGTGGCGGTCAAAGACCTGTGTGACGCAAGCGGCGTGCGCACCATTGCCGGCATGCCACGGGTTCGCGGTGCCATCGAGCCTGCCACCAGCGACGCCACGGTAGTCCAACGCTTACGCCAGGCCGGTGCGGTGTTGCTCGGCAAGTTGCAACTCACCGAGGGCGCCGTGGCCCACCACCATCCAGATGTCAGACCGCCGCTGAATCCGCATAACCCGAATTATTGGGCCGGCGCCTCCTCAAGCGGTTCAGGTGCTGCGACCGCCGCCGGGTTGTGCTACGCATCGCTCGGGTCGGATACCGGCGGCTCGATTCGCTTCCCCTCTTTTGCACATGGCCTTACCGGCCTCAAACAGAGCTGGGGACGGGTAAGTCGGGCTGGCGTTGTACCGCTGTCCTGGTCGCTCGATCACGTCGGCCCCATAACGCGTAGTGCAGCCGATTGCGCGGCCGTGCTGGGCGCCATCGCCGGCCAGGATCCGCGGGACCCGACAGCTTTATCGGTGCCGGTACCGGACTACAGCGGTGAGCTTGGGCTCGGTCTTGCGGGATTACGTATCGGTTTCGATGAAGCGTATGCAACCGAGCAAGTCGACGCGGAGATAGCACAATCCATGCGCGATGCGCTGGCGATTTTTAAAGACGGTGGGGCGAGCATTGTGCCGGTTGGTTTTCCGGACACGGCGGCCGCCATTGATGCCTGGTTTCCGCTGTGCACCGCCGATGCGGCAGCCGCACACGCGGCAACGTATCCGGCAAGAAAAAGCGATTACGGCCCGGGACTCGCCGATTTGCTCGATACCGGCCTCGCGACAAGCGGCGTGGAATACGCCAATGCACACGATGTGAGACAGAATTTCCGCGGCCGCATGCTGCACATGTTCAATGACGTCGACATCGTCATTGTGCCGGCCTTCATGCGCCAGAATCTCACCCTTGCGGAATTCGAAACTTTCGGTTCCCGCGAGACCGATTGGCCGGAGTTGGTGCGTTTTACTGCGCCTTTCGACATCGCGGGCACGCCGACCCTGTCATTGCCCAGTGGTTTCAATGGCGATGGTGCGCCGTTTGGATTTCAACTTGCAGCCGGGCACCTGAACGAAAGCGGGTTGACCAGGGCTGGCCACGTTTATCAGCAAGCTACCAGCTGGCATCGGCAACGACCACAGCAGCTGCCGAGCTGAACTTAGCCCGCACCCGCTCAGCGCGCGCGACGCCTCGGACCAACCTGCACCAGAAACCATGAACGTCAATCTGGAATTGCATTGGACTGTCGAACTCGACAAACAACCTGTGCGCCTCGATCCGCTCGTCTTCCAGCTGTTACACGGCGTGCGGCATGGTGGGCACCTGAACTACGCGGCCAAATCAGCCGGTGTTTCGTACCGGCATGCATGGGGGGTGCTCAGAGAGTGGGAGGCGCGATTCGGAGCCGCGTTATTGTCATCCCGGCAAGGGCGCGGAGCGCATCTTACTGAGTTCGCCGAAACGCTCCTTGCCATTGTGGCCGATACAGAAACGAAGTTGGCGGCACCGTTGCGCGAAGCTGCACTAAACGCATCAGGCGGACTGGCTGAAGCGACCGATGCGCGGCGTCACCCGGTGACAATCGTTTCCAGCCACCAACGGCGTATCGAACTGCTGCGAGACGAGCTGCGGCAGCGCCACAAGGCTGGCCTTGAGGTCACCGGAAGCGAACATGCGCTGCAACGGTTCCGACGTGGCGACGCCGATATCGCCGGCTTTCAGCTACCGCTGGCAGAACCGGGACGCACAGTCGCGGCAGGATTGATCAGCCATCTGGACGGCGGCCGCGACGAGATATGGCTGCTGTCGCAGCACGTGATGGGTCTGTTGTCACGGCAAGATCGACCGCTCACCGAGATCACGAATTTGCTCGCCAGCGACGTAAATTTCGTCAATCGCCAACAAGGTTCCGCAACGCGTTTGATGCTCGATGCCTTACTCGCCGCAGAGACCATCAACAATGCCGACATTAACGGCTACGCCCGCGAGGAATATACCGATACGGCAGTCGCAGCGTTGATCGCCAGCGGCCACGCCGACGCCGGTCTGGCGAATGAGGACACCGCGCACGAGTTCGGTCTGCACTTCGTGCCACTTGCCCCGATGCGCTTCTATATCGCGATGTCCAAAGAAGCGGACAGCGGTCTACGGCGCGCGGTCACTGATTTCTGCGCAGCACAGCAAGGGCTGACTAGCGCCAATATGAAGCATGATGAATTCACGCCAACGATTGCCGCACTGAAACGCATTCATCGAGCTGGCTTCTGGAAAGCCGCTGCGAACGCCTAGATGTTCCGCTGACCCGTCCGGGCGCGTATGATCGCGCGCCCGGCAGCAGGGTTCGAGATATGACCGACGTGGCAAAAATATTCATTGATGGCGAAGTCGGTACTACGGGCCTGCAGATTGCTGCGCGCCTGGCGACACGTGCAGACTTGCAGCTCATCCAACTCGACGACGCAAAACGTAAAGATGCCGGCGCGAGACGAGAAGCCCTGAACAGTGCTGACGTGGCCATTTTATGTCTTCCGGACGACGCCGCGCGCGAAGCAGTAGCACTGGTCGAAAACCCTGCAACGCGAATCATCGACGCCTCAACGGCACACCGAGCGGCCGAGGGTTGGACCTATGGTTTCCCCGAATATGACCACAAACAGCGCGCGCGCATGCTGGCCTCGACGCGCATCAGCAATCCGGGCTGCTATGCCATTGCTGCGATCGCCATTCTTAATCCGCTGGTCAGTGCGGGTGTGCTGCCGCGCGATTGGCCGGTTTCCATCCACGCTGTATCGGGCTATTCGGGCGGCGGCAAAAGCCTCATTGCTGATTTCGAGACCGCCACAAAACAATCCCGGATGGCCTCAACGGTATACGACTACGCCCTGTCGCTCGGACACAAGCATGTCCCTGAAATCACTCGTTGGGGCGGTCTCGACCATGCGCCGATATTTCTGCCGGCGGTGGGTAACTATTACAAGGGCATGCTTGTACACGTACCACTACCGTTGTGGGCCCTCCCCGAACAAACGAACGCCGAGGCGCTGTATGAGATTTTATCCAGCCACTATGCCGGCGAAACTTTCGTCCGTGTGGAGGAACCATCACGGACCGCAGCTGGCGCCAAACTCGATCCCGAGTCGCTGAATGACAGCAACGAGCTGCGCTTGCATGTTTTGCACGATGCCGGGCAGGCCCAGGCGGTGATCGTTGGCCAGCTCGATAACCTCGGCAAGGGCGCCTCGGGGCAGGCGGTGCAAACGTTGAATATATTACTTGGCGTGGATGAGGCCAGCGGTCTTTAGCTGCCCCCGGGAAGCCGTTGTTGGCGACTTCCATCCTGCGACGCCATCCGGCCAACATGGGGAACCCGTCAAAGGTGCTCTCAGTGCGAAGTCGGTGCGTCCCGACAAGGGCATCGCAGCGCGGCAGCTAGTTCCCCGCGCGAGCGCCGCCGCCGTAACCGCCCCCGCCTGACCGGCGTTTGCCACGGCCGCCGAAGCTCTCTTCTTCACCGCCGCGCCGACGCTCTCCGGAACCCATCGTGACGCCACCGCTGCTGATGGTGTTGTTTGAGCGATTCGCGCCGCTTGAGCGCGAATTCGGGGACATGCGCGGATCGGGCGCCGGGTCGTAGGCGTATGCGCTGGGTAATGCTGCCAGCAGCCCAGTGAATGCGGCGACTAAGAGTACTTTGTACATCGGAAATCCCTTGGCATTTCTGTCTTCTGCGCACGCAGCGTCGCCGATAGGCCGAGTGTTGTCTAATGACGGGCTGCGGACTTCATGGCCCAGTGTTAACCGGACGGCACCAATGTAAATCAACACAGGCCTGGCTGTATACCCGCCAGGGTGCTACGGCCTAAACGATAAGCTGACGAACTGGTCGAGCGGGACTGGTGCACCGCGCTAGTCGGTGTCCAGCCCCCGTCCGAAGCTGCGCAGCACCGATCGCGTCACTGCTGACACTTTTCTCTGTAGTGATCTGTTCTCAGCATGGCTCGTAGCGCTTCGCGGGTCGCGCCCCGGCGTTGTAGCTGACACCTATTGGCGCAGGCGTATTGCCCGTCTCACCAAGCAAGGGTACGATGGCTTTTTTCTGGCAAGGGAGGTCACGCTGATGGCTGCCGCAATCGAACAAATCAACCCAAATATCAAAGTGCTCGCGGGCGCTGCGTCAACAACACCGTGGACGGATTGTGGGCCCGGTATTCAAATCAAAGTGCTCGCCGTTGATTTAGAGCATCACTCGGTCCAGTATCTCGCGCGCACTGGCCCTGGCCACAACCCGGGTGTCCATAGACACAACGCTGACGCTTCGATTTTTATTCTGGAAGGTAGCGTCAAAAATCTCACCACCGGGTGCGAATTTGGACCCGGTGATTTCTGCTTCCAGCCGACCGGTGATGTGCACGAGGAAGTTGTTGGACCAGAAGGCGTCGTGAGCTATGTGTCACAACGCGGTGACAGCGACGTGCTCATTGAGTTTACTGATGAGACCGGTGCAGTCTCGGAGAAATACAGCGTGTCCGACTTCGCTGCAATGCTTTAACTGGCACATTGGTAGTCCGCACTGGAACGGTGCGGACCACCATACTAAAAGGCTCCGCAAGGGGCTTTTTTTTTGTCATCGCCAAAGCGCCTGGCGACGCGCGCGGGTGTCACGCGCGTGCAACCAACTCCGTGCCGATCTCCGCACCAATTTCGTAGGAACGCAGGCGCGCGCCATGCTCGAATATCTGCGATGCCAGCATCACCTCATCAGCTTGGGTCAGGTCGACAAAGCGGGCCAATTGTTGCGCTGCCATTTCTCGATCACCGACCACGGAATAATGCAGCGCACGCTCTACGCCCGCTCGCTCGGCAGGTGACCAATAACCCTCCATACTTTCAACCGGCGGTTGCAGTTTGCCGGGCGCGCCACGAAACAGATTTGTAAACTGGATTTGCAGTGACGTGAACAACCGCTCCGCTTCTTCGAGTTCGTCAGCTGCAAAAAAACTGACACCAACCATGACATAGGGCTCGGCCAGCGTATCCGACGGCTTGAAATTTGCCCGATACACTTCGAGCGCCTGCAACAACGCCTCTGGAGCGAAATGCGATGCGAAAGCGAACGGCAGGCCAAGCGCAGCCGCGAGTTGTGCACCGAATAAACTGGAACCCAGGATCCACAGTGGCACATTGAGACCGCCTCCCGGCACCGCTTGGATATGCTGGCCACTTTGCACAGAACCAAACAGAACCTGGAGTTCCTGCACGTCCTGAGGGAAACGTTCAGCATGGTTTGATGCATCGCGTCGTAACGCCCGAGCCGTCATCATGTCACTGCCCGGTGCGCGCCCGAGGCCAAGATCAATGCGCCCGGGATACAAGGATTCGAGCGTTCCGAACTGCTCGGCAATCACCAGCGGCGAATGATTCGGTAGCATGACGCCGCCCGCGCCAACGCGAATTCTCTCGGTCCCACCCGCGATGTGACCGATCACTACCGCAGTAGCTGCGCTCGCGATCCCGGGCATGTTGTGGTGCTCGGCCAGCCAGTAGCGCTGGTAGCCCCACGACTCTGCATGTCGCGCGAGGTCGAGCGAATTACGGAAGGCATTAGCAGGCTGATCGCCGGCATTAACGGGCGCGAGATCAAGTACGGAAAAGTGTTTCATTGGGCACTAACAAATCAAACTGGGTGGCCGCGTACGAACCGTGCTCGAGTGCGGATGGCTAATGGTAGTCGCGATCTAACACGGCAACCTTACTCTTGGTGAGGCAGACCGTAGCAGCATCTTAGCGCTATTTAAATTGGCTGCTTCAAGGTCAGCGCCCGACAAATGAGCGTTGGTCAGCACGGCGTTCTTCGGATCTTCATAGCGCAACGTGATGCCGGCTAAATCACAGGCCGCGCAGTGGGGTAGAAAATGCAGTCCCTTGGGGTGCTTCGCATCGGCCGCCTAAACATTGCCGCAGGTATTGATGGCCGCTACACGCATAACGAGTTTCAATGGGTCGATTTTCGTTGCGCGGATCATGACAGGATTGGTCGGACTTTCATACAAAACTGATATGTGAGGACCGTCCTGTATCCAACTCATAAAAACTGACGCAATGACGGCGTTTAAAGGTCAAATATTCTGGCGCAAGCGCAGCGGCAATTACCCTTGTCGTTCTCACATACACGCAGGTTACACCGCAGAATTCCGGTATCGCTTGCCTGGCTACCGTTGCGCGGATTTCAGCCCTGGGCGGTCGTATCTCCTTGCGGCGCACACGCGTTCCGTTAAGAATCGAAGCAAGAATGAATTCCGAGGTAGCCCCTAATGACCGGCACGTTCTGCGACATCGATAGTACGCACGGGAAGTTTCGCGCCTGGGTAACAACACCCGCGAACGGCAGCGGGCCTGGTCTGGTGCTGCTGCCAGAGATTTTCGGCCTCAATGACTTTATGCGCGAGACCGCCACGCGTTACGCCGAGGAAGGTTACGTGTGTTTTGTCCCCGATATGTTTTGGCGTCTTCAAACCGGCACCGCTCTGGGATACGCCGCCGTTGATGAGGCGCTTGAGTTGCGCGCTCGATTCGATGTTGAGCAAGGGCTTACGGATATCGCACAGGTAGTCGAAAGCCTCCGATCTCATCCGGCTCATGCGGGGAAGCTTGGTGCGATTGGCTATTGCATGGGCGGCATGCTCGCCCTGCGCGCAGCAGCCGACCAGCAGCTCGATTGTGCCGTTAGCTACTACGGGACCGGCATCGACCGCTATATGGATGAAGTCGCGAAAGTCAGCTGCCCGATGATCTTTCATGTGGGCGACAGCGATGACAAGATCCCCGCGAGCAGCCGTGCAGCGCTGGCCGACGCGGTTGCAGAAAATTCGCAGTTGTCGATGCATACCTACGCTGGCTGCGGTCATTCATTCGTGAGTCCTAGCCGACCGTCGTATAACAAGCCGGCCACGATGATGGCCTACTCCCGCACTCTGGCTGTGTTGCGCACCCAGATGGGCCCGAGCTACGACCTCTCGGCGCTGTGGGAAAAGCACACCGAGTATGAATTTGGCTCCCGTGATGTTGACGCCACGATGGCAACCATGGTCGCCGAGCCGTACGTCAATCACGTGCCGACGCTGACTGGTGGCGTTGGTCACGCGCACCTGAAGCACTTTTACACGCATCATTTCGTTAACTCCAATCCGCCTGATACGCGCCTGATACCGGTCTCACGTACCGTTGGAGTCGATCGTCTTGTCGATGAAATGATTTTTTGCTTTACCCATACCTGTGAGATTCCGTGGATGCTGCCAGGCGTAGAACCGAGCGGGAAATATGTTGAGATCCCGCTGATTGCTGTGGTTAATTTCCGTGGCGAGAAGCTTTATCACGAACACATCTATTGGGATCAGGCCTCGGTGCTGGTACAAATAGGGAAACTGGACGCTAGCAGTCTGCCCGTGGCAGGCATCTCGACTGCACACAAGCTACTCGATGAAACACTGCCGTCCAATGAGTTGATGGGGACGAGCTGGCATCCGGAGAACCCTTAACGACGGTGCGGCATCAGCGGGGGTGGCAATGCTAACTTATCCGGTATCGCCAGCTTGAAGGTTCCGCCCTTTAGTCGACGGGGCCGACGTCCTACACCTCAGCCGCGCATACCTGGCCTGCAAATAGTCCCGAAAGGAGTAGTACATGTCTCGTTTACCTGCTGAATTCGCGTCGCTCGACCACTTCGTCGACGATTGGGTGCTCAGTGACTCGCGCGCCCGCTCCACCAAACGTTTCGGCAGCGACTATGGCGAGGTCAGGGAATTCTATGATCAGATGCTGGCAGTCGCGCCCGCTGTACTGGAGTACCTGAGTGCCCGGCAGTTAGGAGACATGGATGAGCCTGACGAGCGATTGCTGAAACTAATGCTGTCGCTGGCTGAAATCGGCCCGGCCATCGAATGGTACGAAGAAGTGCGTGTGAAAGACGCGTTTCCGCCGCATCGCTTTACACTTACCCAACAAATACCCGATTGCGCGGCCCAGGAGTAATTGCCATGTCTGCCCAGGTAGCCCCCGCAGATCTCACTTTGCGATATCCGGAAGTCGGAACCGGGCCAGTCCCCACCGACATCTATTATCAGCCCGAGTTTTACGACCGCGAACTGGAGGCGATATTCAAGCGCGCCTGGCTATGTGTCGGTCGGGTCGAACAAATCGCAAGTCCGGGTGACTTCTTCGTCAAAGAAATCGGCACTTTCGAAATGTCGATTCTGATCGTTCGAGGCAAAGACAACGTCGTACGCGGATTTCACAACGTCTGTCAGCATCGTGGCAATCACATTGAGCTCGAGAAAAGTGGAAATTGTCAGCTCTTCAGGTGCCCCTTCCACGGCTGGGCCTACGCGCTCGATGGCACGCTGGCCGGCGTGCCGGATGCTGAAGCCTTCTATGATTTGAAGCGCGAAGACAAGGGCCTGCCAACCGTCGCCGTCGACGTTTGGGAAGGTTTCATCTTCATCAATCTGGACAATGCGCCTGAACAAACGCTGGAGGAATTTCTCGGCCAGCAAGGGCGCGATCTGGCCGGTTATCCGTTTCATCTAGGCACGAACACGTTCGAGTATGAAGGCATCGTTAACTGCAACTGGAAGTGCATGATTGACTCGTTTTGCGAGACCTACCACGTCCCGATATTGCACAAGCGCTCCATCATCGACACCCTCGCCGGCCCCGACAACCCTTTCGGGCGTGTGCTCGATGTGCGTTTTAAAGCGCCCCATCGCACCATTTCGGTGGTCGGCAATATGGCTTATCAACCGAATCCTGTGCAGGGACTGGCATTCCAATACGCACCCGGCCCCTCGATCACCAGTGGCAGCGTTGACGAGAAAACCACCCTGCCGAAAGGACTGAACGAAACTCGCGCCGAAAACTGGTCCATCGATGTGCAGGCTTTCTTCCCGAACTGGTTAATCGTGATCGGTAGCGGCATGTATTTCACCCATCAGATGTGGCCGCTGGGACCCAACCAGGTTATCTGGCAGATGCGTGGCTTTCTACGCCCGGCGACCAATGCGGCAATGCGTTTCGGGCAGGAGAATTCTATGGTGGAGCTGCGCGATGCTGTGCTCGAAGACGGTAATACCCTGGAACGGATCCAACGCTCGATGAATCAGGGACTAATCAAAGAGTTTGTCTATCATGACCACGAGTTGGCGCTGCGCTTGCAACACCACACCGTGGTGAATTGGGTGGCAGACTACGAGCGTCGATTTCAATCCGTGAAGCGATGAACTGACCAAAGAAGGAGGCTTACGCCCTCTTTTCAGAGTCGACTCGGTTCGCCGCAAGCGCCGCGGACGACCGTTGAACGGGGCGGGCGAGGCGAAAAGATCAGCACCGCCAAGCTAAGGCCTATGTGAAGAATCCAGGCGCCTTTCTGATCCTCCTGGATGCGCCCCGACGGACTCACTATTCGAAGCTTTCCAGCGCTTGCGCGGGCAGTGAGATAGCGGTTTCAGGAAGAAATCCACCAGCCTGCATGTGCCACATGCCGGCATAGTGTCCATCAAGACCCAGCAGCGTTTCATGGCTGCCTTGTTCGACTATTTCGCCATTGTGGAAAACGACGATGCGGTCCAGATGGGCCAACGTTGAGAGCCGATGAGCAATGACGATAACGGTGCGCCCGGCCATTAGAAATTCGAGGCTGTTGTGAATATTGCGTTCGGTGACCGAATCAAGCGCGCTGGTAGCCTCATCCAGCAGCAAAATCGGGGCCTGCTTCAGCATCGCGCGTGCGAGCGCGATGCGCTGGCGTTGACCGCCGGACAATTTCACCCCCCGCTCGCCGACCAGGGACTCGTAACCCTGCTCGGTTTCCATGATGAACTCGTGCGCGTGCGCGTGCCGGGCGGCATCGACAACTTCCTGGTCCGTAGCGTCAAGCCTTCCGTAGCGAATGTTTTCCATCAGGGTGCGATGAAACAACATCGGGTCCTGGGGAATCATCGCGATGGCGGCGCGCAGGCTTTCCTGGGTAACCTGGCTAACGTCCTGTCCGTCGATGCAAATGCTGCCACCTTGTGGCTCGAACAAACGCAAGGCCAGGTTCACCAGGGTGCTTTTGCCACTACCCGAGTAACCGACCAATCCGATACGTTCTCCTCCGTCCACAGCCATGTTGAGTGCCTTAAAAATCGGGCGGTCGTTAACGTAAGAGAAATCAACCTCACGGAATTCAATCTTGCCGCGTTTAACCTCCAGTGCAGGGGCATCGCTACCGTCGATGACTTCATGCGGTCGCACAATCATCGTCACGCCATCGTTAATATTGCCGAGATACTCGAAGAAATCGAGAAAGCGCCTGCTCAGGCCGCGCGCTTGTTCAATGAGTAACAATGCGAGGCTTGCTGCCATCGCGAACTCGCCCGTCGTCATGCCGTATTCGCTCCACAACACCAGCGCATATCCGATCACCCCCAGCATCAAGAGCATGGCGGCCAAAAACTGGAACCAGCGAATCCACTCCATGAACCAGAACGTCTCGCGTGCGCGTTTCACTTCCAGGTTCAAATAGCCCTCCAAATAAGCACGCTCATGGTCGCGCCTGGCGAACAATTTCGCGTTCATTATGTTGGACACTGAATCAACGATCTTGCCACTCACGACACTGCGCGCGGCCGCGTAAGCACTCGCGTAGCGGCGACAACGCAGCGCCAACAAATACGATACCGCGACATAGCTCACCGTCCACACGCCAAGCACGAGCGCGAGTTTGACGTTAACGCCAGCAAGCAATACCAGTGACACCGAAAACGCGATGAGCAGCGGCCAAAAATCAAACAGCACCGTCCAAATAGTATGTGCAACGCTCATCGAGACTTCAGCGATTCGGTTCGCGATAGAGCCGGCAAAATTACTCATGAAATAGCGCTGCGAATGCAGCTGTAAAAAACCGAATAGCTCGCGTCGGATCCTGCGCCGCAACTCGGGACCCAGCCACACCAGAATCGTGCCACTGGCGCGTGAAAACAACACGATGCCAAGATTGAGCCCGGCAAACAGCCAGAGCGGGCCACGCACCAGGTCCCACACATCAATGCCCTGTGCCTGTGCGCTGGTGACGCTGTCCATAATCTGTTTAATAGCGAACGGCAGCAAAATAGAACACGCGGCCTGACCCGCTTCGAACACCAGCATCGTGACCACCCAACCTGCATAGACCCGCACGTAGCGCAGACAAAATGATGCCGGGGTCCCGGGTAGTGACTGGTTTGTCTCAGGCGCGGTCTTGAGCCCTGCGGCCAAAGTGCTCAAAGCACGGACGCTCGTTCTTCTTCAGACGGACTGCGCCGGCAGCCAACATTTCTGGATCGAGTCATGATCGCGGCGCGATTATCGGCCACCAGCCACGTCCAGCAGCGCACCCGTCACGTACGACGCGTCGTCTGACAGTAACCATAGAATAGTACGGGCCGCTTCCTCTGCTTCGCCTGCGCGTTGTAGCGGAACCATCTTGGCGAATCTATCGATGCGGCCGGCGTCTCCGGCCGCGGCGTGAATCTCAGTACGAATGATACCCGGCCGGACCGCATTGACCCGGATCCCGGCCTCGCCAAACTCCTTCGCGAGCCCCAGGGTGAGCGTATCGATGGCACCTTTACTGGCCGCGTAGTCAACAAACTCATGTGGCGATCCCAGCCGCGCGGCTGCAGATGATACGTTAACAATGGCACCGCTCTCGCCGTGCGCAAGCATGCGCTTGATGGCCTCCCGGGCGCACAGAAATGCGCCCAGCACGTTAACGTCAAAGGTCCGTCGCAGGCGTTCTTCGGTGTATTCAGTGAATGGCATAATCTGCCCAACCACACCTGCGTTATTAACCATTGCACGCAACGGAATGCCCGACGCATCCACACCGGCGAATATTTCCTGAACACCTTCTGCGGTCGAAACGTCGCCCTGTATCAGCACTGCTTGGGCGCCCAGTGCCTCAACTTTCGCGCACACCGCCGATGCCGACGCCTCGTCGTGCACAAAATTGATCGCCACGTCATACCCTGCGCGCGCTGCGAGCGTTGCCGTAGCAGCTCCAATCCCGCGCCCCGCGCCGGTGATTAATATAAGTTTTTTCATGCTCCTTCCTCCCTACCAGGCTATTGAAAAACTACTGCGGCACCCGTCTGCCGCGTCGCGTGCTCGCTCACTCCTTACAGCCGGGCATCCTCGCTACATTTTTCGACAGCCTGGAAGTTTGACGATGTTGCATTGCGCGTCCCCACTTGGGCCGCACTATAGCCGAATAAACTTGCTGCCTTAGCCGGTGGTCGCGATAAACAAAGCTCTTGTGGGCGCAGGATGCCCTTCAACGGTGAATGCCGGATCTTCTGGATCGAGAAAATCGCGCAATGAATTGAACGTCATCCAAGGCGTTGCGCGTTGTTCGTCAATACCGGTAACCGTGACATCTACGCAGCGAACCTCGGCAAAACCCGCCTCGCGCAACCATTGCTGCACAAGCGTTGGCGAAGGAACCGTCCAAACATTTCGCATTCGTGCGTAACGCCCCGGTGGCGCCAGAGCCTCGCAAGCATCGGAATCGATCACCAGTGTCTCCAAAACGAGTTCGCCGCCATCGCGCAGCGCGCGTCGGAGCTCGCGCAGATGCTCGAGCGGGTCGCGACGATGATAGAGAACGCCCATTGAAAACACACTGTCGAAAACCGCCAGATCGCGGTCGAGCGCCTCGCTACCAAGCGGCAGCAGAGCGATAGGCGCATGAGGCTGATAGCTGAGCGCAGCGCGGAACTGCTGTACACAGAGCACGCCGGGATCCATCCCAACAACAACGCGCGCGCCGGCGCCGAGCATGCGCCATGCGTAATAACCGTTTCCGCAGCCGACGTCGAGAACGCGGCGTCCCTCAAGAGGACGCACATGGTCTATCAGGCGCTGCCATTTCCAATCCGAGCGCCATTCGCTGTCGACAACAACACCGAAAAAATCAAACGGCCCCTTGCGCCACGGCGACAGCGCTGACAGCGAGGTGTGCAATATCTCGTGTTGTTCTCTGCTCAGGTCTTGTTCGCGGCCCACACGCACGACCGGCCCCGCATCCACTGAGGTCGGCGGGAGTGTCGGCAAGCTCGACAGAGCGTGTTCCCATTTGGCGCTTGAGCCATGTGCGGGTAGCGCGGCGACGATATCCGGCCACATTGCTTGCCACCACGGTTCCAGCCGGCTGCCACTGAAACCGGACTCCAACACCAGCCGCAGCTGGGACAAATAGTCTTCAAGGGCCCTCACACCCGCCACTCGCGGGGTTTAAAGCTGCACATCTCGGGCACTTTGCTGATTCGACAACTCATGTGAATGAATTCGGTTACCGCGTGCGACGCTGGCGTGCGATGATCGCACACGTAACCGACAAGAGGCAGGGCCGTGGCTAAAGTAGGCGACGTGATCAAGGCTGAGAACGCGAACTGGCGCTTCTCCGGGGAAGCGAGCAATCGTTTCGACCAGCACGTGGAGAAATCAGTGCCGTTCTATGCCGCGGGCCACGAGCTGGTGCTCGGTCTATCCGATTTTTTTCTACAGCCGAACTCTGTTGGCTATGACCTCGGTTGTGCGACTGGAACGTTGCTGCATGCCCTCGCCCAGCGCCACACCAATAAGAATGTACGCTTGCTCGGCATCGACTCCGAGCAGGATATGGTGAACATTGCGCGGACGCGCTGCACGGAACTTGAAAACGTCGAAATAGAGCACGCCGATCTGACCGAATGCCAGCTTGCACCCTGTGACCTCATCATCGCCTACTACACGTTGCAATTCGTCTCGCCGCGCCACCGGCAAGACGTGTTTGACCGCATTTACCAACGTCTCCATTGGGGCGGTGCACTGATCATGTTCGAGAAAGTCCGCGCACCTGACGCGCGTTTTCAGGACATGATGGGCACCTTGTACAACGACTACAAACTTTCTCGCGGCTATAGCGGCGATGAAATTGTCGCCAAAACCCGTAGCCTCAAAGGCGTGCTGGAGCCCTTTTCGCATGCGGGCAATATCGGTCTGCTGCAGCGTGCCGGATTCGAAGATATCGAAACTGTATTCAAGTACGTCTGCTTTGAAGGATTCGTTGCGATCAAATAGGTCATCGGGCTATGACAGTCATTTCCCCCGCTTCCGGACAATTCGTTGTCTCAACGTTCTATAAGTTTTTCAATCTTCACGACACGCAAGCGCTCGGTCAGGAACTGGATGAATTTTGTCGTGCGCAAGAGCTGGTAGGAACGATTTTGTTAGCCCACGAGGGGCTTAATGCCACTGTTGCCGGCAGTCAGGCCGCAGTGGACTCGTTGCTGACCTGGCTGCGGCTACAGCCATCTTTCAACGGGCTGCATAGCCGCGAGGCGCCCGCGACCGCGTTGCCGTTCCGACGCATGAAAATAAAATATCGCAACGAGATCGTTAGCCTCGGCGTTGACGGCATCGACCCCCACCGCGTCACAGGAATACGAGTTGAGGCCACTCGCTGGAATGCGTTGATCAGTGACCCAAATGTCACCGTGCTCGATACGCGCAACGAATACGAATCGCGGATCGGTAGTTTCGTCGGCGCGCTCACTCCGGAAACGAAAAATTTTCGAGATTTCCCACGCTTTATTGAGCAACAATCATCGCTTAGCCCGGAGCAGCCGATTGCCATGTTCTGCACTGGCGGTATCCGCTGCGAAAAAGCCTCCGCCTTTCTGCTCGAGCGGGGATTCAAAACTGTCTACCAACTTGACGGGGGCATATTACGATACCTTGAGACAGTCGAAAAAGACGACTCCCTGTGGCGTGGCGATTGCTTTGTTTTCGATGCCCGCGTAGCAGTAGATCATGATCTGACTCGGGCAAATTATGAGCAGTGCCATGGTTGTCGGCGCCCCCTCTCGCCGGCGGATCGCCAGTCGCCCAAATACGAACCGGGCGTTGCGTGCCCGGCATGCGCGGGCGATCTAAGTAGCGCAAGACGACGTTCGCTCGGTGAGCGGCGCCATCAGGTTGAACTCGCCGCTGCACGCAATGGTGTCCATATCGGCGCAGTGATGGCAAAGCACGATGACGATTGAGTCTGCCTCGCGCTCAGGCATCATGCCAAGTTACCTGCCCCCAAGCGCGCCGCTCGCAGACTAGGCGTACTGCCATCTGGCCAGCTAAAGAGAGCGCCGCGGCTGCCTAACTCAAATACTGATCAAGCAATTTTTCGATAGCGGCCGGCGAAAGTTCTGGACGCGAGTGCGGGAACCACAGTGCGCCTTTTTCAATCACCAATGCCGCGATTTTGGCGGCGTCGTAGAAGCCATTTTCGTCGCGACACTGATGCGGAAATTTCGTAACCAGCGCCAGTGACGCGCCGAGTATGACTTCGCGCTCTTGTGCTTCCAGTCCAACACGCTCGGCAGATTGAGTGTGATCAACCGCTACCGCGGGTAACACCTGCTGCACGAATGACATCAGGCTTTCTAGTGCCTCAGGTAGTTTCACGCGCCGTGACCGCGACCACGAATACACGCGCATAGCACCGACAGATTCAGTTTCCGTGCAGTTCAGTTCGCGGGCCAGCATTGCACATAGTTGACTATTGACGTCCACAAGACCGTGACTGGCCAGGTATCCCGGCCAGGATTCTGGCGCGCTGCCAACGATAAGAGGAACCGCTTGCGTCGAGAGTACCCACTCTTCCAGAGTTAACCAGTGCTCAAACATCTCCTGATAAGCAGTTTCGGAAGATTCGATATTGAGCGCACTACGCAATTGATCAATCAGTTCTGTACAACCTTCGGACACGGGGAAACTCCTCTGGCGATCGAGGCGATCGGACGGCCTTGGTAACCGAGCGATTACCGCATGGGTTAGGTACGCGGCCTATCGCCGCCTGATTTTTGAGTAACGAAGCCCGGGCGAATGCCGGTTCGTTGAACTTAAGGGCAGTTTCCCGCCGCCCACTGGTGTCAACCGGCGAGAGTCACACTTCCTGTGACATCTTCTCGGTCGTTACCGACAGGCGGTGAATCAAAGTACGCAAGAAAACTTTCAGAAAGCGTACCTGACAATTAAGCGAAACCTGACTGATAACTGTCGAATTAACTTTGAGAAGGGAGGTAGGTCCGCTAGCAACGATGGTTGCGGTACGCTTCGTTTTGGCCAGATAGCCCATCTCACCGAAACAGTCGCCTGACATCAACGAACGTAGGTCCTTGCCACCTTTTTGTACTGATACCTCGCCGCGCACGATAATGTAGAAGGAGTCGTCAAGCTCTCCTTCAACAATAATCTCGGCGTTGTCCACGTAGTCCTGCCATTTTCCGGCGCGTCGAGCAAGGTGTCGAACGCTTTGCTCAGATCGGAGGCCAGATCCATGCCCATTTCGTAACGAACTTCACGGTCTTTAGCCAACGCCTTCTCGACAATCTTGACGAGAGAATCGGGAATCTCACTGCGAATGCTGGTGACGCTTGGCGGATCCTCATTCAAAATCCGCTGTACGAGGCGCGAAAACGATTCGGCGACGAACGGATGCTTACCAGTTAGTAATTCGTACATCACGATACCAAGCGAAAAAATATCGGTCTGATTGGTAATGTAATCTTCAGTAACCTGTTCGGGAGACATGTAACGTGGCGACCCCACCAGGCCCATCGGCATGGTCTCTGTGGAATCCATTTTGGTCAGTTGAGCGATGCTGAAATCGCCAATCTTGACGTCACCATCACGGGTCGAGAGGATATTTGTTGGCTTGATGTCGCGGTGAATAACGCCTTGCTTATGCGCATAGTCGAGCGCTTTGGCGCATTTGAAAATCGTTTCCACGACTTTCTCGAGAGGTAGCAGATTGTCCGGCCTGCAGAAGTCTTTGAGCGTGTCGCCACCCTCAACCAATTCCATCACGATGTAACAGGCGTCGCCGTCGACACCTGCGTCGTATATGCCGATGATGTTCGGATGCGTCAGTCGACCCGCTGTGTGGGCCTCGTTAAAGAACATCTTCTTGTATCGATCACCACCCTCCTCGTCGCTAAGCTGCTCGGCGTGAGCCACCTTGATAGCGACCTGGCGGTCGATATAGGGATCGTGCCCCAGATAGACGGTACCCATCGAGCCTCGACCAACTTCATGGAGGACTTGGTACTTGCCCAGTCTTTCCGGAGCTTCTGCTGCCATTATTCTTTATCTTCCGGTCGCGCTGTGTGCGGATTTCCATCGGGCCCGGCGGGTAGCGATTGTGCGTGACACCCGGCTGCCCACTATCGAGAGTCTCATAGTAATTGAATTCACCCAATCAGAATAGCCGATTGCGACACACTTCGACCCGGGCTGATCGGGCTGTAACGCTTGCTGTTGCAGGCCTCGCCGCAGATTGCCCGACTACTATCGAGTCACCGGGCCGGCGTACAATTCAGCTTCCCGCGCAGGGTGCAAAATCAGGTTTTTTGCCGCACAACAGAAATATATAGATATGAAAGCCGATTTGGACGAACACACTTCGAAACTACGGCATCATGCCGGCAATGTCGCGGACGCACGGATTGCAGGTTTTTTCGAAACTGAACCTGACCGGCTGCAACGCACGACACTTAGCGCGGCAGGGATCCACCTCGATTTGTCAAAGAATTTGCTCGCACTGCCCACTCTGGACGCCCTCGCCGAGATGGCCGACGCGGCTGGCGTCGCGGCTGCGACCAACGCCATGTTCAGCGGCGCGCTGATCAATCACACAGAACAGCGTGCCGCGCTACACACGGCTTTGCGCAATCCGGACACACCTGGCGACGAGTCGCCGTCGCCCAAAGCCCGCGAAGTCGGCGACGTTCGGCAACGCATGGCCTTACTGGTCGATCACATTCTCACTGGCCAGCGCCGCGGCTATAGCGGAGAAACGTTCACCGATGTGGTGAATATCGGCATTGGGGGTTCGCACCTGGGTCCGCAACTCGCCTGCGATGCGTTGCGCTATGAGGGTCAGGCCGGCCTGACGGCCCATTTCCTGGCTAATGTTGACGGTGGGGAATTTGAACGCATTGTGCACCGACTGAATCCGGCGACAACTTTGTTCGTTGTCGCTTCTAAATCGTTTGCTACTGTTGAAACCCGCTTGAACGCGCGTTCGGCAAAAACCTGGCTGGCGCAATGGCGCGCGGAGCCGGCAGCTATCGCGCACCATTTCATCGCGGTCACCGCCAACGTCGATAAGGCAGAGCAGTTTGGTATCGCGAGCGAGAATATTTTCCCCATCTGGGATTGGGTTGGAGGCCGCTACTCGATGTGGTCGGCAATAGGCGTACCAATCGCTTTGTGCCGCGGTATGGACGTATTTCGCGACTTGCTCGCCGGCGCGCACGCGATGGACAAGCATTTCCTAAGCTCGCCCATGCGCGCCAATCTGCCGGTCATGATGGCCATGTGCGGGATTTGGAACACGAATTTTCTCGGTGCGGAATCCTACGCGGTGATTCCGTATGACGACCGCTTGCGGTATCTGCCAGATTATCTGCAGCAACTTGAAATGGAGAGCAACGGCAAGTCTGTATCTATCGGAAATGCGGGACTCACTCATCATTCCGCGCCCGTGACCTGGGGAGGCCTCGGCACGAACGCCCAACACGCGTTCTTCCAGCTTCTGCATCAAGGCACGCGCTTGATCCCAATCGACTTTATCGTCGCGTTGCAGCACCCCTGTGCGCCTCGGCAACATCACGATATGCTCGTCGCGAACTGCATTGCGCAAGCAGAAGGGCTGATGAACGGCAGTAATTCTGCGCTCGAGAATGCTCCAAGCATCGACCCGCATCGACAAACACCGGGCAATCGGCCAAGTTCTTTCATTAGCGTCGACAGCCTGGACGCCCATACGCTCGGCGCCCTGATTGCGATGTATGAACACAAGACTTTCGTACAAAGTCTCGTTTGGGATATAAACGCGTTCGACCAATGGGGTGTGGAACTCGGTAAGCATCTCGCCAACTCGATCCTCGACGAGTTTGCTGGTGCCCCACCGACACGGCCCCACGATCCCTCCACCGCAGCGCTACTTGAACGCTATTTGAGTCTGAATAGCAGAACCGAATAGGGCGTAACGCGGCGCTAAGGTGCCGAGCGCCGAACCATCATCTCGGTAGTGACTGATAGCCGCTCAATCAGCGTTTTCGTAAACACTTTATAGAACCGCAGCTGGCAATCAGTGGTCACCTGCTCAATGAGCGTGGAGTTGACCTTCATCAACGACACCGGTCCGTCGGCGGTAACTGTGGCGGTGCGCTTGATACGACTGAGATAACCCATTTCGCCGAAACAGTCACCGTCGCCGAGCTTGCCTATCAATGTTCCTTTCTTACTGACCGTCACATCTCCGGAAATAAGCAGGAAAAAAGAGTCTTCAACTTCACCCTCGTTGACCACAACATCGTCTGCGTCCGCTTCGACCCAAACGCTCGCGCGAATAATTTCCCAGATCTCGGCGTCCGGAAAGCCGCGAAAGAAGTCCAGCCCTTTGACTCGGTCGAACTTTTCCGTAATCGCGATTTCTTCTTGTGGCCGTTCCAGATGGGTAAATGCCATGCTGAGGTCCGAAGCCATATCGAGCCCCATGCTGTAGCGACGTTCAGGAGGTTTCTCGAGCGCGCGACGGATGATGTGCTCGAGAATCTCGGGCGCGTCACTACGAAACTCGCTCATCGGGGTCGGATCTTCATTGACAATTTTGTGCACCAGACTCGAAAACGTCTCGCCTCCGAAGGGGTGATGCCCGGTGATAAGTTCGTAGGCAACGATTCCAAGTGAAAACAAATCAGTCTGATTGGTGATCATGTCTTCGTGAACTTGTTCCGGCGACATGTAGCGCGGGGAACCAACGAAACCCATCGGCATGGTTTCGCTCATATCCTCTCGAGCGGCGTGAGCAATGCTGAAATCAGCGATTTTCACATCCATATCGTCGTCGAGAAGAATGTTGGACGGCTTGATATCGCGATGAATCACGCCCTGTCGGTGAGCATAGTCGAGCGCCTTGGCGCACTTGAAAATGATTTCCGCAGCCTGATTGAGCGGCAGCAACTTGTTCGGTTTGCAGTACGGGCGAATCGTACCGCCGTTAGCGACGAGTTCCATGACGATATAGCAATAGTCGCCATCAACCCCGGCATCGAATATATCGAGGATATTCGGGTGCCTGAGCATGCCCGCGGTATGCGCCTCATTGAAGAACATCTTGCGAAACCGGTCGCCAGTTTCCTTATTCCGTAACGCGTCTGCGAGCGCTACTTTTACTGCGACAGTGCGGTTGATGTAGGGATCGAACGCGCGATAGACCACCCCCATGCTGCCGCGGCCGACCTCGGCTTCGACCTCGTACTTTCCGAGTTTGGTGGGTGCAGTGTCCTTCATCTAAACAATCGACAACTCAGATTTCCGGGAATGGCCAGACAATAGTACGCGCGTGCTGATGCAGAATTACCAGCAGGCTTCGACATGTTGTCGATTGCGAAAGGCTTTTCCAACAATCACCATTACCAGCTCAATCTGCCACGAGAATTCGCACCACCCTGGCCGGCGTGCACCGCTATAATCGCGCGATGTCTGACACTCCTCGTTTACTGCCGCTGCTAAGCGCGATTGCTGTGATTACCCTGGCGTTTGGGGGTGGGGTTTGGATGTCAATTCATCAGGCGGCGCGCACCGATGGCACACAGGTGGAAGGCCTGCTGTGGCCGGACCCGCCCTCCCTACCCAGCTTTCATTTGATGGATCATCAGGAGCGGCCGTTTACCCTCGAACAATTGCGGGGGCGTTGGTCGATGATTTTCTTCGGTTTTACCCATTGCCCAGACGTCTGCCCGACGACGTTACAAACGCTGGCGGACGCTGACCGGCAATTGCGCAGCAATCCTGATTACGCACAACACGGGCAGGTTGTTTTCGTCTCAGTTGACCCAGAGCGTGACAACCCCAACCTTCTCAAGGACTACGTAAGCTACTTTAGTCCCGAATTTCTTGGCGTCACTGGAGGACAGGAGGAACTCAAGCTGCTTGCGCGCGCGCTGGGGGTGTTGTTTATGAAAGTCGAGCAAGCTGGCACCGAATACACCATGGACCATTCAGCGGGGATCTTTTTCGTATCACCGAGCGGCCGGCTGGTGAGTGTCATGACGCCGCCGCACAGCAGTGCTGCAGTTGTAGGTCGATTTCAGGCGATCAGCCGGTTTATCGCAGATCAATCATGAACGCAGACTTCCCGGTAGCGTGCATGGGTCTATTTTTCCTGGCTTCGGAAGCGCACGCCTGCGAGGGGCTGGAGATAAGCGATGCCTGGGTACGAGCGGCTCCACCGGGCGCCACGATGGCGGCTGCCTACTTCCAGGCGACAAACGGCAGCGAGCAACGCGTGCGTCTGACGAGCATCGACAGCGCGCAGTTTCGCAGCGCCATGTTGCATGAAAGCCGCTTAGTTGGTGGCCAGGCTCAGATGCGTCATCTGCCCTATCTGGACGTTGGCCCTGGGGCGACTCTGTCAGCGGCGCCGGGGGGCATTCATGTCATGCTGGCTGGACCACGCACAGTGCTTACCGTGGGCTCTACATTTAATCTCACCCTGCTGTGTGAGCAAGGCGAACCGCTGACTGTCACGTTCACGGTCAAGCGAACTTCAGAATAACGCGGAGTACCCTTTGGAAGCGCTGTTTGTCACACTTCAGAAAATCCTGCCTAAGCGCTTCTTGTCGGATTGCGTCGGTGCCCTGACCCGTATCCAGGCAGGCGCGCTCACACATACTGTAATCCGTGCGTTCATGCGTTTCTACCCGGTCGAATTGCGCGAAGCCGAGCACACAGTGGTCACCGACTACCCAAGCTTCAACGCCTTTTTTACCCGCGCGCTGGGTCCGGGCGCGCGTCCACAACCTGAGGGCGCCGATGAGATTGCGTGCTCAGCCGATGGCGTGGTGAGCGCACTCGGCAGAATAGAGCAAGACAGTCTGTTGCAGGCCAAAGGCGTCGACTACGCCACAGTTGATTTGTTTGCCGGAGACTCCGCTTTGGCAGATTACTTTGCAGAGGGGAGCTACCAGACTATTTACCTCGCCCCGCATAACTACCATCGGGTGCACATGCCGCTATCCGGCAAGGCCTGTGCACTGCGTTACATCCCGGGAGCGCTGTTTTCAGTCAACGCGGTGACAACCCGCCGCCTGCCCGGCTTGTTCTGCCAAAATGAGCGGGTCGCAGTGGTATTTCAGCATCAGCGCGGATACTTTGCGTTGATCATGGTGGGCGCTATGAACGTCGGCAGCATTCAGCTGACTCTGCCGGGTGAAGGCGGCTTTCGCAATCGTCTGCAGGCAAGTCAGCAACCGCTCCAGACCTATCCCCTGGACGGTCCAGTACTAAACCGGGGCGACGAGTTCGGACGCTTCAATATGGGCTCGACCGTGATATTCCTCGCCAGCCGCGATTTGCTCAGGCTTGATGAAAACCTGGATCACGGGAGTCATGTGCAGGTCGGCATGCGGATTGGCAAGCTAATCGATGGCGCAACGTGAGTGACCAAGCGAGCGAGAACGTCGCGTAGAACTTAGCGCTTGCTGTCGAGCGGCAATAATCAATGCTCGCCAGGCGGGGCTGTGAAAAGTGTAGCGAGGATGTCCGGTTCGCAGCGAACGACGAGAGGTATCAAATCGGCACGCGAGGAATTAACTTAGCGAGCAGGCGACACCGTAGACAGCCGCCGCAGTAGCTTCTCACCGTCCGCTAGCCGGTACCCACTAACATCGCGCCCAGACATACCGACATCAGGGTGCCGGGCAAAAAACCTAACACCAGGACCGCGAGTCCATTCACACTGAAAACCAGACGAGCGTCTTCAGATCCGGTGAGTGCCGGTAAGGCTCCCGTGGGCTCGTCGAAATACATCAGTTTGATGACCCGCAGGTAGTAGTACGCGCCAATTAGCGAGAAAAATACTGCGACTGCAGCGAGCCATGCTTCGCCGGCGCCAACCAGCTCTTTCAAAACGAACCACTTGGCCCAAAATCCCGCAAATGGCGGCACGCCCGCCAACGAAAACATGAGCACCAGCATGATGAAAGCCATCCATGGACTGCGTTTCGCCAATCCGGTGAAGTCGCTCAGTTGGTCAGACTCATGTCCCGCACTGGATAACAGGATGATGGCCGCAAACGCACCCATACTCGTAATCGCGTAGACGATGACATAAAACATCGAAGCGGCATAACCGATCGCGTTCGCAGCGATGATACCGAGCAGTAAAAAGCCCATATGCGAAATTGTTGAATAAGCGAGCATGCGCTTAATGTTGGTCTGCGCAATAGCAACGATATTGCCAATGGCCATCGACAATACGGCCAGTAAAATCAGCATATCCTGCCAGCTTTCGTGGAGCCCGCCGAGACCGTCAGCGAGTACGCGAATCGCCATCGCGAATGCGGCCAGCTTAGGCGCAGAACCGAGAAACAATGTGACGGGCGTTGGCGCTCCTTCGTACACGTCGGGGACCCACATGTGAAACGGTGCGACACCGAGCTTAAACGCGATTCCAATCAGGACAAAAACCAGACCGAAAGTGAACAGGAGATTAGCCTCAGCGCCGCTGGTACGCTGCGCGAGTTCGCTTAGATCGAGCGTCCCGGATACGCCGTACAACATAGACATGCCATAAAGCAGCATGCCGGAAGCTAGCGCGCCGAGTACAAAGTACTTCATGGCGGCTTCTGAGGCGGCTTTGGAATCCCGGTCCATCGCCACCATGGCATAGAGGGACAGAGACAATAGCTCAAGCCCCAGATAAATCGTCAACAAACTGTGCGCGGATATCAGCACCATCATGCCGAGGGTCGCAAACAGCGCCAGAATAAAAAACACACTCTGATCTTCGCCGTGACGCTGGAGGTAGTCGCGCGCGTAGAAAAACGAAAACAGCACGACCACCAAGAGAAATGTTTTTAGCACCGCAGCCATCGGGTCGAGGACGAAAGTACCGTGAAAATACGTGGTCATCCCGGGGGGGAAAAGCGTCGCGACAGCGATGAGGACCACCAGTACGGATAGCACTGCGCTCCAGAAAGTCAGGGCAACCGCGCCTGGACGGCGAAACACATCCACCATCAGGGTCAGACACGCCAGTCCTGTCAGGATCGCTTCTGGCAATACGGCTTGAAGTTCGGTCATCAATGCAGCCTTCAGCGCAACTTCGATTGCGATATGTGATTGACGAGCTGCTCAACGCTGACGTGCATCATGTCGAACAGGGGCGCTGGCCAAATTCCGAACAGCATTACCATCACTGCCAAGGCGGACAGCATCAATTTTTCACGACCGTTGATGTCCGTCAATTGTGCAACTGCCGGGTTAGAGACCGCACCGAAAATAACTCGCTTGTACATCCACAGCGTATAAGCCGCGCCGAGAATGAGCGTGAGAGCGGCCAAAAATGCGTACCAGACATTGGCTTTAAAAGCGGTCAGGATGACCAGAAACTCGCCAACAAATCCGGACGTACCCGGGAGCCCGGCGTTAGCCATCGCGAACAACATCATGAATCCAGCGAAAACCGGCATTGTATTTGCCACACCACCGTAGTCACCGATTTCACGGCTATGGACACGGTCGTACATCACGCCGACGCAAAGGAACATGGCAGCAGAAATGAAACCGTGCGAGATCATCTGCACCATGCCGCCTTCGATACCCATGGCCGCTTGCTGCCACTCTCCGGTCGCGGACGCGACCTGAAATACAACGAACAAACCAAGAGTCACGAAGCCCATGTGGGAAATAGAGGAATAAGCGATGAGTTTTTTCATGTCGCTCTGTGCCAGCGCGACAAATCCAATGTAAACGATAGCGATGAGGGATAGCGCGATCATCAGTCCATCAAACGACGCGGAAGCGTCTGGTGCAATCGGCAGGCTGAACCGTACGAAACCATAACCACCCATCTTCAGCATGATGGCCGCCAAAACCACTGATCCCCCGGTAGGCGCCTCAACATGCGCGTCGGGTAGCCAAGTATGAACCGGCCACATCGGGATCTTGACCGCGAAGGCCAGCAGAAACGCGACGAAGATCCATTGCTGCTCGATTAAGGTCAATGCAGTTTCGTGCATCGCGAAAATAGCAAAACTGCCACCCTTGTTATGGATGTAGAGCAGCGCAACAAGCATGAACAACGAACCCATCAGGGTATAAAGGAAAAACTTGATGGTAGCGTAAACGCGTCGCGGTCCGCCCCAGATACCGATGATCAGAAACATCGGTATCAACATCGCTTCCCAAAAAATATAGAACAGAATGGCATCGAGCGCGGAGAAAACGCCGATCATCAAACCTTCCAAAATCAAAAACGAGCCCATGTACAGGCTGAGGCGATCTTTGATCACCACCCACCCTGCGAGCACCACCAGAACCGTGGTAAAGGTAGTGAGCAAAATCAATGGCAATGCAATGCCGTCAATTCCGATGAAGTATTCAATACCGAACGCTTCAATCCATGGCAGTCGCTCAACGAACTGCAGTTCGACCGCGCTATTGTCGAAGCGATGCCACAACAAGGCCGAGAGCAGCAGCGTCAAAACGGAGAACAACAGTGCGTCTTTGCGAACAGCGCTGTCATGAACACGCCGGCCGGCGAATATGACCCACAGACCACCCACGATGGGGAGCCAAATTGTCAGGCTTAAAATGGAGAAATCAGCTGGCATGCGATCGATCTACTGTGGAGTCCTTGATAGCGACGCGTATGAACCTAAACGAAGACCTTGTGAACGAACAGGCCGAGCAAAGCTAGTAAACCGAGAATCATTGCGAACGCGTAGTGATACAGGTAGCCGGACTGGACGTGGCGTATCACGCCAGCCCACCAACCGACTGCGCGTGCCGAGCCGTTAACGAGAAGTCCGTCGATCAACGCCACGTCACCAATACGCCAAAGTAAACCGCCGGTGCCACGGGCGCCGCCCGCGAAAAACCAGTCGTTAAAGCGGTCGAAACCGTATTTATCGAGCAGCACTTTGTGTACCACGGACAGTGACGAAGCGATCGTCGCGGGAATGTCTGGTCGCTTGATGTACAGGAACCAGGCAACGCCGACCCCACTGGTAGCCAGCCAGAAAGGCGTCTGCATAAGACCGTGTGTGAGCATGCCGATGACGCCGTGATACTCAAGCCCAAGCTGCGCGAGCACATCATGCTCAGCGTGCACCACGATGCTGCTGCCGAAATACTCGCCGAATAACATATCGCCAACAAACAGGGCGCCGGCAATGACCGACGGCACCGCCAGCGCGATGAGCGGAATAGTCACCACCTTAGGCGATTCGTGCAGGTGCTCACGCGTGTGGTCGTCGAAACGTTCCGGCCCGTGAAAGACCATGAACACAAGCCGGAAGGAATACAGGGCTGTGATAAATACGCCACTCAATACTGCGGCATAAGCAATCCCGGCTCCGGGAATCTGCGAATAGTGAACAGCTTCGATAATCGCGTCTTTAGAGAAAAAACCGGCAAAGCCCGGGAATCCAATCAGAGCGAGCGAACCGATCAGGCTGGTCCAGTAGGTGACAGGCATGTAGCGCTTCAAGCCGCCCATTTTGCGCATGTCTTGCTCGTGGTGAAGCGCAATGATGACCGAGCCCGCTGCCAAAAACAGCAGCGCCTTGAAAAAAGCATGCGTGAACAAATGGAATATTGCCGCGGCATACGCGGACGCCCCCAAGGCGACCGTCATGTAGCCCAACTGCGACAGCGTTGAATAAGCGACCACGCGCTTAATGTCGTTTTGAACCAGGCCAAGGAGACCCATAAAAAATGCGGTGATTGAGCCAATGATAAGAACCGTCGAAAGCGCTGTTTCGGACAGTTCGAACAACGGCGACATTCTTGCAACCATGAATATTCCGGCGGTGACCATGGTAGCCGCATGAATCAGTGCCGATATTGGCGTGGGGCCTTCCATGGAATCAGGTAACCAGACGTGTAAAGGTACTTGCGCCGATTTACCCATCGCGCCGACGAATAGCAGCAAACACACCATCGTCATCAACGACCAGTCGGCACCGGGAATGACTGAAACCATCGTGTGTTCAAAGTTGGCGGCAACGGCAAACACTTCGAGGTAATCCAGACTGTCGAAATACATCACAACTGCAGCAATACCGAGCAAAAAGCCAAAATCTCCGACACGATTGACCAGGAAGGCTTTGAGATTGGCGTATATCGCAGTCGGGCGGGTGTACCAAAATCCGATCAGCAGATAGGAAACCACGCCGACCGCCTCCCAGCCGAAAAATAGCTGCAGGAAGTTGTTCGACATCACGAGCATCAGCATTGCGAAAGTGAACAATGAAATGTACGAGAAAAAACGTTGATAGCCAGGGTCATCGTGCATATAGCCGACGGTGTAGATATGCACCATCCACGACACAAACGTGACGACAACCATCATCGTCGCACTCAGTTCGTCGACCAGAAAACCGATGTGAAAATTGAGGCCGCCGCTGGACAACCACGTATAGAGGTTCTCGTTATACGGTTCGTCGGTGCCAATGACGATATTCCAGAACGGTACAAGCGAGAGAAAAAATGACAACGCCACTGCGCCGCTGGTGATCCAATGGGCGCCTGAACGCCCAATGAGCTTACCAAACAGCCCGGCGGCAATTGCCGCGACTAGTGGCGCCAGAATAATAACAAGATATAGCGTACCCATGGACCTAACGTGTTCCCCGGCCTGGTTGCTTTTGCGCAGTGAGTATCTTCATCATCCTTTCATCAAATCCAGATCTTCGACATTGATCGAATTACGATTCCTGAACAACACGACGAGGATCGCGAGGCCTATAGCGGCCTCTGCGGCTGCTACGGTCAGGATGAAAAACACGAATATCTGACCATCAACGCTGCCGTTGAAGTGTGAGAACGCGACGAAGTTCATGTTGACCGCGAGTAGCATCAACTCGATACACATCAAAAGAATGATGACGTTCTTACGATTAATGATGATGCCAGCGACGCTCAGGCAAAACAGAATCGCACCGACCGTCAGAAAATTCGAAAGAGCAAGCATGCGCGGTAGTCCTCCCGTCAATCCAGCGGTTCGGAATCGACTTTAATCAGTCGTACCCGATCTTCGCGGCGCACCGCGATCTGGTGGTCGACATTCGGTGCTTTGGTCTGCCGGGTCGCCCGCAAGGTGAGCGCGATCGCAGCAATGATCGCAACTAGCAAGATCACGGCTGCGATTTCAAACGGCCAGATATAGCGGGTAAATAACGCCATGCCGAGCTCATGCGTATTGTTGTAATCAGCGGCATGACCCTGCGCTGCTGCGACCTGGTCAAGGCCGAAATTTTCTGGTCCTACAATCGTGCCAAGCGAATACATCATGACGATGGCGACCAACGCGGCGATTGGGAAATAACGCGCGAATCCCTCACGTAGTTCGGCGATGTTGATGTCCAGCATCATCACGACGAACAAAAACAGAACCATAACGGCGCCGACGTAGACCAGTACCAACGCGATGGCGAGGAACTCAGCTTCCAACAGCAGCCATAATCCGGCGCTGGTGAAGAACGACAGCACGAGAAACAACGCGGCGTGGACCGGATTGCGCACCGTGATCACCATCGCCGCTGAAAAAATCAGCATCGCGGCAAAAATATAAAAAATCGCTTGTTCAAACATGTGTTGGTTTGGGTCCGGTACCTAGTGGCAGCAATCGATCACACCAATGCAATGTGCTGGCGCCCTTGTTCGACCGGCTGTCCTAAAACGCACTAGCGTCTTGCTGCCCCCTCCATAACGTTTATTCGCGGCATTTATCGGTAGCGAGATTCGCTGGCTCGATCGGCGGCGATTTGGGCCTCAAAGCGGTCCCCGTTCGCCAACAGGTTTTGCTTGGTCATCAACAGATCTCCGCGCTGCTCTCCGTGGTACTCGAAGTGGCGCGTTTCCACGATTGAATCGACCGGGCAGCTCTCCTCGCAAAATCCGCAGAAGATGCACTTGGTCAGGTCGATGTCGTAGCGGGTTGTGCGCCGAGTGCCGTCTTCGCGTGGCTCGGACTCGATCGTAATAGCCAAAGCCGGACACACTGCTTCGCATAGCTTGCACGCGATGCAGCGTTCTTCCCCATTCGGATAGCGTCGCAGTGCATGAAGACCGCGAAAGCGCGGCGACTGGGGTGTTTTTTCTTCTGGATATTGGATGGTTATCTTGCGCTTGATCAAATAGCCACCCGTGAGATGGAGGCCTTTGACGAGCTCCCATAGGGTCAGACTTTTGAAATAGCTGATGACGGTGTTCATGAGTCGGTCCCTAACTACGCCGCAAACCAGGGCGGCACGTTCCAAACGACCATGGCCGAAACGACGATAATCCACACGATCGTAATCGGCAGAAATATTTTCCAGCCCAAACGCATTATCTGGTCGTAGCGATAGCGCGGGAAGGTGGCTCTGAACCAGAGAAACAGGAACAGGAAGAAAGCAGTTTTTGCTATGAACCAGTGAATGCCATCCGGAATACCAGGGATTGGAGACAACCACCCGCCCAGAAAAAGTACAGCCGTCAGTCCCGAGATCAATATCATGTTGGCGTATTCGGCCAAAAAGAACAGCGCGAATGCCATGCCGGCGTATTCAACGTGAAATCCCGCAACAATTTCCGATTCACCCTCGCTGACGTCGAACGGCGCGCGGTTCGTCTCGGCGACGCCGGATATGAAGTAGATCACGAACAGAGGAAATAAAGGCAACCAGAACCAGCTGAATAAACCCAAGCCGCCGCGCTGAGCCTCGACAATTTGTCCGAGATTCAGGCTACCGGCCGCGACCAGCACGCCGACCAGGGCGAATCCCATTGGAATCTCATACGACACAATCTGCGCTGCCGAGCGCATTGCGCCAAGAAACGCGTATTTCGAATTCGAAGCCCAGCCTGCCACGATGATGCCGTATACCCCGAGCGAGGTTAGCGCGAGTATGTACAGAAGGCCGGCGCTGATGTCCGCCAGAATGAGTTCTGCGTCGAACGGAATGACGGCCCAGGCCGCGAGCGCGGGACCCAGGGCGAGTACAGGCGCAACGAGAAACAAAAACCGGTTTGAGCCACTCGGAACGATGACTTCCTTGCACAGCAATTTCAGCGCATCGGCGATTGGCTGCAACAACCCCAAAGGCCCGACTCGGTTAGGCCCAATGCGAACCTGGATAAATCCGATGACCTTTCTCTCAGCCAAAGTGAGGTAAGCCACTGACCCCATGACGGGGACAACGATGCAAAGAATTTTAAGCACAATGATTAACGTCACCACCGCCGGAGCCGGTAGCCAGGTGAGTTGCGCTTCGATGAGAGCGACGATATTCATGCCGCAGCCGTACCTCGTGCCAGCGTGATGTTGACGCTAGCGCCATCGACCGCAATGTCCGCGGTCGTCTTACGAGCGCCAGCTACGACGCAGGCACCGGTAGCGATGCCATCGTCCAAAGCCAATTCCATCAGGGCTGTAGCGTCACCGACTTTGACTTCCACCACGCTGCCCGCCTGCAGGCCAAGCCGGTCCAGCGATGCGCTGTTCAGTCGCAGCCGATCGTCTCCGCTTTGCGGCATTTGTTGTAGAGCCTCGGCGTGTCGGACCAGTTCGTCGCCGGCATACATAGGGATGTCGACAATCAACTCAAACTGACTCGCATCAATAGTGAGCGCGTTGGACTCGAGCGTTGGCGTTCCGCGCACTGCTGGCTTAACCACCCCGGTTAGCGCTTTGATTTCAGCCGTGACATCACCGCATTCGACTGCGTCGAAGCCCGGAAGCTCCAGTTGGTGTCCGATGACACGCAGAATTTTCCACGCTGGGCGTGCCTCGCCCTGTGGTTTCACAGCGGCGGAAAACGCCTGCCAGATACCATTCAAGTTAACGTAGGAACCTTCATTTTCGGCGAATAGCGCCATTGGTAGCATCACGTCTGCCACCTCTTCCAGAGTCGGGTTGTGATAACCGTTGATGGCAACAACGCACTTAGACACGGCCAGTGCGCGTTTCATTTCTGCACCCGCAGCACAATCCAACGCCGGGTCGACGCCCAGCAACAACACGACATCGCGCGGCTGCGAAGCAATCTGTACGACCGACAAGCCGGGATTTTCCAGTACCCGACCGACCGGACCACGATGAGGAACTGCGCCGGCAAGGCACGCACCTGCAGAATTCGCGCCGGAAGCGAGAAACCCGCAAGCTGCACCGCCCAATTGAGCGGCCATGTCACCAAGTTGCACCAGTACGCTGCGCATCGGGTGCTGTTCCACAGCAGCACCGAATAGGACCACCGACGATTCGGCGCTTTGCAACCGTTCGGCGATAGTTGTTATGTCAGCGTCGTCGACCGCATTGGACGCGACAATCTTGTCGAGCGGAGCCGCCACGTCGACATTCTTGGCTTGGGCAAGGTTGCGCAAAAGAGTCGCCATTGCCGCGACGAACTCAGACGGTTTGATGAGTTTGCGCGTGCCAGTCGCATAATTGAATGGGCGCTGGTGGGTGTCGAGGGTCATCACTGACGCCCCCCTCAATGCGGCTTTGCGCAAACGCAAGTTCAACAGTGGTTGTTCGTGACGGGGATAGGCACCCACCAACAATATGGCGTCGGCGTTTTCAAGATCCGCCAGTGCTGGTGCGGATGGATAGAGAGGATCAGACTGCTGATCGCAGAAATCTCGCTGCCGCAGGCGATGATCGACGTTATGCGACCCCAGTTCGCGGAGTAAACGTTGGAGCAAATAAAACTCCTCCGTTGTTGAGGATGGCGACGCCAGCGCCGCAATTTGCTCTGGCGCGCCAGCTGCGGCCTTGCGCAGATTATCGCTCACAAGCCCGAGCGCGGTATCCCAGTCACAGTCCGCCCAGCGACCGTCGCGTTTCACCCGTGGTTGCTGCAAACGAGCCGCGTGGTTCAAGCCTTCGTAGCTATAGCGATCGCGATCAGACAACCAAACTTCGTTAATCGCGGCGTTCTCAGCAGGGATAACCCGCTTTATGGTTTTGCCGCGAGCGTGAAAATGCAAAGCCGACCCGAGCCCGTCGTGCGGCGCGATGCCGTCGTATTGCTGCAACTCCCAGGCCCGCGCCGAATAACGGTAGGGTTTGTTAGTCAGCGCACCCACCGGACACAAATCAATCACGTTGCCGGATAGCTCGGAACTCATGGCCTTTTGAATGTAGGTGCCGATTTCCATGTGTTCACCGCGCCCGGTAGCACCGAGCTCGCGCAAGCCGGCCACTTCTTCTCCAAAGCGAACACATCGTGTGCAATGGATACAGCGCGTCATGTCAGTTTGCACCAGCGGTCCGATATCCTTGTCCCGCACAACCCTTTTCCGCTCGCTGAACTGAGACACGCCACTGCCGTATCCCATGGCCAAATCCTGAAGCTCACATTCACCACCTTGATCGCATATCGGGCAATCAAGCGGGTGGTTTATCAGCAGAAATTCCATCGTCGCGTGCTGGGCGGCAACTGCCTTCTCGGAGCGCGTGAAAACTTTCATGCCATCCATGACCGGAGTTGCACAAGCCGGCAGCGGTTTCGGCGCGCGTTCTACTTCAACCAGACACATACGGCAATTGGCCGCAACGCTGAGATGTTTGTGATAACAAAAACGCGGAATGTATACGCCAGCAGCATCAGTTGCCTCAATCAGCATCGAGCCTTTGCGCGCTTCGATCTCCTGACCGTCAACTTCGATCTTGATAGTGTCGTCACTCATCTTTATGCGTTGCTCGAATTGATTATTCAGGCAGCGGCCGAGCGGCCGTCGGCGTCGACAAGACTGACGCCGTGCTCAATGTAGTGGGCAAATTCTTCGCGGAAATGTTTAACGAAGCTTCGCACCGGCATCGCAGCGGCGTCGCCGAGCGCGCAAATCGTGTTGCCTTCGATCTTGCTCGCAACAAGGTCAAGGCGATCCAGATCTTCCTCACGACCCTGGCCGTCGATGATGCGATTCAGCATGCGATACAACCAACCTGTACCTTCCCGGCATGGCGTACATTGCCCGCACGACTCAGCGTAATAAAATCGAGAAATGCGCCGGAGCAACTTAACCATATCGGTCGTGTCATCGATCACAATCACGGCGCCGGAACCGAGCATCGAACCGGCACCCGAAATGGAGTCGTAATCCATATCGACGCCCATCATCACCTCACCCGGCAACACGGGTACCGAAGAACCGCCCGGGATAACCGCTTTCAACGCTCGCCCATCAAGCATGCCACCTGCGAGTTCAAGCAAGTCTTTGAAGGGCGTCCCCATCGGGACTTCAAAATTGCCTGGCTTGTTGACGTGCCCGCTGACGGAGAAAATTTTCGTCCCGCCGTTGTTAGGCTTGCCGAGCTCTGCGAACCACTCAGGGCCATTGCGCAAGATAGTCGGAACGGAAGCGAGGGTTTCAGTGTTATTTATTGTCGTAGGACGTCCATAAAGTCCGTAGCCGGCCGGGAATGGGGGCTTAAAGCGAGGCTGCCCCTTTTTCCCCTCAAGCGATTCGAGCAGAGCAGTTTCTTCACCACAGATATAAGCACCAGCGCCGAGATGGTCATAGAGGTCGAAATCGATGCCGGTGCCCTTGATATCCTTGCCCAGCAATCCAAGTTCGTAGGCCTCTTTCAGCGCTTGCTGAAAGCGCTGTGCCGGCTCATCCATAAATTCGCCGCGCATATAGTTGTATCCGACCGTCGCGCCAATGGAATAGCCCGCTATGGCCATGCCCTCGACCAGCGCGTGCGGATTAAAGCGCAGCAAATCGCGGTCCTTACAGGTACCTGGCTCACTCTCGTCAGAGTTACACACGATATATTTCTGTGCGTCGGTCTTTGGCATGAAGCTCCACTTCACACCCGCCGGGAAACCAGCCCCTCCGCGTCCGCGTAACCCGGACGCCTTGACCAGCTCAATAATCTCTTCGGGCGAAATCTTTTCGGCGAGAATTTTTTCCCATGCCTGATAGCCGCCAGTCTTGCGATAAGTATCCAGCGTCCACGGCTCGTCATATTCGCGCGTGGCGTAGCAAGTCAGATTAAGTTTGATATCACTCATGTTCCGCTCACTTGAGCTCGTCCAGTATCGCGTCGACACGTTCAACCGTGAGGTTCTCGTGGTAGACGTGATTGACCTGCATCATCGGTGCGCCGCAGCAGGCTGCAAGACACTCCTCCTCAGGCTTCAGGAATATGCGTCCGTCTGCGGTCGATTCGCCGACTTTAATGCCCAATTTATTCTCGATATGAGAAACAATTTCGTCGCTTCCGCGCAGCATGCACGACACGTTCGTGCAAATCGCGACGTTGTTGCGACCACACGGTGCCGTTTCGTACATCGAGTAGAAACTCGCGACTTCGTATACCGCGATGCGCGGCATGTCGAGATAATCGGCCACCGCATCCATCAACTCCGTGGTCAGAAAGCCGTTGTTCTCGTGCTGAGCTTCGGTCAGGGCCGCGAGCACAGCTGACTGCTTGCGTTCCGGCGGGTATTTGGCAACCCAACTATCGATCACCTGCAAGGCGTGGGCGGACAAGGGGCTATCAGTTAAATTGCTCATGGCTGCATCGCGACCTAACGGTCGATTTCTCCGAACACAACATCCATGGTGCCGATCATGGCGACGACATCCGACAACATGTGACCTTCAACCATTTCGTTCATCGCAGACAAATGTGCGAAGCCCGAGGCCCGTGCTTTCAAGCGATAGGGTTTATTGGCCCCGTCGGATACGAGATAGATGCCAAACTCGCCTTTAGGGTGTTCAACCGCTGCGTACACTTCGCCGGGCGGCACACAATAGCCCTCGGTAAACAGTTTGAAGTGGTGAATCAGCGACTCCATGTCACCTTTCATGTCAGCGCGGTTGGGCGGAGTGAGCTTGCGGTCGTCAAGCATCACGGGGCCAGGGTTGGCGCGTAACCAGTCCACGCACTGCGAGATGATGCGTGCCGACTGACGTAACTCTTCGACGCGCACCAGATAACGGTCGTAGCAATCGCCGGTTACACCCACAGGAATATCGAAATCAAGTTCTGGATAGACTTCATAGGGCTGTTTCTTGCGCAGATCCCAAGCCACTCCGGAACCGCGTAACATCGGGCCAGTAAAGCCAAGTTCCAGGGCGCGCTCTGGCGTCACGATTCCGATATCGACGGTACGCTGCTTCCAGATACGGTTGTCGGTGAGCAGCGTTTCGTATTCATCCACACACGCCGGGAAGCGGCTGACGAAGTCTGCGATGAAATCCAGCAGCGATCCTGAACGACTCTCGTTGAGGGCGCCGGCTTCTTTTTCATTGCGCCATTTGGACGCCTGATATTGCGGCATGTGCTTAGGCAAATCCCGGTACACGCCGCCAGGACGGTAATAGGTCGCATGCATGCGCGTGCCAGAAACTGCTTCATAGCAGTCCATTAGATCTTCGCGCTCGCGGAAACAGTACAAAAACATCGTCATCGCGCCGATGTCCAACCCGTGCGCGCCCAACCACATCAGATGATTAAGAATCCGGGTTATTTCATCGAACATCACGCGAATGTATTGCGCGCGCACCGGTGCCTTAACGCCGAGCAGCTTTTCAATGGCGAGAACGTAGGCGTGCTCATTACACATCATCGATACGTAGTCGAGCCGATCCATATAGCCGATGCTTTGATTGAACGGCTTGCTTTCGGCCAGCTTCTCAGTGCCTCGATGCAGTAATCCGATATGTGGATCAGCACGCTCGATGACCTCTCCGTCCATTTCCAGCACCAGTCGCAACACGCCGTGGGCGGCGGGATGCTGTGGGCCGAAATTAAGCGTGAGATTGCGAATTTCAGGCATCGTTGCTATCGCTCACGGGCTTGGACGAATGCAACCAGTCCTCTTCGCGTATGACGCGTGGCACGAGGGTGCGCGGCTCAATCGTAACGGGCTGATTAATGACTCGTCCCTTGCTTGGGTCGTATCGCACTTCAACGTAACCTTCGAGCGGAAAATCCTTCCGAAATGGATGTCCGATAAAACCGTAATCGGTGAGTATTCGGCGCAGGTCGGGATGTCCATCAAAAAGAATGCCAAACAGGTCGAAAGCTTCGCGCTCGAACCAATTCGCGCCAACCCAGACGTCGACTACGGAGTCGAGGCGCGGCGGCTCGTTCTCAGGGTAGACCTTCACGCGTAAGCGGAAATTGTGCGTTATCGATAGCAGTTGGTAACTGATTGCAAAACGACGTCCGGGTGCTGGCTCTGCGGTCACTGAACCCAGACTGACGCCACGGCTAAAACCTGAAGTCGACGCGCTCTGAGTTTGCCAGTCGGCCTGCCCGTAAGTCAGATAGTCGACCCCGCTGAGATCGGACAACTGCGTAAAAGCCAGCTGCGGATGTTCCTTTAGCTGCGTCATTACGCTAACGAGGTCGCCAGGAGCTATCTCAATGGTGATTTCATCGAACGCGACATCGCACCGCACGATATGGGTGCCGATGAGTTCTTGCAGTGCTGCGTTAAGGACTTCGAGTTTCGACATCGCTTCAGGTGCTCTATGGGCGAGCGATTGTATTGGTTCGTTTGATCTTGTTTTGCAGCTGGATAATACCGAACAACAAAGCTTCGGCCGTCGGCGGACAGCCGGGCACGTAAACATCGACTGGCACGATCCGGTCGCAGCCGCGTGTCACAGCATATGAGTAGTGGTAGTAACCACCCCCATTGGCGCACGACCCCATCGAAATAACCCATTTAGGTTCAGTCATCTGGTCGTAAACTTTGCGCAGCGCTGGAGCCATTTTATTGACCAGTGTCCCGGCCACGATCATCACATCAGACTGCCGCGGACTCGGTCGAAAAATGACCCCGAAACGGTCCAGGTCGTAGCGCGAGGCACCGGCATGCATCATCTCCACGGCGCAACATGCGAGGCCAAAGGACATCGGCCACATCGACCCGGTACGAGCCCAATTCACGACCGTATCCACAGAAGTGGTTACAAATCCGCGGTCCTGGATTTCGCTCATTCCCATTCAAGGGCCCCTTTGCGCCATTCGTAGACGAATCCCACGACAAGAATGCCGAGGAAAATCATCATGGCCCAAAAGCCGTACACGCCGATTTCCTCGAGAACTACTGCCCACGGGAAAAAGAATGCGATCTCGAGATCAAAGATAATGAACAGAATGGCGACAAGGTAATAACGCACGTCGAACTTCATACGAGCGTCTTCGAAGGCCTCGAATCCGCATTCGTAAGGGGAAGATTTTTCGCTGTCGGGACGGTGCACGCCCAACACACCGCCGATGCCGTAGCTCGCAGCAAGCGAAACCACACCTATCGACGCGCTAATCGCGACAAAAATTAAAATCGGCAGGTAAAGTTCAAGCACCCGGCAAGTTTCCCTGTATCCGCTTCCCATGACGCCCAACGGCGCCTCAAATTGTACCCGATCGCGCACGCACTCTGAGCGAATACGCGCGCAAATAAGCCCCCACCGAGCAGGTATTAACCTGCAGTGCCCAACACGGTCACCGCGCTTGCGGCCCGTTAGTGGTGCCGATGGCCGGAGTCGAACCGGCACGCCTCTCGGCACTGCCCCCTCAAGACAGCGTGTCTACCAATTCCACCACATCGGCTTCGAGGTTCCGGGTCCGCCATTCATGCAAGCGGGCACCCGGATATCGTGGCGCGCAATGATACGAGATGCGCCGCCTTCAATCTATACAAACTCGCCAGAAATTACTGGCTGAAAATAGAATTCACTGCTTATTGAGCAGGCAGAGTCGGAACATCGTCGACTGCACCCGCGGCATCCGGGACGTCAGTGGGAACTAACGGTGCGCTGACTTGCTGTGTTGGTGCTGAAATCTGGTCAAGCAAGCTGGTCGGTTCCAATGCCTGGCCGTACAGGTAACCGAGCAACAAACTGTTAGTTAGGAAGAAGGTCGCAAGGATTGCAGTCGTGCGGGTGAGAAAAGAACCCGATCCACGTGAACCAAAGACCGTCGAGGAAGCGCCGCCGCCAAAATTGGCTCCGGCCGTCGCACCCGACCCCTGTTGAATGAGAATAATGGCAACGAGCAGTATCGCGAGAACGATATGGATGGCCAGCAAAACGGAAAACGACAATGACATTAAGATATCTCTCTGTGAATGTCGGTGGCGGCTCAGCCGGCCACACGACAAATGGCAATAAATGAGTCTGCCGCCAACGACGCACCCCCGATGAGACCGCCATCGATGTCAGGCATGGCAAACAAAGCAGCGGCGTTGTCGGGTTTCACACTGCCTCCATAGAGCAAACGTATCCGCTCAGCGGCCCCGGAATCGTGTGAGGCAATGCGTTCGCGAATCCATGCGTGAACCTGCTCAGCCTGCTCCGGCGTAGCGGATTCGCCCGTTCCGATTGCCCAAACAGGCTCATATGCGATCACAAGGTCAGGCAATATTGACGCTATCTCTGGCAAGCCGAGGATTGCATCTAGTTGCCGCCCAACTACCATTTCCGTTTCCTGAGCCTGACGTTCAGCCAGCGATTCACCGAGACAAAGTATCGGGACGAGCCCGCCTGAATGCGCTGCAGCGACTTTCGCGGCAACCCGTGTATCGGTTTCACCGAAGTTCTGCCGGCGCTCTGAATGCCCTACGATGACATAGCGGCAACCGATATCGGCCAGCATCGATACGGCGGTTTCACCAGTGTAGGCCCCATTCTCGTGCTCGGAGCAGTCCTGACCACCAAGTGAGACCGCGGCCGCACCGATACGTGACGAAACGATTGAGAGGTAAGGCACTGGAGGACAAAGCACGACGTCGCAACCCGGCAGCACGGCGGCACTGATCTCATCGGTAAGCTGCTCGGCAACGACGCGCGAACCGTTCATTTTCCAGTTGCCGGCAACCAGGGGACGACGCATCGGATTCCAGCCTGTTGTGAGCGGTGCAAAAAAGGCGGCCAAGCTTAGCGGCGCCGGGAATTTAAATCAATCTGGAGCGGGCCGACGTCGTACATACAGAGCTAGCGGCGCTAGTGGGCGTCCTCAACGCACATGCGAACGCCAATCTGCTCGCCTCGTGCAAGCCGGTTTAGCGAATAAAAACGGGCACTGTTCTTCAGCGGCGCTGAGCTATCGCCCAAGTCGGCGTAAATGTCGACTCGTCCCGGTGTGCATGCTGCAGCCCCAGCTGGACGATGTCAGTGCCAGCAACGACGTACCACGGCGGGCATTGAACCCCGTCAATCTCGCCGCGAGCGGACGGGTGCGGTGGGTGCCTCGGCAGCGAGCCCGACCAGGTTGCACAATTCCTTCAGTAAATCGCCGCCCAGCTCCACCTGCCGTCCGCCTCGCAGATCGGTCGGCAACATAATGTTGCCAAACCGCACGCGCATCAGACGGCTGACCTGCACGTCTTGCGATTCCCACAGACGACGCACTTCACGGTTGCGCCCGCTCTGAACCACGCAGTAGTACCACTGATTCGAGCCCTCACCTTCTCCGATCACGATGTCATCGAACTGGAAAATCTCTCCGTCGATGTCCACTCCACCGCGTAATCGCGCGAGCACAGCCGCGTCGACCTCACCGTAGATGCGCGCCGCGTATTCGCGGTCGATGCGGTAACGCGGATGCATGAGACGATGCGCGAGTTCGCCATGGTTAGTGAAAAGCAGCAAGCCACTGGTGTTGATATCCAGCCGGCCGATATTGATCCAGCGGCCTGCGTGTACACGAGGAAGTTTGTCGAAGATGGTTGGCCGACGCTGCTCGTCCGACCGCGTGCACACCACCCCGGCCGGCTTGTTGTACAACAGGACGCGCAACGGCTCTTTTGTCCCTTCGATGCGAACTGTGCGGCCACCATCGATTTGGACACGATCGCCGGGCTTAACTTTGCAGCCCGCGATCGCGAGCTCGCCATTCACTTGAATGCGCCCCGAGGCAATCAGGCGTTCAATTTCTCGACGCGAACCCCAGCCGGCGCGCGCCAGCGCCTTCTGAATACGTTCGCCATCGGGCGCTGCTTGGGGCGAAGTGGACATGTCGAAATGTCGCTTTAAGCCTGTGGCGGCTCTGTGGCAGAGCGGGGCTCCGGCGGCGAATCGCTTGCCGTCACATTGTCATCGCCGCCGACTTCGGGCTCAACTTCGGGCTCAACTTCGGGCTCAACTTCGGATTCGACTTCGGACCGTGCCGCGCTGCCGGCCTCGTCATCCGCGGACGGTTCGTCTGATTCCGCTTCCTGTCCGCTGGCGCCGTCGGTCTCGTCACCATTGTCGAGCGACGTAAGATCGGCCGTTTCGTCGTTGGCGCCATCACCCAGCGCTGTGATGGGCAGCGGCTCGGCGAACATATCCGCGTTAATACTGTCGATATCCTGTAGCTCGGCCAGGGTGGGCAATTCGCTGAGGGATTTCATGCCGAAGTAATCCAGCAGATCTCGTGTGGTCGAGTAAACCGCCGGGCGACCCGGCACGTCCCTGTGTCCAACAACTCGTACCCATTCGCGCTCGAGCAACTGACGCATAATGTTCGTGCTCACCGCAACACCACGAATGTGTTCGATTTCGCCACGCGTAATCGGTTGTCGGTAGGCGATGATGGCAAGCGTTTCCATAAACGCTCGCGAATAACGCAATTTGCGTTCCTCCCACAGGCGTCCGATTTGGGTGGCGTACTCCTGGCGTGCACGGAAGCGAAAACCGCTGGCGACCTCAGTAAGCTCCACACCTCGCTCGCTGTAATCGGCTTGCAAGGCGTCTAAGGTTTCTTTCAATTCATCACGCGTAGGCGCTTGGTCACTGTCGCTGTCGAGTAGTTTACCAAGGCGGTCAATGCTTAGTGGCTGCTCAGCCACCATTAAGATTGCTTCGACGACCGGTTTTAGTTCTGCTGTGTTCATTGTTGCAGCTCCGCCACGCTAGGCGACCAGTTTGATATAAACCGGATCATGTTCGCCGTTCTGGACGATTTCGATCAGGGTTTCTTTGAGCAGTTCAAGGATCGCTATCAAGGTAACGACGACGCCGCTGCGTCCTTCACCGGGAGAGAAAAACTCGTGAAAGGGCGTGAACGATTCCGCGTTAGCGCGCCCAAGCACCATTGTCATCCGCTCGCGAACGGATAGTGCTTCACGTTGAATGCGATGGTCGGCATACATATCGGCCCGGCGCAATACATCGCGAAACGCATCCAAAACTGCTTCGAGTGTCACATCGGGGAGCGGCTGCGCCGACGGCGGCCGCTCAAAATCGATTGCGACGTCGTACCAATCCCTTTCCATGCGCGGCAGTTCTTCGATATCAATGGCAGCCTTTTTAAAGCGTTCATATTCTTGCAGTCTGCGTACCAGTTCCGCGCGCGGATCGCCCTCTTCCTCTTCCTCGTTACGCGGTCTGGGCAGCAGCATTCTCGATTTGATTTCCGTCAGCATCGCGGCCATGACCAGATATTCTGCGGCCAATTCCAGCTTGAGATCTTCCATCAAGTCGATGTACGTCATGTATTGCTCGGTGATACGAGCAATCGGGATATCGAGAATGTCGAGATTCTGGCGTTTGATCAGGTAGAGCAACAGGTCGAGAGGGCCTTCGAAAGCTTCAAGGATGACTTCCAGCGCATCTGGCGGAATATAAAGATCTCGCGGCGGTTCGGTGAGCGGCGTGCCCTGCACCACGGCAAAAGGCATCTCTGCCTGGCTCGGGTGCATCGGCAGTGGCTCAACCACTGTCTCAAGGGTATCGTCGCCAGCCATCAGCGGTATACGAGCCGCATGGCTTCGCGCACGTCGTCGAGCGTATCGCGAGCGACATCCCGCGCAGCCTCGCAACCCTCGTCGATAATGCCGTAGACGGTATCCGGGTCGGCAAGAAATTCTTCGCTGCGCTCTCGAATCGGTTGTTGCTCTTTTAGCACGGCGTCGATCACAGGCTGTTTGCAGTCAAGACAACCAATCGAGGCGCTGGTACATCCGGCACGAGCCCATTCGCGAACCTCGTTCGTCGAATAGACTTCATGAAATTTCCAGACTGGACATTTGCTTGGCTCGCCCGGGTCGGTGCGCCGGACACGTGCCGGATCGGTCGGCATGGTGCGCAATTTCTGGGTCACTGATTCTGGCGCTTCGCGCAGGGAAATCGTGTTGTTGTAGGACTTCGACATTTTCTCACCGTCGAGACCCGGCATTTTGGATTCCTCGGTGAGTAATGCATGTGGTTCCGGGAGGATGACTTTGCCGCCACCCTCAAGATAACCCAGCAAGCGTTCCCGATCGCCCAAACTGATGTTCTGCTGGGCCTCCAACAGGGCGCGCCCCTTGTCAAGCGCCTCAAGATCCCCACCTTCGGTGTAAGTACGGCGGATTTCGAAATACAGGCGCGCGTTCTTTTTCCCCATTTTGCGCGCCGCGCTTTCGGCCTTTTCTTCGAAACCTGGCTCGCGACCATAGAGAAAGTTGAAGCGGCGAGCGACTTCGCGCGACATTTCTATATGAGCGACCTGATCTTCCCCTACGGGGACGTTGCCAGCCTTGTAAATGAGGATGTCGGCAGCTTGTAACAGCGGATAGCCCAGGAAGCCGTACGTGGACAAGTCGCGTTCCTTTAATTTTTCCTGCTGATCCTTATAGCTCGGTACCCGTTCCAACCAACTAATCGGCGTCATCATCGACAATAGCAAATGGAGTTCCGCGTGTTCCGGCACGCGAGACTGGATAAACAGTGTCGCCTCGCCGGGATTAATTCCGACCGAGAGCCAATCCACCACAATGTCGAAAATACTTTGCCCGATAATTGAGGTGTCTTCATAGCTTGTCGTTAATGCATGCCAGTCCGCGATGAAGAAAAAACACTCGTATTCGTGTTGCAGGCGGACCCAGTTCTTAAGTACGCCGTGGTAATGCCCCAGATGCAATTGCCCGGTTGGACGCATGCCAGACAGGACACGACGATTAGCTGCGATATTCATAGTTAGTGAGAAGCTTCCGAGCCCAGTGTGACAGCTGCCAGAGCGCTGCGAATTCGGCCGTTCAAAGGATTAGAGTGCCGACCAGACTCACCAACGCAACAAGCAGTGGGCCGACGATTTGCTGCAATATGCCGGTGACGAGTAATGCCACGATGATCAACAGGCCATAGGCCTCAAGTCGATTGTAGCGGTCAGCCCAGCGTGGCGGTAGCACGGCGGTGACAATACGACTGCCATCAAGCGGAGGAATGGGCACCAGATTAATGATCATAATGGCTGCGTTAAACATTATTCCTACCTTGCACATGTAGATCAAAGCATCTGGCCCGGCCGGATTCAGCTTCACGAGCACCCCCAGCAGTGCGGCCCAAACCGCCAACATCAACAGATTCGAGAACGGCCCTGCGGCGGCGACGGCAGCGATGCCGGGACGGCGCGGTGACAAGTGGCTCCAGCGCACCGGGACCGGTTTCGCCCAACCGAAGAAAAACGTGCTGCCGAACACGAAGTCACTAACCAGATAAAGCGACAACGGCACAGCGACCGTGCCAACCAGATCGACGTGCCGCAGGGGATTGAGGGACAGCCGGCCAGCATCAGAGGCGGTCCTGTCTCCAAGCTTTAGTGCCACCCAACCGTGCGCGATCTCGTGAACGGTAACTGCCAGGACTGCAGGGACCAGCAAGAGCAGGACCGGCAGCAAGGTTTCGGCATTCATGCGTCCTTCACTCGAGATCGGCGATGTCGTCTATCGGACCTTTCCCACTCCTGACCAGCACCGCTCGCTCAGCGCTCAAATCGAGCACCGTCGTCATTTCGATTCCGATAGAACCACTGTCAACGATGGCGTTAACGGCATGGCCGAACTGCGCCACGATTTCGTCCGGTTCCGCATAAGGCAATTGCGCATCGTCGTTCATCAGCGTTGAACTGAGTAGCGGCTCATCCAATGTTGCTAATAAGGCATGCACGAACGGGTGTTCCGGAACCCGCAGGCCGACCATTTTTCTTTTCGGATCCTGCAAACGCCGCGGTGTTTCCTTGGTTGCCTGGAGAATGAACGTATAGGGTCCGGGCGTCAGCATACGCACCAGGCGAAAGGCGGCGTTCGAGACTTTGCCGTACAGCGCAAGGGCAGACACATCGGCACACATTAATGTGAAATAGTGACCGCGTTCGAGGTCACGTATCGCACGAATCCTATCCTCGGCTGCTTTGTTGCCGACCTGACAAACCAACGAGTAGCACGCATCTGTTGGGCACACCACGATGCCACCACGGGAAATAATCTCGGCCGTCTGATCAACCAGGCGCTTTTGCGGGTGGGAAGGATGGACCCGGATTAACACGGACTTCATGGCGGCGATAACAATACTCGGGCCCTGCAACGTCAAGATTCACTCTGACATCTGGCCATTGGGGTGTGCTTCAGGCAATATTGCCGGACGCGCGGCAGGCGAGTTTAACAGCGCCGCGCGGCGAGGCAAGAGCGCAAACCAGCACGCCGCATGAACCGCCGCCGGTGATGTTCTGGAAACTCACCCACGCAGCTCGCGAAAGCCAATCTGAGTAGACCAAATTAAGCGCATGTCTGAAACTCGTGTCGAACTGATCCGCATGGCCCTGCAGGCCCTGCAACCCGAGCAGGTGCAAATCTTCGATGATTCGCACTTGCACGCCGGCCACGCCGGTGCCCGCGACGGCCGTGGACATTTCCGCGTCGTTGTCGTGGCCGAATGTTTTGCGGACATGCCAACCCTGAAGCGCCATAGAACGGTTTATAGCGCGCTCGACGCGCTAATGAAAACTGACATCCACGCGCTGAGTATCGATGCCCGCACGCCCCAAGAGTAGTCCGTCCGCACAAGCGGAGAAGTCAGGTTCTGCGCTGCCAACCGCATGGCAGTCAGTCGACGGCGACTCACGCCTTGTGCACGGATCCCACGTCGCGCTGCTCGCAGCCCTGCCGGATGCCAGTATCGATTGCGTGTGGACTGATCCGCCTTACTTCTTGTCCAACGGTGGCTCGACCTGCCAGGCCGGACGCCGCGTCAGCGTCAATAAAGGGCGCTGGGACCAAAGCGCCGGTATCGAAGCCGACCACGAATTCAACCTTGCCTGGCTGGCAGAATGTCATCGTGTCCTGAAGCCGACCGGTTGTATCTGGGTCAGCGGTACCCACCACGTCTATCTATCAGTGGGCATGGCGATGCTGCAACTCGGGTTTCGGCTACTCAATGACATCGTTTGGGAAAAGCCCAATCCGCCACCCAACCTTGGCTGTCGTTGCTTCACGCACTCGACGGAAATGATTCTATGGGCTTCGAAAGCTCAGAAAGGCGACCGCGCGAGCTATACGTTCAATTACGCCGACATGAAGAAAATTAACGGCGACCGCCAAATGAAGAATGTCTGGCGTTTTACGGCCCCTGGCAAAGACGAGAAACAGTACGGCAAACATCCAACGCAAAAACCGCTCGGTCTGATTGAACGTAGTTTGATGGCGTCAACCTTGCCTGGGGACACCGTCCTTGATCCATTCTGCGGGTCGGGTTCAACCGGCGTAGCGGCCTTGCGGTGTGGTCGAAATTTTCTGGGTTCGGAAATCGATCCGGCGTATGTCAAACTCGCCACGCAACGGCTTGATGCTGCCGATGTTGCGACGTGTGGAGACACCATAGAGTGACGCTCAGCCCCGTCGCCGAACTCACTTCAGCGTTGATAGAGCGAGCCTCCGTGACCCCGCAAGACTGCGGCTGTCTCGACCTCATCGGGCAACGCCTGGAGGCGTGTGGATTCCGCCTGACCCGCCTGCCCAGCGCTGACGTCGATAACTTATGGGCTGTACGCGGCGACAGCGGTCCGTGCCTCGCATTCGCAGGACACACAGACGTGGTGCCTACGGGTAGCGTCAGCGATTGGCGCTTCGACCCGTTCCGCCCGACGGTCGTCGATGGCTATTTGTACGGACGCGGAGCGGCCGACATGAAGGGAAGCCTCGCCGCCATGGTGACCGCAGTTGAGAATTTCATTGCTGCAAAGCCGAACCACAACGGTCGGCTGGCGTTTATGCTGACCTCCGATGAAGAAGGTCCGGCGACTGATGGCACGATAAAAATCACCGAGTATCTGACCCGCGAGAAGATTGCCGTCGATTGGTGTGTTGTCGGTGAGCCCAGCAGCAGCGAAATTCTTGGTGACACAGTAAGGGTCGGCCGGCGGGGCTCCTTGAACGGACATTTGACGGTCCGCGGCGTGCAGGGGCATGTGGCCTATCCGGATCAGGCCGATAACCCGATTCATACAGCCATCCCCGCGCTTGCGGAGCTGGCTGCGAAAATTTGGGATGAGGGCAATGCTTTTTATCCCCCCAGTTCGTTCCAGATATCCAACATCCAGGCTGGCACCGGTGCCGAGAATGTCATTCCGGGCACGCTTGTGGCGCGCTTCAATTTTCGCTTTTGTACGGAACAAACCGCCGCCGGACTGCGCGCAGAGGTGGAAAGCGTTCTACGCAGCCATGCACTCGACTTCGAACTCGATTGGCGTTTGTCGGGCAATCCCTTTTTGACCGAAAGCGGCAGGCTAATCGAGGCCGTAACCGCGGCAGTGACGGGTATTTGCGGGATAGAGCCGGTACTTTCGACAGGCGGGGGGACTTCCGATGGGCGCTTTATCGCACCACTAGGCATTGAAGTCGTCGAACTAGGGCCGAACAACGCGACGATTCATAAAGTTGATGAATGCGTGCGCATCGACGAATTGGAACAGCTGAGTCACGTCTATCAGACGATCATCGAACGGTTACTTGAGGCTTAAAGGGGGTAGGCGTCGCCCGGCCGTTCAGCAGCCAGGCGACGCACTGAACGCTTAGTGGTTCGCAGCCGAATCGAATTGCTCTTCTTCGGTAGATCCGGTCAACGCCGTGACTGACGACACACCACCTTGTGCGACCGTCGTGACATCGTCGAAATAACCGGCGCCCACTTCCTGCTGGTGGCTGGCGAAAGTGTAGCCGCGATTGGTCGCAGCAAATTCTTTCTCCTGGACCATTTCAACGTAGGCCGTCATGCCGTCGGTGACGTACTTATTGGCCAAGTCGAACATGTTGTACCACATGTTATGAATGCCAGCTAAAGTGATGAACTGATACTTGTAGCCCATTGCTCCAAGCTCGCGCTGGAACTTGGCAATCGTGGCGTCGTCGAGATTTTTCTTCCAGTTGAATGACGGGGAGCAGTTGTAGGACAACAGCTGATCCGGGAAGTCTTTCTTGATGGCCTCGGCAAAGCGTTTCGCTTCATCAAGGTCAGGAACCGCGGTTTCACACCACAATAAGTCCGCATACGGGGCATAGGAAAGACCGCGATCGATCGCCTGATCCAAACCATTTCGGGTCACGTAGAAACCTTCGCTGCTGCGCTCTCCGGTAACAAATTTGTGGTCGCGCTCGTCAATATCGCTGGTTAGCAACGAGGCGGCATTCGCGTCGGTGCGCGCCAGAACGACCGTAGGCGTTCCGCATACATCCGCTGCCAGGCGGGCAGCGACCAACTTTTGCACGGCTTCCTGGGTCGGCACGAGAACTTTACCGCCCATGTGACCGCACTTTTTCACTGACGCCAGTTGGTCCTCGAAATGGACCCCAGCGGCACCGGCCTCGATCATGGCCTTCATTAATTCATGAGCGTTCAGCACGCCACCAAAGCCGGCCTCGGCGTCGGCCACGATTGGCGCAAAGTAATCGATGTCGTTGTTACCTTTCTGCCACTGAATTTCGTCTGCACGCTTAAAGGCATTATTGATGCGACGAACCATCGTGGGCACAGAATCTACTGCGTATAAAGACTGGTCCGGATACATCGTCTCAGACGTGTTGCCGTCTGCAGCCACTTGCCAACCCGAAAGATAGATGGCCTTCACGCCAGCTTTGACCTGTTGCACGGCCTGGCCGCCAGTCAAAGCGCCAAGACAGGGCACGAACGGTTCTTCGTTGACTAGTTTCCAGAGTTTTTCGGCACCTCTTCGGGCAAGAGTGTGTTCGATTTGTACGCTACCGCGCAGACGCACGACGTCTGCAGCAGAATACGGGCGGGTCACGCCTTTCCAGCGCGGATTGGTAGCCCAATCAGCCTCTAATTGCTTTGCTTGCTCCTCGATTGACGACATGCTTTTTGCCTCCAGACAGATTCAAATTGGTTGTAGTTAATGCCAGTGCGCGGCGAATCCAGTTGCTTTGCCGCGCGGTGCTTTCCCATTCTGGCGGCGTTTTCGGCACGCATATCAGGTGGATCCCACCAGCATCGCCCGAAACTACCGTGAGCGCGTTCTCGCCCAACTGCGCGTATGGCGGAGTTACCGGACAACTAAAACCCGACCAGACGACGGCCAGGATGCGCACGTCGACAAGCAAAGGTGCTTGCCGATGGAGCTCACTTGCCCCCTAAACGGAGCGGCGTATCACCGGCACGGTCAGGATTTCAGGCGCTCGATAACCCTGGCGGGAACGCTGAACGTCCCGCCGGAGCGCACGCGCGCCTGCGCGAACTTCACGGTGCGGGGAAAGTACGTTGCAGTGCACCAATTGTCAACAGAACTACGGTGATTTAATAATTCTTAACCTGTGCCGAAATTCCCGCGTTCAGCGGGCTCTGCCGGCACTATCACCTCCCAGAATTGAGTGCTCGGCCAGCGCCCGGCACGCGCCGGCCAGCATTTACGGTAGTATGCAAACAAGCCTGAATATTCCGCCATCAGGGGCGTAGACTAAGCCCGGGTAACGAACGAATTCGCCATCATGTCCGACGAGCCAGACCATCATCAAGAGACCGGCATTGCTGTCCAGGACGCGCAGCCGAAGCTCAAAGAACCGCCCATGTACAAGGTCATTATGCTCAATGACGACTACACGCCGATGGAATTTGTAGTGCACGTGCTGGAGAAATTCTTCAGTTTGAATCGGCCTACTGCGACCCGAGTGATGCTCGAGGTACACACGCTTGGAAAAGGTGTGTGCGGAATATTTACCCACGAGATTGCCGAGACAAAAGTCTCGCAAGTTAATGCCTACGCGAGGGACAACGAGCACCCTCTGCTGTGTACGCTAGAGCTCGAATCGTGAAAGACAAACCATGAGGAATCAGCAGTGCTGAGTAAAGAACTCGAAGTCACACTCAATATGGCTTTCAAAGAGGCGCGCGAGCAACGTCATGAATTCATGACCGTTGAGCATCTGTTACTGGCTCTGCTGGATAATCCGACGGCCGCAAAAGTATTGCGGGCGTGTGGCGCAGATCTGAATTCACTGCGGCGCCAACTTACTGAATTCATCGAAGAAAGCTCGCCGCTGCTGCCCGAGGACGAAGATCGTGACACGCAGCCAACGCTGGGATTTCAACGCGTACTGCAACGCGCAGTATTTCATGTCCAGTCGTCCGGCAAGAAAGAGGTCAACGGCGCAAACGTACTGGTCGCGATCTTTGGCGAGCGCGAATCGCATGCGGTCTATTTGCTCAATCAGCAACACATTGCGCGACTGGATGTCGTCAATTGCATCTCCCACGGCATTTCGAAAGATTCGGAAGATGCCACAGGAGAGGACGTCAACGCATCAGCAGAAGAAGATGGCGAACAGGGCGAAAGTGCGAACAACGCCTTGACTGCCTTTACCGCGAATCTCAACGAGCAAGCCGCCGCGGGCAAGATCGATCCGCTCATTGGTCGCCAGGATGAAGTTGAGCGCACGATTCAGATTTTGTGCCGGCGCCGCAAAAACAACCCGCTCTATGTCGGCGAAGCCGGCGTCGGGAAAACGGCCATCGCGGAAGGTCTCGCGAAAAAAATTGTCGACGGCGAAGTGCCAGAAGTCCTCGAAGACGCCACCATTTATTCGCTCGATCTTGGTGCGCTATTAGCCGGCACCAAGTATCGCGGCGATTTCGAGAAACGGCTGAAGAACGTGCTCGCGCAACTCAAAGGTGAAGAAGGCGCGGTGCTGTTTATCGACGAAATCCATACCATCATCGGCGCCGGTGCAGCCTCCGGTGGCGTGATGGACGCCTCAAATCTCATTAAACCCATGCTCGCATCCGGCGAACTGAAGTGCATCGGCTCGACGACCTATCAGGAGTATCGCGGCATCTTCGAAAAAGACCGCGCGCTTGCTCGTCGATTCCAAAAAATCGATGTTGGAGAGCCCAGCGAAGATGAGGCAGTAAAAATTCTGCAAGGATTGAAATCGCGGTTCGAAGAGCACCACGACGTGCGCTACACCAACCAGGCATTGCGCTCTGCGGTTGAGTTAACCAGCCGCTATATCAACGATCGGCACCTGCCGGACAAAGCCATCGACATCATCGACGAAGCCGGAGCACGCCAGCGCCTGATGCCGGCCTCAAAACGCAAGAAAACCATTAGCGTTGGTGACATTGAAGAGATTGTGGCCAAGATTGCCCGTATCCCGCCAAAATCGGTATCAAGTTCCGACCGCGATGTCCTGAAGAATATCGAACGCGATCTGAAAATGGTTGTGTTCGGCCAAAATGATGCAATCGATAGTCTCGCGACCGCGATCAAGATGTCGCGCTCTGGTCTGGGCAACGTCGAGAAGCCCATCGGCTCTTTCCTGTTTGCCGGCCCCACTGGCGTAGGTAAAACCGAAGTCACCCGTCAGCTCGCTCGCATCATGGGGATCGAGCTGATTCGATTCGACATGTCTGAGTATATGGAACGGCACACCGTTTCGCGCCTCATAGGCGCCCCACCAGGCTATGTCGGTTACGACACTGGCGGCCTGTTGACCGAAGCCGTTACCAAGCAACCGCATGCTGTGCTGTTGCTCGATGAAATGGAAAAAGCCCACCCGGACGTCTTCAACATCATGTTGCAGGTCATGGACCACGGCACGCTCACCGATGCAAATGGCCGCAAGTGTGATTTTCGTAACGTGATTATCGTCATGACCACTAACGCCGGTGCAGAGCGAATGAGCCGCGCGTCCATTGGCTTCGCGATGCAGGACCATACGGCTGATGCCATCGAAGAGATAAAGAAAATGTTCAGTCCCGAATTCCGCAACCGGCTGGATGCGGTTATTCAGTTCGGCTCGCTGGATCCGCAAACGATTACTCACGTCGTCGACAAATTCCTGGTTGAACTTGAGACCCAACTTGACGGCAAGAAAGTCTCTCTCGAAGTGGACGATAAAGCACGTGCGTGGCTCGCCGAACACGGCTACGACCCGATCATGGGCGCTCGCCCAATGAGCCGGCTCATCCAGGACAAAATCAAGAAACCGCTTGCCGAAGAACTCTTATTTGGTCGCCTGACAGGCGGCGGCGACGTCCTCGTGACGGTGGTCGACGAAGAGATTGCGGTAGAAATTCAGGTCGAGGAAGAACAAACAACCTGACCGGGCCGCGAATGGCACTTTAGTACTTGGGGGCGACATCAGTTCGCCCCTTTTTTATGGCCGGAAAATGACGAGAGGCAGAACGTGGTCCAGAACATCAAACAAGTTGGCGAGAATACTTTTCGCGAAACCTTTGGGCGTTACTTCGAGGAATTCGAAGTCGGGCATATTTATCAGCACCGTCCTGGCCGAACCATAAATGAAGCAGATAACAGCTGGTTTACGTTGCTGACCATGAACACCCATCCGTTACATTTTGACCACGAGTACGCTAGCGCATCGGAGTTTGGTAAGCCGCTGGTGAATAGCGCCTTTACCTTGTCAGTGATCGTCGGAATGAGTGTCAGCGATGTGAGCCAGAAAGCGATAGCAAACCTGGGCTGGAAAGAGATAAAGCTGCCCGCACCCGTATTCGTGGGCGATACGCTTTACGCGGAGTCGGAAGTTCTCGGCAAGCGTGAATCGAACTCACGCCCGAACGCTGGAATTGTCTCGGTGAAAACCATTGGGCGGAATCAACACGGTGGGGTGGTTTTTGAGTGTGAGCGCAGCATGCTTATCCCCAAACAAGGGCATGCAGTCGACGACCGTGTGGAGTACTAGCGGAGACAGTTGAAAAACGGGCTGCGCCGCGCCCCCGGGTTGGGCTGCATGGCCTCCTGCATTGCTCGTCTATTACCCTAAAAAACGCGGTGCGTCGCATACGCCGCGCGTCGTGGCGTGATGTGATGTGCTCACTCGCGCTAGCGTAGTTTCACCGGTGTTGGCGGACGTTGCTACGCCGGCTCGCGCAAAGTCTTAACCAACACCGCCGAATTGCGTTGGTAGTTGTACAGCTCGCGTTTTTCAATCGGTAGTTGTGCGATTGTCCCGGCTTGATAGCCACGCTCGTTGAACCACTGCGAGGCTTGCGTGGTCAGTACGAAGACACTGTCGAGCCCCGCTTCTGTCGCGCGCCGTTCCAGACTATCCAGCAACGCGTCACCAAACGAACTGCCGCGATAATCGTGGTGGACGGCAACACACGCTATCTCGGCAGTACGGTGATTGGCATAGGGATGGAGGGCGCCGCAGGCGACTACCGTGCGCTCGCGCTCAATCACAAAGAAGCGGTCTATTTCCTCATCGAGTTGCTCGCGCGATCTTTCCAGTAACACGCCCTGTTCTTGCAGGGGCGCGACCAGATCAAAAATCGCAGCGATATCGTCAGTTCCGGCGGCCCGAATCAAATCAAAGGGCGTGGTGCTAAGCATCGTACCGACGCCATCGCGGGTAAAAAGCTCGCGCAGAATCGCTCCATCGCGCTGGCTGCCGATGACATGGACTCGTTCGACACCTTTCTCACAGGCTTGAATCGCGTGCTCGAGGAGTGTCTTCTCAAGTTGGTCGTTGGTGCCCGCCTCGTGCAGATGGCGCGCGTCGTCGGTAGTCAGCTGCCGTAGCATCGTTCCATCCAGGCCGGTGATACCCGCCGTCCGAGAAATCATAACGAGCTTCGCTGCATCAATCTGAGTCGCGACCTCGACCGCCAAATCGAGCGGTTTCAGACTAAACAGCTCACCAGTGGGCGAAAAGCCGATGGGCGCCAGCAGGACAACTTCATCGCGCTCCAGACGTGCTCCTATCGCCGCCTTATCAATGCTGCGCAACACCCCAAAGAAACCGACGTCGACACCGTCGATCACGCCGGCCGAACGCGCGCGCACGAAATTGCCACTCACGATGCGGCTCGGACTGCTCGCGACCGGCCCGCCGCGACTGCTGAATGAGAACGCAGATTCAAGCGCGAGACGTTGCCCGCCAACGACGTCGCGAATCTCGCGCATACAATCGGCATCGATCACCTGGGCATCGCCGACTCGCTTTAGTTGGATACTGCGCTCCTCCAAGCGAGCGTTTACCTGGTCTGTCGCGCTGAAAACAATCACTAAACGAATACCGACAGCGGCCAGCAAGACAAGATCGCGCATGCGTTCGCCAAAACCTGGATCAAGCACGGCATCACTGTCTAGGTAGACTACAAAGACCCTACCGCGATGATTGCGAAAATAGGGTGATACTTGCCTCAACCAGGCGATTGCGGCGTCCGACTCCATGCTTTGAAGGCCATCATCCATCGCAACAAAAGCGTTCGATAGTGGCGCGAAGAATCTCGATCATGCGTAGCGCGCGCGCAATCTCGACGTATTCATTAGGCTGATGAGCGGTGGCTATGTTGCCGGGCCCGAAGATGACAGATTCGCAACCGAGCGCATTCAGAAACGGTCCTTCAGTAGCAAAAGCGACCGTCTGCGGGGCGTTTCCTGACAACTCACTGAGCAATCCCACGAGCGCGGAGCTGGCCGGCGTATCCAGCGCCGCAATCGGCGCCATCGGCAAAATCAACTCGCCCTTGATGCCGTGCGCGTCGCTGACCTTGACGACCAAATCACGTATTTCGGCCACCGTGCCATCCAGCGACATTTGCGGCATGAGGCGGATATCAAATAGCAGTTCGCAGTTTGCACATATCCGGTTCGGGCTATCGCCACCATTGATACGGCCCAGGTTGAGCGTCGGCACGGGCACCTTAAACGCGCCGTCGACGAAACGCTCAGCCGCCCGACTACGCCATTCCTTCAGCCCGCTCATGATGTCGTGCATGCAATCGAGCGCATTGGCACCGAGAGACGGATCGCTTGAATGGCCGGAACGTCCGAGCAGCTCGATACGGCCGATCAGGATCCCTTTGTGCTGATGGATTGGTATGAGCTGAGTAGGTTCACCGATCAGCGCAAAATCACCGAGCGCCTGACCACTCGCGGCAAGAACCCGAGCGCCTGCCATCGAACTCTCTTCGTCTGCCGTTGCCAGTACCGTCAGCGGCGCTACGAAACGGCTGGGGTCGAGCCCGTCAAGGGCAGCCAGGACGAGCGGGAAAAAGCACTTCATGTCGGCGCTGCCGAGTCCGTACCAACATCCGTCACGTTCTGATAGTACAAACGGGTCGCTATCCCACAGTCCGCTGTCAAATGGGACGGTGTCGGTGTGTCCGGACAAGACCAGACCGCCACTACCACTGCCCAGACGGGCAATCAGATTGAACTTGCTTGGCGTGAGAGACACCTCCTGTCGGGAGACGCTGAAACCGGCGTCGGAGTATCGCGAAGCCAGGGCATCGACGACGCCGGCATTACTCATATCGAACGCCGGATCGACCGCACTGACGCTAGGTAGCGCGACAAGTTCGGCCAACTGTTGTTTCACTTGAGATTCATGTGTCGGCATGGTGGTCAATCGGATGCGAGTGAGGTCGGGGAATATTACACGCGGCGAGTGACGAAAGACGAGATAGGCCAGCACGGGCGTTCCGCTGCAGATTGTTACGACACGCTGTCGAGCCGCAGCCGATAACGATGACGAAATGGTTTCAGTGTGTAGCGACCGGTACTGCCTACACCCCGTGGCCACGGCTCGACGATGCGCCCCAGAGCAACGCCTACATATGTTTTTTGTAGTCGTTGTAGTACTGGAGAACTCTACGCACGTAGGTTTGAGTTTCTTTGTAGGGAGGAATCTTGCGGCCGTGACTGATCACCGCGTTTTCACCGGCGTTGTAAGCCGCTAGAGCCAGTACCAAATCGTTGTCGAACATATTGAGCAGATCGCGCAGATAGCGGGTCCCACCCTGCACATTGGCGACCGGGTCGCGACGATTGCGAACGCCGTAGCGGGCGGCAGTGGCCGGCATAAGCTGCATCAGGCCGACTGCGCCGGCTTTCGAAATTGCGTCTGAGTCATAAGACGATTCAGCGGTAATGACAGCATGTAGAAGCGCTGGCGGCACGCGATTGGATTTAGCTGCCCGCGCTATTGTTGGTTCGTAGCGCGCCCTATTCTTGCTGCCTCCGCCGACCTTAGCCTCAGCTTCCTGCCAACCTTTCCAAGTCTTAACGAGCCGTTTGTAGCCATCGTGCGCCGGTCGATCCGTGAGGTGGGTGCGGCCGTGCTTATCGACGTATTTATAGATATCAGCGCCAGCAAAAAACGGCGCAACAAAAAGCAGCAGGCATACGGCAAAGAATACGATTTGCTTTTTCATTCTGGTGTAGCTGGTTACGTCGATTATGTAATGTCAATTATTGAAATATTCTATAACATTCTGATAATTAATCAAATGTTAGATCGAATTTTTGTAATCGTCGCGCAACACTGTGCTCGAGCCATGCCGTCGTAGTACAACTTGCGACGCCCCAGCCAAGCGCCACTTCGACCTGGACAGACCCCGTGGTATTACAGTGCAGAACTGGCATTAACGTTAAAGATCAATCTCTTGAAGCTGATAAACGGAATCGGCGTCAGGCTGCATAGATGTCACTATTGTGCTGGCGCGGCCATCCCTGAGCGATCAGTGTAGCCAGAGATACTCTTCAGCACATCGATAGGGAGCACCCGTTCAATGCGGCGCTCATCGAGTATCCAGGTAGGGTAATGGTGGATATCGCGCGTGTTGCACTCTGTTGCGCGAGGCGCCTGCGAACCGTTGGGAGAGCACTCAACGTACGGTAATAAACGACCGGCGGCACCGAACAATTCCTTCTGCTGTTGGCAGTGTGGGCACCAACTCGCGCCGTAAAATTTCATGCCGCGCGCAGTTAAATGCAGAGCCAGCTGACGGAGCTCGGGGTCCATACGGTCCTCGGAGCGAAAGATATCGAGCGCCAGCGCGTGCATAAACCCAGCGACCACGATCGCCGCCACCAGCCCACTGACCCGCGCTGGGCCTAAACTGCGCCCGGTTCCGCGGCGAAAGCTAAGCGCGAAGGCGGCGCTCATGAGCGCCAACGACACCAGGCAATAGGTGCAATACGTTCCAATGACGATGCCCGAGACGGCGGTCAAATAAACGCTGACGACAAACCCGGCAGTGCCTAACAAAGCAGCCCAGAAGTTGCGCCGGCCTGGCCGCTTCTGCGCTGCCACAATGCCTAAACTGGCATAGGCGAAAAAACCCCAGGCCGCGAGTGGAAGTCCGACAAAACTTGACCACGCGCTTTGCTGAACTAGGTCGCAACCACTCCCGGCACCGCAATACGGCAAGCTGCCGCTCGTAAAATCGCCCCATAACAAGATGCCGGTCACGACCAGGCCGGCGATCGACACGCCAAGCAACATGTGGTCTAAGCGGGCCGCCTTGCCGTGGGCGCCGGCGTCTTTGGCGCGTTTTTCAGTTCGGCCTTTAGCCACGGGGAGTTCTCCTTAACATTGGACGGGCACGCGAGAACGGCAATTCTACCCGAGCCATTCCTGGCCCCGGAACCACTCAAGCTCAGGCGGAACACGCCGCGCATTTATCCACACTCTTCGAGTAGACTCTGGGACGAAGCTGCCACGCACTGATTTACCTGAGCTTGCCATGCCACAATCGATTTCGAGTGTTGCCGAACACTTCAATCTGGAATTCAGCGGCGACGGGACCCTGGAAATTGCCGGCATCTGCGGCTTGTCGGATGACTTTCCCGGCTATTTGTCGTTTATCGCTGACCCGGCGCATGCCGCCACTGCTGCCAGCTCCCGCATACCCGCTTTCATTGCCGCCGCGAACGTCGATGTTCCTGGAAAAACGCTGCTTCGTCACGACGATCCGGAATATCTGATCGCTCGCGTCGCCGCGCTGTTCTCGCCAAGCCAGTTGGCCGACGGCATCGGCGTCCATGCCAGTGCCGTCGTTGACCACAGCGTCCAGATGGGTGCCGATGTCCATATCGGAGCCAACGTCGTTATCGGCGAGGCCGTGCGGCTTGGAGCTCGGACGAGGATATTTGCCAACGTCGTCATTATGGACCGGTGTGAAATTGGTAGTGACTGCATCATCTACCCTAACTGCACACTGCGCGAGGACAGCGTCCTTGGCGACGGCGTCATTCTCCAACCGGGCGTGTCGATTGGTGGCGACGGCTACGGCTACGTGGAGCATGAAGGGGAACACGTGAAGATTCCGCAACTGGGACGCGTGGTACTGGAAGACCATGTGGAAGTGGGCGCGAACTCAACGATTGACCGCGCGCGATTCAGCGACACTCGTATCGGTCGCGGAACGAAAATCGATAACCTGGTAATGGTCGCGCACAATGTTGTCACTGGCGAACATTGTTTGCTCGTTTCACAAGTTGGCGTCTCAGGCAGCACCAAGCTCGGTAACCGAGTGGTCCTCGCCGGTCAGGTCGGTACTGTTGGCCACGTTGAGATTGCGGACGATGTCACCGTCCTAGGTAAAGGCGGTGTCACTAAAGATATTCGCGAAGCTGGTATCTATGCCGGCATGCCGCTAAAACCGGCCCGCCTGTGGCGCCGCGCAATGGCCCGCCTGTATAGCGGTATCAAGTAACTGCGCGACGCGCCTCAAGCACCACGACCCCACCGATGATCAACAGCGTTCCCAATACTTGAATGGGATGCATGCTCTCACCCAGTACCACCACCGCAATTCCGATTGTCGCCGGCGGTCCAATACTGCTGATGATGGACGCACGCTGGGCGCCGAGACGCTGCATGCTCGCCGAAAACAGAAAGAGCGGCAGTACATTTGTGAAAGCCGTCATCAAAAACAACAGCCCCCACGCGTGTGCCGACAACAGTAATTCGCCGGACGAACCGAAAACCGCGAAATGAAGCGTCAAGCCAAGTGCCGCGCCGCACGACGCATAGACAATAAAAGCCTCGCTCGGTGCGCTGTTTGTGAAACGTTCGTTGGCCATCAGGTAGTAAGCAAAACTGGCCGCAGCCGCCAGCACCAGAGCTGCACCAACCCCGTTGGCTTGCCACAACGATTGAGCGACTCCGCCTACCGCGCAAAGGATTCCGAAGTACGTTAACGCAACCGCAGCAAGCACCTTCGGCGCGGGCCAACGGCGTTGCGTAATGGCGCGGGCGACGACCACCATCGCCGGATAAGAAAACATCAGGACGCGCTCGAGACTGGCATCGATCATGGTTAACGCGACGAAGTCGAACCAAGTGCCCAGGTAGTAGCAGGTGATGCCGGCAAGGCCTGCGCCGAGCGCGAGATCAGATCGTACAGATAACAAGCGCCGCGGCCCGATTCGATACATTGCCCAGGCCAGCACCAGTGGTAAGGCTATCCACCCGCGCAACAGAATCAGCGCCTCTACGCTCACGTTCTGCTGGTACATCAATTTGGCGATGATCCCCTTAAGGGACATAAGGACTGCGCCTAGTACAACGAGGGAAACGTCGAAAAAATCGGGTTGCCCCGCCCGACCGGCGCCGCTCATCGAACGGCTTCTGGAGAACGATTGGCTATTGAGCCGTTCGCGCGTTCGTATCGTGCGGTATGTGAAAGCAATGCGGGCTCACGCGGCAGGGCGGTGCGGGAACACACCAGCGTGGGTCAGCATGGCTGGCATGGACGTTTGCAAGGGCTGTTCCAGCCATTTGGCGGTCGCGATAACTTCCTCAATGTCGATGCCGGTGGCATAGCCCAATCGATGCAGCAGATACAGCACGTCCTCGGTACCAACGTTACCGGTGGCTCCCGGCGCGAACGGGCAGCCGCCGACGCCGCCACAACTTGCATCGAAAATTCGCACACCGGCCTCGACTGCAGCATAAACGTTGGCAATGCCGGTATTGCGGGTGTTATGGAAATGCAGGCGAAGCGGAATTGCGCCACTGACTTCGCGCACTGCCATGACCACTCGGGTCACGTCTGACGGAACCGCGACGCCAATGCTGTCGGCTAAGGAAATTTCGTCAATGCCCATTGCAGCAAGCCGCTGCACGATGTTAACCACGGTATCGACCGCCACTTCACCTTCAAACGGACAGCCAAATGTCGCCGCGACCGTAACCCCGAAAAACCTGCGCGATCGTTGCGCGGTGAGCGCCATCGCGGCAATGGCTTCGAGCATGTCCGACGCATTCTTACCTTGGTTGCGCTGACAGAATGTATCGGTCGTCACCATGACGCAATTGAGCTGATCGATATCAGTATCAAGCGCCCGCTCCAGGCCTTTCTCGTTCAATACCAGACCGATGTAACTGACATCCTCGTGACGAGGAAGTTGTTCGATGACCGCGTCGGCATCAGCCATTTGGGGTACCCGTTTCGGATTCACGAAACTCACCGCTTCCAAACGCCGTATCCCGGCTGCAATCAGGCGCTTGATAAGCGAGATTTTAGTTTGCGTGTCGACCAGTTGCGGCTGACTCTGCAAACCATCCCGTGGGCCAACATCCACTATTTCAATATTCTCGTGCATGCCCAGCGGCCCCGCGCCTTGTTTATGACGGTTTCAATTGTACTCAATCGAACGGTAAGTCGATGGTCGCAGGCGCCAGCTTGCGACGCTGGCACATTCCGGGCGCGATAGGCACCCCGTTTGCCCCGATGACCACGCACAGCCGCAGCACCAAATTCATATACTATTTGCGCGTCCGGGTACCTTTGCAATATTTGAGTTGGCGATGACATGAGCGAGTACGACTTCGATCTTTTTATTATCGGTGGCGGTTCTGGTGGCGTGCGCGCTGGACGCATGGCTGCAGGGTTCGGGGCTCGCGTCGCCGTTGCGGAAGAACGCTATATGGGCGGCACTTGTGTCAACGTGGGTTGCGTGCCGAAAAAACTGTTTTCCTATGCGGCCCACTTTGCGGAGGATTTCGAGGACTGCGCAGGCTTCGGATGGCAGGTCGGCGCACGCAGCTTTGACTGGCAAACACTGGTAAGAAACAAGAACACCGAAATCGAGCGCCTGAATGGTATTTATCAGCGCCTGCTGGATAACGCCGGCGCGACCGTCATACGCGGGCACGCCGAGCTCCGGGACGCCCATACGGTCGCTGTCGGGGACAAGACCTACACCAGTGAGCGCATTCTGGTGGCGACTGGTGGCTGGCCATTTGTGCCTGAATTCCCGGGTAGCGAACACGCGATTACATCCAACGAAGCGTTTTTCCTCGATGAGTTACCGGAACGCGTCGTAGTCGTCGGCGGCGGTTATATCGCGGTCGAGTTTGCCGGCATCTTTAACGGACTGGGGTGTCAGACTTCCCAGCTCTACCGCGGGTCACTGTTCCTGCGCGGGTTTGATGATGATGCGCGCACTTTTCTTGCCGATGAAATGCAGAAGAAAGGTATCGATCTGCGCTTCGACACAGACGTGAGTGCGATCGAAAAATCAGATAACGGTTATCGTTTGCAGCTCACCGATGGCACGTCGTTCGAGTGTGATTTGGTGATGTATGCCACCGGACGCAAGCCCTTGTCTGACAAAGTTGGCCTGGAGACGTGTGGTATCGAAACGAATGCGCAGGGCGCCATTGTGGTCGACGAAAACTACCAAACCAACGTGCCGTCTATTTATGCGCTTGGCGATGTTACCGACCGTATCAACCTCACGCCTGTTGCACTCGCTGAGGGTATGGCGCTGGTATGGCATTTGTACCGGGACGCCGGCAAACCGGTCGATTACGAGTACATTCCAAGTGCGGTTTTTAGTCAGCCTAACCTCGCCTCGGTCGGCTATACCGAAGCACAAGCCAGAGAAAAATTTGGCGACGTCACTATATTCCGCTCAGGATTCACACCGCTGAAACACACATTGTCCCGCAATGCCGAAAAAACCCTGATGAAGCTGGTTGTCGACACGGCTAGTGATCGCGTCGTCGGAGTGCATATGGTCGGCCCCGACGCTGGCGAATCGGTGCAAGGGCTCGCCATCGCCCTGAAAGCCGGCGCGACTAAGGCACTGTTCGATCGAACGATTGGCATTCACCCCACCTCGGCAGAGGAATGGGTGACGATGCGCGAGCCGGTGTGAGCGTCATGGCACTTATGCGACATGCGACTTGGCATTCGCTCAAGCAAGCGAAGCCGGTTACGGGGCGCTGGAAACCCGTTTTTTTCCACGCAATATCGGTCCAGAGGCTAGTTACGATGCGCTATTTCTCCCTCGGTATCCTCGTCGCTTCACTCACCCTATGTGCGCCGTTGTTGTGGGCCGTCGATGTCAGCGTCGGCCAACCGGCGCCGCAGTTCGAACTAACGGGTTCCGACGGCGCACTGCACGACCTTGCGAGCTATCGCGGTAAAACTGTGGTGATCGCCTGGTTCCCGAAAGCGTTTACCGGTGGCTGAACGGCCGAGTGCAAATCGCTCCGTGAGAGTGGTGAATCATTACGTGAATTCGATGTGGTTTATTTCATGGCGAGTACCGAAGACATCGCTACCACTACTGCCTTTGCGCAAGCTAATCAGGCAGATTTCGTGATTCTGAGTGATGCAGGAAAAGACGTCGCACGGGCCTATGGGGTGTTAACACCGGCTGGATATGCAGCACGCAGAACGTTTTACATCGATCCGACAGGCGTCGTGAGTTTCATCGATTCGCAAGTTAGCGCGTTACACGCCGGCCGCGATATCGCGGCCAGACTGTCAGCACTTGGCACCGCCGGGGCGCGCTGAAGAATTGTCAGATGTGTTGCCATTTGTTCCTGAGCGTTCCCAGCTGTAGCTTCGTCGACATTTAGCCTGACCCGCACAATCACCACTGATTACGATGGATGTAGCGGTCGAGGTCCTTGCGAGGCGCAGCGCGAAACTGGGTTCCGACGGTATAAGCGACCGGTACCATTGCCACCTGAGTATATTGTTCGTAAGGAATGCCGAGGATGTCGGCTGCCTCTCGTTCATACATAAGATGTATCGTCGTCCAGCACGTACCAAGCGAACGTTCACGCGCAGCCAGCATAAAACTCCACACCGCTGGCAATATTGAACCGAACGCACCCGCTGTAGCACTCGTGTCGAGCTTGTCGTACCGACCTGTAATGAGTGGAACGACCAGCCACGGCGCGCGGCCCATATTCTCAGCAAGATATTCAGCAGAGTCCGTCGCCCGCCCGGCAATCTCAGTCATCGACGAATCGCCTTTGTGCAAGTTGTAGATTGAATACGGTTGTTCGGCATAAACCGGCCATCCACGCCGATAAAGATCACCCAGCGCTGCGCGCTTGTCCGGGTCGTCTACCAGCATGAAATGCCAGAATTCGCCAACCGAACCGGTCGGTGATTGAACCGCGATATCGAGACACTCGCGAATCAGTGAAAATTCGACCGGACGGTCGAAATCCAGACGCTTACGCACTGCGCGGGTCGTGGTTAATACTTCGTCAACACCGAGATTTAGGCGGCTCATAGTAGCGTTCCTGCATTGTTGTTCAGTCTGAGAATTCTAGACAGACCGCGCGTATTCACAAGCGCCCCGAAAGAGCCATGCCTGAGTCGATGCAAGGGCACATTGCACTGGCTACGTTCTCGGCGCGCCTGAAGATATTTTCGGGAGTCCGCGTTCCGCGCTCATTCTCAAGCTAAACTAGAGCAACAATCACGTACAAGTCGCCAAGGAGCCCCGTCATGTCGAGCGCAATCGAAGAGATCACGATGGTCAAACAGGCCATTCACAACCCAGCAGACGCGCGGCACTTTATGCGTCTCGGCGAACCGACACATACGATAACGGCGACATTCAAAGGCATTGAATTGGCCCGCAGTAACAAAGCACTGAAGTGCAAGGAAGTAGGCTTTGATATTTACGACAGTGTCATTTACTTCCCGCGGGACGATGTTGATATGCAACGCCTGGAGAAAAATGCCAAAACGACTCACTGCCCACTAAAAGGCGATACTGAGTATTTCGATGCGGCAGGACCATCCGGCCAGATCGAGAACATCGCGTGGTCTTACAACACGACCATCGACCGGGCCAGTGCCTTGACTGACTATATCGGATTCGACAGTCGGCAAGTTCAAATCGTAGAGCACACGGCCGAGGCTTGACGGGCGGCACTGCGCGAGCCTTGACGCCCGCACACCGGCGGCCGCTGTCCATGGGCTGGTCGGAGACGCTAGCGGAGTGGCTGCAGGTCTGACAACTCCGCTTGCGTCGCGCATAAGCGCCGGGTTACGACCCTAAATCGGGCAATCAGCAAGATACCGGCCGTCAACAGCGCAGTTGCCAGACCGATCCAGATGCCGCGCGCGCCATAGCCGAGCACGATGCCCAACACATAGGCAAGCGTGAACCCGAGTCCCCAGTAGTTGGCGGCGTTCAACAGCAGCGGTACGCGAGTATCTTTCAGACCGCGCAGCGAAAATGCCGCTGCCACCTGAATACCGTCGCCGAGTTGCAACACGGCCGCGATGCGGAACAAATCTGCGACCAGAACAGCGAGTTCAGCATCGTCGGTGTAGACGGCTGTAATCGTGTCGGCGAGAAAAAAAGTCGTGACCGCCGAGATTAACGACAGCGAGCCACACAACACGATTCCCGTATAGCCGATTCGCGCTGCTGCCACGACATCCAGGCGCCCTACTGCATGACCGACACAAACGGTCAGCGCCATAGCGAGCCCTAGCGGAACCATGAACACGAGACCGGAATAGTTCAGCACGATCTGATGGCCGGCGACGGCAAATGTTCCTAATGCCCCCATCATCAGCGCGACACAGGTGAACAATCCGGATTGCAGGAACAGCGACAATCCGATCGGTACCCCAAGTGTTAACAGGCGACTCAAGGCGCGTGCTTCCGGCCAGCTCCAGTGCCGCCATAGTCCGAACGCGCGATAGTGTCGCGACCGACCGACGTAAAGCGCCAACAGCGCGAACATGATCCAGAAGCTGATCCCGTTGCCGAGACCGCAACCCACCGCGCCAAGCTGCGGCGCACCGAAGCGTCCGAACATGAACGTGTAATTCAGCGCGATGTTGATTGGTAACGCCACGGCCATCACAACCATGATCGGCACCGTACGACCGACGCCTTCGCTCATCTGCTTCAAGGTGTGATAAGCATAGGCGGCAAATACGCCCCAACTCAACGCGTCCAGATAACCCTGCGCCAAAGTGCATACATCTGTGGCAATGCCCATCATCAATAGCAGCGGTTCTATCGAACGCATGGCAACAACGATGATCACGCTGATCACCAAACCAAGCCAAAAACCCTGGCGCGTGTCGTCGCCAATCTCGTGGCCGCGCCCGGCGCCGAAATGTTGCGCGACCGTTGGCCCAATCGCCATGATGGTTCCAAGCCCGAGTAGAAACAGCGCTATCCATATCCCGGAACCAATCGCAACGGCGGCAAGCTGCGTCGCACCGAGCGTTGAGGCCATAAGCGTATCCGCGACGGTCACGCCAATACTCGAAACGTTGTTGATAATGAGGGGCAGGCCAACCCGGAAAATAATCCCGAGGTCGGATGCCAGATGTCCACCGCGCAGTTTCAGCACGGGCGATTTTCCGCTTCCAGCAGATTTAGAACGCTCAAGCGGCCGTATCAATAACAGGAACTGCAGCCAAAAGAGCGCGTGTGTAATCGTGTTGCGGCCGCTGCAGAATCTGTTCCACATCGCCGTATTCGACAATCTGACCCTGGTACATAACCGCGACACGATGAGCGAGATACGCCACCACCCCGATATTGTGGGTGACGAACAGATAAGTCAGCCCCAGCCGCCCTTGCAGGTCGCGTAACAACTCGAGAATCTGCGCTTGTACAGAAACATCCAGTGCGCTGGTTGGTTCGTCGCACACGATCAGTTTCGGATCGACAGCGAGCGCACGCGCAATACAAATTCTCTGTCGTTGTCCGCCCGAAAATTCGTGCGGATAGCGCAAGGCGTGCAACGGCTCCAGACCGACCTGCACGAGTAGCTCGGCAACGCGCGCATCCTGCTGTTGCATGGAACCGCCCAGCTTCTGCGCGAGCATCCCCTCTTTAACGATATCGCCAACAGTCATGCGCGGGTTCATTGATGAATACGGATCCTGGAAAACAACTTGCAACTCACCACGTAGTTTGCGCATTTGCGCACGACTCAATTCAGCGAGATTGTGCCCGTCATAGGAGACTTGTCCGTGTGCGATGTCGGTGAGGCGTAATATGCCCTTCCCCATCGTTGTTTTGCCCGACCCGGACTCACCGACGACAGCGAGGGTCTGCCCCCGAATAATCTCGAGGTTAACGCCATCGACAGCCTTCACATGTCCGACGGTTCGACGTAAAACACCACGCTTAATCGGGAACCAGACTTTCATGTCACGAACGGTGAGAATTGGCTGCTCATCCACGGCCTCGGGTTGATGCCCCTCGCGCAAGCGTTTTTCCCAGCTTGGCAGCGAGTCGAATAGCTGCCGCGAATACTCATGTTGTGGGTTGCTGTAAAAAGTGTCGCGACGTCCCTGTTCGACGATGCGGCCGTTCTTCATCACCACGACACGATCGGCCACCTGGTGCGCGACCGCGAGATCATGAGTAATAAACAAAATACCCATGTTGCGCTTGCGCTGAATCGATTTGATCAACTCAAGTACCTGAGCTTGAATAGTGACGTCGAGTGCTGTCGTCGGTTCGTCGGCGACCAGAAGTTTCGGATCGCCCGCCAGCGCAATTGCGACCATCACCCGTTGCTTCATGCCGCCTGAGAACTGGTGCGGATACTCATCCAGGCGTCTGTGTGAATCCGCGATGCCGACATCATCCATCAGTTCTTGTACGCGTTGCCGCAACGCTTGCCCACGCAGTCCGTGGTGACGACGTACGGTTTCTCCGATTTGAGCCCCGATCGTCATGACCGGATTGAGCGACGACTGCGGCTCCTGGAAGATCATGCCGATCGCGGCGCCGCGAACGTCGCGCATACGGTATTCCGGAAACTTGAATATATCCTCGCCGGCGAGCAGGACCCGCCCACTGTGAATTCTGGCCGTTGGTGGCAACAAACGCGCAATGGCAAGCGCCGATAGCGACTTTCCACTGCCGGACTCGCCAACCAGGACGACGGTTTCTCCTGCATCGATGTCGAAACTAATGCCGTCTACGGCTCGTGTCAGCGCCTCACCGTGACCGAAGTGGATAGCGAGATCCTCCACGCTCAGCAAAGTCTCACTCATCGCAGCTTGCCTCTCCTGGCCTCACAGGGCGTGCCAACCGGGGTCGGCGGCGAAGCGCGAGCCGAATTGATCCTCGAATCGTTGCAGACGAAATAATATTTCACCAATACCGCGGTCCCGCGCGTACTGGATTGGGCCGCCGCGAAATGGCGCGAAGCCGGCACCAAACACCAACGCGACGTCGATTAGATCCGCGTTATCGACGATCCCTTCACGCAAACAGGCAACCGCCTCATTAAGGAGCGGCAGCAGCAGGCGGTCGCGGATATCAGCGGTCGCGGCGCCGCTTTGCGATCGACTGCGTGGTAATCTTTGCCGCGCTATCTTGCCATTCACATAAGCGTGGTAGCCGGTGTTTGATTTGCGCCCAAGGCGCCCAGCACTAACGTGCCCGCGTAGACTCTGTGGCACCTCGCCGCCAAATGCCGCGCCAAGAATTTCCCCAACGTGCAGGCAAATATCGAGCCCGACTGTATCGGCAAGCTCGAGGGGGCCCATCGGCATGCCGAAGCTTTTCGCGACAGCATCGATCTCCGTTGCCTGTAAACCTTGTTCGAGCATCAACATCGCTTCTTGCAGGTAGGGTGACAGGACCCGGTTGATTAAGAACCCTGGCGCACTGCGCGCACGCAAGGGTAAGCGATCAATGGCCGTGGTGAAGGCCGCTGCTCGCGTCACAACGGCCTCATCAGTCTGTTCGGAACTGATAATTTCGACCAACTGCATTTGTTGGACGGGATTGAAAAAATGAATGCCGACCAAGCGCGTCGGATCATTCAGCGACGAGGCGATATCAGTCAGCGGAATACTGGACGTGTTGGTCGCCAGTATCGCGTCCGGCCGTGCCCGAGCTTCCAGTGCGCTGAACAACTCACGCTTCGCTTCAACGTCCTCGATAATCGCCTCGATAATCACGTCGGCGCGCACGATGCCGTCGCCATCAAAGTCGGCGACCAGGCGATCGCCAAGCATTAAACGCTCATGGCGCCGCTTGACCCGACGATCGAAAAGACCGGCGGCACGTTGCATGGCGGGGGCGATGTACTGCGGAGCGCGATCTTGCAAGGTCACGTGCATGCCACGCAGAGCGCACCAGGCAGCGATGTCGCCCCCCATCGTACCGGCGCCGACAACGTGTACGTGTGTTGGTTGCTTAGCAGAGGACTCGATGGCGCGCTTGAGCCCCTCCTGAAGCTTGAACAAACGAACCAGATTGCGGCTTGCCGGACTGACCAGTAATCGCGCCACAGACCGTGCTTCCTCGGGATACATCCGAGTAGGGTTACCGGCGAATCGCTGCCATAAATCGAGGAGTGAATACGGTGCCGGGTAGTGTTGCGGCAGTACTTTTTTGGCGACTTCGTTGCGGGTAATACGGGCGACTATGGGTCGAGCCAAAGCATGCGAGGCGAGGCGCTTGGTAACGCCTGGGGTACGCTGCTGCTGCCGCTTGTGGACAAACGATAGTGCGGCTGCATCGAGGTGACGGGTCGGGACTGCGCGGTCAATCAAACCGCACTGTTCGGCACGCCGTGCGTCCACCAGGCGCCCGGTTAACATCAAGTCCAGTGCAGCTGGCGCGCCACAATAACGTACGGCTCTAACGGTCCCTCCAAAGCCCGGGTGAATGCCCAGCAACACCTCCGGGAAACCCAACCGGGTCGCCCGACCGTCGTCGGCAACAATATGCTTACATGCCAACGCCAATTCCAGTCCACCACCGAGGCAAAATCCGTGCACGCGCGCGACGCTCGGAAAGCTCAGATTCTCGATCCGCGCAAAGAGTGAGTGCACCTCGTCAATTCGCTTTACAGTGTCGTCGACATCGAGCATCTGCTCGAACTCGCGCACATCTGCACCTGCAGCGAACCCACTCTCTTTAGCCGAATAGACGATCAAGCCGCGCGGGCGCTCGGCGACAACAGCATCGATGGCGACCTGCAACTCCTGCAAAACCAGTGAGGACAGGGTGTTGGTTGACTCGCCAGCGCAATCCAGGCCAAGCCACAAAATATCGTCTGCATCGCGATACAGCTGCCAGTTGTGCAGGTCTTCAAGCGCGACCGGCGTTTTCGATGTGTCGTTCATGTGCGCTCAACCAGCATTGCGCCGCCCTGCCCACCACCAATACAGATCGCAGCAACGCCACGCCTGGCCTGCCTTTGCTCAAGGACCTTAAGGAGATGCAAAACAATGCGCGCGCCACTGCTACCGACCGGATGTCCCAACGCGATCGCGCCGCCGTCAACGTTCAACTGCCCCTCGTCAATGCGTCCCATCGCGTTGCGTAAACCGAGTTCCTTGCGGCAGTAATCCACATCATCGAAAGCCCGGATACAGGCAAGCACCTGGCCTGCAAACGCTTCGTTAATTTCCCAATAGTCAATCATGTCGAAATTCAAGCGGCGACGCTTGAGTAACGGTGTCGCTGCGTGTACCGGGCCAAACCCCATTTGCGCAGGGTCGAGACCTGCCCATTGCGTGTCGACGAGCTTGCCGAGCACCGGCAACTTGTGGTCGTTCACGGCCTGCTCGCTGGCCAGCAATACCCACGCTGCACCGTCGGTAATCTGTGAGCTATTGGCCGCCGTGACGTTACCAAATTCGCGGTCGAAAAACGGCTTTAGTCTGGCAAGTTTCTGTACGCTCGAGTCCGGCCGTACGCCGTCATCGTGATCGTAGACCTGACCGTTTGTGTCTATCAGTGGCACGATTTCGTCGAGACGCCCGGCAGCTTGCGCTTCGGCCAGTCTGTGATGACTTCTTACCGCGTAGGTATCCATGGCGAGACGGTCGATCCCATAACGTCGACTGATCACTTCGGCGGTCTGCCCCATCGACAGACCAACCACGGGATCCGTGAGACCGAGCAATAACGCGATAACGGGTTTCAGATGCATGGGGCGTAAGCTGGCAATAACCCCCAAGCGTTGGCGCAAATTTCGCGCCGCCGCCCATTGCGCTAGCAGAGCAGTAGTCTCGCGCGAAAACAGCACGGGTGCATGGCTCATCGACTCGGTGCCGCCAGCCAGAATCAGATCAGCACGTCCACTGACAATCGCGCCCGCCGCGCTATCTATGGCCTGCATACCGGACGCGCAATTGCGCTGCACGGTCCAGGCCGGAACCTGATCGCCACAACCCAGGCGCAACGACACGACGCGCGCGATATTGGCCTCCTCTGGGCCGGGCATAATGCAGCCAACAATGACTTCATCGAGTTCCGGCGGCTCGAATTGCTGCCTCGCCAACAACGGGCGCGCGGCGTGAACGGCGAGATCGGAGGGTCGAAACGGTCCCGGCCCCACCCGTGCCTTCAGAAACGGTGTTCGCGTTCCGTCAACGATGTACACCGCCCGTCGCGCTGGGCTGCGGGAAGTTGTGCGATTTGCTGCCTTAGCCACAAGCGATTACCCGACGGACTCAATTTGCACAGCCGATTCCCTACTTCGGATCACGAATTCAGCGCGCTTCACGTAAGCGCGGGTCGAAAGCATCACGGACCGCATCCGCGAACACGTTTGCAGCAAGAACCAGAATAAACATAAACAAAAAGGCTGCGCATAGCGACCACCACACGACCGGTTCGCGGGCGAGTTCGAGGCGCGCACTGTTAATCATGTTGCCCCACGATTCCATGCTTGGGTCGACACCAATATCGATGTAGGTCAGGGCCGCCTCGGCAAGCACCAAGCCACTGAAATCGAGGACGATTGAAATCATCACAATATGCATGATGTTGGGTACGATATGACGCACCACGATGACCCAATGTGCGACGCCAAATGCGCGTGCCGCAACAATGAAATCAGCCTCGCGGAGTTTCAGAGCCTCGCCGCGTAAATAACGGCACAGTCCCGTCCAGGTCGTGACGCCAAGGATCATGCAGAGCGCCAGTAGCCGTAAATCGGCACGCGCTGCAAGGTTTGCAAAATCTTCGCCGTGGCGTGCCATATAGACTTCGAGCATCAGCGCCGAGGCGGCAATCAACAGGACGCCGGGAATCGATGATAGCGTGGTGTAAATGTACTGGATAACATCGTCAACCCAGCCACGAAAATAGCCGGCTGCGATGCCGAGCACGATAGCAAACGGCAACATCACCAGGGTAGTCAGCGTGCCAATCAGGAGACCGGTGCGAATGCTCTTAATCGCCTGATATAGCACGTCTGTCCCGACTTTATCGGTACCCATGATGTGGTAATAAGGCCCTACTCGCACGCAAAATCCGACAGCCATCGCAAGCAACATGACGGTTAGCACGATGGCCCGCCATGGAACTTCTGTACGACCGCTCACCACGGCGCTCAGGCTTTCCGACCAGGGTCCGGCAGTGCTGCGGGCACGCAAGGTCACGATGACCAGCACCACTGCCAGCGTTGCGCCGAGCCCCAGCACGACACCCCCCAGGCTGCGCTGCATAATGTCTGAACGGCGCTCCAGTGGATCCCGTAAATGGACGCCGGCATGGCGCAGGCGAGGATAATCGCGTCGGGTTGCGCCACCCTCCACCTCGATGGTTTCTTTAGCGTAGGCATAAATCGCGAAGGGCGCCGAATAGGTTTTCTCGAAGTTGTTCTTCAGTGGTGCTATCAACAACTCAAGTACGCTACTGATTTCGCCACTGTGCCTGGTATCCGAATTCTCAGCACCGTCAAGGCGCGGATGGAAATGGCACGAGTCCAGTACCGCCACGAGCAAGAATGCACTCAGTACTACAGCCGCTGACATCCCCAATGGTCGGCGCGACACTTGTCGCCAGGGTGCGGCAAGATGCTCGCGCCGTGATGCGTAAATGGCATACACCGAAATGCTCGTGAGGAGCACGAAAAACAGCACGTCGGTGGTCAGGAATACGATTTGCATTAGTTAGTTCAGGCGAACTCTGGGGTCAACCATGGTGTAGGAAATGTCGGTCAGAACCAGTCCAATGATGTACAGAACCGAGCCCAGAAAGACCATCGCTCTAACGATGGCGAAATCCTGAGACTGGATTGCCTCGATGGTGTAGCTGCCGAGACCGGGAATTCCAAAGAATGCTTCGGTAATGAGACTCCCTAGAAATAACGACGGCAATACGACAACAACGCCCGTCAGAATCGGGATCAATGCGTTGCGTAGTACGTGGCCGTAGAGAACCATCTTCTCGGACAAACCCTTAGCTCTTGCAGTGCGAACATAATCTCGATTGATCTCTTCGAGAAAAATCGTTCTATACCAGCGTGTGCCGTGCCCAAGGCCTCCGATAACGCCGATCAGGACGGGCAGGGCAAGAAATTTGATCGCAGAAAAACCGACGTCATAGCCGGAAATCGGCACCAGGCGAAGCATCTTCCCGATCAAAAACTGCCCGCCGATAATGTAGAACAAGCCGGAAATGGACATCATCGCAACGCAAATCACCACCGCCCAGGAGTCAATATACGTCCCTCGAAAAAAAGCGATCGCAAGCGCAATCGTGATGGTCAAAAGAAGACCGAGGACGAATACCGGCAAAGTAATCGCGAGACTCGGCCACATCCGTTGCGAAATGTCATAGCCAATATCCCGACCGCTATCTGATTGACCGAAGTCGAACAGGAAAAGTTTGACTGTATTGCGATAGAAAATCGTATCCGTAAAGCGCTCACTGCTCGACTGCGCTTCGTTAAACAGTAGCGGTTTATCGTAGCCTCGTTCCGATTTCCATTTCTCGATGGCCGTTGCAGTGACATGCTTGTTGCCCAGATGCAGGCGCGCCATGTCGTCTGGTGAGTTAACAACAAAAAACAACACGAACGTGATGACATTAACGCCCAGTAATATGGGGACCGCATACGCAAGCCGGCGAATAATGTAGGCGATCATCGCGCGGCGGCCCTCTGGCGCGCGACATAAGTTCGCCAGGCTGGCAATGCGCTAATGAGCAGAACGACGAACAACGCCGCCACTGGCCAGACAACGGCGTCATTCCATTGGCCGCGCTTGCGCTCGCGTAATTGTGCGTCGATAGTTTTGTACTTCAACGTGTTGCGCGCCATAAGATTCGGTTTCACGTTGCCGTACCAATCGTGATAGAGCGTATAGCCAGTTGGGTGAAAGCCCCATACCCATGGACTGTCCCGACGAAGTATTTCCGTCATATCGTTGATGAGTTCCTGCCGCTCAGAACCATCCGACATCGAGCGCATGCGCACGAACAATTCATCGAATCGGGGGTTCTGATAATTGACCGCATTCTCCCCCTGCGAGGCAACCTTGGCGTTGGGCCCGTACAGCAAGAATAGAAAATTCTCCGGATCGGGATAGTCAGCGTTCCAACCCCAACCAAAGATCTGCGCGCTACCTTTACGGATCTTTTCCTGAAAGCGGTTGTAGTCAGTCGCCCGGATCACGAGTTGAATGCCGAGTTTATCGAACTGCTTGCGGTACCAGTTAAGCATCGCCTTGCTGCCCGGACCTGAGGAAACAGTTTCGAAATATAAGGTCAATTGTTCTCCGCTCTCAGCGTCGCGGCCGTCGGGATAACCAGCTTCACTCAGTAGTTCGCGCGCCGCTGCAACGGATTTCCGCACGGGATGGCCGTCACGCCACTCGTAGACGTAGGGGTTAATCCCCTCGGGGCCGCCGATCTGACCAAAAATCCCAGGGGGGATAGGCCCCTGCGCAGGCACGCCGCGACCGTTAGCGAATATCGAAATTAGCTCCTCGTAGTCGATAGCGATCGAGATGGCACGACGCAGCTTACGGGCGCGCTCGGTGTCCCCTCCTACAACATTGTCGACCATGTTGAAGCCGAGATAGGAAATGGACGTGGTCACCGCAGTGACCAGGTTAATGCCCTTTTCGCGCATAACGTTGGTGAGTTGAGCTTCACCTTGCGGGTTGAACTGGATTGCCTGGTCAAAGCTATCGGAGAGAATGCTGGACGCATCGTAGTAGCCTTGCAGGAATTTGGTCCAGCCTGGAATAGCTTCTTTCTCGAGACTGTAGTGAGCCACGTCAATGAACGGCATGCGCTGGTCAGCGCTGGCCAGCAAGCCATTGCTCGCGTCATCCGCTGCGCCAGTCGTGGGATATAGCTCGCCGCGAAAATTTGGATTTTTTACAAGCACCATGCGCCGATTCGGATTGTTTTCCGCGAGCATGTACGGTCCCGTACCAATCGGGTACCAATCCAGCGAAATATTGCGCGCCTTCATACCCGGTTGGTTGTAAAACGCGTCGGCCTCCCAAGGTACAGGCGCAAAAAAAGGCATGGCCAGCCAGTAACGGAACTGCGGGTACTTTTGCGTCAAACGGATTTCATAAGTGTAGCGATCGACGGCCTTCGCGCCCGCGAAGTCGTACGCGCGCAAATCGACGAAACTATCATTTGCATGCTCATCAGCGGCAACGCGGGTCGACAATTCCGGCAGCCCTTTGATGTACTTACCCATCAGCCCGGCTATCGGTGAATGCAAGTGCGGGTGTACCAGTCGTTTGATCTGGTAAACATAGTCCTCAGCCACAAGCTCACGGCTTCCGGTAAGCTCGAAATCTGCGAGGGTCGCCCGATGTTCAAGGTCGGCTGCGGTCAACGTGTGATACTGAAAACCGTTGTTCTCGTTGCGCGCGAAGGCGGGATGCGGTTGGTACATGATGCCGGGCTGGATCTGTATCCGATACACGGTCTCCTGCACATCCTCCTGGGCCGCGTCGGCCGCTAGTTGTTGCCCGGAAGGGTCGAAATAAGTCGGCTCCGGCAGCGCAACCGCAGTCAGAGGAGTGAGTTCGTAGGGACGCTTCAGATAGTGATACTGGACCACTGGCTCGTAAATCTGACTGTTAAAGCGCGCCTCGTTTTCGCTGTATGAGGAGACCGGGTCGAGATGCTTGGGTCGCTCGCGGAACGAGTCGTAAAAAACCGCCTCGCTACTGCTCGACGCGGCATAGGGGTTGTTCAACGGGCCATCGCTGCAACCAATCAACGTCACGCACATAATCACGATGACACGGCGTGTGATTGCAGCTGTGATCGGAGATTGCAAAGTGATGGGCTACCACTAGAAAGGCTCAGGATTATAAACTCCGGCTGGACACTGTACACTCACCAGCCGTTCGGGAACGCTCAATCAGGTACAACAGGAAGGTCTCAACATGGGGATATTAGAAGGCAAGCGCGCGCTGATATTCGGCGTCGCCAGCAACAAATCGATTGCCTGGGGAGTTGCTCGCGCCATGCAACGAGAGGGAGCCGAACTGGCCCTCACCTACCAGAATGAGCGACTGCAGTCGCGCGTAGAAGATTTCGCGGGCGAGCTGGGCTCAGAAATCACCCTGGAATGCGATGTTGCTACCGATGACAGTATCCAGAAGGCGTTCGAACACCTGGACGATTACTGGGACCATTTCGATATTCTGGTCCACTCCCTCGCCTACGCCCCGCGTGAGGAACTTCAGGGCGGCTATCTTGACAGTGTGACCCGCGAGGGATTCCGGGTCGCGCACGAAATCAGCTCATACAGTTTCGCCGCGCTCGGCAATGCGGCCCGCCCGTTCATGAGTGGGCGCAACGGCGCCATGCTAACGCTGAGCTATCTGGGTGCTGTTCGCACCATGCCGAGCTACAACGTGATGGGCTTGGCCAAGGCCAGCCTTGAAGCCAACGTCCGCTATATGGCGGAAAGCCTTGGCCCCGAAGGCATTCGGGTCAATGGTGTTTCTGCCGGCCCGATTCGGACGCTGGCAGCATCCGGGGTGAAAGATTTACGCAAGTTTCTCGGTTACGTCGAAAACACCGCACCACTGCGTCGCAATGTCACGACGGACGAAGTCGGAAACGTCGCCGCATTCCTATGCTCAGACATGGCCTCCGCCGTGACCGGCGAAATCACCTTTGTCGACTGCGGTTTCAATATTATGGGACTGGCTGGCATCTGATACGTCGGCCGGCATCGCGGTGACGAGACATGACCCGCAGGTGCGCAACAAACGAGCCTGTTTGGCCTGAGACCCGGCGTCAGTAGTCGCGCCGCAGCGCGCACTTGATTCGCGTTTCGCAGACAGGGCCGTTCAGCAAAAAGCAAGCCGTCAATACGCCTCCGTCGGCGACCAGAGCTAGAGATTGTTGCGATAGACTTCGACGTCGCTCCTGGAGCGCAGCGCACCGACAAATTCGCGCCAGGTAGATTCGGCACGTGAGCCGACCAGTTCTTTCTGAATCCGCCCAACTTCGGCGTCATCGAGTTCGTCGGTGGCCGGTGTCGCGATGTTAGCGATCCGAATCACCGCGTAGTCGGCGTTACCCATAGGAATACCTTCGAATACGGGAGCCGAGTGAGATCCGGATACGCGGAAAGCGGCGCGCAAAACCGCGCGATTGACCTCATTGGACTCGCGCCCAGCCGCTTCGACACTCTCCCAACCGAGACCAACTTCTTCGACGACTTCGGACAGGAGGGCCCCACCTCTTAAGCGTTCTAACAAAGATTTCCCGGCCGCTTCGGTAAGCGCGCGCCCTTTCTCGGTGACGATTGCTGCCTCGATGTCTTCACGAACGTCGGCGAGAGGAGGAATGCGTGCCGGGAAATGTTCGCCAACACGAATGGCGACGACCCGGCCATCATCAAGCTCGATGGGTTCAGCGTTTAGCCCTTCGAGTAATACTTCCGTCTCGAATGCTGCACTGGCGACTTTATCGGAGAACAGTGCAGCGATCTCACTTCTACCGAGGTTCTCGGTTTCCAATATATTTAACGTGAGTGACTCTGCTGCAACGTCGAGCCCGTCAGGATGTTCGTAGACCAGATTGGCAAACTGGTCGGCCTGGTCGATAAACATTCGCTGCGCTTCCGCCTCTCGATAGGCCGTCTCCACTTCAGCACGCGCTTCGGCAAAGGTTTTCGTGCCGCCAGGCTTGATCGCTTTGAGCTTGATCAGGTGATAGCCGAATTTAGTTCGGACCGGTTCACTCACACCACCAACTTCGAGGTCGAAAGCGGCCTGCTCGAATTCTGGCGCCATGACACCGCGGGGAAAATAACCGGTCTCGCCGCCGTCAGCACTCGAACCCACATCGTCCGATAGTTCTTGCGCCACGGTTTCGAAGGCCTCCCCACCCTTGGTACGAGCCATCGCGAGCGCGATTTTCTCTAATGCTGCGGCTTCCTCTTCGCCCGACGCCACCTCAGGGGTGTGGACGAGAATATGATTAACGTTGCGCTCTTCATCGACGGTATAGGTTGCCTTGTTGGATTCGTAAACTTCCTGGAGGACGTCCTCGCTGATTTCGACTCGGTCGTGCAGTGTTGCCGCGCTGATTTCCAAGTACCGCAGGGTGACCCGCTCCGCGACACGAAATGTCTCAGCATGTTTGGCGAAGTAGGTCGATATATCGTCCTCGCTCACTGTAATTTGATCGCTGTAATCGCTGGCCGGGATCGTCGCGTAACCGATATCACGCTTTTGTTCACGCAATTGCTGGATGACCTCAGCTTCGGTCTGGGTAACAAATTCTGATGCCGCGATGCCAGCACGAAGCTGCGCCCGTGCCATATCTTCGCGCAATTTTTGCTCAAACCCGGTTGGTGATAAACCAAGTAGCGGGACTCGCTGAACGTACAAGTCGCGTGAAAAGGTGCCGTCGGCCTGGAAAGCCGGAATCTGCTGCAACTGCCGCGCAACCTGCACATCCGCGATGCTGATGCGTGCGGAATTGATGACCCGGCCCAGAATGCGTTCATCGATAAGTTGGTCCAGCGCTCGCTGGCGAACTTCAGGACTGTCCCACGCTCCTGAATCAAACTCCTCTCCCAAGACTGACTGGGCCTGAGTTCGGTATCGCTGCAGACTTTCCTGAAACTCTTGCAGCAAGATTTCCTGGCCATCCGCCTCCGCCACGACAACTTGCGAGTCGCCGTCAATGTAGCTCTGCACTCCCCACAACACGAAGGTAAGGGATATCAGGAAAACAATGACGCCGGCGATAATGCCTTTGGAGCCGTCTCGAATAGTTTGGAGCATGGTTAATGTATGTCCCGGATTAATCAGTTCGATTGACGTTGAACTAGCGTGCGATGCCGTGCTGTGTCTGATTTTTAGACGACACGCCGATACGTTCTGTTATCGCTGTCGGTAAGTATTTTTGAGACCGCGAGTGCACAAAAGGAAAAGCGCACCGAGGTGCGCTTCGTTTGTTTGTCACATAGGCAGAAGTAAATGGCGGAGTGGACGGGACTCGAACCCGCGACCCCCGGCGTGACAGGCCGGTATTCTAACCAACTGAACTACCACTCCGGTGGCTTTACCTGGTGGGTGCTGAGGGGATCGAACCCCCGACCTTCGCCTTGTAAGGGCGACGCTCTCCCAGCTGAGCTAAGCACCCGAGCGTGCCCTGGAAGGCGCGCTAGTTTACGGCATCCTTTAGAGCTTTGCCAGGTTTGAACCCGGGCACTCTGGATGCCTTGATTTGAATCGTCTCGCCCGTCTGCGGATTGCGTCCAGCACGGGCCGCTCTGCTTCGGACAACGAACGTACCGAAGCCCACGAGGGTGACTTGGTCGTCGGATTTAAGTGCACCAGTAATGTTGTCGATGACGGCATCAACCACTCGTGTTGCGGATGCTTTGGATAGGTCTGCCGCTTCGGCAACTGCATCAATCAATTCTGCTTTATTCATCGGTGTCGTCCCCTTAGGAATCTTGTCCGGCGTAGGTGGAAAGCTGACTTGGCGACCAGAACCCGAGTGTTCTTCGCGGAAAGTGCCTGCGTTATATCAAGCACCGTATAGACCGTCAAGCGAGCAAGCATGCACGTTAGTAGCGTTGTGATTTAAACCTCAATGATGCCGCAATACATCCGCGTCGTCGTCACCATCGGACTTTTCTTTACCCACCTCATTGGCGTCTTCAGGAGCGGCCACAATGGGTTCAGGAAGACGCTGAAGTGCTATCGCAAATACTTCATCTATCCATTGCACTGGTTTGATTTCGAGACCCTGTTTTATGTTCGCAGGGATTTCCTTGAGCTCCCGCTCGTTCTCTTGTGGGATCACGACTTCCTTGATTCCTCCACGCAAGGCTGCGAGAAGTTTCTCCTTTAACCCTCCGATGGGCAGGACTTCTCCGCGCAGGGTGATCTCTCCGGTCATGGCGACACTCCGTTTCACAGGGATGCCAGTGAGAGCGGAAACCAGCGACGTACACATGCCAACGCCGGCGCTCGGACCGTCTTTGGGTGTGGCGCCTTCAGGCACGTGGAAATGCGTATCGTGGTCACGGTAAAAATCCGGTTTGATGCCGAGCGACTGGGCGCGACTTCGGACGACCGTCATGGCGGCTTTGATGGACTCCTGCATCACGTCACCAAGGCTACCCGTATAGATTTCTTTGCCTTTGCCAGGCACAACCACCGACTCAATCGTCAGCAGATCGCCGCCAACTTCAGTCCACGCCAGGCCAGTAACCTGGCCAACCCGGTCCTCGGTATCCGCAAGGCCATAACGAAACTTCTTGACGCCCAAGTACTTCTCTAGCGTCTTGGAAGTGACATTGGCGGACGTCACAGCCGGCTTTTGCAGTATCTCTTTGACGACCTTACGGCAAATGTTTGCCAGTTCCCGTTCCAGACTACGTACCCCGGCTTCGCGCGTGTAGTAGCGCACGATGTCTCGCAGGACGCCTTCGGAGACCTTGATTTCGGCATCCTTTAGTCCAGCATTCTTAATCTGCTTGGGTAGCAAGTACTTCTGCGCGATGCTGACCTTCTCACCCTCGGTGTACCCCGAGATCTTAATCACTTCCATTCGGTCTAGAAGCGGCCCGGGTATATTCAGACTATTTGCGGTCGTAATGAACATGACATCGGAGAGGTCGTAGTCGATCTCCAGGTAATGGTCGTTGAATGAATTGTTCTGCTCGGGATCCAGAACCTCCAGTAAAGCCGACGCCGGATCGCCACGAAAATCCATTGCCATCTTGTCAACTTCATCGAGCAGGAATAGCGGGTTGCGGGTTTCAACTTTCGCCATGTTCTGCAATATTTTGCCTGGCAAAGAACCGACATAAGTTCGTCTGTGTCCACGGATCTCCGCTTCGTCGCGGACGCCACCCAAGGACATGCGTACAAATTTGCGATTGGTCGCTCGCGCGATCGAGCGGCCGAGCGATGTTTTACCGACTCCCGGCGGGCCCACCAGGCACAAGATCGGACCTTTCATCTTCTTGACCCGTTGCTGAACGGCAAGGTACTCAAGGATCCGTTCCTTGACCTTCTCAAGTCCGTAATGGTCCGCCTCAAGAATCTCTTCCGCGCGATTGAGATCGCGACTGATTTTAGAGCGTTTCTTCCAGGGTACGGAAAGAATCCAGTCAATATAGTTACGCACCACTGTCGCTTCGGCGGCCATCGGCGACATCATGCGAAGTTTCTTAAGCTCGGCGTCGGCTTTACCCCGCGCCTCCTTGCTCATGCCTGATTCGGCAATTCGGATGGCAAGTTCCTCGAACTCGTTGACACCGTCCTCGCTCTCGCCGAGTTCGTTTTGGATCGCCTTCATTTGCTCGTTCAGATAGTACTCGCGCTGGCTCTTTTCCATCTGTTTCTTAACGCGACCGCGCAGACGTTTTTCGACCTGCAGCAGATCGATCTCGCCTTCCATTAACAAGATCAGGTGCTCAAGCCTTTCCCGTAACGCAACGATCTCGAGTACCCCTTGTTTGTCCTCGATTTTTACCGCCATGTGGGCGGCAATCGTGTCTGCGAGGCGCGACGGATCATCGATACTGGATAGTGAAGAGATAATCTCTGGAGGAACTTTCTTATTCAGTTTTACGTACTGATCAAACTGTGTCATCAATGACCGACTGAGCACTTCGGCTTCCCGGTCTGTCACTTCTTCGACGTCAATTTTCTCCACTTTAGCCGCGTACAAATCGCTGGTTTCCGTAAACGATTCGATACGACCACGATACTCGCCTTCAACTAGCACCTTGATCGTCCCGTCCGGGAGCTTCAGGAGCTGAAGAATGTTCGCAACGGTACCAATCGAGTAGATATCGGCCGGTTTTGGATCGTCGTCGCCGGCACTTTTTTGCGCAACCAATAGAATCTGTTTGCCGGCTTCCATCGCGCGCTCGAGCGCGCGTATCGATTTTTCACGCCCAACAAAAAGTGGGATCACCATGTGCGGGTAAACAACCACATCACGCAATGGCAAGACGGCTAGTTCACAGATTGATTCACTCATTACGGGGTTACTCCGCCCGGCCGGCTACATCGAAAAGCAGATGCCTCGAATGCAGCCGTCGGCATTGGGGAATTGACCGGCACCACGGTGCCGAATTTTGAATGTGGGAAGCGGGCCGCAACAAGTTCATTAGTTGGCGGCCGCAGCAGCGAGGAAATAGCCAACCCTAATCTGGGGCCGCCTTGGGAATTTCCGGGCTCTCGTAAATCACAAGAGGATTCGACTCACCCTTAATCGCACCTTCGTCGACCACCACTTTGGTCGCGTTGTCCAACGAAGGCAGGTCGTACATTGTGTCGAGCAGACTCTGTTCGAGGATCGAACGCAAACCACGCGCGCCCGTTTTACGCTCGACAGCACGCGCAGCAACCGCCCGCAGTGCGTCTTCGCGGAATTCCAGTTCGCAGGATTCCATTTCGAAAAGTTTCGCATACTGTTTGGTTAGCGCGTTCTTTGGCTCAAGCAAGATCTCAACGAGCTGGTCTTCATCCAGTTCGTCCAGTACCGCGAACACGGCCAGGCGGCCGACGAACTCAGGGATCAGACCGTAACGAATCAGATCTTCGGGTTCAACTTGATGCAGCAGTTCGCCAGACGTTTGCTTGTCATCTTTGGTTTTCACCTCAGCAGAAAATCCAATACCACCTTTTTCTGAGCGGTCCCGAATGATCTTATCGAGTCCTGAGAAGGCGCCACCACAGATAAACAAAATATTGCGTGTATCAACCTGCAGGAATTCTTGCTGAGGATGCTTTCTGCCACCTTGTGGCGGGACGGAAGCGACCGTTCCTTCGATGAGCTTAAGCAATGCTTGCTGCACGCCCTCGCCCGAAACATCGCGGGTGATCGAGGGGTTATCCGATTTGCGAGAAATTTTGTCTATTTCATCAATATAGACAATGCCGGTTTGAGCTTTCTCGACGTCGTAATCACATTTCTGCAAAAGCTTTTGAATGATGTTTTCGACATCTTCACCAACGTAGCCCGCTTCGGTGAGGGTCGTGGCATCGGCTATCGTAAACGGAACGTTTAACAACCGCGCCAGCGTTTCCGCCAGCAAGGTCTTGCCGCTACCAGTCGGACCGATTAGCAGTACATTGCTTTTGGCCAACTCGACATCGTTTTGTTTGACCCGGGTGTCGAGCCGTTTGTAATGGTTGTACACCGAGACCGAGAGAATTTTCTTTGCCTGATTCTGACCAATCACGTACTCATCAAGTATCGCGTTGATTTCGTGAGGTGTCGGCAGTTTACTACCGACGCCGCCAGGCGATTTCTCCTGGATTTCTTCCCGGATGATGTCATTACACAGCTCAACACATTCGTCGCAAATAAATACGGACGGTCCCGCAATTAGTTTGCGCACCTCGTGCTGGCTTTTGCCGCAGAAGGAACAATAGAGCAACCGATCGCCATCGCCCTTGGAGTTCTTGCTATCACTCATCGCACAAGTCCTCGAGATCTCATTCGTTACCGCCTAGCTTTCCGCAGTGGGCGTTGCACGTTTCGCCAGCATGCCGTCGATAATACCGTAATCGACAGCCTCGTCGGCGCTCATGAAACGATCGCGATCGGTGTCGCTGGCGATTTTGTCCAAGGACTGGCCAGTATGGTTGGCCAGAATTTGATTCAGACGCTCGCGCGCATACAGGATTTCCTTGGCATGGATGTCGATATCCGACGCCTGCCCCTGAAATCCGCCCAGGGGTTGGTGAATCATCACCCGTGAATGCGGCAAACAATAACGCTTACCAGCTGCACCGCCGCACAGTAAGAGCGCCCCCATGCTCGCGGCCTGACCGATGCACATGGTGCTAACGTCCGGCTTAATAAATTGCATGGTGTCATAAATTGCCAGCCCGGCGGAGACAGAGCCGCCCGGCGAATTGATGTAGAAATGGATGTCCTTATCGGGGTTTTCCGATTCCAGGAACAACAGTTGGGCCACAATGACATTGGCCACGTAGTCCTCGACCGGACCAACGAGGAATATCACCCGTTCTTTGAGAAGACGGGAATAAATGTCGTAAGCGCGCTCTCCGCGTGCTGACTGCTCGACAACCATCGGCACGAGGTTTAGCGCGTGCGGGCCTGAGCCCATATTTGAATCTGAGTAATCTATAGACTTCAAGAGCTTACCTCTATCTATGAGCCAGTCTGAACCGGGTTCATCAAGGCGTCAAACGCCAGATCAAGTTCGGTCACTTTCGCCTGTTCGGCAATCCAATTAACAGCATCTTCTTCGAGACATAAGGCCTCGACCTGCTGCATTTGTTCCGGATTATCGTAATACCATTTAACCACTGCTGCCGAATCTTCGTAGCTTGAGGCCATATTTTCGATCATTTTGCGAACCCGTTCCGCGTCTGCCACGATTTCGGCCTTTCTGACGACTTCAGCCATTATCAGCCCAAGTTTGACCCGACTGGTGGCTCGCTCGCGCACCGAGTCCTCAAAACCCTGCCCACCTGCCGATGGGTCGATTCCGCGCATCATCATTTCCTGTGCGACTTGCTGACGTAAACGTCCGGATTCGGCCTCGACCATGGCGTTCGGAACCGCGAAATCGTTCGCCTCGGCGACCTTCTCCATGACTTCGTTGCTGAATCGCTGGCGCAGAGCCCGTTCGCGCTCCTTCTCCATATTGGCGCGAACGTCGGTGCGAAAAGCGTCGATGTCGCCTCCGCTAACTCCGAACTTGTCGATAAACGCCTCGTCGAGCTCCGGGAGTACGGGCTCGGAGACCTTGTTGATCGTAATCTCGAACCGAACAGCCTTGCCGGACAAGTCCTCTTTGCCATAATCGTCCGGGAAAGTGAGATTGAGATCGGCGGTCTCACCGGCGCTTTTGCCGGCCAATCCGTCCTCGAAGCCCTCAATCATCATCCCAGTACCAAGCTCAAGGTCGAAGTCCTGTCCGGAACCGCCCTCAAAAGGCTCGCCTTCGATTGTGCCCTCAAAACTGATTTGGAGTTGGTCGCCATCAGTCGCCCCGCGCTCCACCGCCACCCATTCCTTGTTCTGTTCGCGTAACTTTTCGATCATGAGATCGACGTCGGCGTCGCCGATGTCGCAGGTATGGCGCGTGAGCGCCACCTGCTCAAACGGAGCCAACTCTATTTCCGGGAATACTTCGAAAGTCGCGGTGTAGGTCAAGCCACTCCCCGTCTCGCTGGAAACCGGATCGATGACTGGCTGTCCGGCGGGCCGCAAAGCCTCTTGCCCCATTGCTTCGCCGAAAGTGCTCTGCACAACCTCGCCCACGACTTCATCACGGACACGCTGGCCAAATCGTTGTTTCAGCACTGTCATGGGCACTTTGCCCTGACGAAAACCGTCGATACGTGCGGACTTACGCATATCTTCGAGCCGAGACTTAACTTCGGTCGAAATACGTTCTTCTGGCACTTCGACCGTCATACGACGTTCAAGCGCCGATGATTCTTCAACGGAAATTTGCATGGGTAAACCGAATCTATAGTGCAAATGTAGCCCCGCGACAGTCGCGGAGGCATCAATTCGCTGTTGAACATTTATGGATTGGTGCGAAAGGAGAGACTCGAACTCTCACGGGTTACCCCACTGGCACCTAAAGCCAGCGCGTCTACCAATTCCGCCACTTTCGCGGCTGCCGAACCATAATTAGAACGTCGCCCAGGCCCCTGAAACCAGGCCCGGAGTGCCGTTACCAGCGCCGATGATCAAGAGCCAGCGAGCCCTTGCCGCGGGCGGCGGCGCGCACTGGCGGGCGCCATTATAGGTGCAGCCTCAACACGTTGGTAGCCCCGCAATTGCCCGCCAAACTGCGCTTGCATACTATACTGGCCAGCGCGAACCGACTGATGTTGGGACGCTCCCACAAATTGAGGTGCGACCGATGAATAAGCTTTTGCCTGCGTGTGTATTCGCCTTAGTTGTGATGAACACCCCGAATGTGTCGGCGGTCACCGTTGTCGAATGCGTCGATGCTGATGGCAACACCTCATTCCGGGACCAATGTCCGCCCGGCTCAAGCCAAAAAGGCAAGAAGGAAATCAGCGGCCTGGGGGGCAACGACGGCCCGGACCTGAGCGCCGTTGCAGCAGCAAATCCGATTACGCTCTATACCGTGCCGGACTGCGATGCCTGCGATCTGACCCGCAACGCCCTGAGCGGACGGGATCTGCCCTTCACTGAGAAAAATGTCCAGGACAACGCGGAAATGCAGGAAGAGCTGAAAACGGCCACAGGCGGACTAACCGTTCCGGGCATCGTGATTGGCGACAAAGTGCTCACCGGCTACAGCCGCGATGCAATTGACAGTGCGCTAAACGGGGCGGGCTATCCGGCTCCAGCTGAATCCGGAACGCCGCAATAATCCCCCGACAGTTTGTTACTGGCCGTGTTTAATTCGTCAATCGATGCTGAAGCGGCATTTTACGCCGCCTTTAGCAACGCCGATATTGATGCCATGGCCGCTATCTGGATGCCGGGATCAGATGCAATCTGCGTTCATCCCGGCGGCCCGCGTCTATGCGGTCTGGACGCAATACGCCAGAGCTGGTCACTGATTCTGAGCGATTCGATGCCGCGGCAGTTCGAACTCCGTGGGCGCCTCATTATCGGCTCCGGTGATTGCCGCATTCACACTCTTGAGGAAAACATCAGTGTACCCGGGACCGAATTCGTCGCGCCGCCGGTGCTGGCGACGAATATTTATCAAAAACATCGGGATGGCTGGTTGATGGTGCTACATCACGCCAGTGTGTCTCCAGAATCAGTCGCGGACACGAAAGATACCGACAAGCCGCGCCATTCATCGCAGGTTCTGCATTAGACCAAATTGAGACGACGACGACGGTAACCCAGGTTGGGTGCCGCTTGGCGGTTTCGCAATATCCTGCGCTAGGATTACGTCGGGAGTCGCGCGATCAAAGTTCGGAATTCTTCAATCCAACGAGAAAATTGGTGGGCCATGAAAGACTCGAACTTTCAACCAACTGATTAAGAGTCAGCTGCTCTACCAATTGAGCTAATGGCCCGCTAAAGCGGAAGGTATCTCGGCAATTCGCTCGTGAAATTGCTGAAATATTTATTTAGTGGGGTGGACGATGGGGTTCGAACCCACGACATCACGGACCACAACCGTGTGCTCTACCAACTGAGCTACGCCCACCATAGGACTAAAATGCTTGGATTGAACAGCAACCGCGTTCGGTGCGAGCTAGCCGCTCACCCTGCCACAGTAACGTGCAATCCGTCACTCGAGCCAATCTTCATAGATTGGCGCGCCTGGCAGGATTCGAACCTGCTACCCTCGGCTTAGAAGGCCGATGCTCTATCCATATGAGCTACAGGCGCACGACATCGGACGCCTGAACGTGACACCCTGCAAGTACAAGTTTAAACCTTGCGACTGCCAACTCAAATGGTCGGGGCAGAGGGATTCGAACCCCCGACCCCCTGCTCCCAAAGCAGGTGCGCTACCAGACTGCGCTATGCCCCGGGCACCGTATCCGTGGCCGAAACCGCGGAGGGGCGATAATACGCACGCCCCGAACAAGCGTCAACGTGCGGTGTCAGCCGATTGACGAGCCTTCAGTGGCCTCAATAGAGCACCACTTCGGGACGCTATTCACACACCCGCAAACTTGCGCTCAGACCCGCACCTCGGCACCATATGCCCGGCTTGGCGCGACCGCATCGGGTCCGCCGGTAAGCACAACCCGCAGCCCCTTAAACTTATTCCCAAGAACTCGGCGGCGCCAAACGGCGTGCCGACAAAATCACAGCACAGTGACGGAGCTTTCCATGACCCGCGTAAAACTTGCCACGACCTCAGGCGACATTACCCTTGAGCTGAACAGCTCTGCCGCGCCAGAAACGGCGCAAAACTTCCTGAACTACGTAGAGAGCGGTCATTACGCCGGTACGATTTTTCATCGGGTCATCAACGGATTCATGGTTCAGGGTGGTGGCATGGATCGCGATATGCAGGAGCGCGCCACGAACGCATCGGTAAAAAACGAGGCGAACAACGGCCTCGGCAACGACGAAGGTACGGTCGCAATGGCGCGCACATCCGACCCGCACTCAGCATCGGCGCAATTCTTTATTAACGTAAAGGACAACGACTTTCTTAACCATACTGCAGAGACGCAAAGTGGTTGGGGCTACTGTGTCTTCGCCAAAGTTGTCGATGGGATGGATACGGTCAACACCATCAAAGCCGTGGCAACTTCGAATCGCGGGGCGCACCAGGACGTCCCCACAGAGCCTATCGAAATCATTAGCGCAACCGTGGAGACGAACTAGGATTGCGGACCGACGCGCCTGCCTTGACGACACTATTCGTCTCAGATCTGCATTTATGTGCCGAGCGCGCAGACAAACTCAAGCTGTTCGAACAGTTTGCGGAGCACGCACGTAGGCGCGCCGACGAAATTTATATCCTCGGTGATTTGTTCGAGGTCTGGATAGGTGACGACAGCGGCGCGCCTGCGCATCGCCGAGTCGTTGACGCAATCGCTGCTCTCAGCCGGAGTGGGGTCAGGGTCTCGATTACCCGAGGTAATCGAGACTTTTTATTGGGGCAGAAATTCTGCAACGAGACTGGCGCCACACTACTCGATGATTTCACCACCATCACTTTGCAGGGCCAGCAAACGTTGCTGACACACGGCGATGTGTTGTGTACGGCAGACACCAAATATCAAAAATTTCGGCGTGTCGTGCGTAATCCCGTGTTGCAAGCCGTGTTCCTTGCTTCGCCACTATCGTGGCGTTCCCGCATTGCGCAGCACACCCAATCAGGCACCCAGGCGTCTATGGCTGTCAAAGCGCCTGAAATCATGGATGTCGAGCAGGAGACTGTGGTGGCCGCCATGCACCGCTATGGTTGCAGCCAACTCATCCACGGACACACCCATCGCCCCGACACCCATGAGTTCGAGCATCAAGGAGAAGTATGGCGACGAATTGTGCTCGGCGATTGGTATGAACAAGACGAAGTACTCGTGTGTCGTGACGCAGAACCGCGCAGTTTACGCATCGACGAATTTCTTTCGTCCGCCTGATTTACCGGATTAAGAGCGCGACGCCCGCCATCAACACTATCCATGCCGTCAGGGTCCGTAACAGTAGCGCGTACATGGCATCGATACGGTGAGCACGAATATCACCACTGATTGGTACGTCGATCCGACCGTTGTCTGTTGCGGCAAGCGCCGCACGAGCGAGTAGTTCGCGGCTGCTGCCCCAACGAAACACGCCGAAGTCGCGCCCACAGTCGAGTACCGGCAGCAGGGTCCCCGCGATGCCGAGCAGAAACATGCTGAGGCGCGCCGGCAACCACTCAAGCGCTTCGCACAAATCGCCCAGCAACGCTTCAATTTCCGCACTTAGCCCAGCGCGCTCACGCAGGTTGCAGATCAATCGGTAGGCGATAGCGCCTAGCGGACCCGCAGCGAAGAACCACATCACGGGCACGAACCACGCACGATTGGCCGACACCGCAAGAGCGGCTAAATCGCCGCGGGTCGCGTTGAATTGCACGTCATCGGTAGCGTCACCGACATCGTAATCCGATCCAGCTGTAGCAAACGTAACTTGCGGCACTCCAGACGAGCCCTCCCCGGCAAGTTGGTTTTTGTACGTCTCGACTTCATCGCTCAAGTCTTCCGGCCCAAAAGCTAATAGCAATGTCGCGAAGCTTGCAAGATAACCAAGAAACGGTGCGAGGCCATGCAAGATGGAAAACAACGCGCTCGCGACACACAGCGGCAATCCGACGATAACAGCGATTGCGACCGACTTAGTCCACCACTGGTAGCGTGCGCAAAATCCTTCCAGCCACGTGACCCACAATATAGTCCAGCCACGGCGTCGCTGTTCGACCATGCTTTTGACGATGAATTCGACCACGACGGCGAGCAAAACGATGAGAAAATTCATGGTCGAAATGCCGCATCGATCCGGGACCACTCAAAGCAGGGTCCGGGATCGGTTTTACGCCTCGGTGCAATGTCACTGTGACCTACAAATCTGTCGCGCGTCAGCGTTGGCATGCGCCGCCTCAATTCATCGATCAGTGTCTGCAACGTCTTGTACTGGTGCTCAGAGAACGGCATTTCGTCGCAGCCTTCCAACTCAATGCCGAGTGAAAAATCGTTACAGGCGCGACGGCCACACCATTGCGACACGCCAGCATGCCAAGCACGGTCTTGGGTGGCGACGAACTGCAGAAGATCCCCTCCCCGTTCGATATAGAAATGAGCGGACACCCGCACACCTTCGAGCGTGGCGAAGTAGGGGTGTAGAGAATAGTCAAGCTGGTTAGTAAAAAGCCGCTCGACATAGCCGCCGCCAAACTCATTCGGCGGCAGAGAAATCGCGTGTATAACGACCAGTTCTACCTCGGCGCCAGCGGGGCGCTGATCGAAATTCGGTGAAGAAATACGACGCGCCAGGGGTAGCCACCCCCCCTCTACTTCGAGTGCTTCTATTGCCACCGTCTGACGGATATCTGCATGCGCAGTTTTAAGTTGTGACGTGGTCTCAACTGGCGTCGACGTGACCTATACGGGGTGAGCCAGCACGAGCGAAAATTTCGTGCCTGCCGATTCGTAGTGGTTGGCAATCGTGAAGCCCGCCTCACGCAACAGGCGCTCGAGCTGCGCACGGGTGAACTTCCTACTGATTTCCGTGAGGATGTGGTCGCCCTCCTGGAATTCAATAACCTGATCGAGAGCGTTCAGCCGAACTTGTTGCCCGCACATTGAAATCAAGTGCATCTCGATGCGCGATTCCAGAGGATTAAAGTGCGCATAGTGCTCAAAACTTTCAACGTCGAAATCCGCACCAAGCTCCCGATTCAGCACGTGCAGCAGGTTGAGGTTAAACGCGGCGGTGATGCCGGCGTCGTCGTTGTACGCAGCGTGCAGAACATCCGGCTGCTTGACCCGATCGGCGCCTATGAGCAGGCTGTCGCCAGGCGACATGGTGGCGCGGAGTTCAGCAAGAAAATCACGCGCGTCAGATTCGGCGAAATTACCGATTGTGCCGCCCAGAAACACCACCAGATTTCGTCCCTTGTGGCGCGGCAGATTGCCGAGCCCGGCCGTGTAATCCCCAACCAGCGGACGCACGTCGAGCCACTCATAGTCCGCCTGTAGAGATTCGCTCGAACTGACCAGAATTTCATCGCAAACATCGACCGGTGAGTAAACCGGATACCACGCTTGCTCAGTACAGGCATCGAGCAGATAGCGTGTCTTTCGGGACGTACCGCTACCCAGTTCTACGATGCATTCCGGTTTCTCCGCGGCGATAACTTCGCTTGCGATCTCACGAAGCAAAGCCGCCTCGGTCCGGGTTGGATAGTATTCAGGAGCGTCGCAAATTTGATCGAATAGCAGTGACCCGCGCTCGTCATAAAAATATTTGGGCGGCATTGTGCGAGGTTCGAGCAAAAGCCCGCTTTCGACGTCCTCTGACAGGCTGTTTATCGACCGTGTCGGGAGGATTTGTTGACAGGCCACGGGGACGGAAGTTGCTGTGTTCACGGTAGAATCCTTGTGCGATACTCGCTTGCGCAATCGGACAGACTAGAGCGGGTTCACCCCGTACTCAGGATGTACTAGGTTAGCATTCACCCGAGTATTATTCACGAGTCGATTGCGCATTCCGCCCCTTCAACATGTCAACTGCACGCCTTGGCTCAACCATGTACGTCGTTGCGATTGTCAGCTTCATCGGACTGATGGCTTGGCTATTCTCCCAGCAGATTGACGAACAAAGAAACCCGAATCAGGCGCCCACTGGCAGCACAACGCCGACCGGAGCCACCCAAGTCCGCTTGCAGCGGAATCGGCAGGGCCATTACATTGCTAACGGCGAGATTAATGGTGCGAGGGCGGAATTCATTGTCGATACTGGCGCGACGGATGTTGCGGTCTCGGCGGAGGTGGCTCGCCGGGCCGGCCTGGTCGCCGGGCCAGCAGTCGCCGTGACAACTGCTAATGGCCGCGCAACTGCTTACGTGACGCGCATCGATGAATTGAAACTGGGCACCATCGTCGAGCACAACGTGCGGGCCACAATCGTACCTAACCTCGGCGAGATTGAAGTGTTACTCGGGATGAGCTTCCTGAAACGTCTCGACTTTGCCCAGAATGGAGACGCATTGATCCTGACCTCGCATCGACAGCAGCGCAGCGACTAGGTTCGAAAGCCATGCCGGACACGTCACTCAGTAACTTACTCACGTCTTTCAGCAGTGTGCTGTGGAGCGAATATTGCCTGATTCCGTTGCTGGCCGGCGTTGGGGTCTATCTCACCGTCGGACTGCGCGGCTTTCCGTGGCGCCGCATCGGCCAAGCAGGCGGTCTCCTTTGGCGTGGACGTCGACCCGATACGGGTAAAGGCACGATATCTCCCTTTCAAGCCCTTATGACCGCCCTTGCTGCGACCATCGGCACAGGCAATATTGCGGGCGTCGCCGCTGCAATTCATTTTGGCGGTCCCGGTGCAGTTTTCTGGATGTGGGTGATCGCCTTGTTCGGCATGGCAACCAAATATGCCGAGGCTGTTCTGGCGGTCCACTTTCGCGAATTCGACGCATTCGGTAACGCTGTTGGCGGGCCGATGTACTACATCCGTAACGGTCTGGGCCCCGGGTGGGCGTGGCTTGGCACGTGCTTCGCCGTTTTCGGCATGATCGCCGCGTTTGGTATCGGCAACATGGTGCAGGCGAATTCAGTCGCCGATGTCATGTTCTCGGAATTCGCCGTCCCGACGTTACTTACCGGAATCACAGCAGCCGTGCTCACGGGCCTTGTGATTATTGGTGGCGTAAGACGCATCGCGCAGGTCGCTGAGGCCGTGGTGCCCGTAATGGCAGTCGCCTATGTCAGTCTTGCGTTGGTGATTCTTACCCTGAACTGGGTCGCCATACCTGCCGCAGTCCATCTGATTGTCACCAGCGCCTTTGAGCCTGCCGCGGGCGTCGGCACCGGCATCTGGGTGGCGATGCGTTGGGGATTTGCACGCGGTATCTTCTCAAACGAAGCCGGACTGGGCAGCGCGGCGATTGCACATGCTGCAGCTCGCTGCGACAACCCGGTTGAGCAAGGCATGGTCGCGATGCTTGGCACTTTCATCGACACCTTGTGCGTTTGTTCCATGACGGCATTGGTGATTATTGTGACCGGCGCCTGGAGCGGCCCAGAGCAGGGCGCGGCACTGTCGGCGAACGCATTTACGCTCGGCATCGGGGCACTGGGGGCGCCGATCGTTGCGATAGCCCTGGCAGTTTTCGCCTTCACGACCATTATCGGCTGGAGTTATTACGGCGAACGCTGCGCGGCTTATTTGTTTGGCGCGCGTGTCATTGTTGGCTATCGGATAGCCTGGGTGTGCGCTTTATTGGTCGGCGCGTTGATCAAACTGGAACTGGTGTGGACCATTGCTGACATCTTCAACGGCATGATGGCCTTACCGAACCTCGTTGCGCTGGTTCTACTCAGCCCGATTGTATTCAGGCTCACACGAGAACAGGCACCGCAAGTAAGCGCCCGCCGCTGACACGAAGGTTTCACCATGACTGACTTATCCTTGCCCGCGCCGTTACCCGACGATATAGCGACGACAGTCGCACGCGCCCTGGCGGAAGATGTCGGCAGCGGCGACGTGACCGCAAGCCTGATCCCGGCTGCGCATCATTGCAGTGCCGAAGTCCTCTGCCGGGAGCAGGCCGTACTGGCCGGGCAAGCATGGTTCGACGCGGTCTACGCCTCGCTCGACCCAACTGTCGCAATTGAGTGGCACCAGACAGACGCGCAAGATCTCAGTCCTGACTCGCTCGTTTGTACCGTGCGAGGCCCGGCCCGCAGCATCGTCACTGGCGAGCGCTGTGCGCTCAATTTTCTGCAAACATTGTCGGCAACCGCAACGGCGACGCGCAGCTACGTAAACGAATTAGCAGGCAGCGGAACACAAATTCTGGACACGCGGAAAACCATTCCGGGACTACGCTCGGCGCAGAAATACGCCGTGCGGTGTGGCGGCGGCGCAAACCACCGGCTCGGATTATTCGATGCCGTTTTGATTAAGGAGAATCACATTGCAGCGGCCGGTTCGATTGCCGCGGCGATAAGTGCCATTCGCAACACCCATCCGGGCCTACGCGTGGAAGTAGAGGTCGAGACAATGGCGGAACTCGAACAAGCACTCAACGCCAACACTGACATGGTGTTACTGGATAATTTTGCCGTGAACGAAATTCACGCGGCCACGCAACTCGTAGCGGGCCGAGCCAAGGTCGAAATATCGGGTGGTGTTGATTTCAATCAATTGCGGCAACTCGGGCAAACGGGTGCGGACTACATCTCGGTAGGCGCCCTGACAAAGCATGTGCGCGCGATCGATTTTTCCATGCGCGTGTCGGTCTAATGGCTCGAACTGGCAGTAATTACTGCCGCTCGTTGGTCGCACCTGTCAATCGACTGCCGGCTCGACAAGGCGCTGCGCGAAGCACTCAAACTTGTTATCGGACGGCCTTGTGCACGCTCGTTCATCCGCGTTAATGTGCGCTGACAATCGGCGGCCGCCCGACGCATGAAAAAGATCCTCTTCCAGCTCGACACCGATCCAATCCCCAATACCTTCGATACCGTGGTCGCCTACGACGGCGGCGCAGAGCACGTGTCTTGCCGCGGCAATGTTAAACCCAGTACGGTCGGTACGATGGTTGACGGCGCCGTGTTCACGCGACCGCCGCGCGCAAAGAAAAATACCGCTTTATTTATTACCGGCAGCAACATGGGCGAAGGCGAGGCCGTGCTCGCTTCCATCCGAAATCATTTCTTCGCTGATTTTCGCGTCTCAGTCATGCTCGATAGCAACGGTAGTAACACCACAGCTGCTGCGGCTGCCGCTGTCATCGGCAACCATCTCGACGTACGCGGCAAGCGCGTCGTCATCCTGGCCGGGACTGGCCCTGTCGGTCAAAGGGCGGGGGTCATGCTGGCCGGCGAAGGCGCTGAAGTGACGTTGACCTCGAGACGTCTTGACCGCGCCGAAACCGCTTGCGAAGCCATGCGTAGACGCTTCAAAGTTGAGCTGACGCCTGCCGCTACGGGTGACCCGGCTTCGTTAAGCGAAGTTGTCAGTCGCGCCAACATATTGCTGGCGACGGGCGCCGCGGGCGTGCAGCTAATTCACAACGTAGAGTGGCAAAGCGTTACCGAACTCGAACTCCTACTTGATGCCAATGCGACCCCACCATTGGGTATCGAGGGCGTCGACATGATGGATCGTGCCACCGAGCGCCACGGCAAAATTTGCTATGGCGCAATAGGTTTTGGTTCGTTCAAACTCGAAGTCCATCGCGCTTGCATCAGCCAACTGTTCGAATCAAATTCGCGCGATCTCGACGCACCAGAGATATTTGCATTGGCGAAGTCCATGGTGGAGGGCCGCGCGTGATCTCCGGACCAGCGGGACATAACCTCTAATGTGCGGGCGCTTCGCTCTCATCAGTGATCCGGCGGAATTGGCAGAACAATTCGGCGCCGAGTTACCCGCCCGATTTGCACCGCGCTATAACATCGCACCATCGCAAGCGCTGCTGAGCGTACGCATGGAACACGGTGAACGTCGCTCGGCATTGTTGCAATGGGGACTGTTGCCGAGCTGGGCCAAAGACGCGTCCGCCAGCCGCCGGCCGATTAATGCGCGCGCCGAAACGGTCGCCGAGAAACCTTCCTTCCGGGCCGCTTACCGACGGCGTCGATGTTTGGTCCCGGCAGATGGATATTACGAATGGCGAAGCGAGGACGGGCGCAAACAACCCTACTTCATTTACCGCCGCGACCGCGCCAGTTTCGCTATGGCCGCGCTGTGGGAATATTGGGAGCAGGACGGCAGCGCGATTGAAACTTGCGCATTGCTGACCTGCGCAGCTAACCAGATCATTGCCCCGGTACATCACCGCATGCCAGTGATTATCGACTCGACAGACTACTCGGTGTGGCTGGATCCGGCAGCCGGATCCACACACGTCGCACATTTACTGCAGGCGAGTAGCGATGAAACGCTTGCCTATTATCCGGTCTCGACACGGGTCAATTTACCCGCGAACGATTCCGTGGAATGCATCGAGGAGAAGCTTGTTGGCTAAGCCGTACTACCTGTTGCTGGCGCTTCTCGCTGTGTGCCCTGGAAGCATTGCAGATAACCATCTTGCTGGTTCAAACACTCAATCCCCACACGCCTCTGCGGGCCAATCGGGCGCATCGGCGGCTGCTTCCGATCCCGGAGCGGCCATGTTCAAGGCGGCCCGAGCAGCGAGCGCTGCGTATCTCGCCGGCGACCCTGGTACAGCTATCGACTGGTGGCAACGCGCACACGAACTCGGATACCCCGATGCGGCATTCAACCTCGGCTTACTGTTGTTGCGAGAAACCGCTACCGTCGAGCAAGGCCGGCAATGGTTGCACCTGGCAGCGGCTACAAACGATCCGTTGGCATGTTTCGTTCTCGGCACGAGCCTTGCCGAAGACGGCCGTACGGAATGGTCTGCGGAAGCGCTAAAGTTTCTTGAATGTGCGGCCAGTCAAGGTTACGCGCCGGCCCAGTACAACTTAGCGACGCTATTGGCCGGGCAGGAATTGTCACCCGCAACGCTGAGCAGCGCGCGCGCCTGGTACGCGGCAGCAGCAATCACCTTTGCGCCCGCCCGCGGGGCTTTGTCCGCACTCCCGACACAGGCGCCAGTGAGGGCGCCAGCGACAGCAGTTGTTCAGCCGGGTGTCCACGGGATCGACTGGGTTATGTCCCGCCCGTCAGACTATTTCACGGTGCAAATCGGCGTTGGTCGAGACACGGCGGCGCTCGAGGCGATGCTAAAACGTCACGTAAAAGATGTTGATACTGCATGGTTTCTCCATCGCCCTGCGGCGCGAGCGCCGTATAGCGCTATTGCAGGTGCTTACGCGGATCAAAGCGAAGCGGAACAGTTACTTGCAGGGCTCCCTGCCAGCCTTAAACGCAACGGACCATGGGTTCGGCGCTTCGCTACTTTGCACGCGGAACTGGCGCTCATCGAAGCACCGGCTCTCCCCCCTCCGTCGCCAGAGTAAGGTGATATGATCGCGCCCTTCCTTCTGTAATTTACGTACTCTGGAGATGTCCCGATTCGAGGAGATCCTAACCGCGCATAGCGAAGTCCTGCTCAAGGCCCTCTACAGATCCGCGAGTAGTCACGACGATCGCGCACCAGGCGGCACTGCTCGCACGCGTCAGGTCGCCGAAAACCTCGGCCTCAGCTATCCACAGTTGGTTTGTGCGGTTGGCTTCAATCCCCATATTGAGAATTTGTCAGACGTTATCGCGATAATGGGCTTCAGCTCCTACGATGCGCTGGCCCGCGAGCGAAATCTCGCTTTCGTCAATGACATCTACCAGCAACTTTCAATCAGAGACATTCTGGCGCTGTATCTGCACGTGGCTGGCAGCGCACCGATGCTCGAGATAATTCAGCATCTGCTGCAAAAACGTCTGGAAAAAATTGAAGAGCGCATAGAGCAGACGGTGAGCTCGTTGTTCATCGAGCGCTATAAGAAAGAAATGCGGGCCATTTACAGTGACGGCGTGGCGCAAATTGATTTCGCGGAGACCAGACTGGAAAAAACCCACAGCGGTTTCCGCGCGTTGCTGAACAAGGTGGCCTTGATTGTAGAAAGTCGCTTGATCCCGGTTGGGGATATCTTTTTTCGCGCCTCAATCCTGCCTGAAGAAAAACGACGTCTGATTATCCGCGGTCTGATTCCGCGCGAGATTGTTGAAGCGCGTTTGGCGGATGCGAAAATTTCCGAACAAGAGCGGTACGTTCTGGAAGACCAACTCAAGTTACTCGACGCATGAACGCTCGCTGCACATCCACACTCTCGCATGTCCGTTTGATTGTTGATCGCCAGGATAACCATTAAGCATGTCGTCATTTCGCGAAGTACTTACTGCCAGTGACGCCGAGTTGGTCAAGATCTTTTATAAGATCGCGCCCAGCGACGAAAGCGATTTCATCAAGAAAATAAACAGTACCGCAGCCCAGATAGGGCTCAATCACAGCCAGTTGGTGTGTGCGCTAGGGTTCAATACGAATATTCGCGATCTCACCGATATCCTGTCCGTGGTGGGTTTCTCGTCTTACAAACTGCTCACCTATCGGCGTAACGAACTGTTCGCAAACGACATCTATCGCCATCTCGACATCGACAATATTGTCGATGTCTATGCTGAGCATATTGAAGATGAAGATATTCTTGCGACCTTGCGTGAATTGTTGCCTGCGCGCCTTGGCAACATCGAAGCCTTACTGGCGGACTCCCCCGACCCCGCCGCGCTTATCAGTTACAAGATGGAAGTGCATTCCGTCTACAGCGGCGGTGTAGTGACTGCGGAGTTAATCAACCAGCGCCTCGAATCTCCGATCGGTGGTATCCGGGTGATGATTGAGGAAATCCAGATGATCGTCGAAAGCGATCTCCTCCCGCGCAGCAATATGTTTTTCTCCGAGCATCTCCTGCCTGCCGAGAAGCGCTTTTTGATCGAAAACGGTGATATCGATCAATCGATGATCGTGAATCGTCTGAACAATTCAGAAGTGTCCGAAGATGAACGGCAAATGCTCGAGGATTTCGTCGAGTAGGGCTGGGGTTCCCGGAGAACACTGCGAAAGTGCTTGCGCTGCCCACTATCCGCATTGCGCGGCTTAACCACCATGCATAAATGCGCGTCCCCGAGCAGCCCACACATTGCCCGCAGGCAAGCCCACTCACTGTTGCGGCGATTGCCTAATTGCGCGCCGCAAGATCAAGCCAAGTTTGCACCACCGTATCCGGATTGAGCGAAATGCTCTCGATGCCCTGATCAAGCAGCCATTCAGCAAGATCTTCATGATCTGATGGCCCTTGCCCGCAGATCCCAACGTATTTGTCAGCCGCCCGACAGGCTGCAATCGCTTGCGCCATAAGCGCTTTAACCGCGTCGTTGCGCTCGTCGAAACGATCGGCAACGAGCCCCGAGTCGCGATCCAGGCCGAGCGTCAATTGAGTTAAATCGTTCGAGCCGATGGAAAAACCATCGAAATGTTCGAGAAATTGTTCTGCAAGTAGTGCGTTGGAGGGCAACTCACACATCATGATGACGCGTAAATCATTCTCACCGCGAGCCAATCCGTTCGCGCCGAGCAATGTCATTACTTGTGCCGCCTCTTCCACCGTTCGCACAAACGGGACCATCACTTGTACGTTACTGAGACCCATCTCATTGCGGACATAGCGCAAGGCCTCACATTCCATTTCAAAGCAGGGTTGAAACGATTCGGCGACGTAACGCGACGCGCCTCGAAATCCGAGCATAGGGTTCTCTTCGTCCGGCTCGTAGCGCTGTCCACCGATGAGATTCGCATATTCATTCGATTTAAAGTCAGACAAGCGGACAATCACCGGCTCTGGGGCAAACGCCGCGCCAATCGTTGAGATACCTTCAATGAGGCGCTGGACAAAGAACTCCCGCGGACTCGGGTAGGCGGCGATAAGCGGCGCGATTGTGGCCTTCAGATCGACCGGTAAGTGGTCGTATTCGAGTAACGCACGTGGATGAATGCCAATCATCCGGTTGATAATGAACTCAAGGCGCGCGAGACCAACACCACGATGCGGTAATGCGGCGAACGCGAACGCGCGGTCAGGATTGCCGACATTCATCATGATTTTGAGGCCGATTTCGGGCATCGCATCGAGTTTTATTTCGCGTCGCTCAAAATCCAGATCGCCGGCATAGACATACCCGGTATCACCACCCGCGCAAGACACTGTGACGGCGTCGCCGGCCTGGATCGCGTCAGTGGCGTCGCCGCAACCCACGATAGCGGGAACGCCTAGTTCGCGCGCGATGATCGCGGCATGACAGGTGCGGCCACCGCGATTGGTGACGATCGCCGAAGCGCGCTTCATGACCGGCTCCCAATCCGGGTCAGTCATGTCTGTTACGAGCACATCGCCTTCCCGTAGCGTGTCCATTTGTTCAATGCTACTGAGAACGCGCGCGGTGCCGGCACCAATTTTCTGACCAATACTACGACCTTCGGCGAGCACTGGGCCTTCGCCCTTCAATTCGTAGCGTTCGATGATTTGGCCGCTGTGGCTTTGCACGGTCTCGGGGCGAGCCTGCACGACATAGAGCTGGCCGTCGATACCATCTTTGGCCCACTCGATGTCCATCGGACGGCCATAATGGGCTTCGATCGCCATCGCGAGGCGAGCGAGTTCTTCAACCTCGTCGTCCGTAATGCAAAAGCATTGACGTTTGGCCTCGGCAACTTCTGTGGTGATCACCGGTTCTGCGCCGTCGGCACCTTTATCGGCGTAGATCATCTGCAAGTGCTTACTGCCCGCAGTGCGTCTCAAAATGCCTTTTTTAGCAGCAGCAATTGCCGGCTTGTAGACGTAAAACTCGTCAGGATTTACTGCCCCCTGAACGACCATTTCACCCAGTCCGTAGCTGGCCGTCACAAATACAACATCGCGAAACCCCGACTCGGTATCGAGCGTGAACATCACGCCGCTGGCGCCGATGTCACTGCGTACCATGCGCTGGATTCCGGCCGACAGGGCGACCTGATGGTGGGAGAATCCCTGATGCACGCGGTAGGAAATCGCGCGGTCGTTAAACAACGAAGCAAACACATCCTTGATGCGGCGGCAAACGTCGGCAATGCCATTAACGTTGAGGTAGGTCTCCTGTTGACCGGCAAATGAAGCGGTCGGTAAATCTTCGGCAGTGGCCGATGAGCGCACTGCAACGGAAAATTCTTCGCCAATGTCGCTCTGCATCGCGCTGTAGGCAGTCTCGACGCTTTGCTGGAGGGCTGGAGGAAATGGGGCGTCGATAATCCATTGTCGGATTTCCTTGCCGGTGCGCACCAGTTCTCCAACGTCTTCGACATCCAGACCGTCAAGCGTGTCATTGATGCGCTGGTCGAGGCCAGCAGCGTTGAGAAAATCGCGGAATGCCTGTGCGGTGGTGGCGAAACCGCCTGGTACACGTACGCCAGCGGCGTCGAGGTGGCGGATCATTTCGCCAAGCGACGCATTCTTACCACCGACGCTGTCGACGTCATCGATACCCACGTCTTTCAGAGAGACGATATAATCGTTCATTGCAATTTTTTTAGTCCCTGGAAACCATGCTGAGGGTCGCCAGTAGACCGGCCGGTCCTGGCAACTTCAGGCCCGGGATTGTACCCGAGACCAGCGATACCCCATAAATTATGAAACGTCGTGTTTTTTTTATCTCCGATCGCACCGGAATCACTGCGGAAATGCTGGGAGCCAGCCTGCTCACGCAGTTCCCTGATATCGAATTCCAGCGCACGAATATCCCGTTCGTGACCAATACGTTGGCAGCGCAGAGCGCCGTCGCCACAATCACCAAGGCAGCCAACGAGAGTGACGCGCCGCCACTGGTGTTCAGTACTCTTACCGACCCGGACGTGCAGCACATTATTGCGACCAGCAGCCCCTACGTCTTCGACCTGTTCGGCACCTTCATTGAGCCACTTGAAGCGGCGCTTGACCGCGAATCTTCGCATACGGCCGGGCGCATGCACGGTATCGGCGACGCCAATGTCTACGAACGCCGTGTACACGCACTCAATTTTACCCTTGGACACGACGATGGACTCAGTCCCCGTAGTCTTAATGAAGCCGATATTGTCCTGCTGGGCGTGTCGCGCTGCGGGAAAACGCCGACGTGCCTGTACCTGGCGATGCATTATTCGCTCAAGGCCGCCAATTACCCCCTTACCGACGACGATTTTGACGACCAGCGCCTGCCCAAAATTCTCATGCCTGCGCGCGACAAATTATATGGCCTGACAATCGTTCCCGAGCAATTAAGCCGTATTCGCCGTGAGCGCCGCCCGCAGGGAAAGTACGCGACACTACCTCAGTGCCGGGCTGAAGTATCGCAGGCGGAAGCGATGTTTCGTGCCGACAACATTCAATTTATCGACACAACCACTGTCTCGATCGAAGAGATCGCCGCCACTATCGTGCGCGATATGCAGCTCCACTAGCCGTCGGCGTGCGGCCCGTCGTTCACGCTGTAGGCGAACCGGTTCCAGCGAACTAAGGAGGGAACTCCGTGCCACCAGCCCACTCGAGCATCACATCGCGGTGAATCGCTGAGGGCGGGGAAACGCATATCTGAACTCGATATATGCAGCGAATACCGCGACAATGCCGGGCGTAAGGTCAGTGCGACCGCCGCGTAGCGGATCGCTGATCTGGTGCTCAGTCTAGAATCATCCACAAGCCTCGACCCGCTAGTGCGGGCTGTGACGTCCGCTCTCGATATCGGACTGGCTTCCTGAAACTCTGTTGTTGGCGGTGACCTATGCGAATTGTGACCCTGATTTTTGCCCTTGCGCTGTTTTGCTCAACGGCTCAGGCCGAGTCGACGACTTTTCAACAGCATGAAGTCGATATTTACTCGGCGTTGATCAACCACGGTCTGGGTACCCGGGTACCGATTGTGGTGCTCTCCGAGCAGACCACCGGTGTCCCCGCCGCTATCGCGGAACACGAAGACACTGCGGCCCTGGTCAACGAACTCGGCGCACCCGCCACCGCACTGCGAAGCTGGCAACGTCGCAATGACTCCCGCCACGCGATTGAAAGCCCGCTCAAACTCGACGTGTCCTATCAAATGCTGGATGCCGAAATGCGCGCCGAACTATTCGATGGTGTGGAACCGGCTGCCGGTTGGGGTCGATTCTTTGCCCACTTCGAGGGCGCACCGGGCCTGCTACGAGTGTCGCGCGCTGGCTTTGACGACGTTCTCAAACACGCGCTGGTCTATGCGGAGTTCCAATGCGGGATCAATTGCGGCTCTGGGCGTCTAATCCACCTGATCAACGACACCGGTAAGACGTGGCAAGTGAGCAATGCCGCTGTCGTGTGGATGGTCGAGTAACGGTCATCTGTGCCGATGGCAACAGCGGTCTCGGGTCATGCGCAGGTTTTATTTTCGATCGGACGCAATTCCAGCGCCGCTCTAACCAGCGACGCCTAATCACAAGGTAGCATTCGATCATGGCCTATTCGGTCTGCGTGTTCTGCGGCTCACGCAACGGCAACGACGAAGTTTATCGCGACGCTTGCGATAATTTCGGTCGCGAGCTCGCCATGCGGGAGATGTCGCTGGTGTACGGCGGCGGCAAAGTGGGTTTAATGGGCGCAGTCGCCGACGGCGCGCTCGATTTAGGTGGCCACGTAGTAGGCGTCATCCCGGATTTCCTCAGTCGTGACGAAGTGATCCATCCCGGGCTGCATGAGAATCTGGTTGTCGATGACTTGTTCGAGCGTAAGGCCATGATGATTGAACGCGCAGACGCCTTCGTCGCACTGCCGGGCGGGATCGGCACTTACGACGAGGTCCTCGAAGTAATCGCCTGGCGACAACTGCGTCAGTTACGCCAACCGATTGGATTTCTGAATGTGATGGGTTATTTCGATCCATTTATCCAGCTGCTGGACCACACCGCGAGTCAGGGTTTCCTAGCACAGCAGGAATACGCTCATCTGATTGTTGAAGCAAATGCCGCGACATTGCTCGACGCGCTTGTCGACGCCCCCGCCCCATGAGTAAAACCCACAGCCATTTCCGAGCCGTCGTGTTCGATATGGACGGCATCCTGATCGACTCCGAACCGCTGTTTCGTAGTGTCGCGAAACAGACCGCGGCGGATTTGGGCTATACCTTGAGCGACGCCGTCTATGTGCAGTGGATGGGGCTGCCACCCAAGGCCGTCGAAGCGGCTGTCGTTCAGAGCATGGGACCTGAATTCCCGATTGAAACATTTCGCGAACGCTTCTCTGAGCACTGGACGACCCATACCGACTTGCATGGCGTCCCGGCGCAGCCGGGCATCCCCGAGCTACTGGCTGAATTGCAGGCCCGTGATATCCCCTTCGCAGTCGCGACATCGACGCGGCGCAATCACGCAGAGCGCTCGCTCGAAATGGCCGGATTAGCAAGCTTCATCGATGTGCTGGTCGGCGGCGATGAAGTTGAGCAAGGGAAACCGGAACCTGAAATCTTTCAGTCTGCGGCTAAAAAGATCGCGGTGCCTGCGGCATCATGTGTGGCGCTGGAAGATTCAAGCGTCGGCGTACGCGCTGCCTCAAGCGCCCGCATGCTGACCATTATGGTGCCTGACCTACACTTGCCGAGCGCCGAAATTGCCGCGCTCGCTCGCTTCGTCGTACCGTCCACAAGTCGTGCCGCCGAAGTCGTCCTTACGCTGTTCGATTCCCGGTGAATAACGCCATGATGAAAACCGTCGCGGCAACAGTGCTGCTTACCCTACTCTCAGTAGCCGCCGCCGAAACCTTACAAGCGCCGGCTCTACCGAGCGCAGCGGAGGCACTCGCCGCCTACAAGGAATTCAACGCCGCGCCGGTCGCAGGTCTCAGAGCGGCGCAGACGTTCGTAGATTTCATCCGCGGCACCGGCGAAATCCATATTGTGCTGAACGAAAACTTGCTGAGCTGGATGTATAAGGACTTCGACCCGCAATCGAAAGCAGTCCTGTACGCTGCCTTTCTGGGTGGCAATATGCGCGCGCAATTAGAAGATGGTGAAAGCAGTAACGGGGATGTCGCCGGTATGCTGAGCGCTGTCGCGGCCTATCGCGCTTTGCAGGCACAGAACGCGAATTTTTCACTACCGTTTTTCGAGCGCTTACTCAGCGCCGAGACGAATGGTGATCTGACGTTAAAACTCAATCAGCTCATGGCCGGAGCGGACAACGACTGACCGATGAGTGGCACTCGCTTGGTTACCAGCGTCGTTGATATCACCAGATTGAAATACGACGCGATTGTCAACGCGGCCAACGAGTCTTTGCTTGGCGGCGGTGGCGTGGACGGCGCGATCCATCGAGCTGCCGGACCGGAGCTGCTCGAATTCTGCCGTCACCTTGGCGGCTGCCCGACGGGCGCAGCCCGGATCACGCCCGCGTTCCAGCTACCAAGCCAACACATCATTCATACTGTCGGTCCGGTATGGCAGGGCGGCGTAGCGCACGAGGCGGACCTTCTGACGAGTTGCTATAACGTTTCTCTCACTTTGGCGCGAGAAAACGAGATTAAATCGATTGCCTTCCCAGCGATCAGTTGCGGGGTCTACGGCTACCCGCATGCTGAAGCTGCTGTCGTCGCCGTCGAGACTGTCCGAGCCAGTGTTGCCCGCTCCGATGAGATAGAATTGGTTCACTTCGCGTGCTTCAGCGAACCCATGCTTGAGCTGTACGCAGCACTGCTCGAATAAACCGGCGTCATGGCGAGAAAACAACGCTTCCACCGCAAAACACTGGCCATCGTTTACGACTTCGACGGCACGTTAACGCCGCAGCCCATGCAGGAATACACGGTGCTGCCTGAACTCGGCATCTCTGCCGCGGAATTCTGGTCTGAGGTCAACGACGAAGTACGCCGCACCGGTGGCGATTCGATCCTGACCTACATGCGTTTGCTGGTCGAAAAAATTGAAGCTAACAAAGCGCACCTGAGCCGCGAAGCGCTGCGCCAATTGGCCTCTGACATCCAGTACTACCCTGGCGTCGAGGGGTGGTTTGATCACGTCAACGACTATGTGGCAAAAATCAGTGGCGATACGGTACAGACGAAGCACTACATTATTTCTGCCGGACTAAGCGAAATTCTCGAAGGCATCAGTATCAAGCATCACTTCAGCCGAATTTACGCCTCGCAATATTATTTCGACCATCATGAAGCTGCACGTTTCCCCACCATCGTGATCAACGACACCGCAAAAACGCAGTACCTTTTTCGAATCAACAAAGGACGTGAACAAGCGCTGGAGACGATTAATGAGTACATGCCTGAAACTGAGCGCCCGGTTCCGTTTCAACACATGCTCTATATCGGCGACGGCCTCACCGACGTGCCGTGTATGACAGTCGTTAAAAACTATGGTGGCTTCGCGTTGGCCGTGCATAAACCGCGTAGCGCGCCGGCGGTCGCGGTGTGCAAGGAGCTCGCCGATGCGAATCGCATCGATTTTTACGCACCAGCGGACTATCGCCCGGGTCGTACACTCGAGCGTCGGGTGCAGAAGATTCTCGACTTGATCGTTGCGCGCATCAGTTTCGAAACTGAGCGCAATGAATTTCTCCACGACATTGATAAAGGCCAGGCGTGACCTCAATAGTACGGCGCGAATTTCCTCGGGACGCGATTGCGCCCTGTCGTTTAGCGGACACCAAACCCGGACGACGTCAGCTGCTGGTACTCGCGCTGCTCTTTGGACTGCTTAGTAGCGGCGGCTGCAGCAAAGTCGCTATGCCGTCAATGCCAAACGTATCGATGCCGAAAGTCTCAATGCCCAAGCTCCCAAGCCTTGGCGGCGATGACGTAGCGGATTCGACGGCGACACCGCGCGATTTACTGACCGCACGCCTGGTCAATCCCCGCGCTAGTGAAAACACACCGAATATGACTGTTGGAAAGATGATCGAATTCGCCGACCGTTACCTGGCCTGCGATTGTTCCAGTACCCGTTTCGTACGTGCATGGGAACGCACCGATCGGGGCTATAAGCTACTCACGAATTCAGATGTTCTGCGCCCGATCGAATTCATTTGCCAGACTGCCGACAGCGGTCGCGAATGTTTTCTGACCGAAATCGACCGCGGCGCGAACGAGCCGGCGCTGGCTGAGCGTTTTGTACCCGGTTCACAATTCATACAGTTTCTTTACGACAACGGCGTGCGCTGCGATCGTGAAGAACCGTGCCCCTAATCGAAATAGACGCTAAGCTATCGATACACTGAAATATCGGGTGCCGAACGACCGAGCAGACCGAGGCAAAGACGGGTAAATCCATGGCAGAAGCTGACAGCGACCCGCAAGAGACACAAGAATGGCTTGAAGCTCTGGACGCGGTGATCGACGTCGAGGGGGTTGAACGCAGCCACTATCTGCTCGAGAAACTCATCGACCAGGCACGCCGCTCGGGCGTCAACTTGCCCTACTCTGCCAAGACCGCCTACATCAACACAATCCCACCGCAACGTGAAGTCTACACACCCGGCAACCCCGAACTCGAATGGCGAATTCGTTCGATCAATCGCTGGAACGCGATGGCGATGGTGGTCAAAGCAAATCTGCACAACAGTGAACTTGGTGGTCACATAGCGAGCTACGCCAGTGCAGCTACCTTGTACGAAGTTGGTTATAACCACTTCTGGCACGCTCCCAGCGCCGACCACGGTGGTGACCTGGTGTTTTTTCAGGGCCACTCGGCGCCTGGAATCTACGCGCGAGCGTTTTTACTCGGGCAGCTCGACGAACAGCAACTGAACAATTTTCGCCAGGAAGTCGATGGCGGCGGGCTGTCGTCGTACCCCCATCCGTGGCTGATGCCGGGCTTCTGGCAATTCCCCACAGTGTCGATGGGCCTCGGCCCAATCATGGCGATTTATCAGGCGCGCTTCATGCGCTATTTGCAGAACCGGGAACTCGTACAGAGCCCGCAACGTAAAGTCTGGGCTTTCATGGGCGACGGCGAGATGGACGAGCCGGAAGCTTTCGGCGCTGCCGCGCTGGCTTCGCGGGAGAAGCTCGACAATCTGGTCTTTGTCATCAATTGCAATTTGCAGCGCCTCGACGGTCCGGTGCGCGGCAACGGCAAAATCATCCAGGAGCTCGAATCTGATTTTCGCGGCGCCGGTTGGAACGTGATCAAAGTCATTTGGGGTTCAGCCTGGGATCCGCTGCTGGCGAAAGACGCTAAGGGTTTGCTCCAGGACCGTATGGAAGAATGCGTCGACGGCGAATACCAGGCCTACAAAGCGTTTAACGGTGGCTACGTGCGCGAACATTTCTTCGGCAAATATCCCGAGTTGAAGGCGATGGTCGCGAGCATGAGCGACGATGATATTTGGCGCCTCAATCGCGGCGGTCACGACCCCCATAAAGTCTACGCGGCCTACGCCGAGGCGGTCGCGCACACCGGCCAACCGACCGTCATCCTGTGCAAAACCGTCAAGGGTTACGGCATGGGCGAGGCCGGCGAAGGCAAGAACATCACACACGGCCAGAAGAAGATGGGCCTTGATGCACTCAAACACTTTCGCGATCGTTTCAATATTCCGGTCGCTGACGAAATCATTGCCGACGCGCCGTACTACAAACCAGCCGAAGACAGTGACGAGATGCGCTATTTGCGCGAGCGTACTGAAGCACTCGGTGGCTTTCTGCCACAGCGTCGTACCCATGCCGAACCGCTCACGATTCCCGATATCTCGATCTTCGACAATCTCCTGGCAGGCTCAGGTGAACGTGAGTTGTCGACCACCATGGCTTTTGTGCGTCTGCTCAATGCGCTGGTCCGGAACAAGGAAATCGGCCCGCGCGTGGTCCCCATCGTGCCGGACGAAGCGCGCACCTTTGGCATGGAAGGGATGTTCCGCCAGCTCGGAATTTATTCGGCCGTCGGGCAACTGTATGAGCCGATGGATCATGATGAATTGATGTACTACCGCGAGGACATCAAAGGACAGATCCTCGAGGAAGGCATCAACGAGGCAGGTGGCATGTGCTCGTGGATTGCTGCGGCGACGGCCTATTCCAGTCACAACCTGCAGATGATTCCATTCTTCATCTACTACTCGATGTTTGGTTTTCAACGCATTGGTGATCTCGCCTGGGCGGCCGGCGATATGCAGGCACGCGGATTTTTGCTCGGTGGGACAGCGGGACGTACAACCCTCGCCGGCGAAGGGCTCCAGCATCAGGACGGCCACAGTCACATTCTCGCCGCGACCATTCCTAACTGCGTCAGCTATGACCCCGCGTTTGGCTACGAACTCGCGGTCATTGTGCATTACGGCATGAAGCGCATGTTCGAGCGGCAGGAGAACGTGTTTTATTACCTCACTGTGATGAACGAAAACTATGCCCACCCCGCCATGCCGGACGGCGTTGAAGACGCGATAGTAAAAGGCATGTATCTGTTTCGCAGTGACGCTGGTGCACAGGTGCAATTGCTAGGTAGCGGCACCATTCTGCGCGAGGTGCTCGCGGCTGCGGATCTTCTGGCGGCAGATTTCGGCGTTAGCGCCAACGTCTGGAGCGTAACCAGTTTCAATGAGCTGTTACGCGACGGACTCGAGTGTTCGCGTTGGAACATGCTGCATCCCGCCGAGGCGCCGAAAGAAAGCTATGTGACCGGTCAACTGAGCCCGCATCGCGGTCCGTGTGTCGCGGCGACGGATTACATCCGCGCTTACGCTGGGCAGATCCGGGAATACGTACCGGGGCGTTATAGCGTGCTCGGTACGGATGGATTCGGGCGCTCGGACTCGCGCGCAAAATTGCGTGCCTATTTCGAGATCGACCGCCACTATGTTGTCGTCGCCGCCCTGAAGGCGCTCGCGGACGACGGCGATATCGATATACAGCTGGTTGCCGATGCTATCAGCCGCTATGGCATCGACGCAGACAAACCCAACCCAATGAGTCAGTAGAGGCTGGCCCCCGACACATGAGTGAAATCGAAATAAAGGTCCCGGATATCGGCGATTTCGATGTTGTCGACGTCATTGAGGTGCTGGTCAAACCTGGCGACGTGGTTGCGCTCGAAGATCCTCTCATCACGCTCGAAAGCGACAAAGCCACCATGGACATCCCGGCACCCCAGCCTGGCGAGGTGGTGTCTATACTCGTGAGTGTGGGCGATCGGGTGGGTGAAGGGACCGTCATCATCACACTGCGCAGCGCTGCCGATGCAGCGTCGACGGCAGTGTCGGAAAGCGCACCGTCTGCTCCCATCGCTGTTCCCTCCGCCAGCCCGGCTAGCGCGACCTTGTTTGAAGTTCGAGTACCGGACATCGGCGACTTCGACGCTGTTGATGTGATCGAGATTATTGCCCAAGCCGGAGCAGCCGTGGCTCTGGAGGATCCATTGCTCACGCTCGAAAGCGACAAAGCGACGATGGACATCCCGGCCCCCGCAGCCGGTATTGTTGCCAGCATTGACGTCGTCGTCGGTGACAAAGTCCGCGAAGGCGACCTTATTGCAACGCTCACTGTAGAGACTGAAAACGCTGCGCAACCGGCCTCGCCAGTTGAGGTTCCGCGCGCCCCTGCTTCAATCCCGAAGAGCCCCACGCGAGTCGAGACGCCGCCGCTGCCTGCCAAGTCCAATAAAGCCTACGCCAGTCCGTCCATTCGCAAGTTTGCGCGTGAACTTGGCGTCGATATCGCGCTTGTTTATGGCACCGGCAATAAGAGTCGCATCCTCAAAACCGATGTGCAGGCGCATGTCAAAGAGGTCATGCGTGGCACGCGCGGGCAGGCAGCGGGTAGTTTTGCGCTGCCCGCGGCGCCTACGATTGATTTCACTAAGTTCGGCTCGGTCGAAGTCACGCCGCTCAACAAAATCAGAAAACTCACGGGGCAGAATTTACATCGCAGCTGGATCACCGCACCGCATGTGTTCCAGATGGACGAAGCCGACATTACTGAGCTTGAAGCGTTCCGTAAATCGAAAGCCGATGAAGCCGAACAAAAAGGCGCCAAGCTGACTTTGCTAACCTTTCTGGTCAAAGCGGTCGTTGTGGCACTGAAGAAATTTCCGGACTTTAACGCTTCGCTGTCACCGGATGGTGAAGCCCTGATTCACAAGCAGTACTTCCACATTGGCATCGCAGTGAATACCGAAAACGGATTGATGGTGCCGGTGATACGCGATGTCGACAATAAGGGGCTCTACGAGATCGCACTTGAAGTACGCGAGTTATCGACAAAAGCGCGCTCGAGAAAAATCAGCCCGGCAGAAATGCAAGGCGCGTGCTTCACGATTTCGAGTCTCGGTGGTGTCGGCGGGACGGCGTTTACGCCAATCATCAACCTGCCCGAAGTCGGCATACTCGGCATTTCGCCGTCAGCCATGAAGCCAGTCTGGCGCGGCAGCGAATTCGTCCCGCGCCTGATGCTGCCGTTCACTTTATCTTACGACCATCGCGTCATCGATGGCGTCGCGGCAGCGCAATTTACCCGCTATCTAACCACCGTGCTGGGCGATATCCGGCACATTCTGTTGTAACAACAGCAATTGGGGCTGGCGGCCCGAAACTAAGTTGATCTGCGCTTGAGGGCAACGGCCGGGTTGGGCTGCAATCGCAGACCAGCGATTAGCACCTCAGCTTGAGCGGTGCCACAATGACGTCCCCCTCATTGCTCATTCGGGAGGCGCACGGCCCATGCCTGCATTAACTGGTCTTAGAGTCCTTGATCTCACCCAATGGGAGGCCGGCACGTCCTGCACCCAGGCACTGGCGTGGATGGGCGCCGATGTGGTCAAGATTGAGCCGTTCACGACGGGCGATCCAGGTCGCGGAGTTGGTGACTCGTCGGATTATTTCCTGAATTGGAACGCGAACAAACGTAGCGTCGAACTCAATCTGCGCGATCCGCGCGGTCGCCAGTTGCTACTCGATCTCGCACCCCGCTTCGATGTATTTATCGAAAATTTTGGACCGGGGGTCGTCGAGAAGCTCAATATCGGCTACGACGTCGTGAAAGCATTACACCCGCAAATTATCTACGCGCAATTGAAGGGCTTCGGCCTCACTGGGCCCTATGCCCATTACAAATGTTTTGACATGGTCGCGCAGTCAGCCGCCGGCGCGCTTTCAGTAACCGGCGCTCCCGACGGCCCGCCGCAGCGGCCCGGCCCGACGTTGGGGGATTCAGGCACGGGGGTGCAGATGGCGCTTGCGGTCACTGCCGCCTACGCCCAGAAACTTCGCGACGGTACCGGCCAGCACATTGAATTGTCGATGCAGGAAGCGGTCACCTACTACATGCGTTCGATGGTTGCGCTCGGGGCGGATGGTGGCAAAGCCGTTGCGCCGCGGCTTGGCAACGATCTCGGCCCGACTATCTCTCTGCACGCGTGCAAACCATTTGGCGCTAACGATTACGTCTACGTGATGACCGCAACAGAACCGCAGTGGGTGACGCTCTGTAAGGCGATTGGGCGGCCGGAGCTCGCCGCTGACCCGCGTTTCGCTGATGCGGACTCAAGAACAGTACATGAAGCGGAGATCAAGGCAGTGCTGGCAGCGTGGATGGCTGAACACACAAAGCACGAGTCCATGAAGATCTTGTGCGATGCGGGCGTCCCGGCCAGTGCCGTTCTCGACACCGTCGATCTGTTCGCCGACCCGCACCTGAATGAGCGTGACTTCGTCAAACGTTTGCCTGCCGACCAGGGTGACAAGGAGATCGCGTTGCTTGGGTGGCCAATACGATCGTCGTCCGGAGAGGTGCCGATCAGTCGCGCGCCGGGTCTCGGCGCACACAGCGCCGAGATTATGCGCACCGAACTCGGTTTGTCGGAAGACGAGATCGCAAACCTGCTGAACGATGGCGTCATTGGCGCGACGAGTTTAATCGGGCGCTAGAAAAACCAATCGGCAATCGTGGCGAGCGCGCCCGCCATCCGCCGCCTCTAGGCCAGTTTGATTATCCGTTTACCAAGATTTTCGCCGCGATAAAGGCTCGCAATGGAATCCGGCGCGTGCTCGATACCTTCCGCGATCTCCTCGCGGTATTGAATCAATCCATTGCGTACCCAAGGGGTCAGGGCTGCCAGCGCTTCGTGGTAGCGCGCCGCATAATCGAATATCACGAAGCCCTGCATACGCGCGCGACGGGTCAGCAAAATGCGTTCAGCACGTGGACCGAGTGGCGCCGGGTCCCAGTTCGAAACCGACGCTGTGCCACAGATCACCACCCGTGCGCCGACATTCAGATGGCGTAGCACGGCATCGGAAATAGCACCTGCAGTGTTATCAAAATAGACATCAACGCCGGCGGCACAAGTGGTTGTCAAGGCCGCATCAACATCTTCAGACTTGTAATCTATGGCTGCCGCGAAACCGAATTCATCGGTGCAGATCTGCTTCTTGGCTTCCCCACCCGCGATGCCAACCGTTCGACACCCCATAATGTTGGCGATTTGACCGACGCACGATCCAACCGAGCCCGCTGCCGTTGAGACGACGACGGTCTCCCCAGGACGCGGCTGTCCAACCTCCAACAGACCAAAATAGGCAGCCAGCCCGTTAATGCCAAGCACCCCGAGTGACGTCGATAAGGGCAGGTCAGGGTCCGCAACCTTGCGCTCGATCTGTGCTGCATCAATCGTCGCGTAGTCCTGCCAACCGAACATGCCTTTGACGAACTCACCGCGCTCATAGCCGGGTAGGTTGCTCGCCTCGATTCGGCCAACCGTAAGCGAACGCATGACCTCACCAATCCCTACTGGTTGGGAGTAGTTTCCGACGTCGGCAACCCAACCGCGCATCGCCGGTTCAACGGACAGGTACAGATTGCGCACCAGTAGTTGCTCAGTACCAGGCTGCGATATCGGACCGTCGACAATCTCGAAATGTTCCGCCTGCGGTATGCCGGTGGGACGAGATTTGAGTAAGACCTGACGATTGCCTGCAACACTCATACGCAATAACTCCGCTTGTTGGATACGACTGCGCGCAGTCTAACCGCTAGAGGCGTGTGAGCGCAGTGAATCACAGCCCTGCCGCGTCGTTTTCTGGTCCATGGCAGTTGTTCAATCAACACGTCCGGCAGGGACAGGCCGGCGTTCCTTACTCCTCGCTAAGGTCGATCTCGGTCTCCGGATGAATGCCGAGCCAGCACAACCCGGCGAGCAGACTGAGCACACCCATCACTGACAATGCAGTTTGCCAGTCGTAAGTTTGGGCGATATATGGCGTCAGGGTGGGTGAAACAGTGCCACCCAGATTCCCCCCCATGTTCATAAACCCGGAGATCGTCCCGGCGTACGTGCGGGATAAATCAATAGTCACTGCCCAGAAAGACGAGACGCTCAAATACAGTGCGCCGAGGCTGAGCGACAACATCACCACGGCAATCACAGCGTCCTCAATACTCGCGCCAACCAGCAACAACAGACCGGTCAGGGTCATGCTCACGAAGCCGAGTCCGCAGCGCCCGGCACGCTGACCGTAGCGTTGACACAAACGGTCACTCAGCCAGCCACCGAATGGGCCGGCGACTGCGCAGGTAAGGAACGGCGCCATGGTGTAGAAGCCGCCGCTGGTCACAGAAAAGCCCCGTTCGTTAACCAGATACAAATAAAACCATGCGAAATAAAAATACACGATGTAACCCAGCACCACGTAGGCCGCGGTCAATAGCCATAAGTCACGCGCGCCAAACAGCTTGCGCCACGGTACTTTCAGACCGAGTGCCGCTGCTGCCCGTGTCGCCTCGGCGTCGATATCGATCAAATCACGCTCGGCCGCGTTAGTCCGCGGATGTTCAGCGGGCGTATCGGTACTCAGCCAGTACCACAGTACGGCCACCAGCACGCCGGCGGCGCCAGAAATATAGAAGGCCTCGCGCCAGCCCCAGGTGATCATGATCCAGACAATCAGCGGTGGCGTTAGCGCCGCACCCAGCGAGGTGCCGCTAATGGCGATTCCCAGGGCAAATGCACGCTCGTTGGGAGCGGCCCAGTTGGCCACGATGCGGTTGCCGTTTGGCGGGGCTGCTGCTTCGCCAAGGCCGGTCAGAATTCGCACGATTGCGAACGACCCGACGACCCCGAACATTGACGCCAGGAATAACTCACCTGCGACAGCTGTTACGGCAGTAAAAACCGACCACCAGATGATTGCCCAGGTCATCACTCGCCGAGGCCCGAACCGATCGCCGAGCCAGCCGCCCGGAATTTGTGCGAGCGCGTAACCGAGCACGAAGGCACTGAAGATCCAACCAAACTCAACTTCGCTGAGCCCGTACTCGGGCATGATGAATTTCGCGGCGATAGAAATGTTCACCCGATCGATGAACATCAGCACATAGATTAGAAATACCAGGCCAACGATCTGCCAGCGCACGCTGGTCGGTGATTGCGGTTCGGTCATTGCCAGATTCTCGTTGCGGGGCTGGACGTTGTGCTCAGTATGCGCGAGGAGCGACTGCGGCGCAGCAAAAAATGGCCCTGACCTGAACGTCGGGATAGTATCGGGTCGACACACCAGCGGCTTCGAGAGGACACGACTTCGGGTCCGGAGCACGCTGTCAACACCTTATGGGGAGCCAGGCTTTGGACAATTTGGGCATCGGTATTTCTTACGACTTTCGTAATCCACCTGACTCCGGCGTCAGTGATCAGCGCCTGTACGAAGAAATCCTGTCACAGGTGCAATGGCTAGACCAGCTGGGCGCCGATTTGGTCTGGTTCACTGAGCATCATTTCGTCGACGACGGCTATTTACCCAGTTGGGTGCCAGTTGCCGGCGCCATGGCAGCGATGACCGAACACGTCCGTTTCGGCACCGATATTTGTCTGATGCCGTTTAATCACCCATTGCGCCTCGCCGAAGACCTCGCGGTACTCGACAACCTGTCCAATGGCCGTATCGAACTCGGTCTGGGTATGGGCTACGCGCCGCACGAGTTCCGCGGCTTCGGCATACCGGTCAGCCACCGCGTATCGCTGACCAACGAGGGCATCGAAGTGCTGCAACATTGTTTCCGGGGTGAGCGCTTTAGTTATCACGGCAAACGCTATCAGTTCGATGACGTCAAAATAACACCCGGCTATGTTCAACCGGGCGGGCCGCCGCTGTGGATAGCTGCAATGTCTGAAGCCGGTGCCCTGCGCGCCGCTCATTACGACACCCACTTTTTGCCGCAAGGATCAGTGGAGGGGGTATTCAACCCGTGGGTGAATGCCTTGCAGAACAGCGGTCGTAAACCGGGCGATTATCGGGTCGGGGTTATTCGCAGCATTCTTGTCACCGATGACCGTGATACGGATTGGCCCATCGTACGCGCCGCCGAGCGCTACCGCATGGAACTGTACAAACGTTTTTTCAAAGAAAGCGGCGAAGGTTTTGGCGAACCCAGCGAAGCGCTACCGCAGACGTGGATTGTCGGCGACGTCGATCATTGCGTGAATGAGCTCAAGACCTTCATTAATACCTTCGGGATCACAGACATCGTCTCCATGGCCGTGCCCCCAGGGCTTCGCGCCGAGCAAATGTCGAGTAGTCTTGAACGCTTGTTTCGCGAGGTGGTTCCACGGCTGAAGGCTGAGCTCGCAGCTTGATTTCGCAATCACCAATAATCACACCGCACCGCCCGGCACAGCGACCCAGACTCAAGCCGGGGATACCGTGCTGATGCAGAACGCAAGCGAGGACTCGCGTGTGACTCGCTTCCAGACCATGGTCGAGATGTCAGATGGCGTGCGCCTGAACACATTCGTATTTCTTCCTGCCGCCGGCGGACCACGCTTCCCCGTCATCGTGCAACGCACCCCCTACGGCATCACGGCGTCACAAAGCGTCGACCCGCAAGATTGCACTCGAGCCTGGCTACCGACCGCCGAGCGACCACTGGGTGGCTCAATTTTACGTGGCTGGGAGCAGATCACAGCTCACGGTTACGCGGCGGTCTATCAGGACACGCGTGGCCGCCATGGTTCCGAGGGAGAAGATCGTGTCTACGCTGATGACGCCGACGATGGGCATCAGACATTAGCCTGGACCGCCGCGCAACCCTGGTGCAATCAGTACGTCGGCGTGTCCGGATCATCGGCCGGCGCGACCACGGCAATGGCCGCAGCGTCGCGCCGTCATCCATCCTTGCGCGCGATGTTCGTGCAGGTCGGCGGATCGAGTATTTACGACGATGTCGTCTACGAGGGCCAGTCGATTGAGCTGGAACGGCTGTGGTTGTGGGTGGGTCGCAATCTCGCCGGGCTCTCGGCACCGCATCGCGACATTGTCATGCAGCGGCTCGGATTGAGTAGCGAACAAATGGACGCCACAGCGAAGGCCGCCATGGCGCGTTGCGAGTCGCTCGAGGCTACGGTGAACGATGCGACAGCGTTTACGGACAACCCGGCGTGGATGCATTTGCCGCTATCTGGTTACCCGGACTTCAGCATCGGGCAACCGTGGCTTGATGAAATCATCACACACCCCGGCCCGGACGAATTCCGCGCGCAGCACAATTTTCGCCGCACCATCGATGTCCCCGGACTACATGCAACAACCTGGTTCGATATATTCCAGACTAGCGTGATCGCCGCTTTCAATGACATCCAGGGACGCGTCGGTAATCAGCAATTGTGGATTGCGCCGAACGACCATTTCGCAATCTACCGTGAGAACTTCTGGCCACACGATCCGTATTTCGAATGGTTCGACCATTGGTTAAAGGGCAAGCCGAATGATCTCGTCGCCCGCCCATCGGTGCACTATAGTCCGCGTGCCTGGGTCGACGACCCCGATACTTACCAAGCCACCGATTGGCGCTACACCGAGCGCTGGCCACCCGCGGGAAGCCGCCCGGCGCGACTTTATCTGTGCAGCGACGGCAGTCTGTGCAGCGAATCGCAGGATGGCGAGCCACGCAGCTTTCGCTACGACCCACGGCACCCTGTCACGACCTGTGGTGGGCGTAACATGCTCATAGCTGCCGGTCCGCTCGATCAAAGTTCGTTGTACGCGCACCATGACTACGGCCTCTGCTATCGCGGTTCGCCGCTCGAACGTGAGGTCACTCTGGCTGGCGAGGTTCGGGTCACCCTGAACGTGCAATCGGATTGCCCCGATACTGACTTTGTCGCCAAGTTGATTCAATGCGAGCCCGATGGCAACGCACGATTGTTGATGGATGGCGTGATACGCACCATGTATCGCGAACCAGCCTTGGGCGCGCAGCCGCTCACGGCCGGCAGCACCTGTGTCGTCACTATCCACCTTGCCCACATCTATCACACCGTGCCGGCGGGCTGCCGCATGCAAATAGACATCACCAGCAGTAACTTCCCACGCCGTGCGCGCAACACGAATAGCGGAAATCCGGTTTTGGCATGCGATAGTCCTAGCGATATTCGGGTAGCAACCAACACCGTCCTGCATTCGAATCACAATCCGTCTTACGTGACCTTGCCGGTTCTCGCTTAACTGACTTTGCGAGGGCAACGTCCATCTTCTCGATCCCAATCAGGAGCTACCATGACTCAGGAAAATGAACACGTACTCAGCGGCTTACGCGTACTCGATCTCACTCGCGCACTTGCCGGCCCGACCTGTACTCGCATGTTCGCCGAGATGGGCGCAGATGTGATCAAAGTCGAATCGGCGCCCAACGGCGACATGACTCGGCAGATATCGAAAATACGCAATGAACGCAGCATGTATTTCGTGCAGCAGAATCTCGGCAAAAAAAGTCTTTGTGTTGATCTGCGCGATCCACGCGGCATGGCCTTGGTGACTTCACTGGTGCCCAAAGTCGACGTCGTCGTAGAAAACTTCAAACCCGGTACGCTGGCCGCGATGGGCCTCGGTTACGAGCGTTTACGCGAGATGCGCGAAGACATCATCCTGTGTTCGATATCCGCCATGGGGCAATCCGGCCCGCTGTCGGGGCTGCCCGGTTACGACTTCATCGCACAGGGCTATTCGGGGGTGACTTCGATGATTGGTGATGCGGATGGCACGCCACACATCCCGCCGCTCGGCCTGGGTGATGTGAGTACCGGTGTGCACGGCGCGTTAGCGGTGTTGGCAGCGTTGCGCTATCGGGACCGAACAGGCAAAGGCCAGCATCTCGACGTCGGCCTGCTCGACGTTTACTACCACTGCAATGAAGTCACCGTACACCAGTGCAGTGGCAGTGACGGCGAACTCAAACCCAGCCGGCAGGGCCCGCATCTGAATTACATTTGCCCCGCCGGCGTATTCAAAGCCAATGGAGGGTGGGTTGTGATCATGGCGTTCCTGCACCACTGGAAAGATCTGTGCAGCGCGATGCAGCGCCCCGATTTAATTGACCACGAAACCCTCGGCAACGACACCGGGCGCCTCGCGAACCGTGCAGAGGTGGTCGAACTGCTGGAATCCTGGCTGGCCGGCTTCCCCGATCGGGACAGCGCGATTGACGCCCTGCACGCCCACGGCGTGCCGGCAGCACCAGTATTGTCCATCGAAGAAACTCTGACTCACCCCCACCTGCAAGCACGCAAAACCGTGCGCACGATTAACGACCGTCTAACCGGCGAATTTCAAATCCCCGGCATGCCGCTCAAGTTCTCGGAGTTCCCCGATGATCTGCCCCTACAGGCTGCAACGATGGGCGAGCACAACGCTGACATTCTGCGCGAGTGGCTTGGCCACAGCGATGATGAGATCGCACAGCTACGCGCGGCTGGCGTGCTGCACGACGCCGAAATTTAGTTATGCGCTACGGTATGTCGTGGCACGACGGCGGCGTCTGACGAGTGTGAGAAGTTGCGGGTTAACAGCATTCACCATTAGCGTCGCGCTAGATAATTTGCCGCCAGGTCTCCAGATCTTCGACCTGTAGATAAGGGTTCTGGGCTTTCGTATCGCCCATCGACGCACTCGGCTGATGACCGTAGTTATGTCCTGGCAACAACAGGGTATCGTCCGGCAGGGCTTTCAATTTAGCCATGCTGTGATACATGTCTTCCTTGTTCGAGCCGGGCAAATCCACTCGACCGCAGCCGTTAATAAACAAAGTATCGCCGGACACCAGGGTGTTCTGGACGCGAAAGCACTGCGAGCCTGGCGTATGTCCGGGTGTATGAAGGAACTCGATTTCAACCTCGCCGACTTTCAGTGTGTCGCCGGAATCCACTTGTACGAGATCGGTCTCGGAAACGCCGGTCACTTTGCACACACCACTCGCCTCATGCTTGTTGGCGTAAATCCGCACCGGGTTCGCGGCCAGTAATTCGGGCAAGCCGATGACGGTGTTGGTACCGAAACTACCGCCGATGTGATCTGGGTGGTAGTGAGTGACCAAAGCGCCTCTGAGGATGTAGCCCGCGTTGTTCACCCGTTCGAGTAACGCATCGATATCCCAAGCAGGATCGACAATCACGACTTCACGCGTGCTGCGCGAACCAATGACGTAGCAAAAATTCTGCATCGGGCCAATTTGAATTTGCTCGACAATTAATTCACTTTCGGCTTCCATGGCATTCCCTGTGCACTATCAACGAGCATCGACAGTTAGTTTAACGTGAGGTATGAAGACGCGGCCGGGGTCATTCAACTCTAGTCGCAGAATGAATGCTTGAACTGCACCCGCGTGGTCGCGAGAAAGCTATGCCGCAGACGCTGCGGTGTGGACTACCGCAGCGACGAACTTCCAGCCACCGCCGGATTTACGCAACGTGTATTTGGCACCTGTGCGCTCGAGTTCGGAGCCACTGCTGTCAAACCGTACTGCAATTCCAGAGACTTCCGCGAGGCGGTCGCTTAACATCTCGACAGTCAATTCTCGAACGTCTGAATGGTCGTAGTCACGCGCTTGAAGCCCGCTGATAATTGTTTCAAACAGGTTCCTGACCTCATCCTCGCTGGAGAACGAGAGAACGACCTCGTCGCTGATGAAAAGACACGGTGGCGCATAAAATGGCGCCACTAACTCCGCGCGCTGGGTATGGAAAGCGGACAGGTATTGGGCGTATACATCACGAATCGCCGCCTCTTCAGCACCGTTCCCCGCTATCAGAGTCATCGGTATCGACGGTCCGCAAAGCCAGTCTTACGGCTTAAGACCGAGTACGCAGTGCTTGGTATACGCAGCTGCATCGTCGCCGTTCCATTCGCCCTTGGGCTTGTCATTCATCATCGTGCACCAGTCTTCGCTGCCGACTTTTGGTGAACATCCACTCACCAGTACGCCGACCGCAATTACAGCCAATGTGGCGCGCAAAAGACGTGCAGTCTCGCGCAGACTTGAAACTATGTTATTCATCGTTGATTCCGTCCTGTCAGTTTGCGTTAGTACGACGTTAGTAACGTGGCACTTCTGGATCGATATGCTGCGACCACGCATCAATCCCGCCGGCGAGATTAAACACGTTGGTAAAACCCTGGGTGCGAAAGTATTCGGCTGCTGATTGGCTGCGCATGCCCGAGTGACATTGAAAAACCAATAGCGCATCGCGCGCAAGCGTATCAATCGCCTTGACCGCTTCTTCGTCGAGCATTTGCGACCCTTCAATGCACGCGATGTCGCGCTCTGCTTGTTCTCGGACATCGAATAAATGGACTGACTCCCCTGCGTCCATGTGTGCTTTCAATTCTTGCACCGACATCTGCGGCACTGGCGCGGGCGCGTTCGGGTTGCTGATACTGAAACCGGAACCCTGTGGGGTTTCTGTCATGTCGAGACTGAGGCCGTCGGCGCGCGCGGCCGAATCAAGGTCGAACAAAATATCGATACCGTTTGCGGCCCCGACAATTTCATGCCCCTTGGCGGGAGCCAGACTAAACTCGTGATTGAACGCGGCATCAATCTTCAGATGTACGGCGAGGTTTGGATTCTGGCTACTGACGTCGCGGATAGCCGCAGCAGCAGCGTCGGTGATATTGAGCTCTGGCACTTTCGCCTCAACGGGTTCGACGCCCATCGCGGAGTGCAATTGCCCGGCGGTATACATTTGCTGGACCAGATCACAGCCACCAACGAACTCACCGTCAATGTACAACTGAGGCACCGTGGGCCACTCGGAATAGGCTTTGATGCCTTCGCGGATTTCCGGATCTTCCAGCACATCGACGGTGCTGTACTCCGGGCCGATGTTATTAAGGATACCGATGACCGTGGCAGAGAATCCGCATTGCGGTTGCTGCGGGGTGCCTTTCATGAACAAAACGACGGGACTGGCGTTAATCACACTTTCGATGCGATTGCGCAGGGGCTCAGGGAGCGACATCAGCGATTCCTTTTGACGTAACGACGAGGTAGGGCAGTTTAAGGCAATCGCGGCAGGGTGCAACAAAAGTGCGTGGCTGTTTGGGGGCATTCACCCAAAATGCTGGGGTGCCCAGCGCCATTGCCCCTACGACGGTAGGGCTGGACGTCTGCGTGACGGCGCCTAGCGTGACCTCGCTAAGCGAAAATTCTCACGCGCCAGCCTGATCTTTACGTCCAAATCGAGCACATCGACAGCACCAATCGCTGTGAATAGCGCCGCGGTTTCTGCTTGTTCGGACGCACTCGCCGCGGCATAAACGTCAAGTACGCGTTGCAGCATCCACTGGTCAAACGTGAACAAGGCGCGTTCGACGGTGACTAAATGCGGGGTTCCCCGCCCGAGCGCTACTGTGTGGGTACCAATATGGCGCGGTAATTCGCCAGGCTCATCGTTGTCCTGCAGCCAGCGCTGCAGAGCACCAATCTGGTTTTTCAAAATAGGCACATAATCGCGAGCCAACAACTTCAGCAGCGCAGTCAAAGTCGGCTCCAGAATGACTTTCTTGATTGCGTCCCGTCGGGGTGCCGTACCGTCACGCAGCGCTTCAACCCACGCGCAAACCCTCGGCGCGCGCTCACGCATGATCTCGCCAGAAGCCGGATCACGGTACATATGGGCGTACAGCGAGCCGTAGAAAGCGAAATCCGCGAGTGTGGGGGTCTCACCCAGCAAGAAGGGCTGCGCGTTCAGATGCGCTTCAAATAAACGCAGAAATTCCAGGTAGTCCGCTTCGACTGCCGCATGTGAGTTCGGATGAACGCCAAGCCGTGGTAGCCAGCCGTGAAAGGTTGTGGCGATTTTACTGCCGACCCGCCATTGCTCTTCCGGCGCGCGATCGGGATCGTTATTGCGTCCGAATTCAGCGATCGAGAAATCGAAGTTGTGATTCCAGCGATAATGAAGGGCCGGCATTTTCAGCCATTCATCGCCGAGCAGCTCCAGCCAGTAACTCAATGCCCGTCCGGGCACGTCGTCGGGCAGGATTGCCGGGGTCGGGAAACGCGCCTCGTAGTGATCGATCATGTCCGAGGTATCTTGCAGCGTGAGATCATTGGCCGTCACCATGACCGGAATCACCGCCCAACCTACGCGCGGCATGATGGTCTCGGCGAAAACACGCCGATCTGCCTGACGCTCTTCGAACGGAATATTTTTGTGCGTGAGGTAAGCGCGAATTTTGCCCGCGTAATAGGACGCTTCGACGCCGTAGAGAATGTCGCGAGAAGCCACTGGTGTTGACGTACTAAAGGGTTAGTACCTGGCGTGCCACATCTCGCTCGCGATAGGCAATGTCCCAGCGCGCGATGTGCGGATAGCGGGTTTCCAGTTCCAATTTAACTTCACCAAAACGGGCGAATTGCAAAGCGCCTTGCAAGGTGCAATCGCCGACCGTCGGTGCCGACCCGCACAAAAACTCGCGGCCATCGGCGAGTACATCATTAAGATAGACCAACGGTTGCGGCCAGGCTGCCGCCGCAGCCTCGGCGATCGCAGGATTAGGCGGCAGTCCGACAGGTGAGCGGGTCGCATGGATGTAACGGCCGACTGCGGATAACAGGCGAACATCAGCAATCCGTTCCAACTCGCGGGCGCGGGCGCGGCTGCGTGCATCGGCACCCCACAGTGAGGGTTGCGGATGGAGTTCTTCAAAAAAGTCGATGATCGGGAGTGACTCGACAATGGTAGAACCATCGTCGAGTTCCAGTACCGGCAGGCCGCCGAACGGATTCTTGCTTAAGAATTCCGGGCTCCGCTGTTCGCCCTTGGGCAGCTTGACCACCACTGACTCCAGCTCAATGGCAGCGCCAGCATGATTTTTCTCAGCGACGTAAAGCCGCACCTTGGTCGGATTTGGCGCGACCTGAAACCAATGCAGCTTCACGTTTGCCGGGAATCAGGCGGCAGCGCTTTTCTTGCTTGCCTCATGCGCGGCTTTCATGCGCTCGAGTTCTTCCCAACCAAGGTACGAAGTAAACCCTTCGTCTTCTTCGTAGAACAACACCGACCCGTTGGAGATAAACAGATACTCGGTGTCTTCGAGTGCGGTCGTTGCGCCGTGCAACATACCGTTCGGCTCGTAAACATAATCACCCGCGTTCAGGGTGCCGTCACGAACCTGCAGTTTGCCGGACAGGATAAAGGTATGCGAGGCAGCGAGGTGTTTGTGCTGCGGGGCGGAATATCCCTTCAGCCAACGAAACAATACCGCCCATCCGCCGGACTCAGAACCGGTCCAGAGTATTTTCATAAAGGCGCGTTCGGGGTCGTTCGGCTGCGGCATCCATTCGGTCTTGCTCGCTTCGACGAGCGTATCCATGAGCTCGGAATTAAGTGGGCTGATGTCTTGGGGCAATGGCATGATCAATTCTCCTGAATAGTTCGCTGGCGGCCTAACGGCCTTGCGTATCGATGGCTTTGCGTTGCGCTGCGGCAGCTTCTTCGAGCATCTGATTGGCTTGCTCAGCTTTCCCAAGGGTATCCGTCTGCGCCTTGAAAACATTTTCCGCGGGCTCATCGCCGGAGCAGGCGCTGAGTGCTAGCAGCAGCGCGGGTAGTACTAGTCCAGATAACCTTCTCATGGCGATAACACCTCGTGTTCAAGCAGTAAGCTCAGCCGAGACCCTACCATGCTTCAATTGCGGTGCGAACATCGACTTCAAAGGTCCAGCCGCTGGCCGGTTGACGCCACAGGTACTGATAGGCGTCGACAATCGCATCGATATCGAGCATGCCTTGTTGGCCGAGCCGCTCGGCGTGTTCGGGGTATCGCTCATTCACCATATCGCCATTGATTGCGCCGTCAATAACCACGTGCCCGACGTGAATGCCAGCGCTGCCATACTCTTTGGCCAGGGCCTGTGCTAGTGAGCGCAGCCCTGCCTTGGAAGAATTAAACGCACCAAAGTTGGCAACGCCACGCAACGACGCACTGGCACCTGTGAACAGCAAGGCACCACCACCGGCTGCTTTGAGACTCTTAACCGCCGCGCGGCCGAACAGGAAACCGCCAAAGCAGCAAACCCGCCAGGATTGCTCGAAAAATTCCGCCGTCATGTCTTCGATACGCCCCGGCGTGTTACTACCCGTGTTGTAAATCGCCAACTTTAGCGTGCCCAGATCGGCAGCTGATGCGAACAGCGCTTCTGTATCCGCCTCAGAAGTTGCATCGGCAACCACCGCGGTCGCGCCGCCGCCGGCTTGCTCGATCGATGCGACCACACCTGCCAATTTCTCTTGCGTACGCCCGGAAACGACAACGTGGAAACCGTCTACGGCCGCGCGGCGAGCCAATTGCGCGCCCATGCCGCGCTCCGCTCCGACACCCATGACGATTGCGATTTCCATAACGATTCTCCGCTCGGACGTTTTTGGTCACTGCGCAACCGGCTGGCGCCCGAGCACCAGCCGGCCATGCCGCGAGTGGTTTAGCAGACTTCGAACAGACCCGCCGCGCCCATGCCACCGCCGATGCACATGGTGACAACAACGTTCTTGGCGCCCTGGCGCTTCCCTTCAATCAGCGCATGGCCGATTAAACGACTGCCGGTCACACCATACGGATGGCCAACCGCAATTGCGCCGCCGTCGACGTTGAGCTTGTCGGGGTTGATACCAAGCTTGTCGCGGCAGTAAATGACCTGCACAGCGAATGCTTCGTTGAGTTCCCACAAATCGATGTCGTCTACACCGAGACCGTGGCGCGAGAGCAATTTCGGAATCGCGTAGACCGGCCCGATACCCATTTCATCGGGCTCGCAGCCTGCGACCGCAAAACCACGGAAGATACCCAGCGGCTGCAAGCCTTTTTTGGCTGCCAGGGTGTCGCTCATGATGACCTGTGCTGCGGCGCCGTCGGAAAATTGACTGGCATTGCCGGCCGCGATGACGCCACCCTCAATCGCGGGGCGGATTTGCGAAACGCCTTCGTAAGTTGTGCCTGGGCGAATGCCTTCATCGTTGCTGACGTTAGCTTCACGCGTGGTTTCGACGCCAGTCTCCTTATCAATGATTTTCATAGTCGTGGTGATGGGTGCAATCTCATCAGCGAACTTGCCGGCTTCGAGCGCTGCGGTGGCACGATTCTGACTTTGCACACCATAGTGGTCCTGATCTTCACGAGAAATTTTGTAGCGGCTTGCGACCTGTTCGGCGGTCTGCAACATGCTCCAGTAAATCTCGGGCTTCTTCGCCAGCAAGGCCGGGTCCTGGATGAAGTTGGTGTTCATTTCGTTTTGCACGCACGAAATCGATTCGACGCCGCCAGCGACGAAGACATCCGCTTCGCCAGCAATGACACGCTGCGCGGCGAGCGCGACGGTCTGCAATCCGGACGAACAAAAACGGTTCACTGTCATGCCGGACACGGAAACGGGCAAACCAGCTTGCAAGGCAGCCTGACGGGCGATGTTCTGGCCGGTCGCGCCTTCCGGGTTAGCACAACCCATGATCACGTCTTCGACTTCATCGCCGGCGACACCAGCACGTTCGAGCGCTGCGTTAACCACGTGGCCACCGAGGGTCGCGCCGTGGGTCATGTTGAATGAACCGCGCCAACTCTTGCATAAGGGCGTACGGGCGGTGGAGACGATAACTGCTTCGGTCATTGCGAGGTCCTCGGGGGCTGCAAAAAAGGGCCGACCATACTATTAGATTCGGCTTCCAGGGTCATCAACGTGACGAGGTGGCCGCCGGCTGGCTGGTGGTAATTCTGCGGTTTGCGACGGTGCGCTACACAGGTTCGGCTTAGCAGCGCTTGCGACTAGCAAGCCCGCTCGACTGGCAGGCTTAGCTCAGATGTTGCGCCGAATGTCGGCAGCTATACCAGCGGTCAACGCCTCTAAGTCGCCACCGCGCAGGCCAAACACCGAATTTGGCGTCCCGGCAGCTGCCCACACCATCGGGTGGCTGACCAGGTCACGGTCAATCAGAGTCAGCAGCGCCTGCGAGTGGCCGATTGGGGGCACGCCGCCAATCGCAAAACCTGTTACCTCGCGAACATAATCGGCGTCCGGGCGCCGCAGTGTCGCGCCAACGAGTGCCGCCATTTTTTTCATATCGCCCTGATTCGAGCCGCTGACGAGTGCCAATAGCGGCCGCTCGTCAGGCATGGTCGCAAAGATCAGCGATTTGACGATTTGGGCGATCTCGCAGCCGATCGCCGCAGCGGCATCCGCTGCGGTACGGGTTGAGGCGGGGAATTCGACCATCTCGAAATTGAATCCACGCGCGACGACGGCGGCTTCCACACGTTGAATCGCGCGCGGTCGGGAGCCGCCAGTCATATCGAAGGTGCGCTACTGACCGCTTGGATTGGAGTGCAGCCTGAGCATCCTGATCCATTCATAGTAGGCGCTTCAATCGTCCGGCGGCCGCAAGCGTGCGATCACGCCGTCGCGTGAATCCGTCATCAGATACAGGTAACCATCCGGGCCCTGGCGAACGTCGCGAATTCGACCCAGCACGTCGCCGAGCAGTCGTTCTTCGTGCACGATCTGGTCACCGTCCACCACCAGGCGACTTAACATTCTGAACTTGAGTGATCCGGCGAACAGGTTACCGCGCCAGTGCGGAAACTTATCACCGTCATACACGGCCAAACCTGAGGGCGCGATCGACGGCGTCCATTGGTATGCGGGTGGTGCAACTTGCTCACTGGTCTCGCCGCGACCGATCCGCGTGCCTGTGACGTAGTTACGACCATAGGTGATATCGGCCCAGCCGTAGTTCAAACCAGGTTTGAGTTGATTGACCTCGCCGCCGCCTTGCGGACCGTGCTCATGGGACCAAACCTTGCCAGTCGCGGCAGCAATGGCGATACCTTGTACGTTTCGATGTCCGAACGAATAAATCTCCGGGCGCACGCCGTCGAACGCCACGAACGGATTGTCAATTGGCACACTGCCATCATCGTTCAGACGCAGTATCGAACCTGGGTGGGTGCCGAGATTCTGACCATTGGGACGATGACCACGATCACCAAGCGTGAGCAGGAGTGTCCCATCGGGCAAAAACAACAGCCGTGAACCGAAATGGCGACCGCCGCCAAACTTGGGTAGCGCCCGAAAAATGGTCTCCACGTCGGTCAGTCCATCGGTACCGAAATGGGCACGCATGAGTTCGGTGCCATGGCCGCCGCTGCCACTGCCGGCATAGGTCAAATAGATCCATTGGTTATGCTCAAATTGCGGATGCAGGACAACATCCATTAAGCCGCCTTGTCCGACCTCACGTAGCGACGGCAATCCGTTAAGCGGCTCAGAAACCTCACCAGTCGGTGTAACGACACGCAAATTGCCACTACGCTCGCTCACCAACATGCGCGTGTCCGGCAGGAAAGCGAGCCCCCAGGGGTGATCCAGGCCGCGCGCGACAATCTCAAGTTCAAATTGCTGCGCCTGGGAATCAATCGCCAGGACCACGCTGTTGAGGCTCAAAAATAGCGCCGTCAGCGCAGCGCTGATGACGGCACGGCGGCGCGTAAGTACCACGAAGCGCGCGCTCGTAGCGCTCACTTCAGCGCTTCAGCAATCGCGTCCAAACCGGCTTGCGCGCATTGCTCGTCCTGGTCGGCAGTAGCCCCGCTGACACCAATGCCTCCCAACTGCACGCCTTTAGCGGTCAGAATCGGCAAGCCTCCGGGAAAGGTCGCGAATCCATCGACATATTGAATGCCATGCGGGCGTTCTGGATTGGCATAGGCAATATCGCCGAGTGCACGCGTAGAACGCGGCAGGCCAGCCGCGGTATGCGCTTTCATCTTGGCAATCTGGATGCTGTGCAGGTAAGCGTTGTCCTGGCGTCGAAACAGCTTGAGATTGCCACCGTCGTCAAAAATCGCGATGTTAACCGGGCGCCAGCCTGCGCTGGTCGCCGAGGCTTCGCAGGCGTCCGCCATACGCTTTGCAAGCGCCAGGCTAAGCACAGGTTTGCTACCTAGTCCGCCATCGGCGTGGACCACTGCATGGCCTAGCGCTAGGAGCGCGAAAGCGAATTTCACTATTTTCAAGATGCCATCCTCTGTCTGTGCAACTCGTGAATATCACCCCGACACGGTCATCAACACAAGCACCTGCAAACCACCAAACTCGGGTAACGTGGCACAGGCAGTGACGGCGGAACACGAATTCCGTTAGCATTTCCGGATACAAGCACTGCAATCAGATCGCGCTAAAGCCGTGGCGCGCACGCACAACCGACGGCTGTAACAGGGGTGAAAGAAGAGATGCCAATGAATGCACGACGGACAATCTATACATTGATACTGGCGTGCGCCCTATGCGCGTCCACACAGACGCAAGCGGCTGAACAAGCGGCGGCCCCGCTATTCAGCGATATCGGCAATCACAATGCGCCTATCACCACGGCCGCCGAAAATGCCCAACAGTATTTCAATCAGGGCCTGATGTTGACCTACGGTTTCAATCACGCCGAGGCGGTACGTTCGTTTCGGGCTGCGCAAGCGGCGGACCCCGCCTGTGCAATGTGCTTCTGGGGCGAGGCTTATGCTCTTGGCCCGAATATCAATAAACCCATGGCGGACAGCGACGTCGCGGCGGCCTTCAGCGCCGCCAGCAAAGCGGCCGGGCTCGCCGCTAGTGCCACGACGCGCGAGCAAGCCTACATTCACGCCTTGCAAGCGCGCTATCAGGCCACCGCCGTGGCGGACCGCAAGCCGCTTGATCAGGCTTTTGCCGACGCCATGGCAGAAGTTGTAGCGCACTATCCGGACGACCTCGATGCAGCTGCGCTTTACGCCGAGTCTTTAATGAACGTTATGCCATGGAACTACTACACCAGCGATGGCAAGTCGAAACCGATGACCGATGTTGTCATTGCGACGCTCGAATCGATTCTCGCGCGTAATCCGGCGCACGCCGGCGCGATTCATTTCTACATCCATGCCGTCGAAGCATCCGATCAACCGGGTCGCGCCGAGGCCGGTGCAGATCGACTCGCGGACCTCGCGCCCGGGTTGGGGCATCTGGTACACATGCCCTCGCATATCTATCTTCGCATCGGCCGCTACCACGACGCGACCAAAGCGAATGAGCTGGCTTCGTTGGCCGATGAGTCCTATATCAACCAATGCCGTGCGCAGGGTTTCTATCCCGCCCTGTATTACCCGCACAACATCCACTTCCTGTGGTACACAGCGAGTCTTGAAGGGCGTAGCAAAATCGCCATCGAAGCGGCCCATAAACTTGCCGAAAACGTGCCGCGTAACCTGATTGGCGATATCCCGTTGTTAGAGCAGTTTCTCGCAGTGCCGATGTTCGGGCTGGTGCGGTTTGCCCGTTGGGATGAGATCCTTGAACAAGAACAACCGCCGGCCAACTATCATTTCGCAACCGCCATGTGGCACGCCGCTCGCGGTATCGCGCTATCAGCCAAGAGCCGGGCAGACGAGGCCCAACAGGAACGCGCGGGCTTTGCTGAGAATTCCGCACACTTCGGCGACGACGCTTTCCAAAAGTTCGGCTATCCGGCCAATACCTTGCTCGGTATCGCCGAACATCTGCTCGATGCTGCGCTCGCAGGTTCAACAGACGCTCGCGTTGCGAAACTTGAAGCTGCCGTTACCGCAGAAGACAGCCTTCCGTACATGGAACCGCCTTACTGGTTTTTCCCGGTCCGCCAAGTACTGGGCGCCGCTTTGCTAGATCTGGGACGGGCCGCTGACGCAGAGAAGGTCTATCGCCTCGACCTTGAGAAAGTCCCGGACAATGGCTGGTCGTTACAGGGCCTGGCAGCGAGCCTCGCTGCCCAGTCCCGTGATGATGAAAAGACCGAGGTGGTGGGATTGCTGGCCAAAGCCTGGTCGCGCGCGGACATTGGAACCGGACTTGCTGCGCGTCTGAAGTATTTCTAGGAAACTTCTGCAACCATTGGCGACGTCGCCGTGCAGCGACGTTAGCCTTGAATGATCTAGGCGGGCAGCGCGGCGCCGAGTTCGCGTAACAATTCGCGCAAAATAGAACGGTGGCAGCGATTCTCATTGGCGCAGTAACAGCCGACCGCCAGATCCGTCTGGAGCGAGAGTGCGGCCAACAATTCAAGGGATTGGCGAGCCGCCGGCTTATTCATTTCGGCACGATAACGGCGCTCGAAACGGCGCCAATCGGCATCGCTTTCGGCATCCAGCGCCGCGCGTACCGCCTCGGTGCTAGGGGCGAGTACAGGCAGCCAAACGTCATACCAATCGTCCTTGGCGAAGCGCTCCCGCGCGACACCGCGCGGCGGTCGTCGCACGGTGCCAATGCGCAGGCCCTCGCCAACAGCTCTGGGCGTACCGAGCCTAACGACCGTTACTGCCATGGCGGATTCGTCTCGCCAAAAGGCGGCGATTCAAACCGCGGTCGCGAGCCACGACAAGTTGCTCGAGATGACAAAGAATCGTGTAAATTGTGTTGCACAGCCTGCGTTCACCACTAAATTAGAAGATTGCCGTCCAGCAGTATGCCCGAATTGGCCGCGCCCACCGCCCGCTATGCGCTTAATCTGATGCTCGATCCCGAGCAGCGCTTGCTGATGTTGAAGCGTTCCTCGGTTGCGTCCCTCGGCGCCGGCCAATGGGGTCTCCCGGCAGGTAAGATTGAGATTGGCGAATCGCCGGATGCAGCGGCGACGCGAGAAATGACGGAAGAAATTGGTTCCGGTCACCACGTTAATCTCGTGCGTTACGTGGGGCCCTTAAGGGATACGTTCTACGGTGGGCAATTCGAGATTCATCTCTATCAATGGCAGTGGCTGGCCGGCAACGTGTCACTGAACCACGAGCACACCGAATTCCGCTGGGTCAGCAAAGAACAGGTTCGCGAATACGACATCATGGCTGGAATCGAAGAGGACATCGCCATCCTCGGGTTCTGGCCGCAGCACTTTCTAAATCCCGAACGGATTCCTGCCCATCTGAAATCGAGCTCATGAACGTTGACCTGCATTACGAATGTGTTGGGAGCGGCAGCCCCGTGGTGGTCCTGCACGGATTATTCGGTGCCGGGCGTAACTGGCTGAGTGTGGCGCGAAGAATGTCGGCCGATTACGCCTTTTATCTCGTCGATCTGCGCAACCACGGGCGCTCTGCCCATCACCCATCAATGACCTATCTCGATATGGTCGGCGACGTGCAAGCGCTGATTGGAAAGCTCGGTCTGCAGAATTTCGTGTTAGTCGGCCACAGCATGGGCGGGAAAGTTGCCATGACAATGGTACTCAATGGTGCTGTCGCGCCGGCGCGACTGGTTAATGTCGACATCGCGCCGGTCAGTTACCACGACAGATTCGCCGACATGATCACTGCCATGCGTGCCATCGACCTCAGTCTTGTAGCGCGCCGCGCGGACGCCGACATTTTGTTGCAGGAGGCTATCCCTGACTTGTCAGTACGTCAGTTCATTTTGCAGAATCTGATGTTCGACAAAGGTGAGGCTCGCTGGCGCGCAAATCTTCCCGCATTGCAAGACCAGATGCCGAATATTCTGGGCCCCTTACCGGTGCCGGACAACGCAACGTATAACGGCGAGACGTGGTTCATCCGCGGTGAACTGTCGGACCGCATCACTGCTGCGCAAATGCCGCTCATCAAGCGCTATTTCAACCACTACCGCATTGAAACTGTTGCTGGCGGCGGCCATTGGCCGCACGCCGAAGCTCCGGCAGCCTTCATGTCGATATTCGAAGCGGCGTTGCAGATTTAGCCGCGCTCATTGTCATCAACAACGGCTGCGCACCGGAAAACCGCGCGAGAAGCACCCTGCGCTTCTAGAATTTGCGCCAGCGGATAGGCACAATGCCGCCCTCTTCCCTGCAAGCCGCTTATGCCCATGTCGAAACTTAGCGTCAATAAAGTTGTCCTGGCCTACTCCGGAGGGCTCGATACTTCCGTCATTCTGAAATGGCTACGCGATGAATATGACTGCGAAGTCGTTACCTTCACAGCGGATATCGGCCAAGGCGAAGAAGTCGAGCCGGCTCGCGCCAAAGCGACGAGCATGGGCGTGCGCGAAATTTACATCGACGATCTCACGGAAGAGTTTGTCAGTGACTTTGTCTATCCGATGTTTCGCGCCAACACGATCTATGAGGGTGAGTACCTTCTTGGCACCTCGATAGCGCGTCCGTTGATCGCCAAACGCCTGGTCGAAATCGCTCGCGAGACTGGTGCTGACGCTATTTCCCATGGCGCTACAGGCAAGGGTAACGACCAGGTGCGCTTCGAGCTTGGCGCTTATGCACTCGAACCCGGGATCAAAGTTATTGCCCCGTGGCGAGAATGGGATCTGAATTCGCGCGAGAAATTGCTTGCCTACGCTGAGCGCAATGACATTCCAATCGAATACAAATCGACCACCGGCTCGCCCTACTCGATGGACGCTAATCTGCTGCACATCTCCTACGAAGGCGGCATTCTGGAAGATCCGTGGGCAACGGCTGAAGACACCATGTGGCGCTGGTCGGTATCGCCCGAGCAGGCGCCGGATCAACCCACCATCATCGAACTCGAATACGAGCGCGGCGATATCGTCGCCATTGACGGCACGCGCCTCTCTCCTGCCGCCGTGCTAGCCAGATTGAATACGGTCGGCGGTGCAAATGGCATCGGGCGTCTGGACATCGTTGAGAATCGTTACGTCGGTATGAAATCGCGCGGTTGTTACGAAACCCCCGGCGGTACGATTATGTTGCGTGCACACCGCGCCATAGAATCGTTAACGCTCGATCGCGAAGTTGCACATCTGAAAGACGAGCTCATGCCGCGTTACGCCTCGCTGATTTACAACGGCTACTGGTGGAGTCCAGAGCGAGAATTGCTTCAACGCATGATCGACGACTCGCAAGCGCACGTGAATGGCAGCGTGCGCCTGCGTCTTTACAAAGGAAATGTCACTGTCGAGGGACGTAAGTCAACCAGCGATAGCCTGTTCAGCGCGACGCTGGCAACATTCGAAGACGACGCCGGAGCCTATAATCAGGCCGACGCAGAAGGCTTCATAAAGCTCAACGCGCTCCGTCTACGCGTCGGCGCTCAACGACGCAGCTAACGCCCTCTTGGCAGTTTACGCCGACCACTGCGGCGTGAACTGCTTCACACTGGCGCCCCGTAAGCGCACTTTCGTGACGGAATTCGCGAAAGGGGTGGGGTGCGTGTGACCGCCGTCACGCCTTTCTGGCTCCGTTAACAATAGTTTGCATTCACTGCGCCGGCGCAAAACCTGCCACGACTCTTTGTACGCCGGCGCATCGTTTCAAACCGGATAACGCGCCATGGACAATTCTGCTTTCTCCTCACCTATCGATCCGGATGCCACCACGATTGTCGCCATCAGAGGCGACGACATGCCGGTCAGCTCCCCGCACGAGCTGGCACTCAGCAGAATCTGGACGGTTATCAACCTGGTCGCCGTCGCCGCGGTGGCCACAGTGATGGCGCCGACTGCCAGCCCCGGACTAGTGGCCGGCTGGGCCAGCTTCACGTTGCTCAACGCGCTACTCCACCTCGCCAGTCGAACTGGCACGCTGGTCGGCAACGCCGCCAGTTCCAGCCCGAGTTTTAATACGGGCATCGCAGCGATGCTCGGCATGGCCTGGGGCGGTGGGGTTTTGCTCTTACTGCCCGGCACCAGCGCAATGCAACTGAGTGTGCTGATGGCCGCTGCCTTTGCTGTATCTCTGATTGGTATACCGGTTTTCGCGACCAAGAAAAATGCGTTTCATTACTTCCTGGCGACCCTCACGGTGCTGTCTGTCGCAGCGTTGGTACGTGAGCCTGGCAATCTCCTCACGGTGTTATGGGTCCTCATCGCCAACGGATGTTTACTGGTGGCCGGAAGTGTGTTCTATCGCAGCCATACGCGCCTGCAATCCCTGCTTGAAAAGCTGTTGCAACCGGCAACGCATGGCTTCCAATCTGCCGACAGCCACGGCGGACCAATTCCTGAGCAGCGCCTGCCGTTTCTGGTGCATGAAAAGTTAGCCGCCCTGGACAGCTTGTATTCTGCCAACGAACGCAGTCAACGCCTCCTGCGCGCCCTCAGCGACGCGACTATCGCAACTGACGCCGATGGCACTATCGATTACATAAACCCCGCTGCCGAAGCTTTATTGGGCGGGTCACACAAAGAATTTTCCGGTCAGCCTGTCGAAGCGGTCTTGCGAATCGTCTCGCCTCCGGATAAACGCAACCAGGCGCGCGAGATTTTCGACCAGCTGCGCTTGACGCATCGGGTACAGCAAACTGACGAGAATGCACAGTTGGTACGACGCGACGGCGTTGCTTTCGGTATCGAGTACATCGTTAGTGAAATTAAAGACGAGCGTGCCGAGTTTGTTGGTGCATCCTACGTCCTGCGTGACGTGACCGCGAAGCGCCAGCGCACCCAAAGTGTCGAATGGCAAGCAACCCATGATCCACTCACCGGGTCGATAAACCGTGGAGAGTTCGAAATCCGGCTCAAGAAACTGGTGCGTCGTTCGCAGGACGATAATCGCAACGCACACTCGCTACTGTATCTGGACATAGATAGATTCAGCGCCCTGAACGGCAACTATGGGAACGCGGCCGGAGACGCCGTTCTAAAAACCGTGACCGAAGTGTTGCGCTCTCGCATTCGTGGCGCCGACACCCTGGCCCGAGTAGGCGGCGACGAGTTTAGTGCGCTGCTTTATAGCTGCCCGGCCGATAAGGCGCGGCAAATCGCGGAAAGTTTGCGCGCCGCGATAGAACGGCATGATTTCAAGTGGCAGGGATCGTCATTGTCGCTGTCGATCAGCATCGGAATTGTCGCAATCAATCACGAATGTAAATCCGTCGCAGAAATCATGCGTGCGGCTAATTCGGCCTGCTTCGCTGCCAAGAAATTCGGACGCAACCGCGTGCAGTTATTCGAGCGTTCAGAGAATGTGATCAGTAATCAAGCGCGCGTTTTCGATTTCGTTAAAGACATTCAAACCGCGATCGACGGCAATCGCCTGGAGCTGTTTTATCAACCCATTTACGCCGCAGCAGGACGCGGAAATAATCGCGAAGAGAAACAATGTGAATTGAGTGTCGGCGTTCGCAATAAAGACGAGCTCATGATACCGCGCTCCGAGCTCGCCGAACTGGGGCAACGTCATCATCTCACTGAGGAAGTTGACCGCTGGGTCGTTAAAGCTGCGCTTGACGCCTTGCGCCTGAATCACCCTGCTCTGAGTGCGATGAATATGGTCCTCGTACCCTTGTCGCAACAAGCCATGACCAATGAACGGCTGCTGTCCTATATCTCCGACCTCGTAAAAGACAACCCCGACTACAGTCCGCGCATCGGCTTTTCGTTCGAGAATGCCAACGTCGCCGGGCGGCTCGACCATGCTCGCCATTTCGTGTCTACGTTAAAGCAATACGGGTGTCGCCTGATGATTGGAGATCTTGGTTTCGGCAGCGACGCTATCGATCTGGTGAAATCGTCTCAAGCCGATTTTCTCGGCATTCGCGCAACCCTGGTAGACAACATGCTGCACAACTCGGTGGACTACGAAGTGGTCGTCGGTCTGAGTCGCATAGCACGCACCCTAGGTATGCAAACGATTGCAGAGCATGCGCAGACCAAATCGCAACGCGACGCGCTGGTCAAAATGGGCGTCCACTATACGAAAGGCCACCTGAGTGAACAGCCTAGACGCGTGTCAATTTATTCCGAAGCACAATGGGTGTAGCGAACGAGGCCAACTAAACCGCGAAGTTGACCGCTAGCTAATCGCCCGGGGGCGCGTTCCGAAAGGTTCGCGCGAGCCAATAATCGACGCTAATCAAGCGCCCGCCGCCAAGAAAGAACAACGCCAGCAACATGATGAGGTAGGTAGCGGCCCACTCAATACCGTTGTTGGACACCACGAAGTTTCCGTGCTCGGTGAGCCATTCGATATTGCCATGTTCCTCGAGTATCGAACGCGCCCGATGCAGACGCTCGATAGCGCCCTCGGCATGTTCCGCGGGGTGTGGACTTTTGAGATCGTGCACAGCTTGCCAGCCGTGATCCCAGTGAACTGTGGTCATCGCCACGACCATCGTGAACATTAATGGAATGCACACCCATCGGACTGCAAATCCGCAGGCCAGCGCGATCGCCCCTAAATACTCTGCCGCCCAGGCCAGCACGGCCATCAGCAACGGCGCTGGAAGTCCCAGTCCCCAGTCCGGATTGCCGAACCATTGAGCAATATCCGCGAGCCCTTCCGCCGGGTTGAAGGTTCCACCCTCTGCAAACGGATTCCACTTGTTGCTGCCAGCGAAGAAAAACACAGGCACCAGATACAACCGCAGCAGGAGCGGCGCGATAAAGTCCACGTGTCTCGACAAGCCCAGAAGATCCTGAACCCTATTTAATAGCCTAATTGCCCCTTGCACGTTCCTGCTCCCCTGTTAGCGGTCAGCGATACCATCACCAGGTGACACTACCGGCTTCATCATCAAGTTCATCAACACTCGGATATTGGAGTAGCCGGTAGAGAAAAGTTCCGTGCGCCGTGTCGATCAAGTCATTTCTATTTGGCGAGTCCGGCAACGTTCAACGTTTGGACATCGGGGTACAGCTCGTTCAAGGCAACAGAGCGCCCGCTCGACTGCACGATGCGGCAGTGCGAACGCTTCAGACGCCGCGGTTCGATGGCGCCGCAGGAGTGCGCGATCACACCGAGTTCATGATGCATGGTGTTCGCGTACTGACGCACTCGTTCCGCTTTGTTGGTCGGGTCCAGACCGCGTTGCAGATGCTTGTCGTGGGTCGTTATACCGGTCGGGCAGGTGTTGCGATTGCACTGCAAAGCCTGGATGCAGCCCAGAGCAAACATGAAGCCACGCGCCGAGACAACGAAATCGGCGCCAGCGCAAATGGCCGCAGCGACATCCGCTGGCGTGATCAATTTTCCACTCGCGATGATCTTGGTTCGGTCGCGCAAGCCGTATTCTTTCAATTTATCGACCACTAGCGGCAGGCTTTCTCGTAGAGGCAGTCCAACGTTATCAATAAGACTCATCGGCGCGGCGCCGGTCCCGCCATCGCCACTATCAACAGTGATGAAATCAGGCGCACTGGCCATCCCGCGCTCCTGAATCACCTCGAATAATTTCTCCAGCCAATCCGGAGAGCCAATAACGGCCTTGAATCCGGTCGGCTTGCCAGTCACGCGGCGGATGCGCTCAATGACATCGAGCAAATCGTTCTCGTTGTTGATCTCCGGGTGGCGATTCGGGCTGATCGATGCCTCGCCAATTGGAATGCCGCGGATGGTCGCGATTTCCGCGCTCACTTTCGCGGCCGGCAGGATGCCGCCTTTACCCGGTTTCGCTCCCTGGGACAGTTTCAACTCGAACATGCGGACTTGCTCGTGGGCCGCGAGTTGCCGCAACTTGTTGTCGCATAGTTCGCCGCGTTCGTCGCGCACTCCGTATTTCGCTGTACCGATTTGAAATACTAAATCTGCGCCCCCTTCGAGATGAAAAGAAGACAGCCCGCCTTCGCCGGTGTTCATCCAGATACCCGCTTGTGCGGCGCCCCGCGATAACGCCAACACAGCCGGTCGTGAAATCGCGCCGTAACTCATCCCTGAAATATTGAGTATTGATGCTGTGCGGTACGGATGTTCGCAATCAGCGCCGATGGTGACGGCACGCGGTTGGGCCGCATCTTCGTCGAGCGTGGGATATGCGGTATTGACAAAGATAACCGTGCCGACCGGGCGTAAATCTTTCGAGGAGCCAAAAGCGACTGTCGTATCGACCCCTTTTGCCGCTCGATAGACCCACGAACGCTCGGCTCGATTGAAGGGCATTTCTTCGCGATCCATTGCGAAGAAATACTGCCGAAAAAACTCGCCCAGTTCTTCAAAGAAATAACGTAGTCGACCGATGACCGGGTAATTCCTGCGCACCGCGTGTTTTGTTTGCGACACGTCTATCACATACAACACGACCACCGTAACGATCAGGCAGCCGAGCGCCAATACGCATAGAACGGCGAAGCCGTTGACTACCAGCATCAATGCCGAAGTATCCATAGATGTCCTCACAATCGATCTGTGCGTGACCTAAGCCGACCAATGAACAGTGCGGCTCAAACGCTGGGAAACGGCGATCGCCCCGTCGTCAAATGCGAAACTGATACTTTAGGCGTGCGCCGCGACAGTGCCAAGAATCATATCTTGGTCCACAAACGAATGCAGAATACCGATTCCGGCATCCATGATGAGGTTAACGTCACGCTGCCCGAGCTCTTCGGCAATTCGACAGAGCAAGTTTCGCGCGGATAGGCCATCGTTGGTTACGATCAAATCCAACAGCCGCGCCGAGACGGCATTCAGTTGCATAAACCCGACTTTGTCGTCACGACGTCGAAAAACTGCGAGGTAGGTGGGCTCGGCAGAGGCACCAATGGGCTCGACACCCGGCCCAATTTGATGCACCGGATAATTGTAGGTGTGTAAACGCATCACCGGATTGGCGACCACACACCCGTCCGGCAGTTCGGCAGGCTTAGAAAACGGAACGTCGTCGAGTTCACGCGGATCGAAAAGCACTTCCGCTTCGAGCCATTCATAGTGCGCAAGTTCGCGCATGAACGGCGGATCATGTTCATCATCGCGTTCTTCGTTCAGGTAATGCAGAAATTCCTGGGGCATTTTCGGAAATAGTCCGGTGCGCGCACGATGGCGAGAAAAATAGTCTCGCACCATCGCGTGCCAACGCTCGTCGCTGGTGAGACGCCGCAATACGGGGAACGCATTGGCAACGAAACTCTCGACGTTTTTGTACAACAGATCGCGGTAGATCTTCAGGCGTCGGTCTTCAACCCCGGCCGGCCCCGGATGCCTGTCCGGATCGCGCATGTGCGCACCGAATTGGTATTGAAGCTCACGGAAATTCGCCTCAGCCATGGTTGGCACGGCTCGCCGGCGTCACAACTGCCGAGCTTTGCGCGCTGCTGATGCGCGCAACTTCTTGCAGCAGAGTCGTGAGCGGCGGGATATTGAAATCTCTTTCCAACAACGTTGGAAAGACGCCGAAACAGTCGTACGCCTCATCGAGCAAAGCCCACACCGGGTCGATCACATCAGCCCCGTGAGTGTCGACAATCAGATCGTGTGCTTCGTTGTAGTGTCCGGCGATGTGGCCGTAAGCGATGCGCTCTGCCGGCAGAGCACGGAGAAATTCGTGCGCGTCGTAACCATGATTAACGCTGTTGACATAGATGTTGTTGATGTCCAGAAGAAAATCGCAATCCGCACGCTCCAGCACCGCTCTGAGAAACTCTATTTCGCTCATCTCGGCGCCGGGTGCGCAGTAGTACGACGCGTTCTCCAGTGCCAGGCGGCGTCCGAGAATGTCCTGGACCCGCATCACTCGCTCCGCGACGTGTTCGATGGCGGCCTCAGTAAAGGGAATCGGCATCAGGTCGTAGAGGTGGCCGTCATCGGCACAGAAAGTCAGATGCTCGCTGTAGCACCTGATCTGGTGCTGATCGAGAAATTGACCGACACGCTTTACAAAAGGTTCGTCAATCGGCTCCGGTCCACCGATATTGAGCGATAGCCCGTGACATACGAACGGTACAGCTTCGGTGAATTGTCGAAAACGGCGGCCAAGGTGTCCGCCGAGGTCAATCCAGTTTTCTGGCGCGACTTCCATGAAATCCACGGCCGCGGTGCCATGGTCTTCCAGCGGGCCCATCAGTGCCCGCCGGAATCCCAGACCGGTGCCGCGAACTGGGTACTTACGCGACACAAGTCATCTCAGGCATAAGGTTCAGATCAGCGAACTTAGCCGCCGCACTTACCTTCAGCACCCTTGGACTCGCCACATTTGCCTTCAGCACCCTTGGACTCGCCACATTTGCCTTCAGCACCCTTGGACTCGCCACATTTGCCTTCAGCGCCTTTGGATTCGCCACATTTGCCTTCA
>DBBP01000002.1:216748-315887 GCA_002292285.1 Proteobacteria bacterium UBA981
CCACATTTGCCTTCAGCGCCCTTGCTGTCTTTACCCTTGGACTCGCCGCATTTGCCTTCGCCACACTTACCTTCAGTGTGGTCGCCAGCAACCATGTAGCCGGTGCCGAGTTCAACAGCTGAAAACGGGTTGTCGGCTGCGTTAGCAAGCGGAGAAGCCGCCAGAGTAACCGCGAAGGTGGCACCGATTGCCGCAGCAACAGGCTTCAGTTGGATTTTCTTATCCATGTCATTTCGTCTCCTGAATGTACAGATAGTCTGAATTATGGCCTTCGCTCTGGGCGAAGTGCTGAATTTGGAACTTGTCCTCAACGCCGACGAATGCTTTCACCAGCTTAAGCTCACTCCCAAAGCTCGGAGGAATAGACCCGACCTGAGCAGCGAAGTTTCATCCTCGCTGCAATTAGTTCTCGCCAGTTCGACCCCACGGCCGACCTTAGCATTGTTGTCCCTCAAACGGCCATTAGCCCCTAGAACCCTCATTCACGTCGGCCTGCGGTCGCAGTTGGGGGAACAACAGGACATCCCGAATCGAGGCTGCGTTGGTCAACAGCATGACAAGCCGGTCGATACCAATCCCTTCACCGGCGGTCGGCGGCATGCCGTGCTCGAGTGCGCGGATATAGTCTGCGTCGTATGGCATGGCCTCCTTATCACCACCGTCCTGAGCGGCAACTTGCTCGCGAAATCTTTCGGCTTGATCGTCTGGATCGTTGAGTTCCGAAAAACCGTTGGCGATTTCACGTCCGGCGACGAAAAACTCGAAGCGATCGGTGACGAACGGGTCCGCATCATTCCGCCTTGCCAGGGGCGAGACCTCAGCTGGGTAGGCAGTGATGAATATCGGCCCGGCGAGATTAGGCTCAGCCGTCTTCTCAAAGATCTCAATCAGGACCTTGCCCCGCCCGTAGCTTGCTTGTAGTGGTACACCCAATCCTTCGGCGACACTGCGCGCGCGCTGCTCATCTTCAAGATCGGCCAGCGTCACGTCCTTATTGTGGGCAAGAATCGCCTCAACCACGGTCATCCGTTCGAACGGCTGCCCGAAATCATACGACTGTCCCTGGTACTCCAACACGCTGGAACCGGTAATGTCGATGGCGAGCTCGCGCAACAACTCCTCGGTCAGGTGAATTAGATCCTCGTAGTCAGCATAGGCTTCATAAAATTCCAGCATCGTAAATTCAGGATTGTGTCGGGTAGAGAGTCCTTCATTACGAAAATTTCGATTGATCTCGAATACTTTCTCAATCCCGCCGACTACCAGTCGCTTCAAATACAGTTCCGGGGCGATGCGCAGATACAAGTCCATCTCAAGCGTATTGTGATGCGTGATGAACGGTCGCGCGGCGGCACCTCCAGGTAAAGGCTGCATCATTGGTGTTTCGACTTCGAGAAATCCGCGCTGTTGCAAAAAGCGGCGAATGAAATCAACACTGCGGCTGCGCAGGCGAAAAGTCTCGCGCGTCTGTTCGTTCATAATGAGGTCGAGATAGCGCTGACGGTAGCGCGCTTCGACGTCGGTCAGTCCGTGCCATTTTTCGGGCAAAGGCCGCAGTGCCTTGGTCAGCAAAATAATGTCATCAACCAGCACCGACAGTTCGCCTTTCTGGGTCCGAAACATGGTGCCGCGTGCGCCGAGAATGTCGCCCAGATCCCATTTTTTAAAGTCTGCATAGCGGCCTTCCGCAAGCGCGTCGCGCTTGACGTAGAGTTGGATATCGCCGCTCATATCCTTGATATGGGCGAACGATGCCTTCCCCATCACCCGCTGCGTCATCATGCGGCCTGCGATCGCGACGCGTTGCGGGTTCTGTTCCAGCTCCTCGGCGCTGGCCTCAGCGAATTGCTGCTGCAGCTCACCGGCCAGCGCGTCGCGTCGAAAATCGTTGCGGTAGGCGGTTCCGTCGGCGCGCAGTTGATCGAGTTTGGCGCGCCGTTGCTGAAGCAACTGTGCTTCGCTGGCACCTGTACCTTGTTGAGCCATGGACTATCGCTCCCTACAAGCCTTGCTTGAGGCTCGCTTCAATGAATTGATCGAGTGCACCATCGAGCACTGCCTGGGTATTACCGGTCTCGACTTCCGTTCTGAGATCTTTGATTCGCGATTGATCTAACACATAGGATCGAATCTGCGAGCCCCACCCGATATCCGCCTTACTGTCCTCGAGCGCCTGTTGTTCGGTTCTTCGCTTGAGCATCTCCTGCTCATACAAGCGCGCGCGCAGTAGCTTCATGGCTTGGTCGCGGTTCTTGTGCTGTGAGCGTTCATTCTGGCACTGCACCACGATGCCGCTGGGCGCGTGAGTCAAACGTACTGCCGAGTCAGTTTTATTGACGTGCTGTCCGCCAGCACCGCTGGCACGATAGGTATCGACACGTAAATCGGCCGGGTTAATCTCGATCGCCACCGCGTCGTCAATTTCTGGCGATATGAATACTGATGCAAACGACGTATGCCGGCGGTTACCGGAGTCGAAGGGCGATTTGCGTACCAGCCGATGCACTCCGGTCTCAGTGCGTAACCAGCCGAAGGCGTGATCGCCACTGAATTTGATGACCGCACTTTTGATACCCGCGACGTCGCCGGCCGAGATTTCTATGAGTTCGGATTCAAATGCATGCGCTTCACCCCACTTCAGATACATCCGCAGGAGCATGTCCGCCCAATCCTGCGCCTCAGTACCGCCAGAACCAGCCTGGATCTCGGCGAAGGCGTTGTTCGGGTCCATCGGGCCAGAAAACATCCGCTTGAATTCGAGTCCAGCGAGCTCTTGCTCGGCTATACCCAGATCTTCGCGTACGGCGGTAACGGTCTGTTCGTCGTTCTCGGCATCGGCCATTTCGAGTAGATCGTGACCATCAGCGACGCGCGTTTCGAGACTTTCGATGGTATGCACCACCCCTTCAAGCGCAGACCGTTCGCGACCCAATGCCTGAGCACGCTCCGGATCGTCCCAGACATTGCCAGTTTGCAGTTCGCGCTCGACTTCTAGCAGGCGCTCAGCCTTAACCGCGTAGTCAAAGATACCCCCTCAGCGCTTCGATACGCTTGAGCATGTCTTTGATCGAAGTATAAAGCGGGTTGAGTTCCATGGTGCGCGCAACGGTAAAGTCAGGGGCCGCGCATTGTAGTCGCTGTACTGCCTGCTGTTAAGGAACCCCTGAAAAAGTGTGAGCCCAGTTCCGATAGTTGCGTTGCTCGGCGCGCCGCGACACTCATTTATCAGCTATAAATTCCGCGCCTTGGACACCGCGCCGTGCTCGCCCGGCATACTCACGCACTTTTGCATAGGCAGTTCAGGCCGGTTCGGCGTGGTCAATCACCAATTGCAAGGTATCGATACCGCGGTAGTTGTTGATATCGAGTTTAAACACGGCGCGAATAGATTCGGCATCGGCAAACCAAGGTTGCACAGCGGCCCCGAACGCAATTGCTGCCACGGTCTCGTGATGCCCTTCAGCACTAAGCACCAGTTTCGCGTGTGTCCCGCCGACCACACGTCGATCTTCAATCTTGAACACGCCGTCAAAACGCGGCTCGGGAAAGCCCTGTCCCCATGGCGCCAAATGAGCAAGCTCGCGGGCCAGGTCGAGGTTGAAATCAGAGCTTGCGAGTTCACCATCGCTGGCGATTTTTTTGTCGCGCGTCTCGGCATCAAGATATTCGCCAACGACGTTCACAAAAGCGCGCATGAAATCGCTGTATTGCTCAGCCGGCAAGGTCAGACCGGCGGCCATGGCATGTCCCCCGAAACGCGAGATCAAACCGGGGTTACGGCTCGCGACGGCGTCCAGAACATCGCGAATATGGATCCCCGGTATCGAGCGAGCCGAGCCCTTGAGGGTTCCACCGTCGACGCTGGCGAAGGCGATCACAGGTCGATGGAAACGGTCTTTGACGCGCGCTGCGACAATCCCGATAACGCCCTGATGCCATTGTTCGTGATGTACGCAAAATGCCGCCGGCAGCTCGGCGTTCTCGGTGTCGGGCAGCGCGCCGTCAATCAGATCGAACGCGTGGTCGCGCATTTCTGCCTCGATATCGCGCCGCTCGCGATTGAGTTTGTCTAATTGCTCGGCGATGACGGCGCAGTGCTCGTTTCTGTTGCTAATCAGACACTCAATCCCGAGCGACATGTCGGCCAGGCGGCCGGCCGCATTGAGACGTGGACCGAGCGCAAAGCCGAGGTCGCTGGTCGTCAATTGCTCGCGCTGGCGGCCTGAGATATCGATCAGTGCGCTGATGCCGGAATTGCAGCGTCCAGCACGAATTCGCGCCAACCCCTGTCCGACCAGACGCCGGTTGTTAGCGTCCATCACGACGACATCAGCGACCGTGCCCAGTGCAACCAAATCGAGCAATTCAGCCATGCGAGGTTCGGTAAGATGCTGACTTTGGAACCACCCACCCTCACGTAAGCGTGCGCGCAGCGCGCTCATGACATAAAAAATAACGCCCACACCGGCGAGATTCTTGCTCGGGAAAGCGTCATCGACCAAATTCGGATTCACCATCGCGTCCGCAGCCGGCAAAGTGCGACCCGGTAAATGATGATCGGTGATCACCACCTTGATGCCCGCCGCCTGTGCTGCCGCGACACCCTCAATACTGGACACACCGTTATCGACAGTAATAATCAGCGCCGGCCTGCGGTCGGCCGCGAGCGCGACAATCTCAGGCGTCAGACCGTAGCCGAACTCGAATCGATTCGGCACCAGATAATCCACCGTTGCCGCGCCCATCGCGCGAAGCGCGCGGACTGCAAGCGCAGTGCTCGTCGCACCGTCGGCATCGAAGTCCCCGATGATGAGAATCGGCTCATCGTGGCGCAGACAATATTCGATCAAATCGACTGCCGCTTCGAGCCCGCCCAATGCCGTAGCCGGATGCAGCCCACGTAAAGAGGTATCAATCTGCGCCAGGTCTGCAATGCCGCGCGACGCCAGCACGCGTCTTATCACGCTGGGCAACTCGGGGGGTAAGCCGCTCTCATCAGCAACGACGCGGCGCTCTATGCGCGGCTGACTGATCATGTTTCAGCAGCCCCGCGCGTGCGACTGACGAAGCGCGCAAAAAACGGCTGCGAACGGCGCCAGAAACGTCGCAATGCGGCGCGGCTGAGAACAAAACGCGATGGACCCGTTATTACACTGATGTCGGCGACGCGCCGTTCGCGCAAACCCACCAAAGCCGGTTGAAATATCTCGTCCATGAAGGGCTTCAGCCGACCCTCGGCTGAATCTGGTGGGCACAAAATGGCGACCGGCCCTGTCGCGCGGCTCACAATGCCAGCCAGAGTGTGCGCATTACGGTGGTAGTCGATGGCGAAATACCCGGCACAGGCGGCCGCGATGTCATCTGCGCAGATCAGATGCTGTGCCGAGGGGTTGTCGGGTGCAGTCAACGAACCGGCACCCCAGAACCAGATACTGTTAACGGGTGGTTTGCCGGCCTCGACGCGCGCCTGATTGACGGGGCATTCGTGCAACAGCATTTGAATTTCCGTCATCACCGTGTTCAATGGCCCCAAGCCGCGCATCTGCGTCATGTTGGGTTCGAGCGCAGTCCCGTGCAAGGTACGCGGCGCAGCACTCTCAAAATGTGGTAGCGCGACACCTTCAACATACCAACGAAGGGGTGAACGTCCGCGACGAAAGCGTAGTCCTTGATCGGCGAACGCCGGATTGAGCAACGCCAGCAAGGCGTCAGACTCGGTCGCGCTCAACCCTATACTGGCCGCGTCGAACAGCACTACCCGAGCGGCGTCGGCACGCAGATAAACCGGTTCCGAACACATCACGTCTGCGCTTGGCGTGTCGTCTAAATCGTACGCCGCAAGTGCGGCCGCCAGCGGTGCGGTTCCGGCGCCTGCGTACTCACACCCGCAAGCTGCCAAGACGGCAGCGACGAAATCGCGCTCACGGCACGGCTCGTAATCTGCACGCGCAAGCATCGTCACCAGCGACCGGGCGCGCATGTCGTGCCTCGCCAGGCCGTGTTCGAGTTCGCGGACAAGATCGGGGGCGTAGATTTCGACGGATGCATTCATAAGCCAGTGAGTCGTCGCAGCCATGGGTGTGCGACGATGGTTCTCGGCAGCTCTCGTGGCAGCCGCGCAGGGCGAAAGACGACTATCTGGCGCGTCGCGGAGCGCCGAGCAACACTCAAAGATTTTCGAGGATCGCGCGTTTCACTGCGTCACTTTCAGCCGCAACTTTGATGACTCCACCAGCGCTCTGGCTGATTGCCGTATCCGGGTCTTTCAGACCGTGGCCAGTGAGAGTGCAGGTGACAATGCTCCCTGCAGGAATCTTGCCGGACGCGATATCAGCCAACGCACCGGCCACCGAGATTGCAGAAGCAGGTTCGCAGAACAACCCTTCGCTTGAGGCCAGAAATTTTTGTGTCGCGAGAATCTCAGCGTCAGTGAAACTATCGAACCAGCCACCCGATTCGCGACTCGCGGCCCACGCCAAATCCCACGATTGCGGCCGTCCGATGCGGATTGCCGTAGCGACGGTTTCCGGATCATCGACCATGCTGCCGGCGATAAATGGCGCCGAGCCAGCCGCCTGGTAACCGAGCATGACTGGTCGGCTGTCGCACTCCGGGGCAAAGTCGAAGACACAGTCAGTGTCGCAATAAGCGCACGCCGCGGTCGCTGGTTTTACTCCTGCGTATTCACTAAACCCGGTCCAGTAAGCGCTGATGTTGCCCGCATTCCCGACCGGAATGCAGTGATAGTCCGGGGCCCGCCCCAGCGCATCGACAATCTCAAAAGCAGCGGTCTTTTGCCCTTGCAGGCGGTAAGGGTTAATGGAATTCACGATCGTAACCGGGGCGGCGTGCGCCATCTCTTTAACGATGCGCATGCCGTCATCGAAATTGCCCTGAATTTGCATGACCACGGCACCCTGAATCATGGCCTGGGCAAGTTTGCCAAGTGCGATCTTCCCATCCGGGATGAGCACGAACGAGCGCATGCCCGCGCGCGCGGCGTAGGCAGCAGCGGATGCTGACGTGTTGCCGGTCGAGGCGCAGATGATTGCCTCCGCACCTTCACTCAAGGCTTGGGTGACCGCCATGGTCATGCCGCGGTCTTTGAACGAACCGGTCGGATTGAGCCCTTCAAACTTAACGTAAATCTGGCACTCGCGCGCGACATCATTGGACAGGTTCTGCAGCTCGATGAGCGGCGTATTACCCTCAGACAAACTGACGATGCGGGTCTCGTCCGTCACCGGCAGGCGTGCCCGGTAGCGATCGATTAAGCCCACGTAATGTCCGCCTGAACTCACGCGAATGTCTCCATACGGTAGCGCACGATGTCGCCGTGGATGTCGGCAAGTGCGGTCATTTCCGCAATGGCAAGTTGCATCGCCTGTTCGCGTACGCGCTGCGTCAGGATGACAACCGGCACGGTCACCGCCGCCGCCGCGGGTTCCTGCTGGCGGATCGCCTCAATGCTGATTTCGTGGGAAGCGAGAATGCGTGCGATGTCGGCCAGCACACCCGGCTGGTCGCGGGCATCCATGCGTAGATAGTAAGCACTCTCAACATCCGCCATCGGGCACACCGGGGCCTGCGACAAGGCATCAGGTTGAAAGGCCAGGTGTGGCACACGATTACCCGGGTCGGTGGTCAGCGCGCGCACCACGTCGACCAAATCGGCAACCACTGAGGAGGCAGTTGGCTCGGCGCCCGCGCCGGCACCAGAAAGCATCATCTGGCCCACCGCATCGCCACGAATCAACACCGCGTTCATGACGCCGTTGACGTTCGCCAACATGTGGCGGGCGGGAATAAGCGTAGGATGTACTCGCAGTTGCACACCGCTGCTATCGTTAGCAGCAATCGCCAGATGTTTGATGCTGTAACCAAGCGCTTCGGCATAACGCACGTCATCGAGCGCGATATCTCGAATTCCTTCGACGTAAATGTTTTCAAATTGCAGCGGCACGCCGAACGCGATCGCTGCAAGGATCGTGAGCTTGTGTGCTGCGTCGACGCCATCGATGTCAAAAGATGGATCGGCTTCTGCGTAGCCTAATTCCTGAGCTTCGACAAGTACCTCGTCGAAATTCGCCGCGCGATCTTTCATCGCAGTCATCATGTAATTGCAGGTGCCGTTGATGATGCCGGCCAGAGATTGCACAGTATTTCCAGCGAGCCCTTCACGGAGAGTTTTGATTACCGGGATGCCGCCGGCTACCGCGGCCTCAAAAGCAACAGTCACGCCTTGCGCATGGGCAGCGGCAAAAATTTCGTTGCCATGCAAGGCGATCAACGCCTTGTTGGCAGTCACGACATGTTTACCGTTAGCTAGAGCTGCCAGCACCAATTCGCGTGCCGGCTCGGTGCCACCAATCAATTCAACGACGATATCAATGCGACTGTCGGCAACCAGCGCATACGGATCATCGGTCAAACTAATCTCGCTGCAATCGAAAGCACGCGGTTTCGACAGATCGCGGGCGGCGGCTGCCACCACTTCTATTGAGCGGCCAGCACGACGAGAAATTTCGTCAGCATTGCGCGCCAAAACGTCGAGCGTGCCACAACCGACAGTGCCCAGACCGAGTACGCCAACTTTCACAGATGCTAACTTCGACACAGGATTCTCCACCACTTAGCCGACGTTCCGCATCATGTCTCGGATGCCGCGAATAGCTTGCCGCGTGCGATGCGCGTTTTCGATCAGCGCGAATCGAACGTACGCATCACCGTACTCTCCAAAACCGATGCCAGGAGAAACTGCGACCTTGCCTTCTGCCATCAGTTTCTTGGTGAACTCAAGCGAACCTAAATGTTCCAGCTCAGGTGGAATGCGTGCCCATACGAACATCGTCCCGCGCGGCTTATCCACCGACCAACCGGCCGCCTCCATCCCTTCGCACAACACGTCACGCCGGGTCTGATACATGTCGCGAATTTCAGTCACACATTCCTGACTACCTTCCAGTGCCGCAATGGCCGCAATCTGAATGGGTGTGAACATGCCGTAGTCGAGATAGGACTTGAGCCGCGCGAGCGCGTTAACCAGCTCTCGGTTACCGACCATAAAGCCGACTCGCCAGCCAGGCATGTTGTAGCTTTTTGACAGGGAAAAGAATTCGACGGCGACTTCGCGCGCGCCTTCGACCTGCATAATCGAAGGTGCTTTATACCCATCGAATACAAGATCGGCGTAAGCCAGATCCTGCACCACGTAAATGCCGTACTCGCGAGCGATAGCGACGATGCGCTCGAAAAACTCCAGATCAACGCATTGCGCGGTGGGATTACTGGGGAAATTGAGCAATAGCATTTTCGGTCGCGGCCAGGTATTGCGGATGGCGTTTTCGAGTTCTTCGAAAAAATCGATGTCGCGGCCAATCGGCACATGGCGAATATCCGCACCTGCGATCACGAAACCGTAGGGGTGAATCGGATAGGCCGGATTCGGCACCAGTACGGCATCGCCACGGTCAACGACCGCCATTGCCAGGTGCGCGAGGCCTTCTTTGGAACCGATGGTTACGATTGCTTCTGTTTCAGGATCCAGCTCAACGGCATAGCGGGTTCGATACCAGTCACAAATTGCCTTGCGCAGGCGCGGAATACCGCGTGAGACCGAGTAGCGATGGGTGTCCGGGCGTTGTGCCGCTTCGCACAACTTGTCGACAATGTGTTTTGGCGTCGGCTGATCGGGGTTGCCCATGCCGAAGTCGACGATATCCTCGCCCCGATGCCGCGCCGCCATTTTCAGATCATTGACCTGATTAAAGACGTAGGGCGGCAGGCGATCGATGCGTGAAAAACCAGTGCTCACGGGATTAATTCTGCTTATGGCATGAGTGAAGAGGCGGCAAAGCTACCGACCGCGCCCGGTGCTGTCAAACGCCAGTGTTCGAGCGACACCAGACCACTCTTGCCGACCCTGTCTCGGTCCACAAGGCGACACATCTGGCTGCGATCGCTCATAATGCGGAAATGACCGAAAACCCTATTGAATTCGCACGCTCGAACCTGCTCGATCCCGTTGGTATCGCGCTGCCTGATCTGGAACTCATTGCCGGCCAGCTGGGCGGTGGCAGTGTCGATCTCGCCGACATCTATCTCGAATCGACACGCACTGAGTCGTGGAGCCTCGAAGACGGCATCATCAAGGAGGGCGTGTTTAGCATCCGTCAGGGCGCGGGCGTACGTGCCATTAGTGGTGAACAGACCGGGTTCGCCTACTCCGATGATTTAACCTTGCCGGCGTTGAAAGAAGCGGTGAAGACTGCACGGGCGATCACACGGCAGGGGCAATCCCGCGATATTCAACTGCTCCCTCCCTTCGCGACTGACACTTCGCTGTACGTTAGTGACGATCCTCTCTCCACCACGCTGACCGAAGACAAACTTGCGGTTCTGCGCGCCCTGGACGAGCGCGTGCGCAGCGCAGACGGGAGAGTCCGTGAAGTGATGGTGAGTTTATCCGGGCAACACTCTTGCGTCATGGTGATTGCAGCAGATGGCACCCTAGCCGCCGATATTCGTCCGCTGGTGCGGCTCAATGTGGGCGTGATTGTGGAACAGAACGGCCGCAGCGAAACCGCATCATTTGGCGGCGGCGGGCGCAGTGGTTATGCAACGTTGTTTGCTGATGGTGGTGCCGAACACATTGCTGATGAGGCGCTCAGGCAGGCTCTGGTCAGTCTCGAGGCCGAAGCCGCCCCTGCCGGGGAAATGACCGTTGTGCTCGGATCTGGCTGGCCTGGTATCCTTTTGCATGAAGCCATCGGTCATGGACTGGAAGGCGACTTTAATCGCAAGGGCACGTCCGCTTTTAGTGGCAGAGTGGGAGAAAAGGTGGCCGCGGAAAATTGCACTGTGGTGGACGACAGCACGCTGCCCGGGCGGCGCGGATCACTGAATGTTGATGATGAAGGGACGCCCGGCGGGAAAACGGTCCTCATCGAGAACGGGCGCTTATGCGGCTACATGCAGGACCGACACAACGCCAAATTGATGGGCGTTGAGGCAACTGGCAATGGTCGTCGCCAATCGTATGCCCATCGCCCGATGCCGCGCATGACCAATACTTATATGTTGCCGGGGCAAGAGCTGCCAGAAGACATCATTGGCAGCGTTAAGCGTGGACTGTATGCGGTTAGTTTTGGCGGCGGGCAGGTTGATATCACCAATGGGAAATTCGTTTTTAGCGCCAGTGAGGCCTATCTGATCGAGGATGGCAAAATCACCGCACCCCTGCGCGGAGCGACGCTGATTGGAAACGGTCCTGATGTTCTGACACGGGTATCGATGATCGGCAACGACCTCGCGCTTGATAACGGTGTCGGCACCTGTGGCAAGGACGGACAATCTGTACCGGTGGGAGTAGGACAACCGACCCTGAAAATTGACAGCCTGACCGTCGGCGGCACACAAACCTGAACTTGATATGGATCCGCCGTCCCGCTTGGTGGCAACGGGATTTGAGAGTGTGACCTGAGCGCTTAAGCCCTGGCGGCCCCTGCACTGCTAAAGTGACGTGAACAGCACCAGGTGCCGCCCATTCTCAGAAACGTTCGAGCTCAGCGTGCGGCAATTGCCCCTGATGCACATGCATGGCCCCGAATTCCGCACATCGATGCAGTGTCGGCACGGCTTTACCGGGGTTGAGCAATTCACGCGGATCGAAGGCCGTTTTCAAAGCATGCATCTGTGTTAGTTCTTCGCTCGAAAACTGCACACACATTTCATTCAGTTTCTCGACTCCGACACCATGCTCACCCGTCACCGTGCCACCCACTTCAACGCACAACGAGAGTATGCGACTCCCGACCAGTTCAGCTCGCCGTAATTCGTCGTCGTCATTGGCGTCGAAGCCTATGAGGGGATGCAGGTTGCCGTCACCTGCATGAAAAACGTTAGCAATCGGCAAGTTGAACTCAACCGACAACGCACTAATGGATTCGAGAACGCGCGCCAGGTGTTTGCGCGGGATAGTGCCATCCATACAGAAATAATCGGCGGCAATGCGGCCAAAAGCCGGAAAGGCAGCTTTACGACCGGCCCAGAAGCGCATGCGCTGTTGCTCATTCTCCGATAAGCGAATGTCACTCGCGCCGGCCTGTCTGAGGACGGCATCAACGCGCTCCACCTGGGCTGCAACTTCGGCTTCATTGCCATCGACTTCACAAAGCAAAATGGCTGCGGCATCAAGCGGGTAGCCCGCGCCCGCGAATGCCTCGGCAACTTCGATAGCGAGTTTGTCCATCATCTCCAGACCGCCGGGGACGATGCCGGCACCGATGATGTCGGCGACCGCAAGGCCCGCCTGTTCAACGCTGTCGAACGACGCCAACAGCACGCGGGCGAGCTCGGGCTTTGGCAATAACTTCACCGTGACTTCCATAATCACGCCGAGTAAGCCTTCAGACCCGTGCATCACCGCGAGCAAATCGAGTCCGGCACTGTCCAGCGCGCGACCGCCGATAGTCAGCCATTCTCCATCCATGGTGAGGATCTTCAGCTCGAGCACATTGTTGACTGTCAAACCGTACTTCAAAGAATGTACGCCTCCAGAATTCTCCGCCACGTTGCCGCCAATACTGCAGGCAATTTGCGACGATGGATCAGGGGCGTAATACAGACCAAGATCCGCCACAGCTTCGCTAATGGCGAGATTCCGCACGCCTGGCTCGACTGTCGCGGTGCGATTTTCAGTGTCGATGTCGAGAATTCGATTGAAGCGGGCCAGACTCATAAGGCAGCCGCCGTCGAGTGGTAAGGCACCGCCTGATAAGCCGGTGCCGGCACCGCGGCAAACCACCGGAATAGCAAATTCGGTGCATAACTTAACCACTTTTTCGACTTGCTCTCGCGTGTGTGGCACGACCACAACGCGCGGGACCTGATGGTAGGCCGTAAGCGCATCACATTCGTAGGGGCGCATGGTCTCAGCAGAGGTGAGGCAAGCCTCAGGCGGCAGGAATTCGGCGAGGCGGGATTCGAAGGACAACAAGGCTCTCCTGCGTGATGGCGCGACCGGCACCTGCGGGGCGGCCCAGTTTACACCGTCAGGCGGAGCGGAACGTGCCGACTAGCAGGATGTTGATTAACTACTGCGGCGCCCGTTTGCGGCGCGGCTTGCCCGCCACGTTTTTCAACGACCGCTAGGACGACGTCTCGAACTGATAATCCGACGGAATCACGACCACGCCATCTTCGGTCAACGTAAAGCGGCGCGCGTCTTCTGCGGCGTCAAAGCCGATTTTCTCGCCGGCAGGAATACGCAGGTAGCGGTCGCAGATGCTGCGGCGCACCTGTGCGCCCTCTTCAATGTGGACATCAGAAAACAGAATGGCGTCCTCGACCGTCGCGCTGTCGTCGATATACACGCGATTACCAAGCACGCTGCGATTAACGCCGCCGCCTGCGATAACCGTACCGCCAGACACGATCGAATTCACACAAATACCTTCATTACACGAACGGCCCGGAACTGTGCGGGCTGGCGGGCGCTGGGTCTGGTAGGTGCGAATCGGCCAATTGGACTGGTACAGGTCGAGCGGCGGCTCAAGCTCGAGCAAATCCATGTTTGCGGTGTAGTAGTGATCCAGCGAATCGAGTCGGCGCCAATAGCGATCTCGGGTGACCCGGCCGGACGTCCCGCCGAAGCGATAAGCGGCCACGCGCTTGCATGATCCGAGGTTGCGTCCCACCAGCTCTGAGACCGACAAGTCGCTGGGGTCCGCGCCATCCAGAGTGTGTAACAGGTCAATCAGGGTGGTGCGCTTGATTACTTTGACACCCATTGGCAACCACAGATCTTCGTCAGCGTTGGCGACCAGTTTATTCCTGTGCACTGCTTTGACGACGTCGCCGTCGAGGTCTATACCTGCCTGAAAATGACCGCCGTTGGCGTTCGAAGGGGGCACGCAACCTATCGTGACATCGGCACCCTGCTGATTGTGCCAGGCTAATACAGCAGCGTAATCCATACGGTAAATCTGCTCGCCGGCGACCAGCAGTACGTTCTCTTCACGTGCGCCGTCAAGCAGGTAAAGGTTTTTGTACAGCGCGTCGGCGTTGCCAGCATAGGTCGACACGGTTGACTGAATTGGTGGCGTAACCGGCATCACATACTCACCCAAATCGGTGTTGTATATCGACCAGCCGTCACGAATGTGGTTGTGTAAGGACAACGCGTTGTACTGCGTCATCACCATGATTCGGCGCAATCCCGAGTGCAGGCAATTGGTAAGCGCGAAATCAATGATGCGGTAGCTGCCACCAAACGGCATCGCTGCGACAGCCCGACGCGTAGTTAGGGGTTCTAGTGACTTGCCGTCACCGATGGCGAGAACCATCGTTAGTGTGTCGTTGAATGTGGATATCAGCATGGCGTGGCGCGCGCATTATACGCTTAACTCAAATCGAGAAAAGTACGATTCTCATCCCCATGTTCAGGCCATGGAACGGCACGCAATGCGTTGCAGTTCGGCGCCTCTGGCTTCGCGACTGCGGCGGTCGCTATAATGCGGCGCACCTTCATCGTTCTCTGTCTCATAGCTCTGAAAGCGGTTCCAACATGGCTGAAGAGTTCCTCGTCAACATCACCCCCCAGGAAACCCGCGTCGCTGTTATCGAAAACGGCGTACTGCAGGAATTGGCGATTGAACGCAATCGCAGTCGCGGTCTGGTTGGCAATATTTACAAAGGAACCGTGTGTCGCGTACTGCCTGGAATGGGCGCTGCGTTTGTCGAAGTAGGCCTGGAGCGGACTGCCTTTCTGCACGTCTCTGATATCGCCGGGGGGCCGCGCCGGGATAGCGACGATGCGAACGAATTGACCATCGAACGAGCTGTAAGAGAAGGCCAGCAGCTGGTTGTACAGGTGGTTAAAGATCCGCTGGGAAGCAAGGGCGCACGCCTCACGACTCAAATCAGCATGCCGTCGCGCTATTTAGTCTATGTCCCAAATAGCAACACACTCGGAATTTCACAACGCATCGAAGACGAGGACGAAAGGCAGCGCTTGCGCGAATTGATTCTCGAGTTGCGACCCGATCTGCGTCCGCTGGACGAACTGGCGGGAACTGTGGAGCTGAGTCGGCTGGCAGAATCCGAGGCAGGCAGCGGCGGCTTTATAGCCCGAACGGCGGCTGAGGGAGTGCAGCGCGAAGAACTCGCAGCAGACATGCTTTTTCTCGAGCGTCTGTGGCAGTCCATCGATGAGCGAATCGCGGCAGCCGGTGCGCCGCAGCGAATTTATGAAGACTTACCGCTGGTTTTGCGCACCATCCGCGACATCTCGCTCACGACCGTCGAAAAGGTTCGCATCGATTCAAAAGAAAATTTCGTGCGCGTGCGTGAATTCGCGGAAAAATTTACGCCCGATTTATTGCCGCGGCTCGAACACTATCCCGGTGAGCGCCCAATCCTCGATCTATATTCAACTGAAGATGAAATTCAGCGCGCTCTGCAGCGCCGGGTCGATCTTAAATCAGGTGGTCATCTGGTTATCGATCAGACCGAGGCCATGACCACGATCGACGTTAATACCGGCGGATTTGTCGGTCATCGCAATCTTGAAGAAACGATATTCAAAACGAACCTTGAAGCAACTCACGCACTCGCCAGGCAATTACGTTTGCGCAACCTCGGCGGCATCATCATCGTCGATTTCATCGATATGACTGACGCGGAACACCAGCGACAAGTTGTGAGAACGTTGGAGAAATGTCTCGAGCGCGATCATGCGCGTACCTCTATCAGCGAAGTAACGTCGCTCGGACTTGTGCAGATCACGCGCAAGCGAACCCGTGAAAGCCTTGAGCATATATTGTGCGAATCATGCAAAACCTGCGGCGGCGCGGGCTCGGTTAAAACTGTGGAAACTGTGTGCTTCAGCATATTTCGAGAAATCTTGCGCGAAGCCCGCCAATTCGACGCGCAACGACTGTTAGTCGTTGCGTCCCAGGCGGTAGTCGACGCCATGCTCGACGAAGAGTCCGACAGTATTGTTGAACTGGAAGCATTCACCCGCATTCCTATCGGCTTCCAGGCCGAACCAGCGTATACGCAGGATCAATACGATATCGTCCTTTTGTGAGCTCGCTATCTTGAGATTAGAATTCAGCGCGGCCGTGTTGAATCCCGGCACACAGCGACCACCGGATATTCGCGCAGATTCCCGACTGCCCGTGCCCGGTCCCACCGTGTTTCCGATTCCTGTCCATAGTCTTTGAAACCAGATGCGAAAACTCTTCTCATTTGTAGTTGACTTCGCCTGGGCCGGGATAGCCGCAATTCTGATTGCGAGCGCTGCTCTGGTGACGATCGTTCGCCTGCTCTTGCCCGAGATCGACGGGCAACGCGTCGCGGTCGCTGCCTGGGTAAGTGAAACGGTCGGACGGCCGGCCCTGATCGGAAATATCGAGGCAAGTTGGGATGGCTGGGCTCCGCAAATCAGCGTCGACGACATTGCGATTCTGAGCAACGATGGTGATGTGGAAGTAATCCGGTTCGAGCACGCCACCATCAGTCTGGCGCCACTTAGATCCCTCCTGAGCGGCAGTCTGAAGCCAAACACGCTGACCGTTTCCGGCGTCGAACTGGCGCTGGTGCGAGACGAACAGGGCCGCATATCCGTCGCTGGGTTGCCGCCGACCCGGTCGCCTGTGCTGCGTTGGCTACTCCAGCAAGACAACTTTGCAGTTACGCGGGCGGATCTGACTTTCACTGACTTGCGCGCCGATCGCAGTTATGCCGTGTCAGATCTGACACTCACCATTCGTAACCACCTCGGTTCAAAAGTCGTTACGACGTTCGTCGATTTGCCAACCGAGATGGGCGGCCGTTTGGTTATCTCGTTTACGGCCCGCGGCGATCCACTGAGTTCCGAATGGGAAGGTGGTATTGATTTCAGCATTGCTGACATCGATAGCGAATACCTTATCAAGCAATCGGCATGGCATGGCCAGCAACTGCCATCGGCACGCCTTAACTTCGCCGGTTCCAGTGTGTGGCGAGACGCTCAGTTGCAGAGTCTTCGCTTTGACGTTGGCGCAATGTCAGGTCAACAAGAGCAAGAATTGCTGCTTAGCGCTCTCGGGCAGCTAACGCGGGATAGTGAAGGCTGGCAATTGCATGTCGTCGATATCGAACTGCCTGACGCGGCGGGCGAGTTTTCGGACAGTCGTTTCTCGATGACCTGGGCGCAACACCGCAATTCCTTGAGCGCCGTAACGTTTCGCGGGCACGACTTGCCGGTCGCGCCGCTCAGCGTGTTAACCGCTGGCTTGACACCGTTGCCACAGAGCTCTCGGGAATTGCTCGAGGGCTTACAACCGAGCGGCAGCGTTGAACATGTGGAAGCCGTCTGGCGTCGCGGAGAAGGAAAAACCAACCCGCATTACGCGACCGCAGCGTTCCGGAAACTGTCGAGTCATGCTCACCGGGCCGCCCCAGCCATCGAGGGCTTGGATGCAGAACTATCGCTCGTCAATGGCGATGCGGCGCTGCGTTTTGCGGACGCGGACTTTACGCTCAAGCACGCACAACGCCTGGCTCAGCCTCTCGAAATTACCGGACTCAATGGTCGACTCGTTTGGGATCAGCAAAGCGAGCGATTAGACGTTTATGCCGACGACGTGGCGGGCACAGTCAATAAATTGGCGTTAACTATCAATGGCAAATTGAAAGAGGCCCTGGGCGTCAATCGGTATGCTGACTTACACATTGCAATGCCCGGTGGCCCTGCCGCAAACGTACATCACCTCATACCGAACGAGCTGTTCCCGCCGCGCGGACAAACCTGGCTACGTCAGGTCCTGCAGGCAGGCAGACTGTCCGATGGCGCAGTCGTGGTGCGCGGCCCCCTGTCGGCATTTCCGTTTCGGCACGCAGAAGGCGTATTCGCGGTAGATTTCTCGGTTAGCGATGCGCTTGTCCAGTATTCGGCGCGTTGGCCTGCGGCAGAGAGTCTGCGCGGCAACGTTTCGTTACGCGGTGAGAAAGTGCGTATGCGAGTCGAACAGGCCAACGTACTTGCGGCGCACATCGAAGGTGCGGATATCACCATGGCTGACTTGTTTACGCGTCAGCGTTTTGTACATATCAACGGTCAGGCCAGCGGGCCGGGCAACAGCGGGACGGCCGTCATCATGGCAAGCCCGTTGAAAAACGGTAAGGCAGCGCGGATGGCTGATATCGATATCGGGTCGACGATCAGCGTCGATCTCGATATGGATATTGGGCTATTCCCGGACGGGCCACGCGAAGTTCTCGGACGAACGCGTTTTTCCAGCAATCGCATTGCCGCACCAAAACTCAGGATCGTGCTTGATGATGTGCAAGGCAGTGTCAGCTTCACACATCACGATTGGTACGGCGAAGACTTAAGCGCAACATTCGAAGGCATCCCAGTGGGACTGGTTTTTAACGGCGGCCTCAATGACCCAAACTACGACAGCGAGATGCGAATGACGGGGACGCCAACGATCGGCGCATCGCTGGCGGTGCTTGAAAAATACTCGCCGGCAGCCCATCGCTGGATGCAGGACCACCGATTAATACCAGCGCTTGAAGGCGAGTCGCCCTGGAAAGCAGTGCTCACTATTCCGACTGTCGTGCCAGGGAAAGCTTCGCTGCCACGACGCTTAAGGCTCGAATCGAGCCTGTTTGGACTCACCAGCACTTTGCCGTGGCCGCTGAATAAGCTGGCACAGGAGCGCAAACCGCTCAGTATCGATCTCGATCTGCGCGAGGGTATTGCCGAGCGTGTGCGCCTGGACTACGGCGACATTGCAGATGTCGAGTTCGGAGCACAGCGTGGTGCTGACGGCAAAGCTGAAATAACGCGCGCTGAAATTCTCCTCGGTACTGTCGATCCCGAATTCAAGCGCACCGCAGGCACAACGATTCGCGGCTATGTGGATCGCGTGAGGCTGGACGAATGGTCACATTTCCAACCGGACGCCAGCGTTCGGACAGGCACGAAGAGCCTGCCGCTGAATTTCGACCTACAGGTCAGCAAGCTTGAACTGCTTGGCCAGGCTTTCGACGATGTCCGCATGTTCGGCGAGCGCGAGGCCACGCAATGGCAGGTTGGACTCGCCGGCGCAACGCTCAACGGTACGGCATTAGTGCCACGCGACTTCTCATCGGGGACCTTGCACCTTAACGTTGACCGTCTCGAATTGCGCCGTCCGGACGAGGCCACGGATCCGGCGTCCGGCACTTCACTCGACCCGCGGCGTGTTCCTGCGCTGGCCGTCGCAGCGACTACGCTTGTGTACAACGAAATCGATTTTGGAGCGGCCGAGATTACGACCGTGCGACATAGCGACGGACTCGAACTAACCCAACTCAAGCTACGCAGCGATGCGTTGACACTCGACGCGAACGGGCGCTGGGATCATAACGAGGGGCAGCAGACGAGTCACTTTGACATCGATGTACAGAGCGCCACGCTTGCTGGCCTGCTGGAGCGATTTGGCTACAACGTAGCGAATATTGAACAAGGCGAAACCGATATCCACATCGCCGCCAGCTGGCCGGGCACGCCGTTCGAATTCTCGCTGGCGCAGATGACCGGGAATTTCGAGTTGCACGTCACCGACGGCCGATTCCTCGACATCGAACCGGGCGGCGGCCGTTTGTTCGGCTTGTTAAGTCTGCAGTCATTGCCAAGGCGGCTATCGCTGGATTTTGATGACTTGTTCCGCAAAGGCTTCGCCTTCGACGATATCCAGGGCGTGTTCGAATTAGAGAACGGCAATGCGTATACCAATAGTTTACTGATGAGCGGCCCATCGGCGCGCATCGACATAACCGGGCGTACTGGCCTGGCCGACACGGATTACGACCAACACATGGTCGTCACGCCGGCGCTGTCGAGCAGCCTTCCAGTTGCCGCAGCATTGTTTGGTCCCATTGGAGTTGGCGCCGGTGCGGTGTATTTCCTGGGGCAGAAAATGTTTAAAGCGATACCCAATCGCATCGATAAATTTCTGCGGCGCGAGTATTCGATCACCGGGAGCTGGGATAATCCCCTCGTCGAGCGCATCTGAGTTCGATTGCGATATTGCAGAACTCACATGAGGTCATCGAATCCGGACAGTCCGCTAGCCTGTACAAGCGGTCGCCGCGACGCGTGGCGTTGCGGCCGTGAGCAGCGTGATTTTTCAAACCGCCCCGTATAACCCCGCTTAAGCCAGAGCCATTTATGTCAGAAATATGGAAACCTCGCGTCGTCGCCGCGACCGTCATCGAGCGTGCGGGACGCTATTTGTGTGTGGAAGAAGACATTGACGGCCGACGGGTGATTAACCAGCCCGCCGGCCACCTCGATGAAGGCGAGACCATCATCGATGCAGCCGTGCGCGAAACTCAGGAAGAAACCGCCTGGACTGTCCAGATAGATAGCCTATTGGGGATTTATCTGATCCAGACTGAAGAGCCTGGCAATACGTTTGTGCGTTTTTGTTTCGCCGCCACTGCGTTACAGCACGCACCGGAACAGAAACTCGACGTCGAAATTGTCCGGACCCACTGGTTCAGTCACGAAGACTTGCTTGCCCGGCGTGCGCAACTTCGCAGCGAACTTGTCCTTGAAGCTATCGTCGCCTATGAAAGTGGCCGCCGCTATCCGTTGGAAATGATCCATGCCCAACTCCGCCAGTGACGATTGGCTACCGCAGGGCTTCGCGCAGCGATTCAGTGCCCCCCATGTCGTGATCGCGATGTCCGGCGGGGTCGATTCGGCCGTTGCCGCGCTACGCGTGAAGGAAAGCGGAATACGTTGCTCGGCTTTGTTCATGAAGAACTGGAATGAGCCTACAGACAGCAGTGAGTGCCACTGGGAGGACGATGTAGCAGATGCGCTGCAGGTGTGCGAGCGTCTCGATATCCCCATCAACACAGTCGATTTATCCGAGCAATACTGGCAACGCGTCTTCGAAGATTTTCTGCACGAGTATCAGCGCGGGCGCACCCCGAATCCCGATATCTTGTGTAATCGCGAGATTAAATTTCGCGCATTTCTGGATACCGCTCGCGAAGTCGGCGGCGATGTCGTTGCCACCGGCCACTACGTCAACGTTGCCGCTGACGAGGATCAACACTACCTGTGTAAGGGCAACGACGCAGGTAAGGACCAAAGTTATTTTCTGTACACGCTGGGGCAGGATCAGCTGCGGGCGTCTTTGTTTCCGGTTGGAAACTTGCAAAAGACCGACGTCCGTAGCCGCGCGCAACGGGCCGGCTTGGGTAACCACGAGAAAAAGGACAGCACCGGTATCTGCTTTATTGGCGAACGGCATTTTCGAGAATTCCTCTCACGCTACGTCCCTGCCGAACCCGGACCGGTGATGACCCTGGAAGGGCGACAGATCGGCGAGCACCATGGCGCGGTCTTTTACACTCTGGGGCAACGCCAGGGACTTGGGGTTGGCGGTGTGCGTGGTGCCAGCGAAGCACCGTGGTTTGTGATCGATAAAGATGTCGTTAAAAACGTCGTGATCGTAGCCCAGGGGCACGACCACCCCGCCTTGCTGAGCCGTTCGCTGCGCGCCACGCAGGTGTCCTGGGTCGCCGGAAGCGCGCCAAAAGCACCTTTTTCGTGTCTCGCCAAAACTCGCTACCGCCAGCCTGACCAGCCCTGTTGTATCGAAGTTGCCGATGGAAACGCGGTTGAAGTGACTTTCGCAGACCCGCAACGGGCCGTTACACCCGGGCAATCGGTGGTGTTTTACGCCGGGAATCGTTGCCTCGGCGGCGGCATCATTGACAGCACGGCATAAGCTGGCCTCAAAAACAGACTACAACTGCACTACAGAATTACCGATAATGGGGGATTCATTTCTGCATTCCCGGCCTCGGACAAACCACGGAGACACGATGAAAAACTCATTCGACGCGCGCGCAGACCTTAAGCTCGGCGACAAAACATACGAAATTTTCAGCTGCGAGCGTCTTGCCGGCAGTTACCCAATCGAATCACTTCCGTTCGCTCACAAGATTCTGCTCGAGAATCTGCTCCGCTTCGAAGATGGCGTTGATGTCACTCGCGACGACATCGAAGCGTTGGCCCGTTGGGATGCCCGCGCAGAACCGTCACAGGAAATCGCCTTCACGCCTGCGCGCGTGCTGATGCAAGATTTTACTGGCGTTCCGGCCGTAGTCGATTTGGCCGCGATGCGCGATGCCGTTACCGCTCTAGGTGGTGACCCGGCCAAAATCAACCCGCTTTCGCCGGCCGAATTAGTTATTGATCACTCGGTGCAGGTCGACGTATTCGGTTCACGCAATGCTGCTGACGAGAACGCCCGTATCGAATTCGACCGCAACAAAGAGCGCTATGGCTTTCTGCGTTGGGGTCAGGAGGCATTCTCCAATTTCGCCGTCGTGCCACCGGACACCGGCATCGTCCACCAGGTTAATCTCGAGTACCTGGCCAGAACCGTGTTTTCAGGATCACGCGACGGTAATTTGCAGGCCTATCCCGATACTGTCGTCGGCACCGACTCCCATACCACGATGATCAACGGCCTCGGTGTGCTCGGCTGGGGTGTCGGTGGTATCGAAGCGGAAGCCGCTATGCTCGGCCAGCCCATTACCATGCTGATACCACAGGTCGTGGGTTTTAAATTGAATGGCAACTTGCCCGAAGGCGCGACCGCGACAGATTTGGTGTTGGTCGTGGTCGAGATGCTGCGCGCGAAAGGTGTGGTCGGGAAGTTCGTGGAATTCTTTGGTCCGGGACTTGACCACCTGCCGCTCGCCGACCGCGCTACTCTGGCAAACATGGCGCCGGAGTACGGTGCGACATGCGGAATATTCCCAATTGATAGTGAAACCGTGCGTTATCTCGAATTGTCCGGGCGAACTCCCGAACAAGTTGAACTGGTTGAGGCCTATGCGCGCGCGACCGGCATGTGGCGCGATGCCTCGACGCCTGATGCGACCTATACCGACACGCTCGAGCTCGACATGGGAACCGTTGAACCATGCCTTGCCGGCCCCAAACGTCCACAGGATCGCATCACGCTGAAGGGTGCAAGCAGCGCTTTCGGCAAAGAGCTTGCGCTCGCGACGAAGGATCGTAACGGTGGCGGGACGGCAACGGCAGCGCTTGGCGGTCAGCAGGTTGAAGTCAGCGATGGCGCAGTGGTGATCGCGGCCATCACATCGTGCACCAACACTTCCAACCCCTCAGTGATGGTTGCCGCGGGATTAGTCGCCAAGAAGGCCAACGAACTCGGGCTAACTGCCAAGCCGTGGGTTAAAACCAGTCTCGCTCCTGGCTCGCTGGTGGTATCGGGTTACCTCGACAAGGCGGGTCTGACCCCGCATCTGCAGGCGCTCGGATTTCATACGGTCGGTTATGGCTGCACCACTTGTATTGGCAACTCCGGTCCGCTTCCCGAGGCCGTCAGCGGAGCGATCAAATCGGGCGATTTAATCGCTTGCTCAGTCCTGTCCGGCAATCGAAACTTCGAAGGCCGTGTGCATGCGGAAGTCAAAATGAACTTCCTGGCTTCGCCGCCCCTGGTTGTGGCGTATGCCATCGCCGGCAACATGTCGATAGACGTCACCAAGGATGCCATCGGCCAGGACAAAGACGGCAAAGACGTCTATCTGAAAGATATCTGGCCCTCATCGACCGAAGTGGCGCAAACGATTGCGGCGAGTATCGATTCGAAAATGTTTGCCGACAGCTACAAAAACGTCTATGCCGGCGATGCGCGCTGGTCCGGCATCGAAGTTACCGCGTCAAATCAATATGCCTGGGACGATACATCGACTTACGTTAAGAATCCGCCCTACTTCGTCAACATGCCGAAGCAACCAGGCCCGATTGAACAAATCACTGGTGCCCGCGTGCTGGCCAAGCTGGGTGACTCGATTACCACCGACCACATCTCACCGGCCGGAAATATCAAGGCCGATAGCCCCGCTGGACGCTATTTAATCGAACACGGCGTGGAGCAGGTTGACTTCAACTCCTACGGATCGCGGCGCGGTAATCACGAGGTAATGATGCGCGGAACGTTTGCGAATATTCGTCTGCGCAACGAATTGGCGCCGGGCACTGAAGGCGGCTGGACTCGCCATCAACCAGGCGACGAGGAAATGTCCATCTACGACGCAGCGATGCGTTATGAGCAGGACGAGATTCCGTTGATCATTCTCGCGGGTAAGGAATATGGCACAGGGTCGTCGCGAGATTGGGCTGCTAAAGGCACTCGTCTACTCGGCGCGCGCGCGGTGATCGCTGAGAGCTTCGAACGTATACACCGCTCAAACCTGGTTGGCATGGGCGTGTTGCCGCTGGTCTTTGCGGACGGGCAAACTGCCGCTTCGCTCGGCCTAACGGGCAAGGAAACTTACTCGATAGAAGGTCTGCAAAGCGGCGCGCGCGAGGTCACTGTCGTCGTCGAGGGTGCGGACGGCCAGGCGACCCGCTTCCCGTGCACAGTCCGCGTCGATACACCGAAAGAATGGGAATACTTCCAGCACGGTGGCATTTTGCACTACGTCCTACGCCAACTCGCTGCCTGATAAGGCGTTGACTGCGCTTGCATAGTCCCCAGGCCCGGCGCCTGGACGCTTGACGAAGATCAGCGGCACCCACTTTTGGGGGTCGCTGATCGCGCAAGCAACTGAGCCTGGAATAGCGCGACGAGGCGATTGATACGCCACTACTTTTAGGACGCAAGCATGACGGTCTGCGCCCTCAACACAGCATCGCAACACGCACATTTTGGGGAATCGTATCGATGGCTAGTCATACCATGCCGCAGGCATTTGCCAGCAACTTCCTGGGCAACTCACCAAACTGGTACAAATTAGCCATCCTCGGCTTTCTCATTCTGAATCCAATCCTGATACTCACTGTTGGCAAGTTCATCACCGGATGGTGCTTGATCCTTGAGTTCATCTTCTGCCTCGCAATGGCATTGAAGTGCTACCCGCTGCAGCCCGGCGGACTACTCGCAATAGAGGCAGTCATTATCGGACTGACTACGGCTGAAAGTGTCTACGAAGAAACGGTCCATAACTTCCCGGTCATCATGCTGCTGATGTTTATGGTCGCCGGCATCTATTTCCTTAAAGAATTATTGCTGTTCACCTTTACGAAAATTCTCTTGAAGGTTAAGTCGAAGGCGATGCTGTCGTTGTTGTTTTGTGCGGTATCCGCGCTGTTGTCAGCGTTTCTGGATGCACTCACCGTGACTGCTGTCGTTATCACAGTGGCCCATGGTTTTTATCTCGTTTATCACAGAATGGCCTCTGGCAAGCAGTACCACCACGAGCACGATGCCACTGGCGACGATGAAGTTCATGAACTACATCGCTCAGACCTTAACGAGTTTCGTGCCTTTCTTCGCAGTCTGATGATGCATGCTGCTGTGGGCACCGCGCTTGGTGGCGTGTGCACGTTGGTGGGCGAGCCGCAGAACCTGCTCATCGCGAAAGTAGCCGGTTGGGAATTCCTGGAGTTTTTCATGCGGACTGCACCGGTATCAATGCCAGTACTGGTCGTCGGCCTCACCACCTGTTTCGTTCTCGAGAAAGTTAAATGGTTTGGCTTTGGCACCGAATTGCCGAAAGTTGTCAGGGAAATTCTTGAGGACTACGACGAGCACGAAACTGAGAAACGCACCAAGCAAGATGTCGCGAAGTTGTGGGTCCAGGGAACGACAGCGGTCTTCCTGGTCTTCGCCCTCGGTTTCCATCTCGCCGAAGTTGGCGTAATTGGATTAACCGTCATTGTGCTCGCAACGGCGTTCAACGGTATTACTTCCGAACATCAGATCGGTCACGCCTTTGAGGAAGCGCTGCCCTTCACTTCTCTGCTGGTGGTGTTTTTTGGTGTCGTCGCGGTCATCCATGATCAACATTTATTCACCCCCGTAATTGAACGCGTTCTCGCGCTTGAAGGCACAACGCAAACTGCTGCGTTCTACGTTGCCAATGGGGTGCTCTCCATGATCAGCGACAATGTGTTCGTGGCAACGGTCTATATCACCGAAGTGTTCAATGCGCTTGAGGCCGGTGCGATTACGCGCGACCAATTCGACTTGCTGGCTGTGGCCATCAACACGGGCACCAACATTCCCAGTGTGGCAACGCCAAACGGACAGGCGGCCTTCCTGTTCCTGCTGACTTCAGCATTGGCACCTCTGATTAGATTGTCGTACGGGCGCATGGTATGGATGGCATTGCCTTATACGATAACGATGTCTATTTCCGGTCTGCTGGCCGTGATTTATCTGCTGTAACGAAAACAAATTCGAACTTGTGACAGTCTGTTGCTGTCCGTCCCCTCGCTGGACGGACGGCAATACAGCGCCGCGGTTAAGCAGGATAGAAGGCAGAAATTGGCTTCTTATCGAGCATCGGTAACTTGCACTTTCGCGTAGCCGCGGCGCATGCTGGCCGGTGATTCGTCTGGCGGGGATCGTCTATGCGACATAACGGGTTGTGCCGCGCTCTGGTCGGCTGTTGTCTGGCCGTCGCGCAATCCGTGAGCGCGGCGCCCGATATCGACACGCTGATTGACGCACTTGAGGCTGTTCGCCGCGACAGCAAAGTACCGGCCTTTGCGTTGACACTGGTAGATACCGATCAGGTTTTACATGCTTCGGCGCACGGCATCGCCGACCAGCAAGGCGGACGCCCAGCTGACGCCGATACGCGCTTTCGCATCGGCTCGGTAACCAAAACGTTCACGGCTCTGGCCATTCAATTGGCCGCCGCCGACGCACTGCTCACTCTCGATACCCCGTTAACGGAAATCACTGGTCCGGACGTCATCCATAACCCTTGGTCGACGACCACGCCGGTAACCATCGCCCACCTGCTCGAGCATACTGCTGGCTTAACCGACCTGACCTACGCTGAGATGTATCACAGCGATCCAGCGCCGCTGCCGCTCGCAGCAGCGGTGCAGGAATTTGCCGGGAATCGGCGCGTGCGGTGGCAACCCGGTGTGCATTATTCGTACAGCAACGCCGGCGCCGGACTTGCGGCGTATGCGCTCGAAAAACTCACCGGCACCAGTTACGAGGAATTCATCCGCAAGCGCGTTTTTGCACCTCTGGCGATGCGCAACGCATCGGTGACGCTGGACAAACCAACGCGTCGCACTCTGGCAAGCGGATACGATCGTGATGGCGTTACCCGCATTCCCTACTGGCACATGCTGTTCCGCCCATTCGGCGCGATCAATATGACCGCTGCCGATATGGCCGGACCGCTGCGCATGTTGCTTAACCAGGGCAGCATCGATGGCGCGCAGTTTTTAGCACCGCAAGCAATCGCTCGGATGGAGACCCCCAAAACCACACTAGCCGCGCGCCGTGGACTGGAATTCGGTTACGGCGCCGGGCTGTATAGCTGGTATCACGGTGGCCATCATTTTTTCGGCCACGGCGGCGATGGCGATGGCTACCTGGCACAGATGGGCTATAGCCGTGCGGCCGGGTTCGGGTATTGCGTCGTTATCAATGTTTTCAACCACGAACACTTAAGCAAGATGCGCCGCCTGATCGAGGACTTTATTGTCGCCCGTAGCATGCCGCCCGCCACGCAGACTGAGCACCTAGGGTTGCCTGCAGACGCATCTTTTCTGGGTGCCTATCGGGCTGCTACCTTTCGCTTTGGCGACGCCCCGAAAAGAAACGAAGTGGCGCTACAAATTCACCTCAACAACACGCAGATCTTCACCACGCTAACCGGCGGGGCGCCGCAGCAACTGATCTACCTCGGTGGTAACCTCTGGCGGCGTTTCGACGAACCCGGTGCGACTATAGCCGTGGTGCGGAACAGTGACGGCCAGTGGGTCTTCCAGGGTGAGCGCGAAAGCTTCATTCAGATTTCCGAACCCTGATTCGAAGACACGCACGGGCCACCTGCAGTTACGGCGAAAATGTGCCACCGGAGCGCTCCTGAGCAAGACTTACGAATGGTATAGTGATGGCAACTCAAACCGCTTTGGAAGGATATGCGATGCGTAGAATGGTACTAATGCTCCTTGCGCTTGCCGTGCTGGGGGCATGCAGTGAAGACCAGCCAGCGTCGAAAGCTCCGGTTGCGAAGGCGCCTGCGCCGACAGCACCAGTAGCAGCGACGACCAATGAATCATCCGCGGGCGGGTTACCGGCAATAGTCGTCGATGACGAACCAGTTAAATATGACCCGATTGACGTGTCCAAACTCGATAGCCAATGGTGGAAGCAATATAACGGCGACGGCTAAGCGTGCGAATTACTGGTTGCCGTCCTCGGCACTAACCCGCCTAAATTCCCAGATTACTCAAAGTCACCATAATGTCGTTCAAGATGTTGGTGACACGCGGGTGCTCTACTTCGAAAGACTCGATGTGCGCACCGAGTCGCTCACGTAACGAACTGTCATCACCGGGCTCATTCAGGGTTGCGATTGCTTGTTCAAGCTCGCCGATGAGGGGTTCCAGACGCAGCCGCACGTCGCTTTGTTGCGCATCTATCGCATCGAGCTCAGCGCGCAGGGCGGCCAGCGATTGTTCGAGATCAGCTTGACTCATTAAGTCGTCCTCGTACGTGAAGATTAAATGACGCCGGCAGAATCGGTCGATTGCGACTCCCCATCGTCTATAAACAGTAGCTGAAGATCGTTCAGAAAACGAAAGCCGTTTGCTGTCGGTGTCACCCGATCGCCGTGCGTCTCAAGCCAGTTCAACTGAACCGCACGCGCAAGCGGCGCCGCGACAACCGGAGCGCCGACTGGAACGCCGGTTGTGCGGCTGAAGTCGCCGAGGCTAAAGCCTTCTTTCAGTCGTAACGCATTCAGCATGAATTCACTCACGACGCGGGCAGCGTGGATTCGTTCTTCGACCACAGTCGGTTCGCCGGCCAGCACACTTTTCATATAGCGCTCGGGATGCCTAATCTTGGCTCGCCGATAAATTTTTCCGGCGACATTGATTTTTCCATGCGCACCGGCACCGATCCCTAAATAATCGCCGAATTGCCAATAGTTGAGATTATGGCGCGCCTTGCGACCGCTGCGCGCATAAGCAGAAATCTCATATTGCTCAAAACCGGCTGCGGCGAGAAGCTCAAGCCCTGCGTCGTAGTCATCACAAATCTGATCGTGAGATGGGAGCTGCGGCGGATTACGGGCGAAGGCCGTGCCCTGCTCGAGCGTTAGTTGATACCAGGACAGGTGCGTTGGAGCCGCGTCGATCGCAGCCTGCAAATCGTCGAGCGCATCGCCAACCTGCGCGCCCGGTAGACCGAACATCAAGTCGAGATTGAAATTATCGAATCCCGCGCGCCGTGCGAACTCAATGGCAGCATAAGCTTCAGACGCCTGATGCACACGTCCAAGCGCATTGAGTCGCTCATCGTTAAAGCTCTGAATGCCTAGTGACAACCGATTGACCCCGGCCGCTCGGTAGGCGCTGAAACGCGCGGACTCGGCACTGCCGGGATTAGCTTCGAGGGTTATCTCGATGTCCGCAGCGAAGCGGGCCTGTCGCGCGATACCACTTAGCAACCGTTCGATAGCAGGCCCGCCGAACAAGCTTGGGGTCCCACCGCCAAAAAAAATGCTGGACAAGACCAGCGGCCCACTGCGCGCAAGTTCAACGCCCAGATCGGCCAGCAGGACGTCGACATAAAGCTCCTCGGGAATGCCGCTACGCGCCTCATAGGAATTGAAGTCACAGTACGGGCATTTACGTGTGCACCAGGGGAGATGGACGTAAAGGCCCGCGCTTGCACTCATGAGCTGGTCGCGAATTCTTGCTTAAGTGCACCAATCAGCGCGCGAACCGCCTGGCCGCGATGGCTGACCTTGTTTTTGGCAGGCCTGTCGAGATCGGCCGCGGAGCATTCAAATTCAGGTACAAAGAATACCGGGTCGTAGCCGAAGCCCCCCTCTCCGGAGGGGGCTTCGAGCACGCGACCGCGCCAGACACCTGTCGTGATCAGCGGCAAGGGATCTGTCGCGTTACGCAAATAGACCATCACACAAATGAAGCAAGCGTCGCGCTCTGGCGTCGGCAGCGACGCCATCCTGTTGAGTAACAGTGCCGTATTCTCGGTATCAGTGGCACCCTCTCCGGCGTAGCGCGCTGAGCGAACGCCGGGATTGCCATTCAGCGCCGGCACGGATATCCCCGAGTCGTCGGCAATAGCAGGCAGACCGGTCGCAATGCACGCATGGCGAGCTTTTATCAAAGCGTTCTCGACAAATGTCACACCACTTTCCACTGCGTCGTCGACGCCGAATTTGGATTGTGGGGAGACAGCGAGCGACAAGTCTCGCAGCAGCGCTGACAACTCACGTAATTTGCCCTCATTGCTGCTGGCAAGAACGATATCCATAACTCGAGACCGGCGCCGTCAATCAGTGCTGTTAAGTGCAGCTTGCTGCAATTTGAACAATTCGGCGATTCCCCCGCCGGCCAAATCGAGCATGCTGTTCATCTCCTCACGGCGAAACGCGTGTCCCTCCGCAGTACCCTGAATCTCGATGAAGTGGCCGGCTTCGTTCATCACGATATTCATGTCAGTCTCGGCGTTCGAGTCCTCTGCGTAATCGAGGTCGAGAACGGGCACGCCGTCGAAAATGCCGACTGAAACGGCCGCCACTGCGCCGTGTAGTGGATCACGCTTGATCTTTCCGGATTTCTTTAGCGACGCAAGCGCATCGACGAGTGCGACATAAGCACCGGTTATGGAAGCTGTTCGAGTACCGCCGTCGGCCTGCAATACGTCGCAATCGAGGGTTATCGATATTTCGCCGAGCGCCTCAAGATCGACCACTGCGCGTAGCGAACGTCCGATGAGTCGCTGAATCTCGAGGGTCCGTCCGCCCTGACGGCCCTGGCTCGCTTCGCGCCGCATCCGCGAGTTGGTCGAGCGAGGCAGCATGCCATATTCAGCTGTCACCCAGCCCGACCCGGTACCTTTCAGGAATGGCGGTACACGCGTCTCAACACTCGCATTACATAAAACCTTTGTAGCTCCGAATTCGATGAGGACGGAGCCCTCAGCGTGACGCGTAAAGTTTCGTGTGAAACGTACTTCGCGCATCTGGTCGACCGCGCGTCCGCTTGGGCGTGTCGTCATATCAATACTCGCTAATGATGGGGCCGGGCATTATAGCCTCGCCATGCTGGCAAGCTGCGGGCACGGCAAGCGCGGGTGAGCTTGCCACCCGTCGGCGTCAACGTTACGCACTAACGAGACCGGCCTGTTAAGATCGCGCGTCTGTTAAGTCACGAGCAGGCGGGATAGCACACGATGCCCTACAGCATGACCGCCTTCGCGCGGATCGAATTTGATGGTGATTGGGGACACGGCGCATGGGAATTGCGTTCAGTTAACCACCGCTATGCAGAAGTCACAGTCCGGGCACCGGAAGATTTCCGCATGCTCGAAACAAGCGTGCGCGAAAAAGTCGGGCGCGCCGCCAAACGCGGCAAGATCGACTGCAATCTGCGCGTGGAAACGTCTGGTAACGGCAGCGGCGAAGTGCGCATCAACGAGCAGATGGCCACGGCGGTCCTCACTGCAGCACGGGAAATCGCGGCCTTAGGGGACGCTCCGGCAACTGTCAATCCGCTCGAAATACTGCGTTGGCCGGGCGTAACCCAAGCGAATGAAGTCGATCTGGATGTCGTCGCAAGCACCGTTATGACCGCCCTGGACGACGCCATCGCTGCGTTTCTGGATGCGCGGCGGCGCGAAGGCGAAAAAATGGCTGACGTTATCCGACAACGTCTGGCCGGCATCAATGAGCAGTTAAAGATTCTTGAGGTGAAGGTTCCGGACATCATCGCCAATGTGCGCGAACGCCACACGCAGCGAGTTGCCGAGCTCGCCGACGGCCTCGATCCAGGGCGTGTTGAGCAGGAATGTGCGTTGTTGGCGCAGCGCCTCGATGTCGCGGAAGAACTCGACCGTCTGCGCGCCCACGTCGATGAGGTCGAGCGCGTTCTCGGGCAGAACGAACCGATTGGCCGACGCCTTGATTTCCTCATGCAGGAACTGAATCGCGAGGCCAATACATTGGGCTCCAAATCGGCCCATATCGATACGACCGGCGCCGCAATTGAGCTAAAAGTTCTCATTGAGCAGATGCGAGAGCAGGTGCAAAACATTGAGTGAGCGTGCCGAGACACGCCCGCAGGGACATTTGTTTGTCATATCCGCGCCCTCCGGCGGCGGCAAGACCAGCCTGGTGCGCGGCCTGCTGGATTCGACCGAACGGCTCACGGTCTCGGTGTCACACACCACTCGCGGACAGCGGCAGGGAGAGCAGAATGGCACGGACTACCATTTTGTCAATGATGCCGATTTTGCCGAGATGGTCGCCGGCGACGAATTCCTGGAGCATGCGACTGTATTTGACCATCGTTACGGCACCTCGAAATCCGCGATTCGCAGTAAACTTGAGGAAGGATTCGATGTCGTTCTCGAAATAGACTGGCAGGGTGCTCGCAGCATTCGCACCGCCGTGCTGGATACCATTTCGATATTCGTCCTGCCGCCATCGATCGCAACACTGGAAGAGCGCCTGCGTGGCCGCGGTGACAGCGAGGATAATGTGGCTCGCAGGATGCGTGATGCGGTCAGCGAGATGTCGCATTACGAGGAGTACGACTATCTGGTTATCAACGACGATTTTGACGAGGCGTTGACAGGCCTGCGCGCCATCATCGCGGCCGCGCGCCTCCGGCAGCCGCTGCAACGGGTCGCACATCGCACCACACTGGATGCACTCGTAGCGTCCTGAGCAGCTGTTTGTTACTATGGTCGGTCCGATTACTCAATTACTACAGGATCAACACGCATGGCCCGAGTGACCGTTGAAGATTGCCTGCCGGCGGTCGATAACCGCTTCGACCTCGTCCTAGTCGCTAGTCGCAGAGCTCGCCAAATCGCGCGCGGTGCAACGCCAATGGTAGACGCCGAAAATGACAAGCCCACCGTCATTGCGCTGCGCGAAATCGCGGCCGGCGTCATGAATCAAGTCATGCTTGACGAGATCGACGCCAAAGAGCGCGCTGCAGATGAATTCGACCTGGCGGCTGAATTTGCCGAGCAACAACAATCGGCACTGCAGGACCCGAACCGGGATTTCTGACCGCGCGCCCTGTGGATCCTGAACGTTTGCACGCAATCCACAGGCATGTCCCACTACTCGCCCCACGCGCATACTTTCCCTGAAGCGCTGCTCATCGTCGCTGAACCGCGCCGATGAGCACGCCCGCCGTCGCACTCGAAGCGCCGAAGTTGCGCATTGACGATCTCTGTCGTCGCACCCGTTCTTATCTCACCAGTGAACAAATAAAGCAGGTTCGACGTGCCTACCGCTTCGGCGCGGAAGCACATGCAGGACAAACTCGTCAAAGCGGAGAACCCTACATCCAGCATCCGCTGGCCGTGGCGGGGATTCTTGCCGAAATGCACATGGACCACGAGACGCTGGTCGCAGCGATGCTCCATGATGTGATCGAAGATACTTTAATCGCCAAAGATCGCATCACCGAAGAATTCGGCTCCGAAGTCGCGCTAATCGTTGATGGACTCAGCAAGCTCACGCAGATCGAGTTCGAGTCACACGCCGAGGCTCAGGCGCAAAATTTTCGCAAGATGCTCATGGCGATGGCCGATGACATTCGCGTCATTCTTGTCAAACTCGCCGATCGCCTTCACAACATGCGCACCCTCGGGGCATTGGGGCCGGAAAAACGTCGCCGCATCGCGCGTGAGACGCTCGATATCTACGCCCCCATTGCCCAACGACTCGGCATGAACGCCATTAGATTGGAACTCGAGGAGTTGGGGTTTCAGGCGCTCTATCCGCTGCGCCACGACGTGCTCAAGCGCGTCATCGAGAAGATTCGCGGCAATCGCACCGAAGTGATCGCGAAAATAAGAAATCGCATGAAGCGTCATTTGCGCCAGGAAGAATTAGTGGCGCATGTGGCCGGACGTGAAAAACATTTGTACAGCATCTACAACAAGATGCGCGAAAAGAGTTTGCATTTCTCCGAGGTACACGACGTTTACGCGTTTCGAATTGTGGTCGATTCCGTGGATACCTGCTATCGAGCCCTCGGCGTGATTCATGGTTTGTACAAACCGGTACCGGGGACATTCAAAGACTACATCGCAATCCCGAAAGCGAACGGCTATCAATCGCTGCATACAGTTCTGTTCGGGCCTTATGGTGTACCGGTAGAAGTGCAAATCCGTACCAATGAAATGGACCAGGTTGCCGAGGCAGGCATCGCCGCTCATTGGCTATATAAAACCGGCGACAGCGCAGCGAAGAGCGCCCACAAAAGGGCTCGCGACTGGTTGCGTGGAATTCTTGAAATGCAGCGTCGCGCAGGCGATTCGCAAGAGTTTCTCGAGAACGTAAAAGTCGATTTGTTTCCCGACGAAGTTTACGTCTTCACACCCAAAGGCGACATCATGGAATTGCCGCGTGGTGCCACAGCAGTCGACCTGGCCTATGCCATCCATACTGATCTTGGCAACACCTGTGTCGGCTGCCGCATCGATCGACGCCTCGTCCCGCTACGCACGCCGCTAAAGAACGGTGAGTCAGTCGAAATTGTTACTGCGCCTGGCGCAAGACCGAACCCCGCCTGGTTGAACTTCATTATCACAGGCAAAGCGCGCGCTAATATTCGTCACTTTCTGAAAAATCTCCACGATGATGAAGCACGTTCGTTTGGTAAAAGTATGCTCAACCGCGAGTTGGAACACTTCGACCTGTCGATCGATAAACTCGACAACGCGCGGGTTAAGCAAGCGCTGAAAAGCTTCAATCTGACTTCAATTGATGAACTGCTTGCCAATATTGGTCTGGGCGTGCGCCCTGCACCTCTGGTTGCGCGCGCGCTGGTTCCTGTTTCCAACGAAGCGCTCGCAACGCAACCGCGACGCCGTCAACGCGACGAAGACGACGCTGCCCCGCTGCTGATCCATGGCACCGAAGGGATGGTCGTGACCGTCCCGAAATGCTGCTATCCGATCCCGGGAGATCCAATTATTGGATGCATTACTGCCGGGCGAGGCATCGTTATTCACCACCCCGGGTGCCGCAACGTGATCGAGTTTCGCAGCGCACCCGATAAATGGGTGGACGTAGAATGGGCGGCAGAGTTGAGCCGTGAATTCAGTTCAGAAATTATGCTCGACGTGATTAATCAGCGCGGCGTGCTCGCGACCGTGGCTGCCGCTTGCGCTGATCAAACTGCCAATATCGAGGGCGTAGAACTCAGCGAACGCGACGAAGATTATTCACGCATGCGATTGGTCGTCAGTGTTCGCGATCGTAAGCATCTCGCGGATGTTATTCGTGTGCTTCGAAATATTAAGACGGTCGTACGGGTAACACGCAAGCGCGCTTAAATCGCCACGCGCGTTCTGGCCAACGCGTTACACTGCTATCCAGTTAAGACTGCCACCGACGAGGACTTCCCAATGCCTAAATCAGCTGTGCACACGCCAGCCGCTCCAGCCGCGATCGGAACCTATTCACAAGCCATTGTGCACGGCGATACGGTTTACCTGTCTGGTCAGATTCCACTCGTGGCCGACACCATGGAACTCGTTGAAGGAGACATTCGCGCTCAGATAACGCAAGTTTTCGACAATTTGAGCGCTGTTGCAGAGGCTGCCGGGACGAGTCTCGACAATTGCCTGAAACTCAATGTTTACCTCACCGACCTCGGTGATTTTGCTGTCGTCAATGAAGTCATGGCAGCATATTTCAGCACGCCCTATCCAGCTCGCGCCGCGATCGGCATCGCTTCATTACCGCGTGGAGCTGCGGTAGAAATGGATGCCGTGATGGCCCGCGCGGGCTAGTCGCTCCAGCTCCGTTTGCAGCTATGGCGGTCAAGCTTTGCCTCGACGATAAAGTCGCTCGCCTCGCCGGTGTTGGACCCAAACTTGCCGAGCACTTGCAACGGCTACGCATTGTGCGCATTGGTGACCTGCTGTTTCATTTACCCCTGCGCTACCAGGATCGTACGCGGTTGACCCCAATTGGCGCCTTGCGCCCGAATGTGGAAAGCCAGATTGAAGGCACTATTGATGCGGCACAAGTCGTCTTCGGACGGCGCCGCTCGTTGGTGTGCCGGGTTAGTGACGGTAGTGGTGCGATTCATTTGCGCTTTTTCCACTTCAACTCAGCCCAACAACAACGCCTGAAAACCGGGCGCCGGGTCCGCTGTTTCGGTGAAGTAAGACGGGGACCCAAAACACTGGAAATGGTCCACCCCGAGAGTCAACTGATCGATATCGATAACCCACCTGCGGTCGATGCCGAACTGACCCCGATTTATCCAACTACCGAAGGTTTGCATCAGGGACGCTTGCGTAAACTGACCGATCAGGCGCTCGCTATTCTGGCCGACTCCGAACGAGTGGACAGCGAAGAACTCGTGCCACCGGAGATTCTTGACGCACTACATCTGCCAACCCTTGCCCAAGCATTGCAGTTCGTGCACCGTCCGCCACCTGACGCAGATACTGAAACACTGGCACAGTCCATGCACCCGGCGCAGCGACGCTTGGTGTTCGAAGAACTGTTAGCCCATCAGCTCAGTCTCAAGCAACTGCGGGGCAAAGCGCGCGATTTCGCAGCGCCTGTGGTCAGCGTCAATACATTGCGGGAACATCTGCTCCACGCATTTGGTTTTACGCTGACCAATGCACAGCTACGCGTGATCGATGAGATTGACGAGGACCTGACAAGCGGCGTCCCGATGTTGCGCTTGTTGCAGGGCGATGTTGGCGCCGGCAAGACCGCCGTCGCTGCAGCTGTCGCGACCAGCTTGTTGGCAGCGAACTACCAGGTTGCCTTGATGGCACCGACTGAGCTGCTCGCTGAGCAACACGCGGCTAATTTGCATCGCTGGTTCGATCCGCTCGGCGTTGATGTGGTCCTGTTGACAAGTCGCCTGACGCGCGCCAATCGAGGCCCCCTGTTAGCGCGCCTTAGCGAACCCACAGCCGTCTTCGCCGTCGGCACCCACGCTCTATTCCAGAACGAGGTTGAATATGGGCATCTGGGCATGATCATCGTCGATGAACAACACCGTTTTGGTGTGGATCAGCGGCTCGCATTGCGGGATAAGGGCGCGCGCGACGGATTCCGGCCGCATCAGCTGATCATGACCGCGACACCTATTCCGCGCACATTGGCGATGACTGCTTACGCTGACCTGGATGTGTCAATACTTGACGAACTGCCGCCGAATAGAAAACCTGTACGCAGTGTCGTCGTGCCTGAATCACGTCGTGGTGAGATCGTTGAGCGGATCGCGCGCGCAGTTGAAGACGGCCGCCAGGTCTATTGGGTATGTCCGCTGATCGACGAATCCGAAGTACTGGAACATCAGGCGGCGACGGATATTTCTGCGCAATTGACTGCAGCGTTACCGGATGTACGAGTTGGGCTGGTGCACGGACGCTTAGCGGACCGCGATAAAGACGCTGCGATGGCTGCGTTCGTGGACGGATCGACCGATCTGCTGGTCGCCACAACGGTCGTCGAAGTTGGCGTTGACGTGCCCAATGCCAGCCTCATGGTGATAGAAAACGCGGAACGCCTTGGTCTTTCACAGCTGCATCAATTGCGCGGCCGGGTGGGCCGTGGCGCAGAGCGCTCGGACTGCGTGCTGTTGTATAAATCACCGTTGTCGCGCATGGCTCAGGAGCGCCTACAGGTCATGCGTGAAACGACCGACGGTTTCGTGATTGCGGATAAAGATCTGGAGCTCCGCGGACCCGGCGAACTCCTCGGGACACGCCAGGCCGGAGCGGCGCAGTTTCGCATCGCGGACCTTAGTCGCGACGCCGGCCTGCTAACCAGCGTACAGGCAGCTGCCGAGACGGTATTGCTCGACCATCCGCAAATGGCGAGCGCATTAATTGAACGCTGGCTCGCCGAACGGGTCGAGTATGCCAACGTATGATGCACCGATGTCCACACCAGCCGACACCCGCAACGCGACGCCCTCACATGGCCTGATGCCGCAACCGTACTCGTGCCGATAAACCCCTCACACCTACGCGACCGCCTCGGGCACTACGCGCGCCTCACCCGTTTGCACCGGCCCATTGGCGTCTTATTGCTGCTGTGGCCTGTTTTGTGGGCCTTATGGTTGGCCGCGGCAGGCGTGCCGTCGATGCGGGTTCTGTTGATTTTCATCGCTGGCACGGTGTTGATGCGATCAGCCGGATGCGCAATTAACGATTACGCCGACCGCCATTTCGACGGCGAAGTCGAGCGGACTCGCGACCGTCCCCTAGTCACTGGTGCGATCAGCGAAGCCGAAGCCCTGGGCGTGTTCTGTGCGCTGATTACGTTCGCGGCGTTGTTGGTCGTAGCTACCAACGCGCTGACCATGGCGCTATCAATCGTCGGTGCCCTGCTCGCTGCTTCCTATCCGTTTTCGAAACGCTATACCTATTTGCCGCAACTACATCTGGGCGCAGCTTTTGGTTGGGCTGTACCGATGTCCTTCGCAGCCCAAACGGGAACTGTGCCTACACTGGCGTGGTTAGTTTTCTGCGCCGCGGTATTGTGGGCGCTAATCTATGACACCCAATATGCGATGGTCGACCGCGACGACGATATCCGGCTCGGGGTTAAATCAACGGCAATACTGTTTGACGACAATGATCGCCACATCATCGGCGCGCTGCAGGTGTTGATGCTGTTCAATCTGTTTTTGGTCGGTCGCCAGGTAGAACTAACTTGGCCGTTTTACACTGCCCTTGCCGGGGTCGCTGGGCTGTTCGGCTATCAGCAGCACCTCATCAGACACCGTGAACGCGACGGCTGTTTCGCCGCGTTTATGAACAATAACTGGGTAGGCGCCGTGATCTTTGCCGGCATCGTGCTGCACTATTCGCTATCCCCCGCCTAGGCGACTCAGGAATAACCTGCGAGCCGCACATCCTCTTACTTGCCGACGCCGGCCCTTCAGCGCGGCTCAGATAGTGCGGTAGCCGAGCTTTGACGCTCAGCGTCGGTATGCTCGGTGCCGTTCCTCGCAAGGTTCGCGGTCAACGTTCGAACCAAGTCCAGGTTCGACACCAACCCCCACCACGAAGAGTCAATTTTGCCGTCGGCGGTGTTATGATTGCGCGCAACGTTTTAACCACAGGGGGAAGTTGGCAATGAATCCACTTAAGTCCATTTCGGGCACATTAGGTCTTGGCTTCGCGACCGCAATTCTGGTGATGGTAGTTCTCGGCAGTGGCACTCTGAACCCGTGGTCATTGGTCGTCTGGCTGCACGTTTTCGCTGGCGTCATCTGGATTGGCTTGCTCTACTATTTCAATTTCGTTCAGGTTCCCGGCGTCGCTGAAGCGGCGGCTGGAGTCGAAGGCGGCGGGCCTGGTCCGGCGGCAATTAATAAGTACGTCGCACCCCGTGCGCTACTGTGGTTCCGCTGGGGCGCTCTGGCGACCTGGTTGACCGGCGCTGCTGCGCTTGAGGTCATGGGTGTCGGCATTGGCAAAGCGTTCGCGCTCAGTGGTGGGGCTGCAACCATTGGTCTGGGTGCCTGGATGGGTACCATCATGCTGTTCAATGTGTGGGTGCTGATTTGGCCTAACCAGAAAAAAATCCTCGGCATTGTTGAAGCCAGCGCGGACGAAATCGCGAGCGCGAAGTTTGTCGCACTGATGGCATCCCGGACGAATACGTTCCTCTCCATCCCGATGTTGATGTGTATGGTCGGGCATGGTCACGGACTGCCGTTTTAGGCAGCCATCATCGTGCTGATAAAAGGCCCGGGACACCGGGCCTTTTTTTTGGGCGCAATTCAGCTAAGCGTCTGCGGCGCGATTGTTGTGCCGGCTGAACACCGCGACGCTCAACGCGAGCCGCTACAATTCAGCCCCGCTCACTGCGTTCATATAACTTCCTGGCAGGTCCCGCCGATCAGGAGTAACCCGGATTGCAAAACGCGATGACTCCACAACAGACGTTGACCCGGTGGCGCGTCGCCAGCGCGATCCTTGCGGTGGCCATCGGCACATCGACGTTAGTCCCGCTACCGCCGAGCCCGGCAGGGATTCCCCCGTGGACAGACAAATTGGTGCATGTCGCGATGTACGCGAGCCTGATGTTTGCGCTCCAGAATGCGTTTGCACGTCGCTACCTTGCCAGACTGGCATTTGCGGCCCTGTGCTATGGTGCCGCGATTGAGTGCCTCCAGCATTTTTCTGGCTACCGCAGCGGCTCAGCTGCCGACGGAATCGCCAACGGAATTGGCATCGCGTTGGTGATCATCGTTACGCGATACCGGCGAGCGTTCAGGCAACAAGAATCGATACACACCAGCGAATAGCATCATGAGTACGGATAATTCGGATTTTCGTCCCTTGGCCGGCATGCGCGTCATTGAGGTCGGCCAGCTCCTGGCCGGGCCATTTGCCGGTACCCTGCTCGGATATTTTGGCGCCGAGGTGATCAAAATCGAGCCGCCGGAAGGCGGCGATCCGATCCGTAGCTGGCGAGAAATGCGCGACGGAACGTCGCTGTGGTGGGCGACACTCGCGCGCAATAAAAAATGTATCACCCTCGACTTGCGGACTGAGAAGGGTCGGGAATTACTGCGTGAGTTGACCAATACAGCGGATGTCTTCGTCGAGAACTTCCGTCCCGGTACGATGGAAAAATGGGGCCTCGGACCAGACACTTTTAAAGAGGTTAATCCGGGACTCATTTATGCGCGTATTTCGGGTTATGGTCAGACCGGTCCGAACGCGACCAAGGCTGGCTTCGCATCAGTGTGTGAAGCTTATGGTGGTTTCCGCTACGTGAATGGTTTCCCCGGCGAATTGCCAGTGCGGCCGAATCTCAGTATCGGGGACACGCTCGCAGGCATCCACGCGGCGATGGGCGTATTGCTTGCCTACATCGGTCGCCAGCGCGACGGTCTCGGTCAGGTCGTGGACGTCGCGATTTTCGAAGCCGTGTTCAATCTGTTGGAAGCCGTGATCCCAGAATACGATGGCAACGGGGTCATCCGGCAGCCGTCCGGTTCAACCCTGACCGGCATCGTGCCCACCAATACGTACCGTTGCGCCGACGGCAAATTGATCGTGATCGGTGCCAACACGGATTCAATGTTCAAGCGTCTGGTTGAAGCTATGGGGCAGAATCAGATGGCTGATGATCCACGCCTGTCGCACAATGCCGGTCGAGTGACCCATCAGGACGAAGTTGATTCCGCAGTGCAGGCCTGGGCGTCATCGCTGGACTCCGCCAGCGCGCTGGCCCAGCTTGACGAAGCCAGCGTTGCCGCAGGTCCGATTTATGACGCCAAAGACATGTTCGAAGACGAGCACTTTCGGGCGCGCGGTTTATTCCAGGAAGTGACGATTGACGGGAAGCCATTAAACATTCCCGCCATCTCCCCACGACTGACCCGCACACCGGGTCGAACCGATTTCGCAGGTCCGTCTATGGGCGAGCATAATGCCGAGGTCTTTGGGGCCATTCTTGGTCTGAGCGAAACGGCCATGGATGAACTCAAAACCGCGGGTGTGATTTGACCGACGAGACCATCAACGCCCCTGCGCCGAGTTTGTTTGCCTACGGGACGCTGATGTTTGCGGAAGTGTTTCAGGCAGTGACCAGACTCGACTGCTCGTGCTGCCCGGCAACGCTGGCGGACTATACGCGCAAACAAGTCCTCGGCCACGAATTTCCGGCCATCCACGCGCAAACCGGGGCGGAGGTCAGCGGATACCTGTTCGGCCCTTTGGACTACGCAGCGTGGCGAAACCTTGACGATTTCGAAGGCGATTTCTACACCCGCATAACGGTGAGTGTTCGAACTGGCAATAGCACCCGCGCCGCGGCCGACACGTACGTAACCAGAGCTCAGTATCGCGGCTTGCTGGCGACAAACGACTGGTCCCCGAGTTACTTTCGTGACCATCACCTGCCCCGATATCTTGCGGCATACAACCACCCATGACGACCGTCTATACCCTGGGTCATAGCAATCGAAGCGTCGCCGCGCTAATCGAAATATTACTTGCCCACGACATTGGTCTGCTTCTCGACATTCGTGCCTTTCCGCGCTCCCGCCGCCATCCGCACTTCAACCGTTCGATCCTGGAAGGCACACTCGCTGGCCGCGACCTCGGTTATCGATGGTCTGGCGACACGCTCGGGGGATTTCGCAAACCGCGCAGCGACTCACCTCACACCGCGCTGTTGGACGTGGCGTTCCGCGGCTTCGCGGACTATATGGAATCAGAAAACCTCCATGGCGCGGTGCGCGAGATGCTTGATCTGACGACCCGTCATCGCGTTGCGGTGATGTGCGCGGAGGCTGACTACCGTCATTGCCATCGACAGTTTATCGCTGATCACTTGTCCAGCCAGAGCGTCGATGTCATTCATTTGAGTTCGACCGGACCTGGACAACATCATCGTCTGCACGCGTGCCTCGATAACACGTGCCAGCCCGCGGTTTACAATAAACACCAGCAAGGCGATTTGTTTGCCTGAACGGCAGAAACGCCTCGATAAGCAGATCAATATTTGAGTTCGGGCCGAATTGAGCACTGCCTGGCAGCTACGTCAGCGCGGATTTTGACCACCGCCCAAGTTGGGTGACGCAGCGAACCCAGCAACCAACATATCTATTCAGGAGAGACCTATGGCTCTAAGAGACACTGTTATGGCACTCGACATTCCGCTGCCAGCACGCGAAGAACTACCTGAGGATTTGCAGAAATATCTGGCCATTTGCGACGAGAAACTCGGTCTCATTCCGAACGTTTTCAGTGCCTACAGCCATGAACCCGAACAATTGCGGACGTTCTCCCGCTTCTACAACGCCGTTATGTTCGCCGAGACCGGGCTGACGCCGGTTGAACGCGAGATGATTGCCGTCGTGGTGTCATCAAACAACCATTGTTTCTATTGCCTCACGGCACACGGCAGCGCGGTGCGGCAATATTCCTCCGACCCGGGCCTCGGTGAATTGATGGTCATGAATTATCGCGCTGCAGAGTTGTCGACACGGCATCGTGCGATGCTCGATTTCGCGACCAAGCTGACTGTCGACAGCGCCTCTATCGACGAATCCGACCGACAAGCCCTGCGCGATGCTGGTTTCAGCGAAAAGGAGATCTGGGATATCGCTAACGTGACCGGTTTTTTCAATATGACCAATCGTGTTGCCAGTGCGCTCGATATGCAACCTAACAAGGAATATCACGCGCAATTTCGCACAGCCAGCGAAGCCTCGTGAGCAAAATCACCGCCACAAACTGAGTAGCCAGCGATGAATTCAAGATCGATAGGCATTTGTTGCCTGGCCTGGATTTGCCTGGCAGTACCGCAGCAGGTCGTAGCAGATGACCTCCCGGCAGCGATAAAGCGTGTGCTGCGGGTGCACAAGATTCCGGCTGAGGCGGTCAGCCTGGTGGTCCAGGCGACCGACGAAGAGCACCCGCGCCTCACGTTAAATAGTGATGTTGCGCGCAACCCGGCCTCGACCATCAAGCTGGTAACGACCTGGACGGCGCTCGACATGCTCGGACCGACACACACCTGGCGCACCGATGTGTTCGCGCTGGGTCCGGTTAAAAATGGCACATTGAAAGGTGATCTACTGATCCGCGGTGGCGGTGATCCGTACTTCCTACTGGAGGATTTCTGGAAGCTACTTGGGGAAGTACGAGCCGCCGGCATTCAACACATCGAAGGGGATTTGCTCCTCGATGACAGCCTGTTTGAGGTAGACGAACATGACCCCGGCGAGTTTGACGGCGACCGCTTCCGCCTCTACAACGTCCTGCCTGCGGCCATGATGGTCAATTTCAAGGCCATCAAGTTCATGATAAATCCGCATCCCGATGGCAAGCACATGCTGGTCACAACGGTCCCGGAACTCAGCAACCTCACCATTACGAATCGCATCAAAGCCGTGGCGGGCCCCTGTAAAGGCAAAGCGCCACAGATCGTCATGGATACTGCCAGCGCGGATGATCCCGACCACGTGGTTTTTTCCGGAAAAATGCCGCGCAGTTGTCGCAACTATTCACTCGAGCGTACCGCGATGACCGCTAATTCCTATGCGTTTGGCGTTTTCAAGACCCTGTGGGGGCACTGGGGCGGGACCATAGACGGCGGCCATCGGCACGCTACGCTGACCCAGAAAACGCGCCCTCTGGTGACGTGGCGCTCTCGCCATCTTGGCGAAGTGATTCGTCCGTTGAACAAGTGGAGCAACAATCTGATGACGCGCATGCTGCTCTATTCGATCAGCGAAGCGCAGCACCCGGCCCCGGCGACTCGTGCAAAGGGCAGCCAGGCATTGCGCGAACATCTCAAGTCGCGCGGCCTTGACGTGAGTCAGTTGCTGCTCGATAACGGCTCAGGCCTGTCACGCGACACGCGCGTGACAGCGCGATTTATGACCGATCTACTGCGCCAGGCCTGGTATCGCCCAAGCATGCCGGAGTTCGTGGCGTCTCTGGCCATAGCGGGTAAGGACGGCACAGTTCGCAAGCGCTTCCGTGGCAAAAAGCAAAGCGGTTCGATGCATCTGAAGACCGGTAGTCTCGACAATGTTTCGGCCATCAGCGGCTATGTCCACACCGAGAAAAAGCGAACATTTGTCGTCGCGCTGCTGATCAACGGGCGCGGTGTTAACTATGGTATCGGCAAAAATGTGCAGGACGCCCTGCTCGCCTGGACATATGCTCAGGAATAGTAGGTCAGTGGGCAGAACCGGTTCCGGGTAGCGCCAAACCAAGGCTGCCTCAAGCGCCACTACTTGCCGGCATAGACGTCCAACGCGGTCTGCATGCGCAGCAAAATCTGCTCGAGTATGTCAGGCGAAGTAGCGAAATTCAGACGCACGAACCCTTCCCCTTCGGGCCCAAAGGCTTTGCCATCACTCAAAGCGACGCGCGCGTGTTCCAGCAAGAAAGCCTGCGGCGCGGTCGGCAATTTCAACTGACGCATATCCAGCCATGCAAGGTAAGTCGCCTGCGGTGGGAAATGACGCACATCGGGCCAATGCGCCGCGACGAACGCAGCGACGCGTGCGCGATTGTTGCGCAACGTTTGCAGCACTTCGTCCTGCCAGTCCTGCGCCTCACGCCACGCCGCTGTTACGGCGGCGACACTGAGTGTGTTCGTACCACCACGCGAGTGCCCGGGGATACGCTCAAAGCGCGCCTGCAGTTCAGCACTGCCAAAGTGAGCAAACGCCATGCACAGGCCTGCAATGTTGAACGCTTTACTCGCCGACATCAGCGTCAGCGTGCGTTGCGCAACGGCGTCGCTCAGGGAAGCAATGGGAATGTGGGCAGTATCGTCGAGAACAAGATCGGCATGGATTTCGTCTGACACGATGACCAAGTCGTGGCGCACCGCAATTTCAGCGATGCGCTCCAGTTCCTCGCGTGAGAATGCGCGGCCACAGGGGTTGTGCGGATTGCATAACGCGATTACGCGCGTTGAGGCGTCGATGGCTTGCTCGAATTGATCAAAATCGATTTCGAAGGCCGACCGGCCGGCCTGCAAGGGGCACACAACCGCCCGCCTTCCGGTCTGCTTGGCTGCTTTCAGAAATGGTGGATAAATCGGCGTTTGAATGATGACACCGTCACCCGGCTCGCTGAAGGTTTGCAACGCAAGGTAGAGGCCTTGTACGACGTCATTGATGACAACAACCTGCTGCGCAGAGATCGCCCACCCAAAGCGCGCCGCTACGCGTTCGCAAAACAGTTCCCGCAGGCCGCTTCTGGCTGGAGAAACCGGGTAGCCCAGATCGCCCGCAGCGATGCGTTCGTTCAGCGCCTCGCGAATCGGATCGGCCACCCTATAATCCATGTCTGCAACCCAGGCTGGCAAAACATCGGCCGGGTATTGGGTCCACTTTTCGCCGCGGCGACGTCGCAGGGACTGCTCGCTAATGTCATTGATGTGCATAGCGAGCGATTGTAGCGGTTACTCGGCAACGGCAAAACCACGCAGGTAAGCGATGAATGTTTTGATCACCGGCCATTCGCGTGGCCTCGGAGAGGCACTCGCCGATATCTATCTCGGACGCGGTGATGGCGTTTTCGGTGTGTCTCGCACGCCACTGCAGCGCGAGCACGGCTCGCTCACCCAGGTGAGCGCCGATCTCTGTGCGACCGCCACCATCGACGCCGCTCTGAAGTTGCTCTTCACCACACGCGACGGACCGGATCTGGTATTTCTGAATGCCGGCATTCTGGGGCCGATCGCAGCCCTGAACGACACCGACGTGGCGACGCTTCAACGCATTATGGATGTTAACGTGTGGGCCAATAAGCTGATTCTTGATTGGCTGGTCCAGCGTCCTCGTCGGCCACAGCAAATTATCGCGATCTCGTCCGGTGCATCTGTGAGTGGCAATTTCGGCTGGGGTCCCTACGCAATGTCGAAAGCCAGTCTCAACATGCTCATAAGGCTATATGCGCATGAGCTGCCAGACACCCACCTCACCGCATTGGCGCCCGGACTCATCGACACCGACATGCAGTCTCAAATCCGTACCGTCAGTGCCGTCGAATTTCCTTCATTACAACGGCTACACGACGCCCAGGGTAGTGAGTCGATGCCTCCCGCGCAGGTTGCTGCCGAGCAAATCTGTCAATGTCTTGAAGCGTTAAAGACGCTGCCAAGCGGTGACTTCATCGATTTACGCAAGCAGTTCCCCATACCCTGAATGCCTGGCGGCGACCACCCGGCTAAGGCGACAAACACAATGCCGGGTGCCCAACGTCGGCATCACGCAACAATCGACAACCGTCCTGCGGCCATATCTGCGCCCAACAACAACCGTGGTCGAAATCCGCATAAATCCTCTGCTGCACGCGCGCACCGGCGAGACGGTCGATAAAGTTTTGGAGCAAAAATTGAGGAGCAACCCGGTCCCTCGCCCCGGACAAATGCACTTGCGGCAAGTGGCGTAATTTGGCCGCTTGGTCGGCCGGATTAAGCGATTCGCGCAAGGCTTCAACACCATGGTGATCAGTCCAGGCGGACGTGTCGAGATTGGCGGCGACACTCACTAACCACTCGATATCAGTGCGCCGCGCTGCCACCAGAGCGGCAATAACGCCGCCGCCAGAGAAGCCGGTCAAGCCGAAACTGGGTTGGCCTCCTGAGCGGGCCGCAAACGCGGAAAGTGCGTCGTCGAAGGCCTGCACTACAGCCTCTGCGTAGCGATGACTGGTCCAGTAACGCTGCTCACAAACAGCCTCACTGCGAGCTGTCGAGAACTGACACGGCCGGGCGATATAAATGACCGCCGCGGCGTTATCTTGCAGTGCGAGTTTCAATGCGACCGGATTGCGCGGCGTCGGATCGTCAGAGGGCTGAGAACGCGTACGCCAGGCCCGTCCGTCACCTTCGATATAGATGTTGATGTGCGATGCATTGGCGGGCCCGCGCCGCCAATAGCTCAACCGACCGAGACTCGTCGCAACCTCTCCACGTAAAAATCCTGCGCGCGCCGCACTTTGCAGTATGTCCGTTTGCGCGCGTTCTCTATGGATACTCGGATTGCTCGAACAACCCGCCAGTGTCAAAAGCGCAATAACGGCTAGCGTCGCAAATCGACGGCATCGGGGTACAGTCGATCCTGCGCAACATTCAATCATTCGAACCTTGGGGCGTATTGAACTGCGTCACTCGCAAGGGCGCGCCGCGGCCAAGTCCGAGGAACTCAGCCGCGCTTTGTTCTGAGCGCGCGATTTCTAACATCCCGAATGAATTAATCAGTGCCAACAACTCGCCCGGCGACGCATCCGCATAGGTACGCCCGATGCGAATATCGTGGCCGCCGGCATGGACCACCGGATCGCGAATTGTGGCCAAATCTGCGCGTCCGATATTGCTGATCAAATTGCCGAAGTGATCACAGGTAATGACCATGCCGCGCAGGTTGCCGGCGCGCAATTCCGGCGGCTCAACAATCGAAGGAATAAATTCCTCGCTCGGCTCACCGCAGCTCTCGACGTTCAATTCGCCGGAAGCGATCGCGGCCGCCAATGGCGCGAAGATGTCACGACCATGAAAGGTCGCACTCGGTTCACCAAGACTGTAGCGTGCAATCAACTCATTGGGAACGTGGCGAACAGTAGCACCGGTTGCCTCGACAACTTCCGCCAGCAAGCCGTTGTCCGGAGCCAGAAATGCATGCCCGTCACCAACTGCCAGCAGGACGCTTCGATCAGTCCCGACACCCGGATCAACGATAGCCAGATGCACCGAGCCGACAGGAAAATAGTGATACGATCGCGCAATCCAGAAGCCGGCCTCTGCCGGCCAATGAACGTAGACCTCATGAGTCAGATCGATAATCCGCGCCTGTGCAAATCGACTGATGATGACCCCTTTCATGGTGCCAACAAACGGCCCACGGTGACCAAAATCCGTCGTCACCGTAATGACCCCACTGGCTTTAAATTGCGTGCTCATCAGATTGCTCCTGGAAACTACCCGTCTGTGTGGCCGACGCCCGGGCAATCGATGATCGGGCTTCGCCGCCAGACGCGCAAGCAGTCGGAAGGAGGCTGCCCATGAGTGCCGCGCCAAGCCAGGACGCGCGCGCCGACTGGGACAAGATCTGCTGCCCGATTTGCGCGGGAACAAGTTTTGAGCACCTGTTTGAGAAAGCCGGCGAACCGTTCGTGCGCTGCCTCGAATGTCGCCTGACACTGATCAACCCGCGTCCTCCGTTCAGCGCAATTCGCGCGGGTTACGATGCCGGCTACAGTGCTATCTACACGAAAAAAGCCGCCAAGAAATTGCGCCGCGCGCGCCGTCGCGTACACCGGTTACGGCGCAAATTCGTAGCCGGCTCGCGCTGGCTGGACGTCGGCTGCTCCGCCGGCTTCGTGGTCCGCGCGGCGCAGGATGCGGGCTTCGATGCGCACGGCGTCGATATTGAAAACGCGGCCATTACATATGGGCAAGAAACGCTCGGTCTGAACCAGCTCAAAGTCGGCCTGTTACACGAGCAGGCCTACCCTGCCGGGCACTTCCACGTGCTATCGGCCTACGATGTGATCGAACATGTTCCGGATTTAAACGCCTTCGTCGCCGAGCTAAAACGAATTCTGCATCCAGATGGCGTGATTGATCTGGGCACACCGGATATCGGCCATTGGCGAGTGCCGCGCGCCCTGGCCACGTGGCCTGAGTTCAAACCCTCCGAACACCTCTATTATTTCGATCGGACAACGCTTGCGCGCTTGATGAACAATAACGGCTTACGGATTGAGCGGGTCCGCCTGGCACTCAAGCCTGGCCTCAAAGTGTTGCTACGCCATCTTTAAATCGTGTCGTTCACGCGTCGTCGTCAGGCGCGCACAAGTGACGGAAACCGGCCGCCAGAAACGGGATCATGCGCGCGATGATTGTGGCGAGATCAGTGCTATGACAGCGCCCCGCAGACAGCACGTCTATTCGCCCAGTCTCAGCGAACGTAATGGTCATCGCGCCAACCAGAAAATGAAAAGCCCAGTAGATGTCCTCGTCAGCCGCGTGCGGGTAGATGCCGCGTACGCCGGCAACAAACGCGTTTGCCACGTCGTCAAACTCTGAGGACATCAGTTCATGTGTCCAGCGCGGTGAGTTGGCGATTTGGGCGATTAGGCGGGCATAACTTTTCCAGCCTGGGCCGCCGTGCAGACTTCGCTCCAGAAATGGTCCGGTAAACGCCTCAATCAATTCCTCCAACGACGGTCGATCAGACAATCGCTCCAGTGCGGCCATCCGTTGGTCGTTGAGTGACTCGGCGCGGCGCCTGACGACGGCGCGAAACAAATCAAGTTTGCTGCCGAAGTGATAGTTGGCGAGCGCCAACTCAACCCCGGCTTCGCGCGTAATCTGGCGTATGGACACACCATCGTAGCTGGCCTCGGCAAACAACTTCTCTGCCGCATCAAGAATGCGTTCGGCGGTGCTCGAGGACGTTTTTCTTATGCGGTTGGGGACCATGCTTGCCAAACTCAGTGCAATGAACTAATTTTGAACGATCGTTCAATTATTAACCTTTTCCGGTCCTCGCAGCTACTGCCTGACCGACTATGGGAGACGCCAGTTTGAGTTCCTATCTCTGTGGCCTGGATATCGGCGGCACCTTCACCGATTGCGTGCTCATTGATGAAAGCGGTCGACTGACCATCGCCAAGGCCCCCTCCACACCACCTAATTTCGCAGCCGGCGTGATGACCGCCATTGAGCGCGCGGCGGTAAAAATCGGTCTCGAAGTCCACGACTTGCTGGACGCCATCACCGTCCTCGCACATGGCACCACGGTCGGCACCAACGCAATCATTCAGCGCCGCGGTGCCAAAGTCGGCCTGATCACCACGCGTGGACATAATGATGTGATCCACATTATGCGCGGCTCCCGCGGTCTGTCCGGGCAGGACATCAAGATGATCGTGCACATTCCGGAAAGCAGCAAACCCGATCCACTGGTGCCGAAAAAACTTATTCGTGGCGTATCCGAGCGCGTCGATTGCTTTGGCAAGGTGGTTGTGGAGCTGAACGAAGACGAAGTGCGCCAGGCGATTATCGAGCTCCGCGATGCCGGCTGCGAGGCGCTCGCTATCTGCTGCTTGTGGTCGTTTCTCGAGCCCGCTCACGAATTGCGTATCAAGGCGATTGCGGCAGAGTTAGCGCCAGACCTGTATCTGACCTGTTCGGCAGAACTGGCGCCTAAATGGGGCGAGTACGAACGCACCACCGCGGTCGCGCTAAACGCCTACATCGGCCCAACGACAGTCGGCTACGTGACCCGCCTTGACCAACAGCTCAAGGAGATGGGGTACAAACCGCCGTTACAGATCACTCAATGCGCAGGCGGCACCATCACCGTTCGCAAAGCCCAGCAGGCGCCCTTGCTGACCCTCGATTCCGGTCCGGTGTCGGGTGTTACCGGCTCAGTTTATCTCGGCCAGCTAATGCAGCATCCGAACGTGATCACCACCGACCTCGGTGGTACCTCGTTTGACGTTGGCGTCATTCACAACGGCGCACCCGTCGTGTCGTATAAAAGTCTGGTCAATCAATACGAATACTTTCTGCCCAAGGTCGACGTCCAAACGCTGGGTACCGGCGGCGGCAGCAAGGTCTGGATCGATAAAACTACCAAGGCCCTGCGGGTTGGGCCGGACAGTGCCGGTGCCTCACCCGGGCCGGTTTGTTACGGCAATGGCGGCACTGTGCCCACCACCACTGATGCGGATTTAGTCCTCGGTTATCTGGATCCGGACAACTTCGCCGGCGGCACAATGCAACTCGATCGCGATGCTGCCGTTGCTGCGTTGCAATTACTCGCCGATGAGTTGGAAATGGATTTATTTGAACTCGCTAGCGGGGTCGCAACCATCGCCGAGTTCCAGATGGCCGATTTGATTCGCAAAGTCACCGTGCAAAAAGGTCTCGATCCCCGCGATTTCGTCGTCTTCGCTTTTGGCGGCGCCGGGCCGGTCCACATGGGTGTGGCGGCGCGTGAGCTGGATGTCAGCAAAGTGATTGTGCCGCAGGGCGACACCGCCGCCGTGTGGTGCGCATTCGGCGCGGCATCGGCCGATATCCTGCACGTGAATGAGAAGGTCAGCATCATGTCTTCGCCATTTGACGTTGGGCGGGTCAATGGCCTGCTCGCTGAGCTTGGCGAATTAGGTCGCGCACATCTGGCAGAAGATGGTGTCGCCGCCGACCGCCATCAGTTTCAGTTTTCCATCGACATGCGTCATCGCGGCCAGATCAACGAAGTCGAGGTCTTCCTCGAACGCGGCGAACTCGATGCTGAGGGCCTGGAGGGATTGCGCGCCCGTTTCGTCGAACGTTACGAACAGCTTTATGGTCACGGCGCTGCCTTGCACGGTGCGCGCCTGGAAATGGTCACGTTCCGCTGTCGCGCCTCCGCAACTTCGATGAAACCGCAGTTGGTTGCGGCGGACAGCCTCAGCGACGTGGTCGCAGGCGATGCCCAGAGTGGCCAACGCGATATTTACTGGGCCGAATCTAAGCGCGTCGAAACCACACCGATTTATAACGGTTACAAGCTGGTGGCCGGGAACGCTGTTGATGGACCGTGCGTCGTCGAGACGACGACGACCTCAATGGTGGTGCATCCCGGGCAACGCATTGAAGTGGACCGGCTCGGCAACTTCGTCATCGACCCCGCAGTAGCGTAGACGTCCACGTGAGCGACAGCTGCACGAAATCACAAGTATTGGAGCTTATTCGCAAGTGCACCGTCTGGTCGCCTTGCCTGATAGCTGAGGAGACTGGCCATGCCGAGAATCAGTGAACTGACCGAAGTCGATTTCAATGGCGTCGAGAACCCCTATGTGCCGCCTCGCGAACTGCGCATCTCAGACAAACTCAAACTGCATCGCAACTGGTCAGAGGATGTCGATCCGGTGACCTACGAAGTCGTGCGGCACAACCTGTGGCAAATCAACGAGGAACACGGCGCGACCATTCAGCGCCTGTCCGGCTCGCCAGTAGCGATGTACGCGCTCGATTTGAATCCCTCCATCCTCACCGAGGACGCCGAGTTCGTTTATTTCGGACCCTACATGCAGTACATGTCCGGCGTCACAGACACGCAGGTTAAGTGGACGCTCGAGTTCCGCAGCGACAATCCCGGCATCAATGAGGGCGATATGTTTATCGCCAACGACCCCTGGGTAGGCGCCGCTCACCAACAAGACGTGATGCTGTTGTGCCCGGTGTTCTGGAAAGGCGAACTATTTTGCTGGGTAACCAACTGCCTGCACCAATACGATATTGGCGGTATTACCCCGGGCAGCTTTTGCCCATCGGCCGAGTCGGTCTATGAAGAAGGCATCTTGTTACCCCCGCTTAAGATCATTGAAAACTACGAAGTGCGACGCGACATTGAGGCGGTCTATCTACGCGCCTCGCGCAAGCCCGACTTGGTGGCGCTCGATTTTCGTGCCCAGATTGCCGGCAACACAACGGCCCGCGAGCGGGTACTGGAACTCATCAAACGCTACGGGCCAGAAGTCGTGAAAGGCGTCATGAAACGCGTTGTCGATAATTCCGAAAAAGCCTATCTCGAGAAAATGTCGCGCTTGCCGGACGGCGAATGGTACGACCGCACTTACATTGAAGCCTGTCGCCCTGGCGATCGCCGCACGCATCGCGTAGTCCTCGGCTTGCGCAAGGAAGGCAACAAACTGACTTTTTTCAATGACGGTTCGGCTGCACAGGAAGGCGCGATGAACGCGACCTATTCGGGCTGGCGCGGATCAATCATGGTCGCGGCCAATCAGCTGCTGTGTTGGGATCAATACTTCGCACCAGGCGGGGCGCTACGCCATATTGATTTCGACCCGACCCCAGGCACACTGAATTGCGCCGATTTCCCTGCCTCGGTTTCGACGGCACCGATTCAATCGATGGAGATTTCACTGTATCCCGCCTACAACGTTATTTCGAAAATGATCTACCCGGACCAGGAAATGCGCCGTGACATTATGTGCATTGGCGGCACCAGCCAATGGCCCGCGACTATCTTCCGCGGTATCGACCAATGGGGTGAGCGCTATGGCTATTTGCTGGTCGACCCGATCGGCGGTGCGATCGGCGCCTTCTCAGTTGCCGATGGCATCAATACCGGAGGACAGTCGCGCACGCCGATTTGTCAGCTGCCGAACATCGAACATACTGAGCAAAGTTTTCCGTTGTTGTTTCTCTATCGTAAAGAGCTTGCTGACTCGGGGGGTGCAGGAGAATATCGCGGCGGACTCTCGGCAGAGTCGTGCTTCATTCCACACAACACTGAAACTGTCACACAGGACACCCTGTCTTCCGGCAACGCGGTGCCAACGTCATCGGGCATGATGGGCGGCTACCCATCAGCGACCAATGCCTACACGTTCGTGCGCAACAGCGATGTGTTTGAGCGCCTAAAATCCAGCACCATGCCCGAAGATGCCAGTGAAGTGAAAGGGGACACGGTGGTGTTACAACTTCGTGAAGAGAATTTCGAACAACACCCCAGCGACGTCTACGCCGTGCGCTGGACCGGCGGCGGTGGATTCGGCGATCCGTTCGAGCGTAGCGTCGAGGACATCGAACAGGATTTGGACGACTACGCCGTCACGGCTGCCGCGGCACGCGATATTTATGGCGCGGTCGTTAGTAACGATGGACGCGTGGACGCGCTGGCTACGGCCGAGAAGCGAGGAAAGATTCGCAGGGACCGAGTCAACGGTGGTGCGCCGCAGGCGCGCGAGGGTGAGATCGCGTTCAGTGCGACAAGCGGTCTTGATATGCGCAAGGACGGCGCTGGGCGCTATTGGGCGTGCAATAAGTGCGCGGCAGATCTGGGCCCGGCTAACGAGAACTACAAAGATTACTGCCTGCGTGAAGACAATGCCGTATCCAGCTCGAACCCGCTGATTGGAGAACCAGGCGCGTTCATCGATGACAAGGCCGAGTTTCGACAGTTCTTTTGCCGCGGCTGCGGCACACTCATTGATAACGAAATCGCGGTTTCCACCGATCCCATATTGTTCGATCTGCGCCCGGCCTGAATGGCGGTGGAAATCGACTTCTAACACCGCCGGTAGGAGGTTGACGGGCATAGTTCGCGATTCGATACTCTTAGTACAATCGTCGTCGATGACGCGTTGATGTATGAGTAGGCAAATTTGAGCAAGATCCTGAGCACGGCTGCCTTGTCGCAATACCAACAGGACGGTTATTACAGCCCACTCGATGTATTTACTGCTCGAGAGGCCGCAGATTTACGCGCGCGACTTGAGTGCATCGAGGAAGCTCAAGGCCATGCGATAGTCGGGGCTGAGCGCAGTAAATCGCATCTGCTATACACCTGGATTGACGACTTGATTCGCCACCTCGCCATCCTCGATGCCGTTGAAGACATCATTGGACCAGATATTCTGTGCTGGAACACAGTCTGGTGGATCAAAGAGGCGCGCAGCGACACTTTCGTTTCCTGGCATCAGGACAAGCGCTACGTTGGCCTCGACACCGACGATTTCGTCACCGCGTGGTTGGCACTCTCCCCGGCGACGATAGATAGCGGTTGCATGCGTGTGTTGCCGGGCAGTCACAAGCACAACATCTTGCCGCACAGCGACGAATTCAAGGAAAACAATCTGCTTTCGCGCGGTCAGGAAATCACCACGGTCATCGATGAGTCGCAAGCGGCCATGATGGAACTCAAAGCAGGGCAGATCTCCGTGCATAATGTGCGACTCGCGCATGCCTCGACGCCCAATGTTTCGCACGACCGCCGGATTGGCCTATCCATGCACTTCATCCCAACCTCCACGCGTCAAATCGCCAAGGATTGGGATAGCGCGACACTCGTTCGTGGTGAAGACTGCTACAACCACTTTACCCTGACACCACGCCCCAGCCGTGATCTGGACGAACAAGGCGTGCGCTTTCATGAACAGGCCACCGACGCCTTCCGCGCTATCGTGTTCAACGAAGCGGAGCGGGTGCGGCGGCGATTCTAGCGGCTTCCAGCACCTCCTGATCCCCATCGTTCCTGGCAAAATGTACACGCAAATCAGCGCCCGGGCCCGGCAACCGCGCAGGCAACTACTCGGTGCGTGCACCGCGTGTAGTTGATAGGCTTAGTCCCACTACGCGTTAACCAGCGAGCCGGCACAGCCGGGATCTTGCCAGGACCGGACAGCCCACTGCCCGCCCCACGCTCAACGATTTGGAATTAACCCATCATGCGCTATCAGCCATCCCTTCCCTCCCTCGCATTTGTTTTATTGACTGCTGTGTCCATTGGCGCGAGCGCCGAGTTCAATGCCGCGGAACTCGACAACGAACAAAGCGGGAAAAATTGGCTCACGCACGGCCGCACCCATAGCGAACAGCGTTATTCACCGCTTAACGAGATCAACGCGGAGAGCATTTCCAAGCTTGGTCTCGCGTGGTCTGTGGAACTGCCGGACGCGCGGCAAATCGTCTCGACCACGCTCGCTGTGGACGGGATTCTCTACGTCACCACCAGCTTTAGTATCGTCACCGCAATCGATGCGCGCACTCACGATGTGTTGTGGAAATACGACCCGCAAGTGCCAGCACACGCGGGCGAAACACTGAAGCTACTGTGGGGTACGAGTCGCGGCGTTGCGTACTGGAATGGCAAAATTTACGTCGCCGCCGGTGACGGGCGCTTAATCGCGGTCGACGCCAAAAGCGGTAAAGAGATTTGGTCGGCGCAAACCACCGAGCCGGGCGGTCATTTTTACGTAACCGGTGCACCGCGCGCATTTAATGGCAAAGTCATCATCGGCAACGGCGGTACCGAAACAGGGCCCGCGCGCGGCTATGTGACAGCTTACGATGCAGAAACTGGCGAACAGGCGTGGCGCTTTTATCTGGTGCCGGGCAACCCGGCAGACGGCTTCGAGGACAATGCGCAGCGTATGGCCGCTGCAACGTGGAACGGTGAATGGTGGAAACATGGTGGTGGCGGCAACGCCTGGAATGCGATTACCTACGACCCGGACTTCAATCACATCTATATCGGTACCGGCAACGGTTCGCCATGGAATCAGAAGATTCGCAGCCCCGGTGGTGGTGACAATTTGTTCCTGTGTTCAATCGTCGCGCTCGACGCGGACACCGGAAAGTACCGCTGGCATTACCAGACCGTACCGGGCGAGACCTGGGACTTCAATTCGTCAATGGATATCGTCTCGGTTGATTTGGAAGTTAACGATCGCGTTATAAAAACGCTGATGCACGCGCCGAAAAACGGCTTCTTCTACATCCTCAATCGGGCCAACGGAAAATTGTTGTCCGCAGAGAAATTCGCCAAAGTCACTTGGGCGAGCGGCGTAGATATGAAAACTGGCCGGCCTATCGAAACAGCCGGCTCGCGCTACGAAGATGGTGAGGTATTGATTTGGCCAGGGCCGGCCGGCGCTCACAACTGGCAACCGATGTCATGGAACCCGAACACCCAATTAATGTACTTCCCGTACCACGACGTACCCGGCTACTACAATGACACGGCGATTAACCTCACAACGTTTCAGGCCAAGCGCCACGAATTATCTACCGGCGTGTCGTACGCCGAAGATGATTCACCAGCCGATAGCGGTACGAGCGGATTGATGGCGTGGAATCCGTTGACACAACAGGTTGCATGGAAGCACGACAATCCTGGCATCTGGAACGCCGGCACCATGACGACCGGCGGGGATCTGGTATTTCAGGGTCTGGCCGATGGTCAGTTCATTGCCTATCGTGCCAGTGACGGCGAGAAGCTGTGGGAGTTCGACGCCAAACACGGTATCGCCGCGCCACCGATTACCTACGAGATTGACGGCCGTCAATTCATCGCGCTGCCAGTCGGTTGGGGTGGCGGACTGTCCATGATGGGTGGTTCGATTGGGGCTCAGCACGGCTGGCAATACGGCAGGCATCCGCGCCGCTTGCTAGTCTTTGCGCTTGACGGCGCGGCGAATCTTCCACCAACACCCCCACCGATGATGGTCGAACCGCTCGATGATCCTGCGTTTGTCCTCGATGCCGAGAAAGTCGCAACAGGTAAGACGCTGTTTGTCAGACATTGCGTGATGTGTCATGGACCCGGCGCCGTCGCTGGCGGCGGTGCGCCCGACCTGCGCGGCTCACCGATCATGATGCATCGTGAAGCCGCCGACGGCGTGATACTTGAAGGCCAGCGTATGTCGCGCGGTATGGCGAAGTTTTCCAACCTGACGACAACGGATGTCGAGACGATTCAACACTATGTCCGTGAACGGGCACGCGCAACGTTGGGTGCGAACGCGAGCGCCATTTCGAAATAACAACCAAGGCGGGAGATGGCGTCACACGGACTGCGCGCAGATATCGTTCGGCTTTGGTGAGCGTGCGGCGCTCGCGCACGCCGCAGAGTTTGCAGCGGTCGCGCGCTACACCGCGTCGCTCACTACTTTATAGGACGGATCTTCGTAATAGTTAACTTCAATAATGGCCGCCGCATTGGCTAACAGTGCACGGCAATCATCTGAAAGATGGCGCAGATGCACCTTCTTGCCCACTTTGGCATAGCGTTCAGTAATTTTGTTGAGTGCATCGATTGCGGACATATCTGCGACCCTGCTTTCCTCGAAATCGATCACGACGTGCTCCGGGTCACCGCCCACATCGAACTTCTCCGCAAAGGTGGTCGTTGAACCGAAGAACAGCGGGCCGTAGATCTCGTAGTGCTTCCAGCCGTTGTCGTCGATGTGCTTGCGCGCGCGAATGCGCACCGCATTATCCCAGGCAAACACCAACGCGGAAATAATCACGCCGACCACTACCGCAAGTGCGAGGTTATGCAGCACTGCGGTCACCAGTGTCACCAATACCATCACAACGATATCTGAGCGCGGCATGCGCCGGAAAGTTTTCAGGCTCGCCCACTCGAAGGTGCCCACCGCCACCATAATCATGACGCCGGTCAGTGCCGCCATCGGTAGCCGTTCGATCAACGGTGCGCCGAACATGATGAATACCAGCAACATCACCGCCGCCACGATGCCGGACAAGCGCGCGCGCGCGCCGGACGAGATGTTGATCAGACTCTGCCCCAACATCGCGCAACCACCCATCCCGGAGAACAGACCCGATAAGACATTAGCTGAACCCTGCGCGATGCATTCCTTGTTGCTGCGTCCACGCGTCTCAGTGATCTCATCAATGATGTTCAGCGTCAGTAAGCTCTCGATCAAGCCGACTGCGGCGACGATAGCGGCATACGGGAAAATAATTTTTAGCGTATCCAGGCTAATCGGTACTGCGGGTATATGAAATGGCGGCAAGCCCCCTTGAATAGAGGTGATATCACCGACCGTGCGCGTATCGATGCCGAACACCATCACCAGTGCGAACACCACGAGAATGGCGACCAGTGAAGCCGGTACGGCACGGGTGAACCTGGGTAGCTGCCAGATAATCGTCATCGCAACTAACACCAGCGTCGCGAATGTAGCCAGCTCGGTCCCCGTCAGCCAGGCGCCCGAATCACTCCGGAACTGCTCGAACTGGCTGGTAAAAATAATGATCGCGAGGCCGTTCACGAAGCCGAAAATAACCGGGTGCGGCACCAGACGCATGACCTTGCCAAGGCGCAGCAAACCCGCGCCAATCTCGAGCAATCCAGCCATGACGACCGCTGCAAAAACGTACTCCGGACCGTGAGACATGGCCAGGGCAGCGAGTACGACCGCGACCGCGCCGGTTGCTCCGGAAATCATACTGGGTCGACCACCCAAGATACTCGCCACCAGTCCGACAACGAAAGCGGCGTACAAGCCTGTTAACGGCGACAGACCGGCAATGAGTGCGAAGGCGACCGCCTCAGGAATCAGCGCGAGCGCGACTGTCACGCCAGAAAGAACCTCGATGCGATAGTTCATACCGGCGTGAAATTCGAAGAAATTAAGCAACTTGGTCATAAATTAGAATGAGGCTCGACAATACAGTTAGCTGACCGCCCGCGACGCTATATGCGATGCAGGCAATGCAATGCGTACAGATAAAAAAAACGACGGCCACGGCGAATAGGACACAGACAACGCTCGCATCCGTAGAGGACGCCACGTTGGCAATCAATTGAGGCTTAAGCGCAGTCGCTGGCAACTTGCGACAACGTCGCAAGCGGATAGGTGTCTCGAGGACAGTAGGTAGCGACAAACACGGCCGTCCACGTTGATGGCGGGGCATTAGTCCGCCGCAGTCAGCCGTTAGCAATGAGGGGCGCATCCTAGCCGTTCGCCCCGCCTGGAGCAATCGAGTCTGACGATTAATGAGCAGTAGAACGCGAATTCAACTTCATTGTTCTCTGTTGCTGGCAGATAGAGGCGCAGGGTTGCAATGCATGACCGCATCGCACACAACAAGGATGTGAGTTAAGCAGGGGTTCAGCTCGTAGGTCTAAGGTGTTAACCGACAGCAGCAGAGGTCCGGGATTTCCCGGGCGCGCTGGGCAGGAGTGTTCCATGACCGTCACTCGAACCCGTTCCGATAACTTACGCGGTGGCGCATGGCTCGTCGTGCTGCTTGCGCTGACTTTTGCCGGCAATGTCAGTGCTGAAGATCGCTACGCCGCCCCTGGTGAACCTGGCGCAGCACGCTACCTCAATCCCATTCAGCTAGGCGAACTTGTCGCCCCAATTGCGCTCTATCCGGACGAACTGCTGGCAATCGTATTACCAGCCTCGACAGATCCACTCGCAATCGTGCAGGCGGCAAGATATCTCGCTGCTCTGGAAAGCAGCCCGGAACACGAACCGGATGCCGCCTGGGATGATGCGATCGTCGCGCTGCTCAACTATCCTGAAGTCATCACCATGATGGATCGTGACTTGGCCTGGACGGAACGGCTTGGCGAAGCAGTCATCACCCAACAGGCCGACGTTCTCGATGCGATAGGAACCTTTCGCGGGCAGGCGCACCAGGCCGGCAATCTGCGCAGCAATAAATTTCAGGTTGTTGAAAACGGTCCGCAGAACATTAGCATTCGTTCGGCTGACCCGGCGGTGATTTATGTGCCCCACTACCAACCTGCAACTGTATTGGCCTACCAGTTCCAGCCAGCGCCCCCGTACTACTATCGTTCCCGCCCTTCCTATGCCTACCCTCACAGCAACGCACGGCTGTCCGGATTCGGCAATTTCTGGGGAGTCAGCTCGCTTTTCAGTATCGCCTGGAGTCAGCGGCGCTTAGGATTACGTGGTCATCGTCATTACGACAGCCATGCCTACGATCGTCCGCATCGCGGGCAGCATTTTCGCCGCCATCATGATCGCAACACCGCGCGACGCAATCTCGCGCGACGCCATCATAGCGATCAGCGGCGCAGCGCGGACACGTCTCGAAGCGTGGCGCCGCGCGGCTCGAGCTCGACACGAAATGCTACGGCTGCGCGCAGATCAACATCACGGGCTGGCGTCGCACGCGCTGCCGTTAGCCCCGCGCGTAACGTGCCCGGCATCGCGCGTAGCACGCGAAGAATTGAAAGGTCCGGCGCCCGAAACCGCGCCACGGCGGCAAATCGGGCTAACCGCACCAGAAGTGTTACCGGCAGACCGACGACCCGCCCGACGTCGGCCGCGAGGGCGACAACGTCACGCGATTCGACGGTATCGCGTTCACGTTCTCGTCGCTTGTCCGCAGCAGCATCATCATCGCCCCGTCCTGAGCAGATACGACCAACGCGAGCAACACAACGCGCGGCACGCGCTCCCATCGTGCGCGCTCGATCTACAACCGCGACGCGCGCAACGCCTACCGTGCGCCCCATCCGGGCTGAACGTAAGGCCTCGGCAAAGCGTCAGCAGCGTCCCGATCGGGCCGCTCGCGGTAAGCGTTCGGTAGAGCGACGAAACCCACCTCGTCGTCAGAGCGGTAATAGCCAAAATGCCCGCAAGCGCCCTCGGCCGGCAAGTGCGAACCGCGCGTCAAAGGCGCTAGCGCGTAATCAGCGACGCTGAGACGCTCGGGTGCCACATCGCCATTACCGTGCGCAGGATTGCGTATGTGATGTTCGGCCTTCAATGCGGTCCGCAGCCACTAGACCTGCGCATGACGCCCCAATACAGAGCGCCTAACGGGAATCGCCAAGTCCCGGCAACGATAACGCCGGGGCGACATCGAGCGGACATAAAGCGCCGGGAAATGTGGTTTTCTGGGTGCCGGGTAAAGGTGTAGAGTGGCGCAGGCAAGATGCCATCAGCACGCAATCCGAACCAGCTTTACGGGACAGTACGCATGAAGATTAAGCCGCCGACACTTGACGATATTGAAATCATTGCCGAGCAATACGGACTGGAACTATCCGTTGAGGATCTCGAATCGTTTCAGGGGTTGATGACCGGCACCTTGGCGTCTTACGAACGCATTGACGAATTAGTGGAACCGAAGCCGCCCGTGAAGTATCCCCGCACGCCCGGTTACCGCCCGGAGCCTGCAGAGAACCCCCTTAACGCCTGGTATTACAAATGTGCCATCACCGGCGCGCGTGGCGGTAAGCTCAAAGGCCGTACGGTGGTCGTCAAAGACAACGTGTGTGTCGCTGGGGTGCCGATGATGAACGGTACTGCAGTGCTGGAAAGCTATACGCCGGATATCGACGCCACGGTGGTCACTCGGCTGCTCGACGCGGGGGCCGAGATCGTCGGCAAGTCCGTGTGTGAAAGCCTGTGTTTTTCGGGCGGCAGTCACACTAGTGACACTGGACCTGTGCGCAATCCACACAACCGGGCGCACAGCACCGGCGGTTCGTCGAGTGGCAGCGCCGCGCTGGTAGCGAGCGGCGAAGTCGATCTGGCCATTGGCGGCGACCAGGGCGGTTCAATCCGCATGCCGGCAAGTTGGTGTGGGGTTTATGGCCTCAAACCCACTCACGGACTAGTGCCCTATACCGGCGCTTTTCCGATCGAGCTGACCCTCGATCATCTCGGCCCCATTACCAGTAACGTCAGCGATTGTGCAGTCATGCTCGAGGCCATCGCGGGCGACGATGGTATGGACCCGCGCCAGCGCAATGTTAGAACGGAACGCTACAGCAAGGCACTAACTGGCGACGTCTCCGATTTACGCATCGGCATTGTGAGCGAAGGCTTTGGATGGGCCAACTCGTCCGAGGCGGATGTTGATGAGGCCGTGCGTAACGCTGCCGGGGTCTTTGGCAAGCTCGGAGCGAGCGTCGAGGAGGTCTCGATTCCGATGCACCTAGACGGCATCCACATCTGGAATGCCATTGCGATCGAAGGGGCTGCAGCGCTGATGATCAAGGGCAATAGCATGGGCACCAACTGGGAAGGCTATTACAATACCGGCCTGCTCGATGTCTTTGCGCGGGGGCGGCTCACGCGACCGAACGACTTGTCCGAAACCACCAAACTCGTGATGCTGATGGGCCAATACATGGAAGATAATTACCACGGTCGGTATTACGCCAAAGGCCAGAATCTCTCAAGGAAGCTGCGCAACGCTTATGATGCTGCGCTGCGCAACTATGACGTGCTGCTGATGCCGACTTTACCCATGAAAGCGACTAAAATTCCACCTCACGATTGCTCTCGCGAAGAGGTTGTCGCGCGCGGTCTGGAAATGCTGAATAACACCGCACCCTTCGACGCCAGCAGTCATCCGGCCATGACCGTACCGTGCGCCATGTCTGACGGCCTGCCCGTTGGCATGATGCTCATCGGGCGTCATTTCGATGAAAGCACGCTACTGCGCGCCGCCCACGCGTTTGAACAGAACAGCAACTGGAACAGCTAAGGATCAACAGACATGAGTGCAGGCGACGATAATCATCATAACGACGACCATGATCACGACCATCAGCATGCTAACAGCCGCCCTCTGAGCGACCCCGAACTGCGTGTCAAAGCGCTGGAGTCTGTGTTGGTGGATAAAGGTCTCATTGACCCTGCAGCAATGGATGCCTTAATCGAAAATTATGAGACGCGCGTCGGGCCACATAATGGCGCGCAGGTTGTCGCACATGCCTGGAGCGACCAACAGTACCGCCAGCGTTTGCTGGAGGACGGCACCAAAGCAATTGCTGAACTCGGTTTTTCCGGCATGGAAGGCGAAGACATGGTGGTCGTCGAGAATTCCGCAACGGTCCACAATGTTTTGGTGTGCACGCTGTGCTCCTGCTACCCGTGGCCGACGCTCGGTCTGCCCCCGGTTTGGTATAAATCCGCCCCCTATCGTTCGCGCGTGATCAGCGAACCGCGCAAAGTGTTAAAGGAATTCGGTCTCAAGATCGGCGACGACGTTGAGGTCCGGGTATGGGACAGCACGGCGGAATTGCGCTACATGGTGTTGCCGGAGCGCCCACCTGGCACCGACGGTATGAGCGAGGAGCAGTTGGCGGCGCTGGTGACGCGCGATGCCATGATCGGCGTTAGTCTAATTCCGGCGCCGAAAATCTAAGACGAGGTTGTTATGAACGGAATACATGATCTCGGCGGTATGCATGGCTTCGGTCCGGTGGACGCAGAGGCGGACGAACCGGTTTTTCATCACGATTGGGAAAAACGCGTGTTTGCCCTACTCGTCCCACTGTCAGCGGCAGCCCCGTTTTGCGTCGACGAATTTCGCCACGCGATTGAGCGCATGGTGCCAGCCAGCTATCTGCAAACCACTTACTTCGAACATTGGCTGCACGGGTTCGAGATGCTCGCACTCGAGAAAGGCGTGGTGACGACAGAAGAACTCCGCAACGGCCACGCTGCTGCTGGTTCTAAACCGGGTACCCCATCGGTGCTCGCAAGCGCGGTTGAGAAAATCACCACAACCGGCCGAAGCGCGCGCGTCGATGCCGAGGTGAAAGCGAAATTTAAAGAGGGAGACATGGTGGTGGTGAAGAACATCAATCCACCAACCCATACGCGCATGCCACGCTACGTGCGCGACAAATTGGGTTGCATCGATCGTGATCACGGTGTGTTCGTGCTCCCTGACTCCGCCGCCCACGGTAAAGGTGACAAACCCCAGCACTGTTACTCCGTTTATTTCAGCGCCCAGGAGCTGTGGGGCACGAAAGTGTCACGTAACGATTCGGTCTATGTCGATATGTGGGACGACTACCTGGTCCCGGCATGAGTGAGGCACGAGAGGTAAACCGTAGTCAGCATCCCCTGCTTGGGAAAATTAACCCGCCGAGGCCACAACCGTGAGTGATCGAATCGAACTTCCCGAGGGCCTTCCCGAAGCGATCGCGCAAGCCGGCCAAGACGCTGCCCTGCCCGGCGATGGCAGCGAGCTTGTGTTCAACAGTCCGTGGGAAGCAAAAGCCTTCGCCATCGTGCTCGCGCTCCATCAGCAGGGGCATTACAGCTGGACAGAATGGGCGCAAGCCCTTGGCGGAGAGATTCGTGCGGCAGGCGATGAGGACGATGGCACCGGCTACTACCTGCTGTGGCTGAGTGCAGCCGAGAAGTTAATCGCCAGTAAGGCACTCGTCGATGAGTCCGAATTGCTTGCACGCAAACAAGCCCTTGAAGTCGCCCAGGGCGGGCCCGCCTGATCGGTCCACAGACCGACCCGCTCATCTGCTCGACAAAACATGACGTTGAAGGCGAATAGTCGCATCTGACGGCATCCGGCATGCCGTTATGGGCGCGCGTTTCGGTGCAACAATCGCGCCACGACGGCGGGCTCCACCGCATAGCCCCCCAAAGGAATGCGAGCGGGAGTGAATGCGGAATCGTGCACTGCCGTTAGTGCGAGTCCACACTGGAACGAACTGGTAGCCCCCATGCATGTGAATTCTCCGGCACGACTGCAGTGGGTGGTATTCGCTGTCGTGTGTGCGGCGTTCAGCAATATCTACGTCACCCAACCCATCCTGCCCATTCTCGAAGCCGAATTCGCCGCGGACACAGTACGCGCAGCACAAACAGTCTCCGCCGTGCTGCTGGGAATCTCGCTCGCGAATTTGCCGTTCGGTTATTTGAGCGATCGCTATTCAATCCGCCCGTTGCTGCTCTGTGGTGGCGCTGCCATCGCATTGGCAGGCCTGGTGTGCGCCCTCACTGACAGCCTCAACGTACTCATTGCAGCGCGCTTCGTGCAAGGCTTGTTCATCCCCGCGCTGACGACGTGTCTGGCCGCCTACCTGGCGAAAACGCTGCCGTCGGAGCAGCTGAACGTCGCCATGGGAAGCTACGTCGCAGCGACCGTACTGGGTGGCATGGGCGGGCGTCTTTTGGGCGGTTTTATCCACGACCCGGGACAATGGCGCAGCGCATTCATCAGCGCAGCGGTCGCGGTATTCGCTGCCAGTTTGATCGGAAGCAGACTGCTCCCGGAAATTCCCGCGACACGCGCAAGCGCAGGCCCGAAAGTGAGTTATGCCAGTCTGCTAATGCGCCGCGAACTGGTCGTACTCTACCTCTGCGGAGCAGCCGGCCAGGCGATTTTCTCGCCCGTCTTCAACACCTTTCCTTATCGTCTCGCCAGTGCGCCGTTTCATTTGTCGAGCCAGCAGACGACCGCGGTTTACCTGGTCTATCTGGCCGGCGTGTTCATGGCACCGGCGTCGGGCCGGTTGAGCAATCGCCTCGGCAATGGCAACACGCTTATTCTCGGTGCGCTATTCCTCGCTGGCGCGCTCTGCTTACTGCTGGTGCCATCGCTAATCGCCACACTTCTCGCGCTGCTTGGAATCTGCGCCGGTTTTTTCACTGTTCACGCGGCTGCCGTCGGCGCGCTAAATCGCAAACTGACTGGTGGCCAGGGACGCGCGAATGCGCTGTATATTCTCGCTTACTATCTTGGTGCCTGGTTTGGCGTGAGTTGGTCAGCTTGGGTGTACCAACGCTTTGGCTGGTCGGAGTTGGTCGTTATCGCCATCTTGCTGACCAGCATTCCGCTTGTAGTGGGCGTTTCCGAACGGCGCCGCTCAATCTGATTCCGCGCTCGGCGAATTTGCCCATGGCCGGTTCGCCAGCATGACGCCGGCGAGTACCATCCCACCGCCCACGAGTGCCGCGCTGTTGACCTGCTCATCGAGAAACACTGCTGCCGATAACACGCCAAACACCGGTACGAGATTGATATAGACCGACGTCTCCACCGTACCCATCTCGCTAACCGCCTCGTAGTACCATAAAAAACCCAGCGCCGTGCCGAGAAAGCCGAGTACCACCAGGCAGCCAACCGCCAGCGGATCTGAATACACAGCAATGGTCAACTCAGGCTGGTGGGCGAGAGCCGGCAGCAGGAATATCAAGCCCACCAGGGTTGCATAAGTACTGATCACCAGCGGCGGATACTCTTCCAGCACTTCGCGCCCCACTACCGAGTACACCGCCCACGCCAGCCCGGACAGAAATATCAGCACTTCGCCGCGACCCACAGCGAATTCTGCCATCTCAAACAACTGCCCATCGGTAATGACGAAAGCTGTGCCGCAAAAAGCCAGCCCGACACCCAACATCGCAAAGCCATCGGGACGCCGACGGTAGAAAAGAAAATCGAGGATCACAACCTGAATCGCAACGAGCGCCAGAATGATCGAGGCGGTCGTCGCGCTGGTGTACTCGAGACCTTTAAACATCAGGCCGTTGTGCAGATAAATACCGCTAACGCCGAGTACCAGCAGGCGCCACCACAGGCGTCGCGGAATGCGTACGAACTGACGCGCCAAGGCGGTGAACCAGAGCAGAAAGATAGCCGCAATAACAAATCGCCCGGCAACGACAACAAACGGTGCGTGGTAGTGGGCAAGTACCCGTCCGACGGTCGGCGTCACGCCCCAGAACGCGGTCACCAGAAGCAGTTTTAAGTGCAAAGACATGTCAGTGGCTCGCCGAGTGGCCGTTGGTGACGGATTGGTTCACCCAGCACGCTCACATGCAGATGCCCACCCGGGACGGAAATGTTAACCTCGTGCCAACCCTTTTACGAGGTGCTCTGCAAGCTTGTTCGCACAAGGGCTTGAGCGCCGCACGGGACGCGAGAGTGGCAGCGGACTGCTTCGCAATGAGAAGCACGCGATAGCTGTTGGCGTTCGTAGACGGGAACATTGCAACGCACAACGAAGCACTGCAGCTGCGCTGAGCCGGCGACCAAACCGCCCAACTCGGACGACACGCGTTAGCGAGGTCCTTACTGTAAAACCAGCGAGCCGAGGCGTTAAGCATTGTTATAGTTCAGGGATTTTAGAACCAATGAAAAAAATAGCCTTTATAACTGGCGCCGCCAGCGGCATCGGTGCAGCGACTGCACGCTTGCTCAATAGTGACGACCATTTCGTTTACATCGCCGACATTCAGCGCGAGGCGGGTCAGGCACTCGCCGACGAACTCGGCAATGCCGCATTCATCAACGTTAACGTGCGCGACGAAGCAGATTTCGAACGCGCGCTCGACCAGGTCATGAGTGAACAGGGTCGGCTCGACGTCATGGTCAACAACGCTGCCATTGTCGGCGTCCTGGGTCCTATCGCGACATTGCCAGTCGACCAGTACGATTTCTCACAGGAAATTATTCAGCGCAGCGTCGTGCTCGGCACCAAGCACGCGGCGCGGCTGATGCAAGCGCAGAAAAGTGGCGCGATTGTAAACATTGCGAGTGTCGCGGGGATCCGGGCCGGCTACTCCCCGCATGTGTATGCCGCTTGCAAAGCGGCGGTCGTACAGTTCACTGAATCCGTCGCCATCGAATTGGCTGAAGACAATGTGCGTTGCAACGCGATTTGCCCCGGGGCTGTCGCAACACCCATCCATACGGGTGTGCGCGACGAACGTTGGCTGGAGCGAATCGAGAAAATTCGCGAAGCGGCGGTCGACGAACAACCAATGCCACGCATGGCCGAGCCGAGCGAAATAGCGGAAGCGGTTGCGTGGTTGGCCTCGGACCGCGCGAGTTATGTGACCGGTCATGCCCTAGTGGTCGATGGCGGTCTCAGTGCCGGTCGATTATGGCGCCAGCAGCCACAATTCTTTCGCGAATTTCATCCGGTGCGCGGTGTATGAGTACGCCGCGTTTTGGCGTCTGTTTGCTGCCCACTGATCAGACCTTGGCACCGGTCGACATGGCACGCGCAGTGGAAACGCGCGGTCTCGACATGCTGTTTTTCGCCGAGAACAGCCACGTCCCCGTCGTCCACCGAAAAAACTCTTATCACAGCGAAAACATGGTCCAGCCGTTTGCACGCATGCACGATTCGATTACTGCGCTCGCCGCTTGCGCGGCGGTCACCGAGCGTATCCAACTCGGTACCGGCGTGTGTCTGCTAACGGAACGGGACCCCATCATTACTGCCAAAGCCATCGCGACGCTCGACCATTTGTCGCAAGGGCGAGTCGTTTTCGGAATCGCGGGTGGCTGGATCAAAGAAGCCATGGAACACCATGGCACGCCGTTCAAAGAACGCTGGCGCGTTGTGCGCGAGCATGCGCTTGCGATTCGCACGCTGTGGCGCGACGACCCGGCCGAATTTCATGGTGAGTACGTCGATTTCGAGCCGCTGTGCATGCTGCCCAAACCGCTCCAGCACGGTGGACCGCCGATGTATATCGGTTCCAACTCCAGCAAAGTCCCGGCGCGCGTCGCCGAGTACGCAGACGGATGGATGCCTATCTACGATCGCTACGCTGGCGATCCGATCGCCGATCTGCGAGCCGCCTGTGCCGACGCTGAACGAGACTTCGCTGAAATGACCGTGCTGCTGTTCGGCGCACCCCTGGAACTGGAAGTGCTTGAAGATTTCGCAACACGCGGCTGTGACGGGTTCGTTTTCCTCGCACCGCCAGAACGCCAGCACGAACTTGAAGTCGTACTCGACGAAATCGCGGCGCTGCGTGAGCAGTTCATCAGTTCCGCAGCCTGACCGAGCAAGAACGCCAATTCACAACGGTGCGGTTTCTTTCGCTAAGCCTTGCCGCCCGACAGCCAATTTGCGACGCCGTCAACGCCGCTTGCAGCCCACCAACGTAGCGCCTGGCGTTCCAGCCCGATTAAGGTCGGCTCGCCGAGGAATAGCGGTGTCGTCTGGTACTGCGGGTACTTGTCGGTGAGCGCCGTGACCGCCTCATCCCAGCACGCATGACTCCCGACAGCAATATGCGCTTCGACCTCGAGTCGAATCCACCACAAGGACTGCCAGTCATCGCCGTAGTGGTCGAGCGTCAGGGTGACTTGCGGATGCTGACGGATATGCGCCAGGCGCGCGAGGCGAGGATGCTTTTTCGGTTTGCCGTCGATCGGAGAAAACAGCCAGTCGCCGACGCGCGCAAACACGATAGGCATGGTGTCGGGTCGACCTGCTGCATCAATAACGGCGAGTCGGGCTACCGGCATCGTATCGAGGACGTCGGCCAGTAATTCGCTCGGCAACACAGTGGCCATCAGAAACCTGCCCTGCCCTCATCTGCATTGCTCATCGCGGCTCGAAACCACTCGCAAAAGTCCCGCTCGCTCGTTTGCGCGACGTGCCACGATCCGACTCAGGTCCATCTATCGTAACTTTGCGTAACACGGCGAGGTAACCGCGTTCTGTTTCAATCTTCGCACTATGCCCATTCTCGTCAAGAAAACGCCGCAACGTAGCCAGGCGGTAGCACGGCACCCACATCATCAAGTGATGCTCGAGGTGATAGTTCACCCAATAGGGTGCAACGAATATTCTTTCCACCAGGTTGACCAGTGTTGTGCGAGCGTTACCGAACGGATCTTCGGCTGCGCGCACAACCGCGTGCTCGGCAATATTGCGTACGCGCAGGACCAACTGCTGCCACGTGAGCAGCGGCACGACCCACAGTGCAAGATAGAGCCAGCCCTGCCCAGCCGCAAAGCAGGCCAGCGCAAGAACAAGCTGCGCCGCGGTCTGCGCGCCGAATTCGCGCCGATAGTGCGCTACGCGCTTGGTCAATGACCAAGCGGAATTACCACAAGCCTGAAGGAATTGTGCTTTACGTTGCGAAACTCCAGTCTGCCCGCTGATATCTCGCCATAGTTTGCGACGCAAACTGGCGCGCGTGATCGGGTAGTGTCCGGTTAGCACCAGATCTGGATCGTCTTCGCGTTGCGTGCGCACGTGGTGCGGCAGGTGATACCTACGATAGACATCCGTGTCGGAGAGTGTTGGAAATGCACAAGCGAACTGGCTGAGGGCGCGATTCAGCCACGCTGTTCTGCACAGCACACCGTGCGCGCCGTCGTGCATAAGAATCAGCAGGCCCAGCTGGCGACTGCCAATCAACATCACTGCAAGCAGATAAGTGGCGATGTTCGGAAAATAGCTGAATAGCGCGCCTGCACCCCCAATCACCAGCCAGGCGTGGGCGACCAGCCAGACGCCGCGTACGTCCGAGCTTGCTCGAACAAGATCAAGCTGCGGCGCGGTCAACAGGGTACGTGCGGCCGGGGAATTTCTCATTTGTTCCTCAAGGGCGCTGGTGAGGACGCCATTTTAGTGCGTATCCGAACTTTCGCACAGCGCGTGTGCCCTGCTGGGTGTCACTGCTTCGATGCCGGGACTGCCGATACGTCAGTTGCTCTCGCCCGACACAGCCGTGGCGGCGCGGGCCGCAGGGTGTTGCCGCTAAGAAACGTCCACGTGACGGCAGTCTATACTTAGTCCAACTGCTCAAAATTGAGGTTGGCTACGACATGGTTCTCTTTAGGCGTGTTGCGTATTTGATCGTAAGTGCGGCTCTGATCTCGGGCTCGCACCTGTCTCTTGCCGAATCGCAGAACAGCGGCAAGGCTGCTTTTTTGGAGGATTGCGCCGTTTGTCATGGCAGCGACGCCAAAGGGCGCGGTGCGTTTACTTCGATGTTGCGGGTGCCGCCCCCGGATCTGACGACATTATCGCGCCTGAATGGCGGCGAGTTCCCTGCGGCGCAGGTACGTCGTACCTTGGCAGGCATCAACATGCCTGGCGCTCACGGAACCGGTGAGATGCCGATTTGGGGGAGACGGTGGCGGGAAGACGGTCACGGTAGTGCGGGGGCCAACGCCAGAGTCATCACAGTGATGGCTTACTTGCGTGCGGTGCAGGAAGAGTAGTCGGTTAAAACGCAGGGTCGGACCCGTGTTGCAGTCGCGACGCCGGCGTCGCGCTCAGCAGGTCCCGAAGAACGGACAAAACCGCATGCTGGCGTGAGCACGCCATGGTGCATTTCGAGCGACCTCCTACCATCTCCTGACACGTCCAGAGCGGCGGTTGATAACCCTGGCGAGGAACGCAAGAATAGCGCCCCCGACGCCGTCGCCACCTGAGTAATTACCCATGCTGGACCAGTTTCGCCGCCTCGGTGCCGCATTGTCCACAGTCACCGAGCGTTGGGTGCCGGACGCCTGGGTGGTCAGTATGATGCTGACCCTGGTCGCCTGTGTGCTGTGTATTGTCGGGGCCGGTGCGAGCGTCGAGGAGACGGTGCTGGCCTGGGGCAACGGCGTGTGGAACTTACTCGGTCTGGCGATGCAGTTCACGATTGCGATGGTTGCGGCTCACGCGTGTGTGGCCTCACGCCCGGTCTATCGACTCTTCAACTGGTTGGCGTCCTTGCCAGACCCGTCGCGCCCGTTACAGGCGCTGGTACTGGCCGGAACATTCTCCATTTTCATGGGCTACCTGAATTGGGCCGTGTGCCTGGTGTCGTGTGCACTATTCACGCCGTTTGTCCTGCGACGTAATCCGAACGTTGATGTACGGGTACTGATTTGCGCGTCTTACCTGGGCCTCGGCACGGTTTGGCACGGCGGGCTATCGGGCTCAGCGCCGCTGATTCTCGCCACGCCTGGTAATCCGTTGCTCGACCCGTCCAAAGGTATTGCCGTGGTGGACCGGCTGTACCCTGTCACCGAGACTCTCTATAACCACTTCAACATCGTGTTTCTTGTTGTCATCGGAGCGACTGGGCTGTTGGCAACCTGTTTGCTGCATCCACGCGAGAACGTGCGCACGCTGACGCCAGAACAAGTCGAGGCGATTATGCCGTCGCCGCCCGAGGAAGATCCCGCGCCACGAGTGCCGGCGGATTACATCGACCAGTTTCGTGGCTGGATTTTGCTGGCCGTAGTACTGCTCGCCTACCCGCTCGGCCATTCCATCGTCACCAAGGGCTTTGGCACGAGTTGGACTATCAACGCGTACAACATTACGTTTCTGGTGTTGGCGCTTGTTCTGCACGGTAGTGCGCCTTCTTTTCTGCGCGCCTGCCGCAATGGCGTTGATTCGGCCTGGGGCATCATCGTGCAGTTCCCTTTCTATGCCGGTATTTTCGGTCTCCTGCAAAATACCGACCTGGGTACCTGGCTTGGCCAGCTGTTCGCCAAAGTGGCGACCACCCAAACCTATCCGTGGGTGGTTTACGTCTATTCCGGGGTTATGAATCTATTCGTACCCTCAGCCGGGTCGAAATGGATGATTGAAGCCCCCTTCCTCATCCCGGCGGGCGAGCAACTCGATGTCTCCGTGGTTACCGTGCTACTCGCCTATGCTTACGGCGATTCAACGACCAATCTCATTCAGCCCTTTTTCGCGATCCCCATTCTCGCCGTCACACGGCTCCGGTTTGGCGACATTGTGGGGTATACGTTCATGGTTGCAGCGGTCTGTTTCGTGGTCTGTAGTGCTGCGATGTTCATCATTCCTGCTCAGTGGTAAGCGCCCACCGGGATCCTTGCCGAAATATCCCCCGCGAGCCCTCAGTCAGCCTGCCGAAGTAGCTTTCGTGGGCCAATCAGAGCGCCGCGCTACTTCACATCCAGCGGCAAAATCACGACAATACGCGTTGCCTCATCACATTGATTGCGCGCCATGCTGCTTGTTATTTCTCCTGCAAAGACGCTCGATTACGAATCTCGGGTGCGCACCGTCAGGCACACCGAAGCGGACTTTCTCGCTGAATCTGATCAGCTCATCGCTTTAATGCGGAAAAAGAAACCCGCGCAGCTACGCGCGCTCATGGGCATCAGCGAAAATCTCGCTGAACTAAACCACGCGCGCTTCCAGAATTGGGAAAAAGCACACACGCCGACGAATTCGCGCCAGGCACTGCTGGCCTTCATGGGTGATGTCTACACTGGTCTCGATGCGCGCTCGCTTGATTCGACCGATCTCACCTTTGCGCAGCGGCACTTAAGAATCCTCTCCGGCTTGTACGGTGTGCTGCGCCCGCTCGATCGTATGCAAGCCTATCGCCTGGAAATGGGCACCTCGGTCAAACATCCACGGGGCCGCGATTTGTACGACTTTTGGGGGGACGCACCGACCGAAGCTCTGAACGAACAAGCGCGCTCGATAAAGACCAGATATTTGATCAATCTGGCGTCGAACGAGTACTTCAAGGTGGTTAAGCTGCAGCAACTTGAACCTCAAGTCATCCAGCCCGTATTCAAGGAGCAACGTGGCGACGATTACCGGGTGTTAAGTTTTTTTGCCAAAAAGGCGCGCGGCTTGATGGCTCGCTACATCATTCAAAACCGTATTCGCAAACCCGCAGCGTTGCGCGATTTTGACCTTGAAGGCTATCGCTACAATGAGCAACTGTCCGACTCAACACGCTATACGTTTACCCGCGCGTCTGCCTGATCTGAACGCGCGTTCTATTATTTTCCTTTCTGTTATCGAGGCCACCAAGAGGCTTGGGAGTTTTCAAATATGCTGCGTTTATTGATGTCTTTGGCACTTGTTTTCGGGCTTACCGCAGGCTGTTCCGCGGCTGACGAGCAAGCCGCGCCCGTCGCTCGAACGCAAGTTATTCTGGAGACCAATCACGGCGCCATCAAGCTTGAGCTGTTCGCAAACGACGCGCCGAAAAGCACGGAAAATTTCCTCGCCTATGTTCGCAGCGGCTTTTATGAGGGCACGATATTTCACCGGGTGATTGCTGATTTCATGGTTCAGGGTGGTGGATTTGACGAAGGCATGGCTCGCAAGAAAACCGCTGATCCCATCGCCAACGAAGCCGACAACGGCCGCAAAAACGACTACGGCACCGTGGCCATGGCGCGTACCTCGGATCCGCATAGTGCAACAGCGCAGTTCTTTATCAACCTGAAAGACAATGACTTCCTCAATCACACCGGCAAGAATTCTCGCGGCTGGGGCTATGCCGTTTTCGGTCGGGTGGTGGAAGGCCTGGTCGTGGTCGATGACATCGGCAACGTCGCGACTGGTTTCTCGAACGGTATGAAGGACGTCCCCAAAGATTCGGTCTTCATCGAACGGGCGTACGTGGTCGGGGATCCTGCTGAACAGTAAGCGCGCGACGAATCGCGCTGGCCCATTGCAATGGCCTATCTCATCCGCATGTACGATAAGCCAGACAGCGCTGAGCTGCGCGCGGCCATGCGTGCCGATCATCTGGCCTACATGCAGCGACACACCGCCCACGTTCTCGCGGCTGGCGGCTTTCTCGATGAAACTGATAACGCCTGTGGCGGCGGCATCATCATCGTCGATTTTGACCGGCGAGAGGCGGCAGAGCGATTCGCCGCCAACGACCCCTACAAGTTGGCGGGCCTTTTTGAGCGCGTGGAAATTATTCGCTGGCGCAAGGTTATTTTCGACGGCGAATTCGTCGTGTGAGCGGTACTCGGCCCTGCTTCAGGGCAGCCTAGAGCAGTCCCCCCTTCCAGTGTTCTGTTCCTGATGGCGCTGCTTACTCTGAGTGACGTCGGACTGGAGTTCGGCGAACAAGTCGTTTTTCGCGATACCGATTTCGTCCTCGAGGCGCATGAGCGAGTGTGCTTGATCGGCCGGAATGGCGCCGGTAAGTCGACACTGTTCCGTCTGATAACCGGAGCAATGTCGCCTGACCGCGGCGAAGTGCGGCGGCGTCCGGATGTCCACATTAGCGAACTCGAACAGGCCCTGCCGGATCAACTAGACATCACCGTAGAGCAGTTCGTTGGCGGAGGGCTTGCCGAGCACCGCGGGCTCATCGACGAATATCGCCAACTCACCAGCCAGCCGCTCGACGAACGTGGCCTGCGCGCAGTCGAACAACTGCAACGCAATATCGAGGTCCACGGCGGTTGGGATACAGACAACCAAATTGCAGCTATCAATACAGCACTGGAGCTACCGCCGGACCGCCGCCTCGGTGAGCTGTCCGGCGGCTGGCAGCGGCGCGCCAGTCTCGCTCGCGCGTTAGTCAGCAACCCCGACGTGCTGTTGCTTGATGAGCCAACCAATCATCTCGACATCGAAGCTATCGAGTGGTTGGAATCACGTGTCCGTGCATTTAGCGGCAGCATCATATTCATTACCCACGACCGGGCATTTTTGCAGTCATTGGCGACCCGCATCGTCGATATAGATCGCGGCAAACTGCAAAGCTGGCCGGGCGACTACCGCAATTACCTCAAGCTCAAGAACCAGACTCTCGAAGACGAGGCCCGCCACAATGCCCTTTTTGACAAGAAGCTCGCCGAAGAGGAAACCTGGGTACGTCAGGGCATAAAGGCACGGCGTACACGTAACGAAGGACGGGTACGTGCGCTTGAGAAAATGCGCCAGGAGTATGGTGAGCGGATCAAGCCGGAAGGTCGTGCCAGAATTGTGCTGCAGGACGCCGAGCAGTCGTCACGACGAGTCATTCAAGCGCGCAATATCGTTTATGCCTACGGCGAGCAAAAAGTCATTGATGGTCTGTCGCTGAAGATCATGCGCGGGGACCGGATTGGCCTGGTCGGCAACAATGGCGTCGGCAAAAGTACGTTGTTAAAGTTACTGCTCGGCGAACTCGAACCTCAGGCGGGGTCACTGAAGCGCGGCGAGAACCTCGACATCGGTTATTTCGACCAGATGCGGCGCGAGCTCGATCCCAGCAAAACCGTCGCGCACATCGTCGGTGATGGTCGCGACCATATTTCAATTAACGGCAAGGACCGCCATGTGGTCGGGTACCTGCGCGGTTTTCTGTTTTCTGCCAAGCGTGCGATGACGCCAGTCGGCTATTTATCCGGGGGGGAATGCAATCGAGTTATTCTCGCTCGGCTGTTTACGCGTGCGAGCAATTTGCTCGTGCTGGACGAACCGACGAACGATTTGGATGTTGAGACGCTGGAAGTTTTGGAGGCTCAGCTCGCCGACTATCAGGGCACGCTGATTGTGGTTAGCCATGACCGGGCGTTCCTCGACAATGTCGTGACCAGCACCGTGGTTTTCGAAGAGCAGGGCGTGGTGCGCAGCTATCCAGGGGGATTTTCAGATTGGCTACGTCACGGACGGCGTCTTGCAGCCAGCGATTCACCCATGAATATCAGCGCGCCACAAACACAACCCGCTCGCCACGATCGTGCTGCTCCGATTGGCGGTGAGCCCACCGAGCGCAGCAAACTCACCTATAAACTGCAGCACGAACTTGAACAGCTGCCGACGCGGATCGAACAGCTCGAAGCCGGCGTCGCTGAACTTGAACAACAAATGGCGAGCCCGGATTTCTACGCGCAAGACTACATCGTTACCGCACCGGTGCTGGAAGCGCTCGAGGCCCAGCGCGCGCTCCTCGATACGAGTATGGCGCGCTGGGATGAACTCGAGACACTAAGCCGCGCGGGCGCGCGCAGGCAGTAAGCAGCGAGCTCGCGGACAGGTCTGTTTCCCGAATTCCTAGGTGCCGAGGCGGCGTAATGCGGCCTTGGTCAGAAAATCGTCGTAAACGTCTACACCGCGATTTACCCACCAATCCCAGCCGCCACTAATCTGCTTGACCTGTTTCAATCGCGACATGTGGTCGCTTTGCACGTCGTGCGCGTGAACATGTGTCCAGGACCAGTAGGGATATTTGCCATCCATGACCTGTTTACCCTGATTGTCATAGATCGAAAAAGCACCATCGAAGGACTTAAACATCTCGCCTTTGCGATCATAGGTCACCATAACGAGCGGCAGTCCGGTGCGGGCGTCGAACCACACACGCTTCTTACTAATGGGCGCGCGCGGATAACCGGTCGGCTCGCACTCACACACGATGGCTTCTGGGACGAGTTCAACCCGAGTGTCCCAGAACGTGTCGCCCAATGGACCGCCGTGGGTTTTGCCTTCCCAGTTCTCGTCACTGGAGTCCCAGTTCTCAGTCAGGCCAGCCAGGAACGGACCACGACCAATGACTTTGAAATTCCCCCACGTGAGGTAGGGGTCGCCGGCCGCCCAGGTGTCCGAAAAGTATAAATGCGAACCTGGCAGTAGCGGTTCGAAGCGCTGGCTGGTTGGGAACTTTCGCACGCGCTTGAACTGCGGAAGATAGCCAAGCAGTTCCGGAAATTCGCGCTGGTCATACGGCCAGATATTCAGGAATGACGAACCTTTGTAGTCCTGCGGCACCGTAAAAAACACCGATTGGTAGCGCAGCTTGTCCTCATGTCCGGGCCAGTACGGCATCGGTTCAACACTGACGCGACCGACTGGCGCGAACTCGCACCACGCCAGCTCATAGCGATAACCAATCTTACCGTCGGAATTCTGCTCGAATGTTTTGACCGGATAGAACGACACATCGTGACGTCCCCACGTCAGCGTGATGGCCGCAAACAACTCCATCGCAGTCGTTGGTTCGGGGAAAGGGTTGCCGCCAATCCATGGCTGATCGCCGTTAACGACGACGTTGCCGTCGTCGTTGAAGCTTGCCATACCTTTGTGGCGGAAGGTCGCTTCGATGTACTCCATCGGACTGAGTTTGGTTATTTCTGTCGAGGCTTTAACCAGTTCGAGGCGGCGCCCTTGTTGCTTAATCTGCGAATAGCGCACCGGATCGAGCAGATCCTGAATACTGTCTACGTTGTCTGCGTCAATGAAGTCGCCTGGCTTCAGTGCACCTTTGGTGTATTGTTCTATCGACAACAGCTCCTCAGGATAGGACGCGCTGAAGTCACCATTCTCGGCCGCGGCCGACCACACTGGCGCTAACACACCGGCGCCTAGAAACCCCGCTGCGGTTTGCTCAATAAAGTGTCTACGGCTGTAATCCGTAGTGTATTTCCTGATGCGAAACATGAGGCTATCTCCGTTTTCCATTTTTCCCGAGGTCGCCGACCGGCAAACTAAGAATGCCGCCCCTCTCGTACTCAGACATACAATCGTTCGAATAATTCATCGATGCACACACAATCGGGCTTTCTGTCGATAGAAACCAGGCCACTACCTTGCATTGCATCCGACCGATGCATCGAGCCAATGCACAGAGTAGAGCTTGTTCCGTACCGCGCGCAACACACCGCTCTCCCGCACCGCCGTTGCCCGCAAGCGGTACGATGCCGGAGGGGCAGAGTATCCGCGCCGAGTTACGTGCAAAATCAATTCGCAAGAACACTCGCATCGTGAAGGCTCAGCGCGCCGTAAGAGGTTTCCGGGATGTTTGTACCGGCCAGTAGCTGAGCACTCGAGTCGATAAGGAGGTGAACTGGCTTAGCTTAGCAGTAGAGCCGGAGCTAAAGATGAATGATAGCCGGCACCGAAGTTGTCGCAAGCCCCCGGAGCGCTTAGGTGTGGACGGTTTGAGATAGGAAAACGTGCCACTGTCACTCAAGGAATCAGCCGCCGGGAATAAGCCCTTAGCGGCGAAAACCGTTGCGAATCACAACGCAGCGTTTGCGCTGGGGCAGCGGGCAGCCGTGGAGGACGCTTCGTAGTCGGCTTTCAAATCGGCCGGCATGTGCTCCTGGCTGCGCACGATTTCTTCCAACAGCGGGCAGGCATCCTCAGGGCGGGTCGAATGGGTGCGAATGCGTACCCGGTTAATCATCCCCTCCCACCAGATGCTCATGGTTGGCACGGCCTTGTCGGTGATCACGCTCCATGCCCGATCGGCCTCAAAAGGCTGCTCGTTGCCCTCAGCACTCTCGGCCAGCAGCTTCCATGCGTCGCCCGAACTGGGATGCGCCTTGGTAAACTCGCGAGATTCCTTGTAGGCCGTTTCTGCGTCGTCGGTCGCAAGTAAATCGCGGATGATCATGGCACGGAAGCGGCGGTCCATGTCAGGTTGTTCAGCCGTAGCAGGATGGAGGACCCGTGCCAGGTCGATACGTTCAGTCAAATCGGTTCGCTCGTTCACAAACGGGTACAGGAACTCCATTTGCCAACTGGGAATACCCTTAGACACCAGCGTGGCGATATAAGCGGATACTTTAGTGGGATCGCCGAGACGATCGTAGAGTTGCAGACGGGACCAGATCAGCGCTCGACGAATGTCGAGATTGGTGTTTTCCTTGTTGTCGATGAAATCGATGGCCTTGAGCACATCTTCCGGGTACTCATCGACCAATGCGCGCATCTGCAGCAAAACTGCGAAATTAAACGGTTCGGCTTTATCGGCTTTCGGTAATTTCTGAAAAGCGAGAATACCTTGACGGGCGAGCGACGATGCATGCTTCGCTTTCCCGCGCGCGACAGTCTTGCTGAAGTCACGCGCGATAATTTGGTAGGCCGTACGTTCGACATCCCCTTTGAGTTTGGATTTCGAGGCTGCCGACATCTGTCCCAGCGACTTGAGCGCAGTCGAGGCATTCGAGGAAGTTTGCGCGATCATAAGCCGAGCAGCGTCCGCATCGGCGTCCTTCGGGCTTTTGCGTACAAAGCGCTGGGCGGCCTTGCGTAGCGCGTTGCGATTAGCTGACGAGCCGCCTGCCTGCTCACGCGCTGCGTAAACGGCGTACAACAACTTGACTGAGGCTGCGTCGAGTTCGGCTGGCAAGTTTTTTCTACGCTGTAATTTCTCCAGCGTATCGATAGCGGGTTGATAGATTTCCGCTTTGTACGCCGCGACTGCGTAATGGTATTGATAATTACTCAAATCGATTCCGCGCGGCGGCACCACGTTGGCGAAGAATGACTGGTATTTCTGCATCGCGTTGTAGTAGTGCTCAAACTTCAGAGCAAACTCTGCGCCAGCCAGGTCGGTATAGGCACCGACATTCACACCCGATAGTTCCTGAGCGTAAATCATCATGTCGCTTAGCAGCGATTGGTCGAGTCGCCCTGAATCAATAATCGCCCGTAAACGCTCCGCTGCTTCCAGCGGACGCCCGCCGGATTTACGGCTGTCCTGTAGCAGGGCGAATGCCTCCGTACGCAGGATCTGCGCCTCGACATCATCAACCTTACGTCCGCGTCGATTTGTATTGACCTTGCCACTGCGTGCTTCAAGCAAACGGAGTTCGAGCTGTACCGCCTCGCGGATCGGCGATTCTGGCTCGGAGGCCAGGGCAGCCTCCAGGTTGGTGAATATTTTAACGGCCCGCGAATTTCGTCCCTTCTCCTTCTCCACATAGCCCATGCCGAGCCACCCGCCGTACACCAGTCCGGGACGAAACAACTGCATTGAGGCAGAACGAAAACCCTTCTCCGCGGGCAATAACGCTTGCGTTTTAAGCCCAGGGTCCTTAACCCGTCGGGCGATTTCGATATCCACCCAGGCGCGCCAATAGGGAAAGGCTGCCAGGGCGAAACTCATATCGTCCCAGACTTGCGAGCGATAAAGTCGCTCCAAAGAGGCTTCATTCTCGTTTGTTTCGGCTTCTATCCCGGACAACCGTTGCTCAGTCCGCACGCGCATCTTCTCGAGGATACCGCGCAGTATTTCAAGGTCGGCGGTCGCCACGTCGCCATTGCGTACTTCGTCGATGACAGGACCAATGTTGTTCGCAATGTCATAGACCTGTTTTGCTTCAAGTGCAGGGTTGCTCAACTGTGTGAGGAACGCCTGCGCTTTGGCGATCGCGTCCGAGCCCACCGTCGCATGCGCACCCGCTGTCCAGCAAAGCAATGTCAGCATGGCTAGTGGAAGCAGTCGCTTGTGCAGTGCGGACTTAGCGGTGAAGGTCATGGTTATCGTCATAGCACGTCCAGCAGGGCTTGCATTTCGTTCGCAAACTGGTCGCCCATGATAAGTTTGATCAAGCGCTTAGTCAGCTTGAGTTCGCCGTCCAGTGTTGCAGTATCACCCTGTCCGGCCTCCCCGATGACCAGGAACGAATGCATAGGCGCACTGCGATACATAGCGCGCGCTACTTTGCGCCCGACTTTCGCTTCAAGCAGATGCGGATTGGCCTGATCGCTGACATCAAGGGTGGACACCGTGCCGCCATTGCGTCGAAAACGCTGAACGATGCGCACGACTTTGTCGAGCTGGTCTTCTTTCATCGGTGCGTCGCCGATCAGAATGATGAGCTTGCGCGCACCGAGCCGCCAGCCGGTTTTCTCTATGGAGTCACTCAGGCCCACATCGACCGCTTCGAACCAATCGCCGCCGCCTTTGGCCTCCAGATTGGCGAGAAAACGGAATAGCTTTGCGTTACTAAAGGTCAGCGGTTGGATTCTGGTCACGAATTCGGGATCGTCTTTGTCGCGATAGGCAACGAAACCGAAACGCGCGATGGGGACTAATGACCGCACGATCTGCGAGATATCTTCGATTCGATCTTTGACTTCGTCAATCACCCAGCCCATAGAGCCGGTCGCATCTATGGCAAATACGACATCAAGTCCAGAGGCCCTGAGCCCAGCGATGTAAGCTGCAAAACGCGCCGTACCGTCTCCGAGGCCGTTACCAATACCACTTTTAAAACCACCAATGCCCGAGCCCGCACTGAGCGGTACTGCGGCCATCCCATCCGGTATTTCAATCCCCTGAAATCCACCTGATTGCGCTTTCATCGCCACAGTGACGTCGGGCGGCGGTGGTGCAACCGCTTTCGGCGCGATAAGAATTTCGGGCGGTTCAAACTCAAGTTCTTCCTCGAACTCAAGCTGCTCTTCCGGCGGTTTGGGTTTTTCCAGGAGCGCTTCGGGCGGCTTATCGATGACTATCTGCACCGCCTCCTCGGGAGGTGGTAATGATTCCAGTGGTTCAATCTGCTTGCCGACCCGCCATGACACCACCGCATGCAGCAGGGCGGAAAAGACCAGCAACATTACCCAAACCATCAGCCGTCGGGAGGTGTAGCGCATCTCAGCCAGCTTCCACGCGGCGCTGCGTCACCAGCACGAACTGTAAGATTCCGGCCTTAGATGCCGTCTCCATGACCTTGGATACCGTCAACGCGTCAACCTTGGCATCTGCGTGGATTTTCAACTTATCGTGCGCAGAATACTTCGTAAGCTCGACGCTCAACTGCTCCCATGTAATTGGTCGGTTCTCGAACCGCATGCTGCCGTCGGGCGCGAGACTCAACGTTGCCAGTTGTTTTGAGGGTTCTGCCTCCTGGGTCGAGAAAGGCGGGGCGACGTTGTAATCCGGCTGGAGATTTCCCGCAATCATGAAGTACATCAGCAGTAGAAAAATCACGTTGATCATCGGGATCACGTTTTCTTCCTGAGTCTCTTTCTTACCCACGATTCGATTTCGCATCGCCTCAAAATCGGAACCCCGTCGAACTCTTTTCTTAGCCATTCTGAACTACGTCCGATTACTCGAAGCGGCGCGCTGCCGCGAGTGAGATGTTGTAGATATTGTAGTTATTGAACAGGTCCATGATGTCGACAGCCCGCTGAAGAATGACATCAGGGTCCACCGCAAGCATCACTCTCGTCTTATCAGGTTCTTTGATACCCGCTGCGTAACCCTGGAGCGCGCCCATATTGGTTTCCGCGCCGTTCAGCCAAATCGAATCATTGTCGTGGACCTCCACGGCGATCATCGTCGAATCTGAACTGGCATTGCTGCTACCGGCGGATTGCGAAAACTCAATCGCGCGGGGGCGCAAAAAGTTCGTCTGCAACATGAAAAACACGAGCAAGATGAAGACACAATCAATCAAGGGGGTCAGGGACATCCGACCGGAGCGGCGATTGCGCCGCGACGGCATCAGCGCCTGTCTTGTTGCATCCATCCTAGGCGTCTTCGGACATCGTCAATATACGTGTCACCAAATCTGTTACCTGGTCGGCAAGACCTTCCAAGCGCGCTTCCAACAGTGCGTGCATCACCGCAAACGGTATAGCGATAGACAGGCCTACGGCCGTGGTTAGCAAGGCTTCCCATATACCGCTTGCGAGCGCTGATGATTCGCCAGCGGCACCAGCACTAACGGCTAAACCTCGAAACGCATCGATCATGCCAAGGACGGTACCGAGCAACCCCAATACCGGTGCAAGGTAATAGATTAGCTCTAGCGGTCGCATGTTTCTTGAGTAGGCGCGCAGAAAGCCAGACGCCCGTCGCAGCAGCTCATCGTGCAGTAAGTCTGCGTCCATTACAGAGCGTTGCTCAAGGCCAAACTTTAAATCTTTTGCAATCGCCAAGCGTGATCCGGTGAGGATTCCGGTGGCCTTATCTTTCTCGCCTGCCAACCAATGGTCGATGGCAACATCGAGCCGCTTGATGGTCGCGTTTCCAGCTCCTGAGAACTGGATGAATTTCACCAGCGCGAGCGCTAACCCCAATACCGAGGAAAGCAGCAGGATACCGACGACTGGGCCGCCGAGTTGAAGCAATGTTGTGGCACCGGAAATAACTTCCGAGAAAAGGCCAGCGTCAGATGTCGATTCCATAATTTGGCTAGGCTCTGGTTGGGCTAACTAGGGCGCACAGGATAACCGAAACAAAAGGCTTTTATGTGTACTAGAAGTATCTTTAACGATTCGTTTCGATTTCGATGGGCACAAAAAAAAGAGCCGGCGCAAGGCCGGCTCTTGAAGCACTTTGTCGATTCTCTAGAAGAAGTAGGTCAGGCGCATGAACACTTCGTCTGCGAAATCGATTGTCTCGGTGATGGTGTCGTTGTCGCCACCGGGAGATTCGATGATGTTGGCATACAAATCCCACTGCCAGTTGGCTGCCGGACGATACCGGAGGCCAGGCTGAACCAGGTAACCACCTGCCACGTCAACCAGGATGGCGAAATCGAAACGCCAAATCAGGTTGGGGAAAGGCTGTTGGAAGGCGAACACCACGTAGTTGGCATTTGAGGTACCACGGGGCTTGGTAGCCTCGGGGTCAAACGCCGCAGCGGTGAAGCTACCGGTGACCGGGTCGATGAAATCACTGATACCAGCAACGTCGTTGTTGTCAAGGTCACGACCGAATAGGTCAGTCGACGTACGGTGCATCCACTGTGCAACGAAGTAGGTTGCCGGGAAAGCATCGGAAATACGGTGGTATTTCTCGAGAATCAAGGCTGATACAACGTCATCTACTTCAGTGAAATCGTAATGCAGGTCGTTGGTGATGCGCTTGTTCGGCGTGATGGAAACTTCACCACGAACGATCATCTGGTCGAAGATCGAGTCCTGGTCGTCCATGGTGATGATGTAGTTACCACCGACCATGAAGATGGTTTCACGCTTGAACTGACGCCCTACCCATTGGATGAAAGGTCCGAAAGAGGAACGGAACCCTTCTACCGTACGCATCGTATCCGCGAAGTTTTCTTCGTTACCGAAGCCGAAGATGTCACGTACTGCCCATTCTGCTGCCGGGAAGTCGTTAATCACGTGCTGCAGGTACTCAGAGTTATCCAGACGTGCTTTTTGGATAGCCGGCCAGTAGCCCAAAGACGGGGTGCCGTTCTCATCCGGTGCGAACGCCGAACCGCAACCGTTTTCCTGGTTGCGAGCGTTGGTGTCCAAGGTCGGGAACAGTTTCACGCCCCGGCCAGTTGAACCGAGACCGCCTAGTGCGGTTTGGGTTCCCGCTAGCGTTCCGCCGCCACCGAAAAAGTTATTCACCACACTCAAAGTGTCGTTATGCAAGTTTACACAACCGGTGTTTGCGTGACCGTTGTGTACGGTCGGCGCATCAACGCTGGCAAACACACCATCCGGGTTGCGACGATTGACAACAGCGACTGTCGCTGTCAACGCATCGGTTAACGGCATGGTTATACGGGCACCGTAGTTCAGTGCTCCTTCGGCGTCATCGAAACCTGAGGAGTCATCTAAACGGCCGCCTGACATAGCAACCAAGTTATAGGGCGTGTTCTGACCCGGCAAGATGGTTGGTGAAAACATCTGCACGAATGCGTCAATTTCCCAGCCGTTATTGAACGTATAGCTAACGCGGATACCTGGTGAGGCGATACGTTGGTCCTGGTATTCCTCAGCACCTGGCCCGAGGGTCAGGTGACGGCGCAGGTCGAGACCATTGGCCACGTCCATGGTGCGGAAGAAATAAGCTTCGCCCCAAGCGATAGTCTGGTTACCAGCGCGAATCCATAGCGGACCGCGGTTCCAGTCGAGGTAAAACGCAGGAAGGTCAAGGCTGACGGAGTTGCTGTTCAGCTCTGTCAACGTGCCGCGGCTGCCCCAGATGTTCTGGCTGCCGAAGTGATCGCCGGTGTCACCATCGTAGAACTGGCTGGTGGCATCGTAATAAGCGCGAAACTTCATGTAAGCAGAAAACTCTCTGCTGATCTTCGCTTGCACGTCAATTTCGAGACGGCTGTTGAAGACGTTGAAGTTCTGGTTTTCGTCGCGGTTCGGTGAGCCGTCGGTTGGCACGAATTCACCGAATCCTACTCCTGGACATCCGTCGAAGCCGGCACGCGGAAAGGTCGCCGCCGACGGGACGCCCAATGTCTGCGGACCGAATCCTGGATTGTTGGCCGCGATGGCGCGATTCAAGTTGTATTGGCAATCCCTCGCGGCGCTTGTGTTTGCGCCTGCACCTAGCGGTGAACCGTCTGAGGGGCTAAAAAGACCACCAACATTGCCACGTTCGTCCACGTAGACCGATGTCGGAGCGGTGCTGTTTGACCCGTCGCCGAATCCAGCGTGCGTCATCTGTGGCGTAACTCGATTGTTCCAAGGGTTGCCGCCGCTGTTATTCGGGTTCTCGCCCCCAAGACTTACGGCAATTTCCTGACGAACGAAACCGGTAATATTCCAGTCGATCGCCGAGGCTGCACCCGCGAACAGAACGCTGCTTGCCGCAGCCCCTGTCATAAGAATTCGCGCGATTGTGTGCTTCATCACTCCCGCTCTCCTCTTTATATTCATGATTCTTGACCTAACCCCAGTAGTACACAGGCTGCAATCTAAGTGTTGTATGTCTGGCACATTTCAATGTTGTACCACCGGCAGGCCCGGTAGTGGCCACATTACCGCTGATTTGAGGGGCCATGTCAACGGCTTTTTAGTCTGATCGTTGGTAAATAGCAGTTTTTTTTTATCTATTTGTGGTTATTCCGCGACAACGAGAATCTGTCTGACTATTACCACAGAAGGAACCGGGGGCCTTGATACGAAAAGACCGGCACAAGGCCGGTCTTTAGAGCGTACGCTATCGGCCCCTGGCGGGGCTTCGGCACAGTCCTATTTTACGACTCGCGCGATGGTGGCGCGATGTCCGACGACATACACACTTTGCTCACGCAGAAACCCTTTCGCGCCTGATTGTGTCTCAGACACGCCAGCCGCGATGCCCTGGTACCAGGTACGGCCGATTTTTATGTCAACTGTTTTGCTGAACGAGCCGCCATCATCGCTGGAGCGTAACATCTCACGAATACCAGAGATGACGACTTCGCCATTTCCAGACCACACACCAAGCAGATTCGCCTTTGTATCCGCATCGACACGTTGCCAGGTGACTCCTGCGTCGAGGGTTTTGAGAACAAGCCCTTCCTGGCCAACCGCGTAACCCGTGTTGGAACCGTCTCTGGCGATATCAATGTCGAATATTGATTCGTCGCCTTCGGCAGCCTTTTCGAGTGTCGCCCCGCCATCAGTCGAGCGCAGAATCAATCCAAACTCGCCTGCGATCATCAGTGTGCCGTCCTCGGCAACGGTAGCGTCGTAAAGATGCGGCTCGTAACCCTCTTCGTTGTACTGTTCCCAGTCAACTACGATGGGCTTCCAGGTGTGCCCGGCATCCATCGAGACTGCTGCGAAGCCGAACTCGCCGACCGCAACCGCCATGCCCGATGAATTCATACCGACATTCAGCAAACGTTGAGTCAGTCCGCTGTCAGTCGCTTCCCAGTCGCCACCGCCGGCACGAGTCAGGACCACGCCTTGCTGCCCTACAACGACGTGCTTGTCGCCGCCGCGGGCGATGCCCAACAACGAAAGTTGCGTTTTCGGCTCAACAAGAGTCCAGCTGTTCCCACCGTCGGCAGTTTCAAGCATGAGCCCGAATGCACCGACGGCGAAACCGCTTTCGCCGGAGATTTCGATGGCATAAAGCGCGTCGTGCGCAATGCCCTCGCGGACAACCTCGATCGCATCGTCGGCCGAAGCCTCCTGCGCCTGCGCAGAACCCAGTGAAACCAGGCAAAAGAGTAAGGTCGCGAACAGGCTACCGGCACGACCACTATTGATATATTTCTTCATTGTCATGGAACTCGAATATCTCACAATGTTCAGGATTGTTGGGCCGCTTCTTGGCCGCCGGTTAATTCGGAAAGATCGATGTTTTCCGAGATGATCAAATGTTCGCGCTCGATAAACGAAGGCTTGAACAAATAGACCAGTAACGGCAGTACCACCAGGGCAATAACCATATTAATGAGCATGATCATGACCAGCAGGAGGCCCATATCGGCAAGGAACTTCAGTTCCGACATGAAGTACCACGGCAGGATGCCGATAAGTACGATTGTCGCCGTAAAGAAGATCGCCTTACCCGTCGTTGTCACCGCAGCCTGAATGGCCTCGCCGTGATGCTGGTTATCGCGGAACTCCTCGCAAATCCGGCTGAGCAAATAAATGCCGTAGTCGATTCCCACACCAATGCCAATTGCCGCAATCGGGAGACTGTTTACGTCTAGCCCAATGCCCATCAGCACCATCACGGACCCCAGCAGCATGTTGGAAAAGTTCACCGGAATAAGCAGCAGAATGCCGGCCGCGATAGATCGGTAGGCCCAACTGCACGTGACCAGGATGACCAGGTTCAGGAAACCGAGGATGTACCACTGATAGGTATCGACGGTGTCGTTGACTGATTGTTGTAACGCAATCGCGCCAGTTCCCAACCGCACGCGATACTCGTCGTGATCAATACCGATAACGTCGAGACCGGCACGTGTCTGTTCGAGCGCCGTATCAACGGTATCTTGCTTATTGTCTTTGTACCAAAGGGAGACGGTACCGTTCGACAACGTAAAGTCGGTCACGTGTGAGTACGCTTTGGGACTGGAACCCACCATCAGCGCGTTAACCGCAGCGTTGATTGAAGCAACGTCCTGGTTAATCGGCGCCCATTTCGGGTTACCGCCGGAGAACAACCGATTGGCCTCAGGCAAATAGTCGCTGAACGACAGCGTCGCTTCGGGCGGTGGCTCCTGAATCTCAAGGTAGCGCTGCAATTGAATCATCGTGCCAATTGCGTCAGGCGAGCCATTCAGAATTCGTGCCTTTTGGTCCTTGGCTTCAAACACGATCTCGAGCGTCATTAAGCCCGGAAAATGCGAATTTACAGCGCGGACGGCGGTGTTGAACTCGGAAGACTCTTTAAGAAGATTGCTTCCTTCAACGGGGTTGCCGACCTCAATTTGGAGGGCCAGATAACCGCCGCCGAAAAACAGCGCCAGAACGATTGGTGTGGTAATTTTCGCGCCAGCACCGTGTGACGCCTTGCCGATCACGCCCAGTAAGGAAATGATCTTGTCGTGCCAAGACTTCTCGGTCGACTTACCAATCAGGACGTCGACGTTGCCAGGCGCAGGGAAGAATGACAGCAGCACCGGCGTCAGGAAGAGATTGGCCGGAACCAGGATTAGCGCCCAGAATCCGCAGAAAACTGCGAAGCGTTCCATCACCGGGATGGGCGCGATAGCGATCAAAAACAAACCCGCGGCGTCAGTCACAATACCCAGCGTGCCAGGCGCCATCATGACGCCGAGTGCGATTTCGGCAGAGCGGCGGCGGTCCTTAATTTCGTAGTAAATCTCGTAATAGCGCTCGATAAATTGCACGCAATGACTGAAAGAGCGAGCCACAAGGAGCAACGGCACCACCATAATCAGCGGCTCGATCGGGTCACCCAACCAGCCGACGAAGCCAAAACCCCAGATTGCAGCCACGATGCTGACGGCCAGCGGTGTAACTACGCCCGGGATGTTACGCATGTAGACAACCAGGGAGAGCAACAGGGCAGTTGCCGTGATGCTGAAAATTGACAGCATCTGTACTTCGTACTTGTAGACCCAACCAGTCAGCATCGGCTGGCCAGCCACAAACACCTCGTGATTCGCGTCGCGTTCGGTTTCAACCATTCCCTGTACGTATTTGAACGTTTCACCATAATCGAGTGAGTGCTCGATGAAGGTCGCGGTAATGATGGTCGCTGTTTCGTCTTCAGAGATTAGGAACGTGCGGACGTTGGGGGCTTTGTCCACGGCGCTGATGAATTTCTGGATCTCGGCGTCAGTCTCGGGGGACTTGTCCTCCATGAGCGGCTTCATATCGATGCCGAACGGGGTCGCCTCTGCAAAGCGCGCTTTTTCTGTCGTGATCGACAAGATCTGGTCATGGTCAACCGACGGCGCCAAATCGATGTCGCGCGTCATGCGCCAGACTTTCGCCAGCGTCTCGGCATTGTAGATGGTGCCGTCCTTGACCTTCACCATCATGGTGACGGTGAGGGGATTCCCGAAATTAGGGTGATCCTGGAAGGTCTGGACGAAGGGGTGGTTCTTGGGGAACAGGTCCGAGAAAATCGTTCGGAGTTCGACTTTACTTAAGCCAACGGCAAAAAACGCCGTAATCCCGAAAATGACTGCTGCCGACAGCACGCGGTTACGCATGGTAAACGCCGCCAGGCTATAGCGAATGCCCTTCATAAGCTTTTCTCCCCTAACCCACAGGTACAAATGCTTAACTTCGTACCGGGCTTATTCCCGATGGTATGGACCAGGGCATCGTTTTTGCACAATGCGCCCGTTGTTCCACCAGCATTCACTGGAATGGGTACTTTGTCTCCCGCTTCCAGCGCGCTGACGGACTTCTTCAAATCTCGTTCGGCGAGTCAGTTCCTGCTGCATTTGGTGCAGGTCCCTTTCGCACTTTTTAGGAAGGGCGACTATAGGGGGGCGTGCCGAGACTGTCAACGCGTTCAAAGGCTTGCGCAGAAGCCGGAAACGTGGTTTTTCGGCTCGCTTGGGTTGCTCTTTTGACGATTCCTTGTCCCGAGCGCCGCACCATACAAAGGCCACGACCCGCATGAAAGATTGCGCCATGCTTAGCTTTTATTGCAGCTCAGGTCGGAACCGTCAACGCTGCCCTGGACCGGGCGAAATGAGGTACGCGAAAACCGCGCTGTTGATCGATGTGCGCAAATTTCAAGTGACTGTTTGTTAGCCAAGCCGATCAGCCTCGGCGGGGGTACTTCACTTAAGCGAACCAGCTCAGCTCGAAGCTTGCAGCGTGCTCGAAACCGCTCAGACTCCGAGCGTATGCACGGCCAGACGGTTTTTACTGACTGCCTCTTTGGCAATATCTATTAAATGTTGATGATGAGTGAAAAGCATGACCTGCCCATTCTCTGCAAACGTATCAAGGGCCTTGAAAACGCGCGCTGCTCGAGCGTCATCCGAAGTAATCATCGCATCGTCCAGAACGAGAGGCAGGCCGGGATGGGAATCCCGGCGGAGTTTCAGGGCGGCCAAGCGTAAGGCGAGATAAAGTTGATCGGCGGTCCCCTCGCTCATCGCCTCAATACCGATTTCAGTGCCGTCGGTTTGCACGGCTCGGAGAATCGGCTTCCCGTCCGAATCGTCGCTCAGTAAGCGCAAATACCGGTTCTCGGTGATTAGTGCGAAGTATTCTGACGCCGCGGCAAGCATCGGACCCTGCGCCCTTTCTCGATAGCGCACCAGTGCAGCTGCCAAGAGCGCGTGTCCAAGTCGCAATCGGGCCCATGGTCGCAGTGCGGCGCGAAAGCGCGCGGCCGCGGCTTCGATTGATTCGCTGGCAGCAGCCGCAAGACCCGAATCATCAACGGCGGCAAGCCCGTGACGGGATTCTTCCTCTGCGCGGCGAGCTAAGTTTTGCGCGTCTTCCTGGATTGCAACTTTGGACTGGGTTTGTTCAAGAGCGGTATTAATTGCCGCGGCGTCCAGGTTTGCCAAGCGCGCGCGAAGTTCAGATTCAGCAATATTGGAAACCTCTGCTATCTGTTCGCGAATCTGTGTCACTTGCTCGAGCAAGGTCTTTTTCTGCATCGATGCGGACTCGAGGTCGGGCAAATCCTGAGCGGCGACCACCCCGGCCGCCCGACACAATTTCTCGAGGTCGGCGCTGTGAATTTGTTGCTCCTCTTTCGCCACACGCATTCGTTGTTCGGCGGATTGTTGGTCGCGCATTAAATCTTTACGTTGCTGTGCGACCTCACGCGCGCCGAGCAGGCGCTGGTGCATGCGGTCGGCGAAATCTTCCGGGTCGTCTGGCGCATCCTGATTCAACAAGGTCGCAAGGACGGCTGCGCGCTCAGCAAACTCAATCACCAGCGACTTGTGAGATGCCAGCTGTCGCCGTTCGTCACACAAACTTGCTTCTGCCTTCGCAATGACCTCGAGTTCTGCCAGCCGCGCTTTGAACTCGCTTATGTCGAGATCGCCTCGCAAACGGATTCTTTCGAGCCACTTTTCCAGCGCCCGCGAATGTTGTTCTATCTCATCGGTCGCCTTTGCAGAATCAATAGCGTACTTCGCGCGTTCGGCAACCGCCCGTTGCCTGTTCCTCTCACGTTCCGCATCCGTTGCGTCTTGTTCGAGGGAACTTCGGATCAACTGCGCTGCCTGAGTCATCGCCGCGTCCAGATCGCCATCCGCATCCGTGCCCACTGGCAGCGATGTCGGTGCACCAGCCTCACGCATCGCTTGATGTAGTTTTTCAAGGACTAGCCGCGCTGCCTCCAGCGAATCGTCCCTGCGCGCGCAAAGACTATCGAGGTGGTCTTGTACTTCAAGAACGCGCGCACGCTTCGTCTGCCACTCCTCCAGCGCATCGATCTCTAGGTCTGGCAAGATTGCGCGCGACAGTTTCGCTTTCCACTCGCCCTGGAGTTCAGCTGAGCGCGCGCGTAGTTGTGTCAGCGACGCCGTACTCTTCTCGAGGGCCGCTTCCATTTGCTCGATTCGAGTCATTGATTCAGTAAGAAGAGCGGCGCGTTCGGCATCCGCGCCCAACATATCTGCTTGTCGGTCGCTCTCGCGCTGAGCGATCTCAAATGCCTCGGGCAACGCGTGTCTGTCATCGAAAGTCGGCCCAACTGCGGCGGGGTCTACGGTGAGTTCGATGAAAGCCTTACGGATCAGGGTCCACCCAGCATCGCGGTGCTCGCGGGCAGCCTTCAACGATTCCGCATTAATCAATTCGCCGCTTGCCGCCAGCTTTCGCTCGCGCAGCCGCTGCTCGCCGAGGTCGATTTTGAGCTTTTCCTCAGTGTCGATATGTCTGTCGATCTCGCTGCGCGTCAGTGCTAATTCCTCTCTGGCCTGGCCGATTTCCGACTCCAGCAAGGGGCACGTGCGCTTCAGTGCATCAACCGACGCTTGCCCAAGTTCGGGGAGACGTTGGCGTACTTCCGCTGCAGCCGTAGAGATTTGCTGGTCGAAGTCATTGAGTCGTTGGCGAACATTACCCAAAGCCTGGGCTTGGTGTAGAGATCGCTCGACGCGTTGACGCTGGCTGTCATCTATACGTGGTGCACTTTCGCTCGCGTGCACGCTGAGCTGTTCGTCGAGCGATGACATTTGTGCGGCTAACGCGCTGGCACGTTGCTGCAAAGAGTCGAGCGTAGCGAGCCGCTGCGCCAGACTTAGCTTATCCGCCTCAGAGGGCATTGCCGCGAGGATTTCGTCCATAGTGAGCGCTGGATCAATGCGGGCAAGTTTCGTCTTTAGGTCCTGCTCCGTGCCGCTGACCAGTGCTTGCCGCTGCCTCGCCTCAACTCGGGCCCTTGAAGTCGAGTCCACTGCGGCTACCAGGCGCTCGACCGCTGTTGCGTGTTCGAGCAAAGCGGGATCGACTTGCAGGGGCCTTAATGCGTCTGTGCATCTCTCCAGATCGTTGCGAGCTTCGAGCTGGTCTTTACCCGCGCGCGTTAACGCTTGTTGCGCCGCCAGGCGGCGTTCGCGCGCACCATCCGGAAGATCGGGACCGGTGGCGAATAGTGTCAGCGATTCCGTGGCAAGGTCGAGTCGCTTGACGAGGGGCTCTATTGCCCGCAACTCAGTCAGCTCAACGGCACGACGTCGCAGTGTTTCCAATTCAGCGCTGACATCGGCGAGCTGGGTTTTCGCTTCCTCGTGGGCGCGATAGAGTTTGTGCCAATCGTTGGGTTTGGTTTGCGCGGCGCGTAATTCTCGCCGTGCCGTATCGATGGCAGTACGGGCGCCGTTAATAATCGCGTTGTGTGAGCGGGCGTGAGGATTGAAATATCGCTTTGCGTCGCCGTCCAACTGTTCAAGAAGCACTGCGATACCTTGTGTCCCTGCGCTCGCTTCGAAAAGAGCCGATCCGAGTTCACCCTCGCCCTCCAGCAAATTCTTGCCGCCTGTTCTTAATCGCTCGTGATCAAGACCGAACATCAGCTCGAATTCCTGGCGTTGCAATCCGCTCGTCAGAGCGCGCACCAGCCCTGGTTCCGGGAGCGTCGTCAATTCATATGGCCCTGCACTAATATCGAAGCGGCTCAGGGTGTCCTTACGACCCTTTCGTCGAACCAATCCAATCTCGTTGCCGTCGTCATCGATAAATATCGCCGAGATGCGCAGATCTGCCGAGGCATGCAGGAAGTTGTCAGCACTGCGGGTTGGAATACCGAATCGAAGATCAGTCATTGCGCGCAAGGCGGAAGATTTTCCCGCCTCGTTTGGCCCGTAGATTAAATGTAGGTTCGCTGGCGTGTTGACGAAATCGAGAGTCTCGTGCGTGAACGGACCAAACGCTTCGAGGATCAGGCGGCCTATTTTCATTCTGGCGCCCGCGTCGAAAGGAGGCGCGCGAGGACGGTCGCTTCGGCGTCGAGGAAAAGCGCGCGCAGGCCCTCAACGTCGGCCAACCCGGGAAGGTCCTCCTGGCCGACCTCCGCCGGTAACTCCGCGAGCAGCTTGCCTAACTCTCCGCTCGCAAAGCGCGAAAGCTCAGCTTCGTCGGTGCAGATCGCATCAACCAAACGCACGAGTTCGCCAATCGCATCTTCGCGTTCTGCCTGGGCACCGCGGTCCACCGGAGCGGACGTCCTGACCTTCACCTGCTCAATCCACACATCTGCATCGCCCAAGTCCTGGGCCGCCGCCTGAACGGCAGCAGCCAGCGTGCCCGGCATGCGGGATTCCAGATCCTGCAATACCGTTGCGCCCACAAGGGTCACACGCGTGGCGTGAAGCTGATCGGGCGCAGCGGAAATGATCTGCTCAATCGCGTGACGAAAAGCAGCGCCGACCGCTTCCAGTCGTTCCTCGCCAGCGATGTCAATTTGTACCTGACTCCAGCGCACCACATCGAGCGCCACGAACTCGCTGGCGACGTTACTGCCATCCACGCTGACCAGTTCGCAGCCCTTAGGTCCAGTCTCGTTAGCGTGCCGCCCCTGCAGGTTTCCCGGGTACACAATGCGCGGGATCTCGCTCACCACCTCGCGGGCATGCACATGTCCGAGTGCCCAATAGTCGTAGCCCTTGGACTCAAGCATGTCGACCGTAGTCGGCGCATACGGATCGTGTCCCGCGCGACCATTCAGGCTCGTATGTAACAGCCCGATGTTGAACATCCCGGCGACGGGTTCCGGATATTCCGGTACAAAATCTTCATCGACGGCGCGGTTTGGAAAACTTTTCCCGTGAATGGCAACACCCAGATTTTCGATGCAGGTGGTTTCAGCCGCGCGGCTCGAGAATATTTTTACGTTATCGGGTGGAATGAGTCGCCGCGTGATGACACTTTGCGCGTCGTGGTTCCCCTGGACAATAAACACGCGGACACCGGCGCGCCCAAGACGCACCATCTGGCCACGAAAAAACTGTCCTGTATGGAAGTCCTGCCATTCACCGTCGTAGATGTCGCCGGCCAACAATACGAAATCAACATCTTCCTGAATGGCCAACTCGACCAGGTTCTCCAACGCCTGCCTGGTCGCTCCGCGAATGCGCTCGACCGGTGCGCCGTCATAGCGATCCAAGCCACGCAAGGGACTGTCGACATGGAGATCAGCGGCGTGGATGAAACGCATAGTGGTTAATTCCAGTGGCTGCGCCAACGGCGCGGTCTGCATTCGCGCGGCAACGAGTTTCTGTTAGTTTTCATAGCTTGTCCCTTGCCTTGATAACGCGCGCATCAGGCTCCGTCATAACTTACGGCGATTGGTTTGTGAGACGTACGGAAACTCAGGCTCTCGCGTGATCCTGGTGTTCGGGATTCGCGCGCGTGACGGATGGCACGAGCAATTTCCAAGTTTCGATTTCGATCACCGTTATGCTTGCCAGGCTTCATACATAACATCACAAATTTAGTGTGCCCTGAATTTTTTCGCGCACCACTTCAGGCACGCCAACCTTGTCGGCAAACGCGCGCCATTTCGAGACCGTCGCCTGGACTTCCCCAACGATTTTCGTAGCACGCCCGCGCTTCATCGAAACCGTCTTTGCGCAGGCATTGAAATCCGCCATCGTGAAATTGTCGCGTTTGCCGTTCATCGTCATTTGATGGCTCGCCGTCCACGCGCCGGCAGGATTAAAGCTGTAGGTCATATCAAAGGCGGGCGCCAGAGACCACTCACCGGATTTGTTCATCAGCAAGGCGATGTTTTTCACGTGGTCGTCCTGATTGCGGGCCACGATGTTAAACACCATGCGCCGAAACAGTTGCTCAATGGCCTCCATCGGCAACTGCAGTTGCCGCAACACCAGCAACGCCTGCTCGTAGCTAAACGCGCCTGCCATATTGAAATCGTAATGCGCCAGCGCGCAAAGTGATTGCATGTGTAGTTTTTCGCCGGCAGCCAGGCGGTCGAAGCGGCGTGTCATGAAATGCGAGCGGTCATTCTCGTTAAACAGTCGGCATTCGTTCATGTCGATGCCACATGCACGTGCCATTAAACAGTACGCATATTCGATCAGCCCGTAGCCTTTCGGATCTGCCAGCTCCTTATCCTTGTTGTCGCTAACGCCGTCAAATTTCAGCAACCAGTAGTCGAATCCTTCGTCAGCTTTGACCTGGCCAGATCGGACTTCGTTGGTTGCCGAATTCCATGCGATAACTGCTTTCGCTCGCGCACCTCCGGCGGACGTACCGACGCGCAGAATATCCGTGAGCGCATCTGCTCTGCCCTCAGCCGCAAAACACCCCTGCAGGTTATTCCGATGGGTCAGGACGTCCGAGGCAAGCTCTACCAAATTGCTGACCTCAATACGCGTCGCCTGCTTCGCTCCGGGACCGATGACGGGAGCGAATTCCAGCGCACCCATGCCGCGCGCTCCGGAATAGCAAAGTCGCTCAACAGCGTTGAAGGAATCCGCCTGCCGCCCCTGCGACGCCAGCCAGGCATCGATCAGCGCATTGCCGAATTTATCGGGCAGCGAGTCCGCGAGCAGGCCGGGCAGGCCACGAAAAGTTGTGCGAGAAAGCTCGGGGAAGCGGTACACACGGCCAGACAAGGGCATCGCGATGGGTGCAACTTGAATGCCGCTTTGCGCGAACGCAGCATCGTATTCGAAGCTGGCCACGTCCTGCTCATTGTCGAGTGCGACCGCGCCGATGGTTCTCCCCCACAGCCTGACTTCTGCCAGTGAGGTCATGGCTCGTCATCCCAGTGCCATGGTTCGCCAGTCGCCTTGGCGAGACGTTGACCTGAAGCCCGTTGTCGGACCCTACCCTTACGCTTTAGCAGGTCCATCGGCCTGGCTCCCGGCTCCGAGATCAGGCTATTGAGCCCTGCTGCGGCGTCCAGCACCCGCAGCACACGAATCAAGGTGACCAGCTGTGATGTTTTCCCCGCCTCCATACGCTCGAGAGTGCGTTTGGCGATGCCCGCTTGTTGGGCCACCGCCGCCTGGGTTAGCTGCATGTCAAGGCGGCGAGCAGCAATTCGTACGCCCAATTCAGCTAATACGGCATCGTCTGTAAGTAGGTCTGTTATCTCCATGGTCGTCATATATTGCGAGTTGATCTGTAAAATTGACATATATCGTTACATATTACGAGATACTCTGAAAAATAATTTGACTCATAAATCGTAATAATCATCGATATAATGATTTTATATGTCTTAAGTCGCTATATTTTACGATATAAATACTTCTAGGGAAGTCACCCTCTTTGTCTCAGTTATCGGCGAGGGATCCCGAAGCCACCCGCGCAAGACGACAGTCGGCCGAGTGGTGTCCGCTCTGGCGTTTAGCAAAAGCCCGGATTCGTGGCGTGGCGTAGGTCGTGGAAGATTGGCTTTTCGAGATTGATGCCACTCGGAGGAGCTGAACCGCGGACTTGATGCTTACGGATCGATTGCGCCCCAAATGCTTAGTCTGGCACGACGGATCTAAGCTTTGCGGCTACGCCGTCCACGCCGTCTCCGGCTAGTATTTCCGTAGCTGTATCTCGCGCATAAATGTCGCAATGAGCGGGGGCGGCGCTGTGGCCAGCCCAACTCAGCATAGAGACGTCGTTGATACTGTCTCCTACCGCGAGCACCTCATCACTTGATATCCCCAAACTCTGCGTTAAACGATGCAAAGCTTGTCCCTTGCTGGCGTTTTGCGCGTGCACGGCAGTTACCGAGCTAAAGTCCAGCAACGTAGTACGGTCACCGTAGCGTGCTTCTAATAGTCTATGAATCGTTGGTGCATGTTCTGGGTCACTGATAATGTCGATCCCAGTCGCTTGCACACCTGACTGGTGGGGCTTTGGGTGTATTTCCAAGGTCACCCGCGACAAATCAGCGAAGGACCGGGCCTGCGGACTGTCCGCCGTCACCAGGTAGCGTTTTGAATCGAACCACGCCAGGTCCCAACCGTGGGTTTCCGCGTAGTCGTAAACCTCCAAAGCGATGTCTGCGTCGATGGTGCAGCCATATTCCAGGCTGCCGTCCAACGCGTGAACAGATGCCCCCTGCTGGCATATCAATGGTTGGCTGATGCTGAGGTGACGAGCGATATAGGCCGCGCCCGGGTGCATTCTGCCGGTTGCGAGAACTACCTCAATGCCAGCGCCATGTAGCTCCCGCACTGCGTCTGTGATCGGTGCTTGTGGCAACGCATCAACGTCTGCGTCTGGCGAAAGAAGCGTTCCATCTATGTCCAGGGCAACCAGCTTAATCATGAGATATTGCGCCGAACCTTGCCGCGCTGTTACGCGGAATCAAGTACTGACCGGTAGTCGCTTTCAAGCTCAAAGCCCCTTCGCGAATGGCATGCGCAGATTCGTGCCCAACGACGACACAACCCAATCCTCACGATAATAGCTTCGAATTGGCCAAGCCGACCAACGCCGACATTAAGAGTCGAAAGCCCGCGCATCACATCTAAGGAAAATCCCATTGTGCGGATCTGCGGATTCAGTGAACCAGCCATTTCGTGGCAGAGGTCGAGGTAGAGATCTTGGAGGACCCCTGTCTAGCCAGGCGAATACGCAATTTTCCACTCGCTACCGCCTCACGCGGCGACAGTCTCTCGTGCGCGATAGCCCAAATGTATGAAGACACACCTT
>DBBP01000022.1 GCA_002292285.1 Proteobacteria bacterium UBA981
ACCCGGTGCCGCAACCGTGATGAATGGAAGCTTTCCGCCGGCGTCGATGGTGACGGACTTATTGCCACCGAGAGCGCAGCCCGCTTCGGTGCCGGTTACCGTGCCAGGACATGCGGCCCAAGCATTACCACCGTAGCAGGCAATGGCGATGGCGGAACTCAAAACTGTGCGCGTGAAAGTAGGATTGACCATGTTCTGCTTGTCCTTGGCTTAGGCCACGCGCGCCTCAATGGGGGCGTCGCGAGCGCTTTACGTAATACGTTTCTAAGGGGCGGCTCGTCGGGATCAGTGTACTCCTAAAATGGGCGAGGGAACAACGTTCGAATTGCACAAAAACTACAAAATTGATCAAGATAGTCGCGTTCCTGAATAATTTAGACGAAGCATCGCCGACTGGCGCTGCTAGCCGAGCTGAATGTTGCGCAAAGACAAAATCTGCGCGCGCACGCTGTGGCGCGCACGACGACTTCGAAATGACCATCCTTGCTGTCATAATAAGGTTCCATCATCGCTTGCCGACGCGCCTTATATATGCCTGATCTCAATCCACCACCCAGCGCCGCCGGGCGCCACTTAAGTCTGCCCGAGGCCATCGAAGTTGCCGGGCGCCACCAGGCTGCGGGGAGGCTGCCCGAAGCCGAGGCCGTACTGCGGGAAATTCTCAAAGTTGCGCCCAAAAACGCACTGGCCCTGCATTTGATGGGCATTATCGCGTTTCAGTCCGGACAGCGGGACACGGCCATAAGGCTCGTCACTGACGCTATCGGCCTGCGATCTGAAACCGGGCTCTTTCACACCAATTTGTGCGAAATCCTGCGCCTTGACGGTCAGCTCGAACTTGCCATCGAACATGGCGAACGCGGCGCCGCGCTCGATCCCGACTCGGCGACGGCACATAGCAACGTTGGCGTCGCCTGCTATGACAACGAAGATTACGCGGCCGCCGAGCGCCATCAGCGCAAAGCGCTGGCGCTTAATCCGGCGCTCGCCCAGGCGCTGAACAATATCGGCAGCATTCTGAGGCAGCAGGATGACGCGGACGGCGCCATCACGTGGTACCGCAAAGCGCTTGATGCCGAGCCGAACCACCTCGAAGCGCTCAATAACCTGGGTGCGATGCTGAACGAGGTCGAGCGCCCTGAAGAAGCTCGCGCAGCTCTGTTCCGAGCCGTCCAGCTCAAGCCGGACTATGCTGAAGCACACCGCAACATTGGCACGATGTTCGTCCAGGAAGAAAATTTCGAGAGAGCAGAAGTTGCATTTCGCGAAGCGCTTAAACATCGTCCCGATTTCGTCGAGGCCCTGATCGGCCTGGCCACGGTACAGCGCGAAAACCAGGCCCTGGATGAGGCCGAACGCACACTGGAAGAAGCCCTCAGACTGGAACCCGACAGAGCGACCACGCTGACCCAAATCGGCATGTTATGCGGCGATATGGGTTTCCCCGAGCGCGCCCTGGAGTTCTATGATCGCGGCGCGGCGGCGGCGCCCGACAGCGACGGCAGTTTTATTGCCAAAGGCCATCTGCAGATCGAGATGGGCGATATGAAGGGCGCTGCGGAAACTCTCGCGCAGGCGCTGGCGGTCAAACCCGAGTCAATCGGCGCGCGGCTCGCGCTGGTGCAGCTGAAAAAGGTCACCCCAGACGACGATTTGCTGACGAGCTTCGAAAGCGAGCTGGACGACCTTGCACCTGAAGCTGTCACACGCCGGTTGCCCGTGCATTTTGCGCTCGGCAAGTGCTATGACGACATTGGTGATTCAGAACGCGCAATGCAGCACTATCTGGAAGGTTGTCGCTTGAAACGCACCCGCCTGGCCTACCGACCGGAAGAAAACGAACGCCACGTAGAGCGCCTGATTGGGCTGTTCGACAAGGCATTTATCGACCGCTTACAGGACACCGGAGACGACTCCCAACTGCCCGTATTTGTGCTTGGCATGCCGCGCTCGGGCACCACCCTGACCGAACAAATCATTGCCAGCCATTCACAGACACACGGCGCCGGCGAATTACCCGACCTCTTGCGGCTGGCCAACGTGTCGCCGCTAACCGGCGCGACAGTCGGCTATCCGGACTCAATCGTAAACCTGTCAGCGCGCGAGCTTGCCAGCATGGGCGCACGCTACGTTGCCGGGCTGCGCGAACGCAACGCGACGGCCGCACGCATCACCGATAAAATGCCGGCCAACTTTTTCTGCGTAGGACTAATCCATCTCATGCTGCCACGCGCGCGCATCATTCATGTGCGGCGCAACCCGGTCGACACCTGTCTTTCCGGCCTCACCAAGCTGTTCAGGCACGGCCAGGGACAAAGTTACGATCTACACGATCAAGGCCGCTTTTACGTCAGTTATGCGCGCCTGATGGACCATTGGCGCAAGGTGCTGCCGCCGGGCGCCATGTTCGAAATCCAGTACGAAGATCTGGTCGCCGAAACAGAAACCAAGGCACGCGCGATGATCGATTACTGCGGGCTCGAGTGGGAGGATGGTTGCCTGGAGTTCCACAAGACCGAACGCTCGATTCGCACCGCCAGCGTGACTCAGGTGCGTCAACCGATATACAAGACCTCAGTGGCGCGCTGGAAGCGCTACGAATCATCCCTCGGCCCATTGTTGGAAGCGCTCGGCGACCTGGTTGAACGTTAAATGCACTGCCTATCGGCGTCGCTGGTCTCGTTCGGCAAGCGTGATTGAGCTCTCGGACGATTTAAGCCAGCCGAGCAAATCATGCACGCGCCGGTGCAACGTGAAGGTTCCGTTTCTCAGATCTTTGCCGCCAATACGTTATTGATGAACGTGCGCATTGCGCTGGATGGCGACTCGCCCGCCCGTGCGCGGTGAACTTCCGCGACGCTGCGTGCGGCGGCCCGGTAGCTCGGGTTGCTGAGGAGTTCCTGCAACTTGGTCACCATCGGTTTTGGCAGGCGCCTCGGTGCCGACAGACCGGCGCCAAGACGCTGCACGTTGTTGGCAACGATTTCCTGCTCGCCATACAGTGGCAGCATGAGTTGCGGCACGCCGGCAAGAAGCAGTTCGGTAGTCGTGCCGTGCGTGCCATTGCCTATAGCAAGGCCCGCCGTATCCGCCACTGCGCTCAAATCGAGCGGCGCAGACAGGAAATTGAGCGAGGGTGAAGCAAACTTCTGAGTGATCTCGGCGGGCAGATTGTCGCCGTAGATCAGCGTCGGACAGTCCCTTTCGCGCAGATGTCCAAGCAATTCTGGCAGTGTGGGAAACATTTTCAGGTAGGCAAATATCCGCGGTCCCGACGTTTCGGGCCAGATCGGTTGCGCGCCACCCATCGCAGTAAACACGCCAACATAATTCCCGTCCGGCCGCGCGCCATAGTGATCCATTTCCGGCACGGTGCGCAGCACAGTCGGGGTCGCGTCGAACAGCGCCGCTACGCAGTCAAGCTGGCTGATGCCGCGTTGGGCGAGCGCAGTGTTAATGGTCTGGAGAAGTGTGTTTTCGAACGTAAGGAGCTGCGGATCGACCAGCTCTGGACGCCATTTGTCGTGGAAACCCGGCATCGGCTGGCAGCGCGGCGGCAGATGGAAACCCGTGCCTATGGCGAGGCGGGCGATCTGCTGATCGCGCGCGGCGAGCATTGCGGTTGGGCTGTAATCGAACACCACAAGATCAGGCTCGATGAGATCAATCAAATTGCCCCACGCATCCACCAGCGACAGCAGATGGGCAACGCTGTCATAGCCGTTGTTGTGGAGGATTCTCGCGAAACTGTTGACCGGCGTAATCGTGGCGACATGTTGGGGTGGAATGTACGGTGCCTGATAAATGCGCGTGCGCAACGGGCCGAACACAGCATTGGCTTTGTCGAGGTAGCGCAGCGCAAACGAGACCTCGTGACCGGCCTCTTGCAACCCGGCGATCAGGCGCACGTAGGGCGCACAATGCCCTACACCTTGGCCGAGTTCCCATGTGAACAGGATCTTCGCCATCGCGTCAAAGCCACCGCCGACAGAGAGGCAGCGGCACCGTTATGGTTCGTGTGCCGGCAAACTGCGTCATCAACCAACAACCTGGGACCACAGCCCAGTGAGTAAATTTTTGTGCTCGGACACGTCTGATTTTCTGGCATTCGCGAAACCGACGTCGCGCATCGCTTCAGGCACCGGTGCGGAGATTATTGCGCAGGCTTCTTCGAGCGAACGATAGACATAGCCGCTACCGGCGAGATAGGTCTCGATATCGCGGCGCACTGCGGGCAACAGCACACCAACGCCTGAGGCCTGCGCCTCAGCTATCGACAGCGGCCAACCGATTGAACTAATCTGAGTGTCAGCGGTATAGACCAGCCAGCGATGCTTCTTGTACTCGGCCGGCATCAGCGCGGGTTCGACTGGTGAGTTGATTGTGACCGGCGAGCCCATGGCAGTGTTCTTATCAGCCAGGGCCTCGGTATCGTAGCTCAAGGGGTAAAGATTGAAGCGCTGGTCGGGCAAGCGTTGTCCGAGCTCAAGAAAATCCTCCATACGTTTTTTTGGAATGCAGGCGCCGACATTCATGATTGCCTCGCCATTTGGCGTTCTATCGTGAAAGCGTTTGTAATCGATGCATGGGTAGCACTCGACAACCTTCGTCATGTCGGTTCCGCTCGACTTGAGAAAGGCGCGCGAGAACGGGAACGCCAGGATGCCTAGACAGAGCGGATCGTGGCTGGTTTCAGGCATCACTCGCGGTGCGCTTTCGAACCAATGCGCGAGACGCGGGTCATCAGACAGCGTGTCAAACGAATGGGCGCGCACGGTGAAGGGTAAATTGAAGGTTTTCGCAATGCGTGAGACCAGCGGTAGCGAGATCAGCCAGTGTGTATGCAAGAGCTGTGGCCGGAACATGCGCACCGCATTTGACAGCTGGCTCAGATCGTTGATGACAAGGTAAGGCGTATGGCGCTCATAGGTTGTGTTGCCGGCCTTGCCCGCGTCCTGCAAGGCGATGACGATGACCTCGAAATCATCGCTGACCGCGTCGATCTCGGTCTGAATATAGGTCTCCGATATCTGCGGATATTGGCGCAAAATGTACATGACTTTGGGCTTGTTCATATCGACCAAAAAGGCACTAATCACAGCATCTATAGGGCGCGTCGCGGGACCGCTCGCATGCTGGCCGCGCTGGATTGGGTCGGAGATTATACTGTGATTAGTTCGCGCCCCAGCGCGGAATTGGACCGCAAGCTAACTTCTACGCGTACAATGCGCGCATATGCCGACAGGCCGTCGGGCGGAGACTGTGGCCCGATTGCGTCCCAGGCATCATCGATGCACAGATACGCACAACTGAACCGTTGACGACAGCGCGAATTCAAATCACGAAGTATGCCTAACAAACTCAAATACGACCGGCGCGTGCAGGGCTTGTTGTTCCTGATTGTCGCAGTAATGACCAACTTCTGGTTGAGCTCGCGTTACCCGTCGCTAGATACCAAAAGCATGATGGCCGGCAGCGTTTCGCTGGCGGATGGACTGAGCTTTGACGCGTGGATTGCCCACGACATGGCCGACTCTGCATTGCGCGACATTGTGATTACGTATCTCAACTGGCTGCACACCAATCAGCAGGGCATGACCTTCGGGCTGATGATTGCCGTGCTGTTCATGACCCTGATCCCGCTGCTCCGGGACGAACTTGACCAGTACCTGACGCGGCGCTTTTCGGCCACTGTATCCGGCGCCCTGATCGGCGCGCCACTCGGCGTGTGCGTAAATTGTGCAGCACCAATCGGCTACGGCATGTACAAACAAGGCGCGCGCATGGAGGCCGCACTGGCGACCATGATCAGCTCGCCGACCATGAACATCGTCGTGCTGAGCATGGCTTTTACGCTGTTCCCCGTTTACATCGTGACAATCAAGATCATCGCGGCGCTGTTCGTAATCTTCGCAGTGGTGCCGTTCCTCGTGAGTCGTTTTCCAGAAGAAGCGGTCACCCGCGAACCCCTGGAAGACGTTGCTGGCCCGAGCATGGCGGCAGCCACGGGCGGTGAGTTCTACATCGAAAAAGATCCCGCCGCCGCGATCGGCTGGCTGGTCGTCGCATTGACCAAGCAAGCCTGGATCATCATCAAGCACGTCGTGCCGATCATGTTGCTGGCAGGTTTGCTGGGCTCCGCCGCCGTGGTGCTCATCCCCTGGGATCTGTTGATTGGTATTTTGCCGACGGAGATGAGCCTGACCTCGGTTCTGATGATGATCGCGCTGTCAGCCTTTGGCCTTGCTCTGCCGGTGCCGATCGCTTTCGATGTCATCCTCGCCGCCTCACTGAGCAATGCCGGCATCTCGATGCAATACATCGGCATACTGCTGTTCGTGCTCGGTAGCTTTAGCGTTTATTCGTTCATGGTCCTGCTACGCGCACAGGCCATCAAGGTCGCCGTATCTTTGGCGGTCGCGCTGATCGCAGTTGGTGTACTGAGTGGCTTTGCGACAAAAATCGCCCACGACTTCTATGCACAAAGCGTCGAGGCACCGCTATTCGAACAACTCAGCGATGGCACCCCACCGGACACGAATGAAATGCCAGCCGGCCTGTCGGGGGGCGTTTACCAGGACGAGTTCGCGCAAGGCAACCCGCAACTGCAAAAAGGGCTCAAACAGCAGTTGGCAGCAGCCAGCAAACCACGCCACCTTACCCCGGCGCTCGATCGTGTCGGCCAGCTCCAGCCGCCGCCTCCGATAACCTGGCAGCGCCACGCTCGCAACCCGCGGGTGGCGGCGTTCCAGTTCGCGGAACGTGGGCCCGACAAGTCCCGCTTTTCTCGCCTGGCGCCGAAAAGAATGGGCCTGGACCATCATTTCAAACCGCTGCTGTTCAATTTCATCAACGAGTTCCCGGACGCGAACGGGATTTCGGGCGGCGACTTCAATCAGGACGGCTGGTTCGACCTGCTGTTTGCCACGCCGAATGGGGTCTATGTGTACATGAATGTCGGCGGCGAGTTTCGCCTGCATAGCCGTCTCGCGGGCAGCGACCCACAATCATCGTTCACCGCCGGCGCAGCTGCATTTATCGACCTGAATAACGACGAGCAACCGGATGTCATTTTTTCCGAGCACCGCACCGGCCTGTGGCTTTCGTACAATCGCAACGGCAAGTTTGAAAAGCCGATGCGACTGCCCGACAGTGACGGCCGATTTTCCAAAGCGCTGGCGTTCTACGACATTACCGGGAATGGCTCGCTGGAATTTTTCTCCGGCCACGTGAGCAGCATGCTGGCACTGCGGCCCAGCCACCAAAGCTCGCAAAATCTTTTCTACAGACGCGACGGCGACAACTATCGCGTTGGTAAGCTGCACGAACCACTCGGCGAAACTTTATCGATTTGGCTAAGTGATCTTGACGATGACAAGCATCTCGATCTGTGGGTCGGCAACGACTTCGACGAACCGGATATGTTCTATCGCTATGAAGAAGGCCACTTCGCCCCGGTGTGGAACAACCGCATCGAAGAGACAACACGCTGGACGATGTCAATCGACGCCGCTGATATCGACAATGACCTCGATATGGAAATTTATATTGGCCAGACGACCTGGAATCCTTCGAGCCCGCCGTACAAAATTCAGCAGGGCCGTGGAATAATTTCGGAACAGTGCAAAAAATTCGACGGCCCTTACTGTCAGTTGTCCACCGCATTGGCGCAAACCCGCAAAGCGAACAAGACTCAGGACGCAGGGCTTTGCGACACGCTGGCCGAGCCCTTCCGACTGGATTGCATCGCCACCGTTTATTTCCGCCAGTTACGCAGCTCGATTACGCCGACTGCAGACAAACAGGCGATCCTGGAAAAAGCGCATGTACTCAAGCAGAAGTATCCCAAGCTTCACCAGAGTTTTCTCGAGATGGTCGAAAACGACCCGATCACCCTCGCGCAATCCAATAAGCAGTTCGCCCGTTTTGTACCGCAGCGGCGCGGCGTGAACGTGTTCCTCGTGCGCGACGAACAAGGGCGCTTTATGAACAAGAGCGTCGAGTATGGCGTCGACATCGGTGGCTGGACCTGGAACGCCCGATTTAATGATGTAGATGGTGATGAATGGCAAGACCTGTACGTGGTCAACGGATGGACGCCATCGGAACTTGAGACGACTAACGTCCTGTATCGCAATCAGGAGGGACGCGGCTTTTCTAACGATACCGCCGACCTCGGCCTGCTCGATTTCGAACCGACGATCGCCTACACCTATATCGACTTTGACAACGATGGCGACCTGGATATCGTCAGCTACAGCCAGATCGGTCGGGTCGCGGTGTATCGCAATGAAATGCACAAAAATCAGGTGATTCAGTTCGAGCTGCGGGACAGCCAGGGTAATCATTACGGTGTCGGCGCGAAGCTCGTTATCCGTTACGGCGAGAACGGTAAGCGCAAGCAAATCCGGGAAATCAAGATGAGTGGCGGACACTTGTCGTTCGACCCCAAGATTATGCATTTCGGTCTTGGCTCATGGGATACCGTTGAAGCCGTCGAAGTGCGCTGGCCGACCGGCCAACCGGAGGTCCTGCAAGGACCATTTGCGGCTGGATATCGCTACCGCATAACGCGCTAATGACGATGCTATGCCCACCGCCGCCTGCGGTTCGCAGGGTCCGGGCCGGATGGCCGGCTTTCTCTGCGTGGGAAAATGTAACGACTTTCGCGCACGTCAGCGGCGACTTGTCGTCAACGCGGGCACGTTTGTCGCTATGACGGACTCGCTTGCGACGGCGCTCTACGACCTTCGCCATCTGCTCGAAAACGGCGCGCTTGAGCAAGCAGACATCGATGCACGAACGTTGCTCGTTTCGCAGCCCGACAATCCCGAATTATTGAACATGCTGGCGCAAATCAAACGCCGTCAGTTCCAACCGCTGGCAGCCGTTGAATACATGTACAGGGCGGCGCAGCAGCAACCGAAGGACGTGCCAACGTGGCTGCGGTACGCCGCCGATCTCGCCATCGTGGGGCGCATTGACGATCTCCAAGTGGCCCTGACCCAAGTCGCGACGCTAGCACCGCAGAATCCGCAGTTGGGAATCCAGTTGGCACATTTGCAGTACCTGCGGCGGAACTACGTTGGTGCACGCGAAACGCTGGCCGTGGTAGTTGAAAAATTTCCCCGCTTCGCCGCTGCGCGTCTTGATCTTGCCTACGTGTTGTTAATGCTTGGCCACTGGCGAGCGGGCTGGGCCGCCTACGAAGCACGCTTCGCTTTGCCGCACACCCGCAACATGATCCCGAATCTCCCCTCGCAACCATGGACCGGCCAGACTATTAAAGGCCGACTGCTGCTCATTGCTGATCAAGGCTACGGAGATTGTTTCCAATTCGCCCGTTATATACCTCTCGCAGCACAGCGTTGTAGTAGCATCGTGCTGATGCGTAGCCCCCAACTCGCTGGCGTTCTCGACAGTGTCACCGCGGTTAGTGCCGGGTACGAACGCTGGGAGCACACGCCGAAGCATGAGGCGTATTGCACGCTGTCAGGCCTGCCGCGGGTATTCGAGACCACGCCCGAATCAATTCCAAGTCCGCAGAATTTAATACGCGTTGATACGCACGTCGCGCAGCGTTGGCGTGAGCGGGTACGCAAACTCGCACCGAAGGCGACCTTGCGCGTTGGGCTGGCGTGGAGCGGTCGACTTGAATTCAACGAAAACTATTTGCGTTCGCTGCCCGTTCAGGGCTATGCCGCATTGATGGATATACCGGGCTGCGCTTTCTTTTCGCTCCAGTTCGGCGCCCTCGCCGCGGAAGCGGATGTCCTTGGGATGATCAACACAAGTGCTGAGCAAACGCCGTTTTCCGAGGCCGCGGGCCTGCTTGAGACACTGGATTTAGTGATTACAGTTGACACTGCGACTGCCCATCTCGCCGGTAGCCTCGGGCGACCAACCTGGCTGTTGCTCAATCGAGCGCCGGACTGGCGCTGGGGACCGAGCGGTCATCGCTCGCCGTGGTATCCATCGATGCGCGTTTTCAGACAAGACGCGTCGCGGTCGTGGCTACCCGTCATTGCCGATGTGCGTGCGGCGCTTGAGCTCGCCGCCAACGCTGAAGATAGCCAGGCTGCGCTTAACGACGCCACCTCCGCGCACAGCGGCGTGGCAACCGAGGGGCTATGACTGAAACGCAATCCGGGTCAGGCATGACCACCGTGAAGGACCTGCTGGCGCGCGCAGAACAGTTGACCGAGAACGGCGACACGAACGCGGCCATCAGAATCTACATTGGTGTCACCCGGCGCGCGCCGCGCAACTGGTTGGCGTATTTCAAACTCGGTGCTTTGCTGAATCAGGCAGGTACAAAGTCAGGGGGGCTGGTGGCTTTACAGCGCGCCGCACAGCTCGCGCCACAGCATGCCGACGTTCAGGCCGAACTCGGCATGGCGCTGAAAGCCGTAGGGCGGCAAGACGAAGCACTCGAGGTATTCGAACGCGCGCTTGCTCTCGAGCCGACGCAGATTTTTGCATTGTTTTCGAAAGCCGAATTGTTGCTACGCGCGAATCGTACCGAGGAGGCACTGGCCGGCTTCGAGCAAATCCTCGCCGGCGAGGAAGACATCAGTCACATTAAGGCTATCAGTCGTTGGCTGCGCGGAGTCGCACGCCTGACGCTCGGCGACTACAACGAGGCGTGGCGTGATTACGAAGCGCGTATCCATCACCCAACCACGACTTTTCCGGAACTGAAAGGAGAACGCTGGACAGGTCAGCCACTTGCCGGCAAGACGATCTTTTTGGCTTACGAATTGCGCTTCGGCGATGTGATTCAATTTGCCCGCTTTGTGCCAGAGCTGGTGCGCCGTGGCGCGCGTGTCATTCTCCAGGCGCCGGTGGAATTAACACGCTTGTTCGCATCACTTGGCCCCGGAATTGCCCTGCTGAATCCTCAACAACCGATCCCCGCATATGACTATTGCCAGCTGGTAACCAGCATTCCGGCGATTCTTAACTATGCTCGCGATGAGATCTGGAGCGGCGTCTACCTGCACACCGACGCTAATGCTCCGGCGAGACCATTAGCGATGCGCCCGGACACCACACTCAAGGTCGGATTATTGTGGGCCGGCAAGCCAATACCGAACCGCTCGATTCCACTCGAACACTATGCCCCGTTACTCCGTCATCGCGACGTATCGTTCTACAGTTTCCAGCTCGGCACGGCGGCCAAGCAGATGCGCGAACTGTCGGTTGGCTGGCTGATGACGGATTTGGCAGGAGAGATTGCGGACTTCCACGACTCGAGCGAATTCATGCAGCAGATGGATTTGCTGATCACCATCGATACGGCAGCGGCGCATCAGGCTGGCGCGTTGGGCGTGCCAACGTGGCTGCTGTTGATCTACTACTCCGATTGGCGCTGGGGTCGCTACGGCGAGCAGACGACAGCGTGGTATCCGAGCGTGCGCATTTTTCGTCAACATGCCTATGCCTCGTGGCACGAAGTTGCACGCGAACTCGATGATGCGTTCGCTGAGTGGGTGTTAACGGCCGGCGCGCAGACCGCGCCAGCTGTTTCTCACCAGGACACTTAAACCCAGACAGGGCCTACCACAAGCCGTGCTTCTGCACCTCGTTACGTCCGACCACCATGTGATGCACTTCGTCCGGCCCATCGGCTAAACGCAAGGTGCGCATGCGCGCATACATGTCGGCCAGCGGCGTCCATTGCGAAACGCCTGACGCACCGTGCATCTGAATCGCCTCGTCGATGATCTGGCACACGCGCTCCGGCACCATCGCCTTGACCGCGCTGACATACACGCGCGCTTCTTTGTTACCGAGTACATCCATTGCTTTAGAGGCCTGCAATACCGCCAGACGCATGGCGTTAATGTCGATACGGGCGCGCGAAATGACTTCAAGATTCTTGCCGAGCTTGGCAATCGGTTTACCGAACGCTTCGCGCGAGCCGGCGCGCAGCACCATCAGCTCAAGCGCTTTCTCGGCCATACCGATTGAGCGCATGCAGTGATGGATGCGGCCAGGGCCGAGACGCACCTGTGATATTTCAAAGCCACGCCCTTCGCCGAGCAATAGATTGTCTTTCGGCACACGTGCGTTGTTGAATTTCAGGTGCATGTGACCACGTGGCGCATGGTCGTGACCGAACACCTGCATACCTTCGAGGATTTCAACTCCGGGCGTATCGATGGGCACCAGAATTTGCGACTGGCGTCGGCTCGGCGCGGCATCTGGGTTGGTCTCGACCATGGTGATCATGATCTTGCAGCGCGGATCACCCGCACCCGAGATGTAAAACTTCTCGCCGTTGATAACCCACTCGTCACCATCGAGGACGGCGCTGGTGCAGATGTTCTTCGCATCTGACGACGGCAGGCCGGGTTCTGTCATGGCGTAGGCGGAACGGATGTCGCCGTCGAGCAGAGGTTGCAACCATTGTTTCTTCTGCGCGGGCGTACCGACTCGTTCGAGGACTTCCATATTGCCGGTGTCCGGCGCGCTGCAATTGAGCGTCTCGGAAGCGAGTTCAAATTTGCCCAATTCGTCCGCGATATAGGCGTAGTCGAGATTGGTCAGGCCGTCGCCCATCTCGGAATCAGGTAGAAAGAAATTCCACAGCCCGGATTCCTTGGCTTTGTTTTTCGCGCCGTCGAGCAACTCAAGCTGGCGCGGATGCCATGACCAGCGGTCTTCCTTTTGCCCATCAAGCTCATTGAATTCTTCGATAATGGGTTCGACGTTTTCCTTGATATGACTTTTAACGGCGTCCATCAGCGGGCGCGCTTTCGCCGACATCGCGAGATTAAACAGATCCTGGTTCAGATCAGACATGCGGGTACTCCGGAGTTGTCAGCGACATTGCTGCAATAATTCGAGCGCGATTATATGCATGCCGGACGCGCGAATTGTGAGGGGCGCCGACTATCGCTTATTCTCAGCGCCCACTTATCGCTCCCTTTTCCTACACAGGCGGACCTGATGGCCGAAAACGACGCCCCCTCTTCTACTTCCCAATCGACAACCGCACTGAGCGGCGTTCGCGTACTTGATCTCGGCCGCGTGCTGGCTGCGCCGTTCGCAGCCCAGGTGCTGGGCGACCTTGGTGCCGAAATCATCAAAATTGAGCGGCCCGATGGCGGCGACGATACGCGCCCCTGGAAGCCGCCCGAAACCGGCGGCAACAGTGCCTACTTCGCAGCCATAAATCGCAACAAACGTAGCGTCACGCTCGATTTCGCGCAGGCCGAGGGCCGCGAAGTATTCTTCGAACTGGTGCGCAACAGCGATGTCGTGATCCAGAACTTTCGCCCCGGTGTGAGTGAGCGCCTGGGTATCGACTACGCCAGCATTGCGCACCTCAATCCGCGTTTGATCTATTGCTCTATCTCGGGCTTCGGTCAGGAAGGGCCACTGTCAAAACGACCGGCTTACGACTACATCGTGCAGGCATTCTCCGGCGTAATGTCACTGACCGGCGAGGTCGACGGCGACCCGGTACGTTGCGCCGGCGCGATATCCGACTATGGCTCAGGCATCTGGTCGGTCGTGTCCATTCTGTTCGCGCTAATGGAACGGGACCGTACCGGGCGCGGCCAACACATCGACCTGTCCATGCTCGATTGCACGCTGCCTTATATCAGCCATCTGATTGGCAACTATCTGGCTGGCGGCATCGACCCACCGCGCCTCGGTAATGGCCACACCTCCATCGTGCCAATGGACGTCTATCAAACCAAAGACCGGCCGTTGATGGTGATGTGCGGCAATGACGGGATGTTTCGGCGCTGGATGAACGCGCTCGGCGCACCCGAGATGGGCGAAGACCCGCGCTATGCTAAAAATGTCGATCGGGCGAAAAACTTGCCGGAACTACAGGTCTGGATGCGCGAACGGTTTCTCACTGAAACGCAGGCCGTGTGGCTCGAGCGGCTCACTGCCGCAGACGTGCCGGTCGCACCGGTGCGTTCGGTCGCGGAGACGATGAAAGCCGACGAAATCGCCGATCGCAACATGATTCTCGAAATGCAGACCGACCGCGGCGAGCCGGTACGCGTACTGGGCTCGCCGTTAAAATTCTCCGAATCATCGGTCGCGGAAAACCTGCAGGCACCACCGCGTCTCGCCCAGCACTCCCGCGAAGTCTTACGCGATCTGGCTGGCATTGACGAGCAGCGCTTGCAGGAACTGATCGAGAAAGGCGTTACCAGCGCCGAATGAAGCGATGACGTTGCGGCGAGCGTGCATCACCGCACGACCGCCCTGCTCAATGACTCGCACATAGCAAAACAGGAGACGCGAAAATGAATCGATTGCAGGGCAAGGTAGCTGTCATCAGCGGCGCCGCTTCAGGAATCGGGCGTCAGTGCGCACTGCGCTTCGCCGAACAAGGCGCGACGGTGGTGATTGCGGACCGGGACGCCGCCAATGGTGAGGTCGTTAGCAGCGAGATCAATGCCGCGGGTAATGGCCGAGCCGTGTTTCAGCAACTTGACGTCACCGTCGCAGAACAATGGACCGCCCTCGCTGAACGTTGTGTCGGCGACTTCGGGTCGTTCGATGTGTTGGTCAATGGCGCCGGCCTGTTTCTCAGTGGTATTGAACACACGCCGGAAAGCGAAACGCTCGACGCCTGGCACAGTATTCAGGCAGTTAATATCGAAGGTCTGATGCTCGGCTGCAAAACCGCGATCGCGGCGATGCGTGAATCAGGCGGCTCAATCATCAACATTTCGTCCGTGGCCGGTTTGAAAGCATCAATCTTCGCCACCGCCTACGGCCTGAGTAAAGGTGCTGTGCGCCAGTACACCAAATCCGTTGCCGCGCATTGTGCGCGCAAGGGCTATGGGGTGCGTTGCAATTCCATCCACCCGGGCATCATCAACACGCCGATGGGACGGGACGCAATGAGTACCGCCAGTGGCGATTTAGACGTCGGCATGGAACGCTATCGGAAAGCCATTCCGTTGCGGGCTATTGGCGAGCCCGACGATATCGCGTGGGCAGCGCTGTACCTGGCGAGCGATGAATCGCGTTATGTCACTGGCCTTGAGATGGTCGTCGATGGTGGCGTGGCAACGCTTTAGCACGCTGGTACCCAAGTGCGGCGCTGTATCCCGCCGGGGCGGCAGCGCGTGACGCGCCACAGAACGTATACGGGGCTCTCTGAGCCGGTTTTCTGAGCAGCTAAACAGAGTAAACTGTCCGCCACTAACAGACAGATATTCCAGTCATTGCCTACGCAAGGAGGTGCAGCATGATCAAGGGTCTTCACCACAATGCCTACCGCTGTCGCGACAGCGAAGAAACCCGTCAATTCTACGAAGATTTTTTGGGTTTACCGCTGATTGAAGCGCTTGCCATCGAAGAATCCAAGACTGGCCGCGCCGCGAGCTTACTACACACTTTCTACCAAATGGACGACGGTTCGTGTCTGGCTTTTTTCGAAGTGCCGGATGAGGATTTCGAATTCAAGACGCAACACGATTACGATTTGCATATCGCCCTTACGGTCGACGAACCGACCCTGAAGGCGATGCTAGAGAAAGGCAAAAAGGCCGGCATCGAAACGCGTGGCGTCGCTGATCACAAGTTCGTTCATTCGATTTACTTCCGCGATCCGAACGGCTATGTAATCGAGCTGTGCGCACCCATGCAGGACTTCGAAGTATCACCGCCTGCTCTCGAACGCGCACGCGGCAAGATCGATGCCTGGCAATCCGCGAAATCGATCTGAATTGGACGACGAACCAGTCAGTGATTCATTGCACCGGGAGATCTGGCGGGTAAGCGACCTCCTGCGCTGTCCGCCGACAGCACCGCAAAGCGGCTACCGACTTGATGATCTGGAAAGTGCATTTATCGCGCTCGCCGATGCCGACGATCCGGCACACGAAGGCAGCGAAGATCGTATTTGGGCTATTTGGTGTGACCATCCGGACCCGGAAGCGAAGTCCGCGATGCGTGGCGGCATTAAAATGCTGGCCGAGCGCCAGCTCGATCGCGCGCAGGCGTTGTTTGACGTCCTGACACAACAGCATTCAGATTGGGCGGAGGCGTGGAACAAACGCGCCACGGTCGCGTATTTACGCGGCTACGATTGCGCAAGTGCAATCGATATTGCGCGAACCCTGAAACTTGAGCCGCGCCATTTCGGCGCCATGGGTGGGTTCGCCCAAATCTGCATGCGCAACGATTCGCTCGACGGCGCATACCTGGCTCTGCAACAAATGCTGGTGGTCAACCCGCTTGCCCCAGGCATCGAAGATGCCGTGATCGGTATGTCCAAAGACAGCCCGAATACGGTCCATTAGACGATTGTTGAAAAACATCGCGAGGCTACCCAGCTGCAAAGTCCCACGACGCAATGGCACGCCGGTTTAAGCAGGCAGCAACGCTGCAGCGCGTTCACGCAGTTCGGTCTTCAACACTTTGCCACTCGGATTGAGGGGTAGCGCGTCGAGTTGCCAGGCGAAGCGCGGTACTTTGTAGTTCGCCATCTCCTCACGGCACCATGCCAGCACCGCACTCGGGTCGGGAGCCGTGTCTGGCGCCGCCACGAAGAACGCCGCGCCAACTTCCCCCAAGCGTGCATCCGGCACGCCAATCACCGCGACCTGTCCAATCTCCGGGTGGCTAAGCATCGTGCGCTCAATCTCGGCCGGGTAGGCATTAAACCCGCCATTGATGAACATGTCCTTTTTGCGATCAGTAATGTCGATGTAACCACGCTCATCCATCACGACAATATCGCCGGTTTTCATCCAACCTTCTGCATCGATGGTCTCGGCGGTCTGCTCTGGCTGGTCCAGATAACCCATCATCACGCAGTAACCGCGAATCAATAACTCACCCGGCTTGCCACGAGCGACGTCGCGGCCCGCCTCATCGACCACGCGCAGTTCGATACCGGGTAACGCGCGACCACTGGTTGATGCAATCGTTTCCGGGCTATCGTCTGGCCAACAAATGGTCGCGATACCATGTGTCTCAGTCATGCCATAAGCCGTTACGACCACATCAAAGCCCAGACGCTCGCGCATGCCGATGACCATGTCGACGGGGATAGTTGCGGCACCAGTGATACACGAACGTAGAGAGCTTAAATCGTAACTCGCCAGCTCAGCGTGATTGAGGAAGCTTTGAAACACGGCCGGCGGTGCCGGCATCACTGTAATGCGCTCGTCCTGAATCTGTTGCAACGCGCCATCAACATCAAAGACCGGGTGCGGAATGATGGTCGCCCCGCGCATGATGCAAACCGTGATGGCGCCGTTGAATCCGAATGCGTGAAAAAACGGAGGAATAACCAGAAAGCGGTCGCCCTGGCTCAAGCTAATGTTATTCGCGTAGTGCTGGAAGCCGTGCAGGATGGCCGCTTGATTCAACATCACGCCTTTCGGTAGCCCGGTCGTGCCCGAGGTAAACATCAGCAGGCTCAAATCGGTACCGGCGATCTGTCCCAATCGAGTGGTGAACTGCGCGTCACTACACGCGCCGGCGCGGCTGAGAAAATCGTCGAAAGTCACTGTACCGGACGGTGTCTCGCCGCGCAGCACAATGATATGTTCGAGGCTATCAACTTTGTCCTCTGCGGCGGCCAGATCAGCGACATAATCATTGCCGAGAAAACCAACCACTGTGAACAGCGCTTTGACGTTGGCACGCTGCAAAACATAGGCGGCCTCACGACCTTTGAAACGGGTGTTGACGGGCACCAAAACGGCGCCGACCCGCAGGACCGACAAGGCACTCACGACCCACTCCCAGATATTTGGCGCCCACACCGCAACCCGATCGCCGTGGTCGATGCCGGACGCAATCAGTGCGCGAGCGCTGAGATCAATGCGTGCTCCCAGTTCGCTGTAATCGATCCGAGTTTCACCATCAACGATGGCCTGGGTACTGCCAAACTCCTTGACCGCGTGATCGATAACCGCACTGTAGGTAAGTAGTTCTGGGGTTGAGCTCATAATTGGGACTCCGATGTCCGGCTGAACCTTCGGCCACCGGACGGTTACTAATACGTGCGGGGATTATAGCGACGGTTCGCGAACCATCGCCGGCCGCTCCGATGTCAGCGTTAGCAGCGTGAAATAACTTGCGGATGATTTCTCACGACACTCCGGATTGGCAGGCGAGCAGCGTCTTGCAGCGAGAATATTTTTTAAGCTTGTGACTGATGTCAGCGCGGTTCCAAACCAGTAGTATCAGTGAGGGGAAAAATTCGCGCGACAACCGAGCCTGGAAATTCTTGATTATCAGCACGCTCTACGCAGTGCTTTTGTCTGAATTTCCTGAATCGACGCGGATCACTGTCTGAAATAGTGGACACCCGTCACGCCCAAACCCGCGTGACTGAAGCAGATGGAAAAAACCGAAATGAGTGATGAGCTACACCGGCTGCAGCGGGAGCGAGATCTCTATTTTCGTCTGCTCACGCTAGGCACTGCTGAAACGCTGGACGCGTTTCTCGAGGAAGCGCTGGCCCTGGTCTGCGAATTGGCCGGAGCTGACCAAGGCTATCTGGAGCTGCGCGGGGAGGTCAGCGGAGAACAGGAAACGTGGCGTATTGCACTCGGTTTCTCTGACGCCGAAGTCGACGATGTGCAAACGACGCTGTCGACCGGAATCATGGCTGAGGCGCTCTCCTCTGGCCAAACGGTAGTGACGCCGGCGGCCTTCCTGGACCCGCGCTTCAAATCTCGCGGCAGCGTCAAACTCGGGAAAATCGCCGCTGTCGTGTGCGCGCCGATAGGCACTGATGCCGGACTGGGCGTGCTGTATTTACATTCAAGCACCGCCAGCGGTAAGGATGGACAAGCGTTTTCCGAGTCCGATCGGGAGCGAGTTGAAATATTTGCGCGCCACGTTGCTCCATTCGCTGATCGCTTACTGACGCGACGCGAACGTGACAACACCGCCGATGCAACGCTTCCTTATCGGGACACGTTGCGTGCCGATATGCTGGTTGGCAAAAGTCCGGTACTCGCCGAAGTCCTTAAACAAATTTCGCTGGTCGCGCCGCTCGACGTTAACGTCCTACTTACAGGCCCTACTGGCAGTGGTAAGTCGCTGGTCGCGCGTGTGATTCATGACAACGGTCCACGCAGTACCGCGCCGTTTGTGGAATTGAACTGCGCCACGCTGTCCTCTGAGCTAATAGAGAACGAACTTTTTGGCGCCCATGCCGGCGCCCACTCAACCGCCAGCCACGCTAGCCAAGGTAAAGTCCGCGCAGCAGAAGGCGGCACCTTGTTCCTCGACGAAATCGCTGAGCTGCCCCTCGAATCTCAGGCCAAAATTTTGCATTTACTGCAGACACGCCAATACTTTCCGCTAGGTTCCAATCAACCCGTACCAGCGAATATTCGCCTCATCTCTGCGACCAATACACCAATTTCGGAGGCCATGCGCGACGGTCGCTTTCGCGAAGATTTGTTCTATAGACTCCAGTTCCTGCCGATAGCGCCACCCGCTCTGACCGAGCGGCTTTCCGATTTGCCAGCCCTGTGCGATCAGCTTATCGAACGCGCCTGCAGGCAGCACGGTTTGCGCCGCCTTGGCATCTCTCGCAGTGCGCGCAATGCGATTCGGGTTGCGGAATGGCCCGGCAACGTGCGCCAGTTAGCACACGCACTCGAGGCAGCGGCGATCCGCGCCGGCAGCGAAAGCTTGCAGGAGATTAAACCCGAGCATGTCTTTCCGTCCGTGCCTGCCAATAGCACGAGAAAACTCACTTGGGGCGAAGCTACGCGTGACTTTCAGCGACACTTTCTGCTCGAGGCGCTGGATCACAGTGAATGGAACATGAGTGAGGTTTCCCGCAACCTCGATCTGGCGCGCTCGCATATCTACAGTCTGATCAATTCACTTGAAATAAAATTACGCCCCCGCGGTTCAGACAGTTGAGCACGGCGATTCGGCGCGGCTGCGACGATTTTTATCACCCTGCTCGTGCGTCACGTGGTCATCTGCAAGTACCGGCTTCGGATTCATTAGCGCAGGCGCTATTACGCCCATGAGCGAATTTGCGTCGCAGTATTTCGCAGCATGCCAGGGCCCGGTACTCGAACAAGCGCGCGAAATCATTCGCTGCTGGACGTCGGCCGATCAGCGTACCTACGGGGTGATGGTCGACTATCTGCAAAGACGTGCAAAAGGCCTGCGCCCCGGTTTGTGCATCGCGGTCTGTCGCGCCCTCGGCGGTTCGCTTGAAGAGGTGCTGCCGTCGGCTGCCGTCGTCGAACTCTTCCACAACGCTTTCCTGATTCACGATGACATCGAGGACGGCTCATTGGAACGTCGCGGTGCCCCCGCCCTGCATCAATCGCACGGCACTCCGATTGCGCTCAATATTGGCGACGGATTGCTGGCACTTGCCCTACGCCCCTTGCTGACCAACACGGAACATCTCGGACTGGCGCGAACTTTGCAGATTCTGGAGATCATTGTGCAGATGGTGACTGAATCGTTCGAAGGACAGGCAATGGAGTTGCGTTGGATTGCCGACGGGACCTGGGATCTTAGCGACGCCGATTACGAGGACATGGTGCGTAAGAAAACCTGCGTCTACAGCTTTATCGCGCCGGCTCAGGTGGGCGCCGTCGTGGCACGCGCGCCCGAGCCGGTACGCGACCAACTGACGGCCTATATGCAGAGCCTCGGACTCGCCTTCCAGATTCAGGACGATTTGCTCAATCTCGAACGGGCTCGCGACAAATATGGCAAGGAGTACCAGGGTGATTTATGGGAGGGCAAGCGCACGCTCATGTTGCTACACGCGCTCCGTGAAGCAAGCACCTCTGAGCGCACCGAGGCACTACAAATCTTATCCTCGCCGAGGCCGCAAGGCGGGGCACGCGGGCATGAATTCGACTACCTTGTCGATGAACTGCATGAATTTTCTGTCATTGATGGGCGTACGAAAAATGCCATCAACAGTTATCTTGCTGCGCGCGCGGAACCGGTCAAAAGTGTCCAGGACGTGAGCGTCTTGCGCCAGTTCATCGATGATCATCAAGGCGTTGAACACGCGCGCAGTGTTGCCGCCCGCCATGCCGAGGCCGCGCGCGTCGCTTGGCAGGAATTGTCCGGCCAGCTAAGCGCCAGCGTACACACTCGCTTCCTCGCCGGCCTGACTGACTTTGTCGTCGCACGGGAGCACTGAATGTTAGGCATTAGCGAAGTCGTCGCGCGACTCCAGGCGCTTCAATCGGAGCAGCCGGAAGCGCTGGTCGAAGCGTTGTGTCGAGTCGATGAAAAGTCCGGCGCAGACACCAGCGGGTTGACGCCAGTAGTACAGTTGTTACAGGAACTCGGCAACGACGGTGTGGCCACAAGCAGCACAACTGAAACAAGCGCTGTCGAGGAAGATCCGTTCCCCGGCTTCGATAACCCGACGCGTCGCACGACGCTGCCAACATCACCACTGGGTGCCCGAGCCGAAGGCAACGATGCGGTGACGGCGGCGCTCATTCAGACCTTGGCGTCCTACCAGACCGTGCTTGACCACAACCAGCGAGATTTCGACGAACTGTTCGCTCGCCGTGAAAATAATCTCGACAATGAATCAGAGGATGAGACCATCGCACGCCTGCGCGAGGTGCAGGCGGTCTTGCTCAAGTATCCGGTTGCTGCTCAGGCTGCCTTTGCCGCACTCGTACGCGAGGGGCGCCGTTATGCCGATACGCCGGATGGGCAAACACTGAAACGCCAACTCGCAGGCTCGTCCGTGCTCGCCAAAGCGCGCACCCTGTTCGAAGGACTCGCCGGCGGGCTGCTGGCCGAAGATGGAGCGACGCTGCCTTCTACTTATATCGATGGGTTCCTGCACGCGCTCGACCGCGATCTTGAAAACGTGCTCCACGATCTCAGCAGCGCGGAAAAAGGCGCGTGAGTTTACTGCGCCCCCAGGTCGATTTTGAATCGGAAGACAGCATGTTGTTCGCCCTGCTTGGCATAGCTGGCGTGATGCGCTCCGAGCAGGGCTTGCTCGCGCACATTCGCGCCGCCACGCCGATTGAACATAGCGTTGTTACGCCAGATGATGAGGGGCTGATACTCGCCATGCTCGGCATGCATGCGCTCAGCGAACGATTAGCCGAAATCATTGACCATCAAGCGGATGGTTCGATCTCAGCACCCGAATCACCAAACGACGTCGCCGGCTTCGCTGCAATAGAGGATCTGATGCGGTGAACGCCGCTTTACCCAGCTCCGTTCACTTGATTGAGCGGTCCGATTACTGGCGCGCACCAGCCTTGATACCCGATCCGGATGAGTCGATTCCCGGCTACAAGGAATGGCAGCACTTCGTCATTTTCGGGCAGGGTTGGGTACTTGTTTTTAATCTCAATATCGACGGCCTGCCGCATCCCACTGGCAGACATCCGCAATATTCTCACCCTGCTCGCGCCGTCACTATTTTTAGTGCTGCACAGTGGACCGGCCAGGTCGACCGCTGCGGCGATACCGAATTACGCCTCGGTAGCCTTGACGCTCGCTTCGGCGATGCTGGTATGCGCTGGCGCTCAGGCTGCTACGAAATTTGGCAACACCAGGCAGGCATCCAACTCGAAATCAGTCTTCAGCCAGTCGCAATCCCGTCGCTGACCCATAACATTCGCCTCGCAGAGCGCAGCCACTTGAGCTGGTGCCTGGTGCCCCGATTACTGGCCAGTGGTTGGGTGGACGTTGACGGCGAGCGCCACGAGTTCGACGAGCGCGGCGCCTATCACGATCATAATTGGGGACGCTTCGACTGGGGCGGGGATTTCTCCTGGGACTGGGGTTGCGCGGTCCCAGAGGATCCGCTCGAGGATTGGACGTTAGTGTTTGCGCGCATGAACAGCGCCGACCGCCACCGGACCACCGCAACCAGCGCTTTCCTGCTGGAGCGCGGTCAGCACATTCGCTATTTCCGCAACGCCGAGGTGAGCTTTACCAGTGGTGAGGGAAGTCACGATCCGCCAGCCGGCCGGATACCACCAGCCGCAGCGGTGCTACTTGCGTCGGCAGGCCGGTGCGATCAGGCTATTCAGACTAGCGCCAACGGATTCAAAAAACCTTGCACCCACCAACTCGGGTGTTGTTCATAACGCAAGACACGAGTCCTGAATACGATCTCGGGCGTTGCGGTGGCAACCTGCCTGCCTGGCGCATCAATGGCTGCTTCGACCGTTGCCATCGAACGCTCGAATACCCGGACCACGATGCCGAGATGCGCCACGTCGTATTGTCCATGCTGAATAAAGCAGATTGAGCCCGGGCTGACGTGCCGCGTGACTGCCCCAATTTCACGCCAGTTTCGCAAGCAACGCTTGGCATCCGGATCAAGGCGCCGGGCAATCTCTTTGTTGACCGCAGGATTCGCGTGAAGCTCGGCATAAGCTTGCCCCCAAACGGCTTCACACAAAGCGGTGTGCTGAGGCCAATCCCTGCGCCAGGACGATTTTTTTAACGCGTCGCGATAATCCGCGCATCGGGCGTGGCGTTCGGTTGGCGGCACGTTCTGCAAAGCGGTGCCACTGGTGCGCTGGCAGAGATAGAGCAGCCGTTTAGCATGAGCGACGATCCTGAGTGCGGCACGCAGGCGACCGTCAGCATCGGCACCCGGTGCGACCGTCGCCGCACCGCGAAACATCACCGGGATATCGATGAAGCTCCCGACAGGAAGGGCATCCGGCGTCAGGAGTTCGGGATTCAAAAGCAGAATGTCGTCGACAGTGACGCCATATTCGCGCGCCAACTGGACGAGCGTCTGTCCGTACTCGACTCGATGCAGAGTCATTTTTCTTTGATTACCGAAACGGCGGAGCGTTGCCGGTTGCGAAAGTTGCGCGCCTGGGACCTCACCGAGAGACGGTTTTGCGCGCAAGATTTCAATTTTGGGGAAATTCATGCGGTTCGTACACGCGACGGTTCTAGACAACCCGTCCAGACTGGCGAGGCCGCCGGGCTAGCATCGCTGAAACACGAGTACGAGATCCGACCCGGACACGAAGGTCGACAGCAACACGAAGTCGTTGGTGCGCTTACGCACGCAGTGATTGTTAATGACAGCTTCGAGATCCGATTCGCTCACGACAGACAGGTCGATGCGTTCCAGACGAGTTTCAATGGCCCGCGGCGGTAGCGTCGATGAGCCTGCTTGATGACGTTCAGCGCGCGAAGGCAATATTTTCATCCTGATTCAGGTACGGCAACAGCGCGTCTGCGAGAGCTTGGGCACGCTGCGGGGGTCACAGATCGAAATAGCAAATAGCATGCCAAAGGTACGGCATGCCGGACGGTCACAGATGTCCTCAAAAGCAGAATGCGTTGCCATAGAATTCAGACTTACAGGACAGTATTGGGTGCGCCCGGCGCTGATGCCGGTATATAGAATTGGAAACGGCAACGCCTATGATGGCCCCTGCGCAATGCCACCCTGCACCCGAGAAAGAGACAAGTGGCGCTAACCGTTCGACCAACGGCAGAGCACCCCCGCCCTGAGCGAAGTCGCGTTCGGGTCATGTGGTTCGTTCGCACAACCGCGCAGAGCGCGCTAAAAGCGTTAAGGTCTGATCCTGAACATGCCGGAGCACCGCACGATGACGAGCGATAGTACTTTGCCACTGGCACCTTACACGGTGCTCGACCTCACCATCGCCCGCGCCGGCCCCTCTGCGGTACGGCTGCTCGCAGATTGGGGCGCAAAGGTGGTCAAAGTCGAGCCGCCGAAAGAACGTCGCAAAGCCTCTGGATCGGTGACCGGTGTGCGTCATGGTCCCGACGACCAGAACCTGCACCGCAATAAGCGCGGGCTGAGCATCGACTTAAAACACCCCGACGGCCGTGCGTTATTCCAGCGCCTGGTCGCGCAAGCCGACGTCGTGGTGGAGAATTTTCGTGCCACCGTGAAGACGCGTCTGGGCATTGACTACGACACCCTGCGGGCGGTCAATCCGCGCATTATCCTGGCGAGTATTTCCGGATTCGGCCAAACCGGCCCGTATGCCGAACGGGCCGGCGTCGATCAGATCGTGCAGGGCCTATCGGGCCTGATGTCGGTGACCGGACATCCTGGTGGCGGGCCGGTGCGTGCCGGCATCGCAATTAGCGACACGACCGCCGGCATGTTCCTCGGTCAGGGCATCCTGTTGGCACTACTCGAGCGCGAACGGACCGGGCTTGGGCAGTGGGTGCATACGTCCTTGCTCGAAAGCATGCTGTCGAAACTCGACTTTCAGGGTGCTCGTTACACCATGCTTGGCGAAGTCCCCCAGCAACAGGGTAACGACCATCCCATGCAGGTTCCTATGGGAACTTTCGAGGCGCGCGATGGGCCGGTGAATATTGCCGCGTCGACCGGGCGCATGTTTAAAGATTTTTGCACCGCGCTCCGAGCCGAAAGCATGCTCGAAGATCCTCGCTTTGCCGACGGCAAGTCCCGACACGCGAACAAAGAAGCGCTGAAGCGTGCGATCAATGCTTTGACCGTGAATTTCACCGTCGCCGAACTGGTCGACCGGCTGGCACCGGTGGGTGTCCCGTGTGGGCCGATTTATGACATCGGGCAGGCGTTCGAGGATCCGCAGGTGAAACATCTCGCGATGACACGCTCTGCGCCCCATGAGCAACTCGGCGATATCAACCTGGTACGCTCACCCATCAATTTATCGTCCACGCCACACCCCGAGCGGTTCCATCATGCCGGCCCCGATGTGGGGGAACACAACCGCGAGATTCTGCAGGAATTCGGACTGGAACTGGAGGAGATTGCGCGTTTGGAAGATGCCGGCGCGATATGACCAGCGGCGCGGCCGATTGCGTGTACCGACAGCCCGGCTCGGTCCCGCCCCACACAGAAAGACTCGGACATGATCACACTTTCGCTGCGCGACTCTCCGCATAGCAGGCGTTATCGATCACCAGCGGTTTAGCTGCACAAAGGGTCTCGAAGTTGGTCGTCGCGGCGGCGCTCGCGGCAGCGGGTATTGGCGCGGTCACGGCGCTTACCAAGGCCTTCATGGTGGGACTGTCGAGCGCATCATAGACAGAGACTACGACCGGCACCGAGCTGCTTGCGATGAGCGCAGCACGAGCCGCGTCGGGAATGTCACAAGCAAACAGCACGGTCTGCAACGGCACGTTGGACGGCGAGGTGACGCGGCAACTATCGGCGTTGACTGAAATCGTCGTGCCTTTGTAAAGCGGATGGGTGCCGCACATCAACGTCCCGCAACAGGTCGACATCGCGGTGGTGTTGTAGGCGTCTTCGGTGAGCTTGGAAAATTCGAGCAGTTCCTGCGCTGCTTCGTCAACGATGAACGCGTTTGCGAAGTAAACCAAATTCACGCCGCGCTCGAAGTTAGCCACCGCTTCGGGAAGCGCATTGCCGGCACGCTTACGCGCCGAAATCAGGCCTCTTTGGCGACAATCAACGCACAGGCATTCGGCACGAAAACGCATGGTTGAGTCGCACAAGGTAATGCGGCAAGCGCCACATCGGCACTCGAGAAATGCTTCGAGGTCGGACATTAAATACCATTCATTCGAATAACGACACTGCCCCGGAACCTAGCCGTCGAAGCCGCCTCGTGCAAGCCCGACGACGTATTTTTATGTTCCTCCCTTCACACAAGTCTGCTGGGGCCAGTCTGTTCCTGCAAGGTTAAGATGACCAGACCTGATTAGTTCACACGGTCGTCTGGGAGCACGCATGGATATTCGCAGAATCACTGAAGTCGGGGTCGCCGTGCGCGATCTGGAACAAGCCACACAATTGTTTGTCGCTCTATTCAACGCCGAAGCTGGCCCGCTGGTCGAAGTGCCTCAGTACGACATGCGCTATCGCATGTGCCGGGTCGGCAAGGTGGACTTCGAGATCATGGAACCGAGCGGGACGAGCGGTGTGATAGCGGACTTTCTCGCCAAACGCGGCGAGGGCTTGCATCACGTTGCCTTCGCTGTCGACGACATTGAAGACACCATGCACACCTTGGGTGGTAAAGGCGTGCAGTTCGTCGCCGACGCACCAATTCGTGCACAGCTCGACGCGGTCGATTTCGCCGGGCGTACGTTTCGTGACGATTTGCAGTTCACGTTTTCGCATCCGGCTTCGATAGTCGGAATTTTGTTCGAGTTCATTCAGTACCCGGAAGGTTACCAAACACCTTGAACACCGCGTCGCGGTGACCGCCCTGCCTTGTGCAAGTCATGCAAGGTGCGAATCCGGGCAAGTCAGTTAACGCTCAGGAACGCAACAATTTCCCCGCACCACCCGACTGTAGCGCACCATCGTGATACAGCACGTCACCATTGACGATAGTGTATTCGACGCCCCTTGATGGCATCACCATGCGCTTGCCGCCGCCCGGTAAATCGAAACGCTTCTCGCCACGATTGCTGGAGCCGATCGCGGTCGGATCGAATACCGTGATGTCCGCCGCCATCCCGGCTGCGAGGCGACCGCGATCACTGATGCCGTAGAAGTCGGCCGGGTCGCTGGTCAGCCTGCGCACGCCCTCCTCCAACGACATGATGCCGCGTTCGCGCACCCACGTACCGAGGAGATAGGTGGGATAGCCGCAGTCACACAACATGTCCACATGCGCGCCGCCGTCACCAAGCCCGATCAGTACGCTCGGATCGCTGAGTAGTTCGGTCATGCGATCAACACGCCGGTTATACGCCGTTACGGTGAACTCCAGCTCGAGGTTGTCTTCCAGGGTGATATCGAGGAGCGCATCAACGCCATCTTTGCCCTGCGCCGTAGCAATTTCGGCTACCGTCAGTCCTTCATACTGTTTGAGGTGTTCGGCCTGACATTCATGCAAGGTAATCCGATCCCAACTACCCGAACCCAGTGGTTGCTTGAGTTCCTCTCGAAATTGATCCCGAAATGCGCGGTCGGCATAGACAGCCCGTTGCGCGGCCAGCGACTTATCCGCGAACAATCGCTGCCAGGACGGAAATGATCCAAACGAGAACGGACTGCGCATGCTGATCTCGCGGGTCAGCGGCAGAGGCGAGGTTTGCGGTCGCGCGCCTTTGGCGATCATGGGTTGGATACGCGCCATGGTGGTACGCAACGCGTCGGGTAAATCTTCGCGATCGAACATTGCAATGAAGGTCACCGGGCGCTCGCTTTCGTCGAGCAGAAAATCGAGTAGCTCAACCTGTTCTTCGTCGAGCACCGAGATTTGCCGGGTCAACGCGATTTCAATCGCCCCGCGACCTTTGTCGCGCAATAGATTAGCGTACGATTTCAGTTCGGCGCGACTCGCATTTCGACACGCCAACGGCCGACCGTTGTAACCCAGGTGTTGATTGAGAATCGTGCTTGATATGCCGAACGCACCGGCATCAAGTGCCCCAGAGAGCAACGCAGTGATCTGCGTAATTTCTGCGTCGTTGGCAGCGCGCTCAATTGATTCGTCACCCATCACGTAGTGGCGAAACGGCGTCAGCGGTGCCATGAAGCCGAGATTCACAGACGGGCCACGTCGTTCAGCCGCGTCGAGAAATTCCGGAAACGTTTCCCAATCCCAGGTGATGCCACGCTTCAGTACGTCAAAAGGAATCGATTCGACATTGACCAGATCATGCATGGCGACTTCGCGGGCTTGCGGTAAACAGGGTGCGATACCTACACCGCAATTGCCGCCGATGACACTGGTCACGCCGTGCCAGGGCGACGGTGTCACGGCCCCGTCCCAGCAAATCTGTGCGTCGTAATGGGTGTGGGGATCGATGAAGCCGGGACTAACCACGCAGTCACTCGCGTCAATCGTTTTGCTGGCGCGACCTGATACCTCACCAAGCTCGACAATCTTGCCGTCGGTCACGGCGATATTGCCGCGCTTTGCCGGCGCACCACTACCGTCAACCAGTAGTCCGTTAGTGATTAGTAAATCGTAGCTCATGGCAGGGTCCCTCGAAATAACCAGGTGCCAGGCCCCGGGTCATCTGCGCTGCGCCCTTTATCGAGCGCCCGCCTGGCCGGTCTGGCCAGCCCAGTATACGACCGCCGAGCGCTGCGAGATGTGGCCGACCGATGGCGTGCTTCGCCGCCAGTTTGCGCTTGAGCCTTATGGCATCACGAAGGCTTTAGCCACGATATAGCTGCCGAGCACCACCAGGAGCGAGAAAATGCCGCGCTTCAATGTCGCGTCGGACACCGGGGGTGGTGCAACCTTGCCGAGCCAGGCACCGGCAACAACCAGCGGTACGGACAACGCGGAGGTGCCGAGCACCAACGCGGTCAGATCGCCCTGGGCGCCTACGATCACTGTACGCATCACCGTCGAGAGCGCAAACGCGGCTAGCAACGTCGCGCGAATCGTGGCGAGCGCGAGAGGTTGGCGATACATAAACCAACCGAGGACCGGCCCTGAGACCGCAAACAGTCCCCCAAACAATCCGCCGCTAAATCCCGCACCGACGCATACCCAGCGCGGCGACACCTGTAACGAAGCGACCGGACGTACGATCATCAACAGACTGCCGAGCGCAATGAAGGTACCGAGCAGAATTTGCAGGAGATCAGCCGCTTGCCGATCCAGAATCGTGATCAGATAGACCCCGAGTCCGATCGCCGGCAATTGGCCACAAGCAATCGACGTAATGACCTTGCGATCGATCTCGTGGACATGCCCTTTGAGTGCCACAACGATATTCAGCGCTGAAACAAGGCTCACGACCGCCGTCAACGCGGGGAGCGGCAATGCGCTGCTCGCACCACCGACAGCCATCACAATCATGCCCATGGCGAAGCCCGCAACGGCTTGCACGTAGGAGCCGATTAGTACGGCGATGGCGATAAGTATCCAGACAGAGGCATCCATGAGACGCGGCAGTATATCGATTGCGGGTGGAGATGAGCGGCGCAGGTGCCCGAGAGGCCGCGAACGCGCCCACTGCGGCGCCCGATTAGGCGACAATGACCCCGCAGCGTGACACCAGCGAAGTCTCGTTAGAATTTGTTCAGCGCTCGTAACCATTGCGCGCCGATCTGCGGATCGGGCACTGCAGTGAATACTTCAACCACACGACAGGATTGTGCTTATGAAGGTTTATGAAAAACGCACCTACTCGGTGAAAGTCGGGCAAATGCCGGAAGTAATCAGGCTCTATTCCGAGCTCGGTTGGCCCGCACTTGAAGCCGGTGGCTTTTCTAACAAGCTGGTCGGTTACTTCGTCAGCGATACCGGACCGCTACACCAGCTGATCCACATCTGGCGGTTCGATGATGACGCCGACCGGCGCGATTTCTGGAAACGCCTGTTCGCAGATGAGGCCTTCATGAAGTTTGCCGTGCAGGCCCGTCCCAACCTGAATACCCAGGAAATCCAACTGATGGTATCCGCACCGTGGGGGCCGCAACCCTAGTCCGCCAAACGTGGCGTGCTCGATAGGTAACGCCTTCTGGCACGCCATCTGACAGGCGCGTAGGTGCCCCATTGGATCTCAACCTGGCCCGTCGTCCCCGCCCGCGCGTTAATCAGCAGCGCACGTTGCGAGCGTATACCGCGCGCCTACCCTCGGTCGCATCGCCAATCGTGCCTGCGCGCGCAAAGCTATAAAGCAGGCATGTTCAATCCGACCTCACGTGAACGGCAAACGTTGATTCCAGCTGCCCAACGAATAATTCAACCACCGCGCTGCGTGCGCGACCGGCCGCACAGGCATAGCTGAGATGATGTTCCGGCATCTTCACGACGTCGCGTAACAAAAGAAATTCTTGTCCCAGACCAGAAAAATCCTCGTTCGGGTGCATCATTGGAAAGAAGGCATCCGTTGCTCGAATCAGCGCCATCACAAAGTCAAAACTGTCGCTCACATAATGCGGCTGCACAGCCAGCAAACCGTGATGGGCGTAACGCTGAAAAATATCGGAGAACGTCGGCTCGACGCTCTGCGGCAGAATCAGAGGGAAGCGCAACACGTCAGCCTCGCGCGGCCGGGCGAGCTTGTTTACAGGATGATCGTTGCGTAACAAACAGGCGAAATGCAGACGGCTCAGCGCGACCACCTCAAGGTCCTGCCAACGTCGCAAGTAGCGCGACGAGCCAAGCACGACGTCGAGTTCACCACTCAGCAGTCGCGGATACAGCGATGCGGCCGATGCATGCACGGTTTCAATCGCGATAAGAGGATGCGTGTTCGCGAATGCTGTGAACGCCGGGATAGCATGCCAACCGGTCGCGTCGAGACCGAGACGTAACCGCCCGGTTACTCTTCCGGTGGCCTCGCTAACGTCACTGACCAAATCATCCACATCGGCGAGTATGCGTTTGGCGCGTGTAATAAAACGCTCACCAGCCGCAGTGGCTCGGATGCCGCGGGGTAGCCGTTCGAACAATTCTTGTCCAAGACTGTGCTCAAGCTCAGCGACGCTACGCGATACCGCCGACTGAGTTAAACCCAGCGCTTGCGCGGCGGTGGTGATCGCCTGCGTGCGCGCAACCTCAACAACGACCCGCATACGCCGCAAGTCGATCGGATGCCGATGCTCAACAGACATTCTCTAAACTCATACCAAGGTGCGGCAACATCATTTGACATTATGCCAGTGTCGCAGCAACGTAACGCCATTCAAGAATCTCCATCTGGCTTTCATTGAACAGGAGTTGTTCCGTGCATTATTTTCCGCGTAGCTGTGCGGCATTCGTGCTGCTGACCCCGCTGGCATGCGGCGCTTTCGATACCTCTCGGATTGAAGACACCGAAGTTCGCGAGTGTGCCGACCGCGCGCTTCCGTCTGCCACCGCCCGCCAGATTCAGCAGGTTGAGGTTGTCGGGAAAAGCGGTCATTCGCGCTTGTCGCTGCGGGAGATCTTCTGGACGCGATCGGAAGACAACGACTCACGCGTGCTGGTCCGCGTCCTGGAGCCGGTCGACGATCGAGGGGTTGGCGTGTTGATCAACGATGACGCCGACCGCAACGTCGTCTCCTATATGTCCTACTCGCCAAAAATCAAACGTGTGCGCCGCGTCACTGGAAAGTCGTTCTTCGGTTCAATCCTTGGTACAGATTTTACCTACGAAGATTTTTCCTATTTCTACCGCGTCGATGAGCGCGAACAGGTTACTCGTGTCGACGATGCGGTACTCGAAGATCATCCCGCTTATGTGCTGGAAACCATCAAACCAGATGAGAATGCCAACTACAGTATGGTGCGGTTTTTTATCGACAAAGAAATCTGCCTGCCAGTGCGCACGGAATTTATCGGCCTGAATGGCGAGACACGCAAAGAACTGATCATTGATCGCGAAGAGGTCAAGCTGGTCGACGATCACTGGGTGCCCTATCGCACCACCATGACCGATTTGAAACTCGGCACCAAGAGTATTGCGGTCGTACAGGAAGTGGACATCGACCCGGAATTGTCGAGCGGCATGTTCGAGGTCAATGCGCTCAAGGCGGGTGGCCACTAGGTCAGTGTTGTCTACTATTATGTAGAAACTGGCACGCCGCGTTGTACTCCTTCAGGCGGCGATTCGACCGGAGCCAACTCGAGGTAGTGGCCCCGCTGCATTGGCAAAGCGGACATTCGCCCTGCCCAACGAAGGCCTGCTATGTGCCCGTAGCAGCGGTTCGGCTTAGTGGTGAGTTGGGGTTAAGACTTGCCGCTGCTGATAAGCTGCCTTAGTCATGTTTCACGTTGAATGCACTGGCCCTGACGCAGTGTTGGAATAGGAATCCCAAGTCGGATGGACGGAGCGGCAGAGCCACTGGATAGGCTAGAAATTGCGGCGATCATCCTGATCGTTCTCGGCATCGTCGAAACAATAGTATTTGCCCTTGCCTTCAAGTACGGATTTAGCTTCGGGGGCGGAAGCATTCTCTATGTGTACGTGGGCTATCGTCTGCTAAAGCGAAATCCGCAAACGTACAAGACCGTTATCAGAGTCCTGACTGCAGTGCTCGCAATTATGATGTCGGCGGTCTGGTTCTTACTAATGATCGCGGCATACACGACCACCAGCGAAATCGGGATGAGCTTGTCATTGCCGGTCGTGACCACGACTGTTGCGATTGTCTACTGCACGGTTGTCGCCTCTCTGTCATATCTTTTGTTCCATCCAGAAACGCGGTGTGGACTTGGTCTTGAACAGGCTGGTCTGACCCCGTGGATTCTGCATCTCACTAGGCACAGAGCGATCGGTATTGCGGTGAGTGGCGCGATAATCTGCGGGTTGATCCTCGGTCCTCACGTCAAATCGAATCCGCTTCGGCCTATAGCGACGACGATTCATGAAGATGAAAAGCTGCGGCGATCTGTAGGGGAGATCAGTCATATATCACTGTCGAGTTTTCGGATCTTCAACTGGACAGTCTACGCGTCCATAACGGTATATGGCTCTACAAATACTGGGTCTTACTACGCCGAACTCGATCCCAACGGCGCGGTGAGTTTGGACAGCTACGACTTCGAATTAATGCCTGATCTAGTACCAAGCGCAAGTGAGAATCCCGAAGTTACGGAATACGAGGCCCCTAGTAGTACGTCCGAGAGCGAAGTTGTCTTATTGAGCACGTCTTTTGAGCAGCAAGGGAGCAATGTCGTGAATGAGATTGCGCCGTTTGTCCCGCACGGCGACCACGAGTGGGCTAGGCAGACATCGTCTCGAAGCGGAAAATTCGCGATCAACGCGGTGCCGACAGGCAACCCCGGCATTCTGCGGTATTTCGGCGAATCACTTAGCAGAGCGCTACTCAGTTCCACGTTGGAAGGAACCTACGAGCCGTTTGATGTCTCCCCGTTCCAATCGGTGACGCTGGAATTTTGGCGATTCTCTACATCGAATCCCAGCGAAACCCACAATTGCCTAGGCTCGTTACGGGTAGACTATCGTCTTGACGATCAAGAGTGGCAGTCAAAGATGGTCTATTGCGGACGGTTCAAAGCCAAGGCCTCAAAGTGGAGCCACGGCTCACTGACTTTTGACACGGCTGGCAGCACCAAGCTCGACATCATGTTCGAGTACGAGTACCCGCCAAACAGTCGGCCTGACCGAAAGGCTGTGTATCTAGTCGATGATCTGCAAGTGCGCGGATCGCGATAGGCTTGGTGCCACCCAGCGTCCGCTATTGGCCGATCAGAGCCAAATCGCACAGGGTACCGAACAGCTGCTAATGAGAAAGATGACTGTCGGCGTTGTCCATCGGCTGGTTAAGGTGTGCCCATAGGAGCCACTCGCGATTCGCGGCAACAGCATCCAAGGCTCTACTCATAGCGGACATTACCCGCGACTTTGAACGAAGCGGCCGGGTCAAGCGGAAACCGACCGGCAACCGATTCGTTAAAATTGTTGGTGACCTTCTCTTATTTACTAATCGCGCGCCCGCGAGCGAAGTCCGAACAGAACACTTTCATTTGCCGTTCCAAACGTTCGCGGCGGGTCGAAAAGATATCTATATCCGGCAACGGGGAGTTATAGGGTTCAATGCGGGAATTACAGTTTTGTTGCGTCATTCCTTGCAACTGGTTCACGAATAGCGCCTCAAGGTTCGCAAGCTGACTTTCGGGGTCTTTGAACTGAATACTATGCTCTAGCGCGGAAACGCTGTTCTGCCACGATTCTACTGACTCGCGCGCGCCAACATTTGCTAGAAACTGCAGAAAAGGTCGCACGTAGGAAAGGATGACCTTGCTGCGCTCACGCTGCCGCGCCAAATACCCGGCCGTCTGAACTGCATTGCCCAAGTCATAAAATGGTGACGCGCCGCTTCGCCGTGCGTGTCCTTTGGACAATGGCGGTGAATACAACTGACTTGTATCAATCAATAATTCTGCGTCCGCAAGCGCCTTGGTAGAGAACTCTTGCAAACAACGGACTATTTCGTTGCGACTTTCCGTGAATCCAAGTCGGGCGTAGACGTCCAACAACGCGGAGACCGGTTCCAGATTACTGGAGAAGATATGACTTACCCTGTCCAATTGAGCATCTCTGATCGGAACCCGGCCGAGCGCTGTCTGGGTGGTACCCTCCAAGTTTGAGACCAGTATCGACTTGGTCATGAGGAAGTCCAGCACTCCATTGGTGCGGTCGAGTACGAACGTGTCTGCCCACAAGCGCTCAGGCTCATCTTCTTGCCAGGATTCGGAATCGAATTGGCTGGCGATACGCAGGTACTCCCTAGCGAGTTGATTCGCCTCATTCAATGTTCCAGCGTCAAGGCCATTCATCGGTGTTTTGCATTCGAATCCCCGGCGCGTCGATGCGCTGAGCAGATCGGTTCGTCTGAGCGATTCAAGGAGCTCAAACTCACGCTCTGCGTTCTTCTGCGCTGTGACAGTAAAAGCCGCCTCGTCTTTCCCATGCTTGACGATGAACCATGCGTGGCGACCGTCGGGCATCTTTAAGGCCGATAGCCTTGCTTTTGAGTGCGATTCGCATGCTTCGAGCGAGAACTCATTGTCCAACAAGGCTCCGGCGCGCCTACCGTTCTGAAAGAACATCGAACTTTGCACATTAGCTTCGAAATAGAGCTCTCGCGCTTTGTCTATCCGTTTGCAAGGTCGCTGGGCTTCGACGCCCTTAATCCAAACATCTTCCACCCACGAGTGCAGCTTTATCATTTCTGATACACGATTCAATGGCGTTAGCGACGGGGGCGATGGGTCGGGAAATTTTCTGTCACCCCAATCGAGAGTTCTTGCCTTGTCTTCACTCGCAGTAACGATCGCGGTCCGCAGCACCTCAGCCAAGTCGAGATTGCGTTTCTCAAAAACCGACCAATCAATATCGAAGTCTTCGTCCACCAGAGCCTTCAATGAATTGCCATCTTCCTTAAGTAGCCCAGGCGGCAGCGGTTCGTCGTATATATATTTGACCAACTCTTTCAAATTCGCTGCGACATCTCGCGACTGACTAAGACGTCCAGGTTCTGCGATTCTGACGAAACGGGAATAGTTTCGATGCAACTCCGATACGTCCTTATTCAATTTCTCCAGCGTATTCAGCGCTGCGGTCACGCGCTCTGTTCCTGGCGCTAATAAATCGATTTCGCTCGGATTCTTATAGGTCCCGATAATATGGTCCATCCGACGTGAGAGTCGGCAAGTAAGACTCGGGAATAGCGCCCGAGCGAACATTGCGCTGAACACGTCTCGTCGTCTTTCCTCTACGCGCGGAGTCTGAATCCGAAAGATAGACAACCACCTGGTAGATATCCAAAAATCAAGAATTGTCACCTGATTAAGCAAATGGAAAAGTTTGTCTTGACGTTCTGCAGTCGGCGCTACCTTGCAAGGGCCAGCGCCCTGCCCTTCTTTAAAGTCGGATTCGAATTCCTCTATCACACCAATCGCTTCATCCAAAGTACGGATTCGCACTGTTAGGGACGTATATGCGGTGGAAAGGTAACCAACTGCAGCTATCGAGAGCAGAAAAGGTATCCACCGAAACCTACGACGCCCCTTACTTTGCGACGGTGATGTTGGCATCATTATTTTCCGCACGAATTGCGGCGTCCTGTTGCGAGAGAAGTGCAGACACGAATGAGAGCAATGTACCTGTCACCGGTATGCTAATCGTTTTGCGTGTGTCCGAGCGTCGAGTGCGCGTAGTCCACGCATTCTCGCGTACTGCCTCAGCCTCTCGGAAACGAAGCCAATCGGAGATACCCATAAATATCTGCTGATACGGCCGAAATCGCACCTACCAACCCGACTTGCTTACGCCGACTATAAAAGTAAGTTCGGCTAACCTCGCCTTGCTTTCGTGAGTTGGCGAGCTGCCCTTATTACCTCAAAAGGTTCGTCTGGCTCTGATCAGCGAACGTCCGAATTCGTCCCGCAGGCGGGCATTCCGGAATCCGACTCTTTTACGGGAAATCACTAAAGACGATCACCGTTAGCCCGCAGGTTTGAAGCATTCGAATGCTCGCCCTCGGCTAACTGTTTTAGGGAAAGTCCGCCAGCGTATCCATCCTTAGCCACCAAATACCTCGCGACCTTTTTCCTGGCATTCCACCTCTGCTTTCCCGGCCGGTGTGGCCTCGTTCATCGAAAATCTCGTAGCGGACATTCCAAACGACGCGATGGACTTCCCTTAGGTGCCCAAAGCAGATGTAGCTACGGGAGCGGCAGCGAAGGAAAAGGAGCGGTCAAGCGTCGGCCTCGATCGCTTTGTTAGGCGGCGGGGTCCGATGGTCAGGAGCAAGTAGGTCACCTTCGACAAACTCCCTTAGGTCACGATTGAACGAGCCCTTTGCCTGTCCCCACCACGCTCTAGCTCCAGGGTACTCGAAGGCAGTTCGAATTTCTGAGAGCTGCCCTGCCCATTGCGCGCGATCTATGTTTCCCAGGTGTGTCTGGTAGAGAAGAGTCTCATAACGGCGCAGCCAGCCTGTCATGAATATTGCGTACCGCCGACGATCCTCCTTCGAAAGGGACTCAAAATTATGATTGCCGTCGAAGAAGATTCGAATGAGTTCGGGATCGTGCGACAGGCCGTCGAGTTTATCCGCGATGTCACGCTGAGCGGTTTGGAACGCTGATATGCGGACGGAACGCGTATTCTGCCGAACCTGACCAGCCAAGTAGATCAGAGTTATGACAACGCCGATTCCGCCGAGGAAATCGCCGATATTCCCGAGTGCTTCTATCACGTTCTTCCCGCTGCCTAACGTCGCGATGAGCCGCGCTTGACGGCGACTGACCGGAGCGGCAGCGCAGGTGAAGGAGCGGTCAAGCGCGGCTCCAACGACTTGTTGGGCGTCGTCATACAGGCGTCTGCCTATTCACGAAGATTTAGGGATGCGAGTGCATTTTTAGCGATGTTCCTGTTCGAGTCCCGGATTCTATTTCTCAATTCGTTAAACTTCGTGCGTCCGTCGTCACTATCGTCGCAAGCGCGAAGCTCTTGATCGATTGAGTTTGATTTTTTCAGCAGCTCGTCTAGCTTAGGCGAAAAATACGCGTCCATTTTATAACGGGCCGCGACATACTGATCGTAAGTCGAGGCCCCATAAGGCTCCGTCCGCAGCTTGTCTACGCATGACGAATACGGAACGGATAAGTAATTCGATGTCGTAGTCAAATAGTCGTCAATCACATTTTTCCTAAGCTCGAGTCGAGCGCGCTCAACATCATACTTGTGGACAATCGTCTGTTCGTGCGGTTTAAGGACTAGATGAGCGACTAATGCCGCGCTCGCTCCAAAAATGATTGCGCGAATTGATTCGTAGTAAAACTTCTTCTGTTCCGTCCAGTCGGCCATGCGCTCTCCTAAGGAATGTCTGAATAAGGCA
>DBBP01000033.1 GCA_002292285.1 Proteobacteria bacterium UBA981
TGCGTTTCGTTTGGAAATTCAAGGTCCCCCTCGGCATTTTCCGGTAGTAGGTGTTCATAGCGACGGTCGGTCAAAGTGCGCAAAAAAGCAACCAGAGCAGCGATGCGTTGGTCGTCTAGCGGCTGACCTTTGGATAGCAAATCGGTCGCGATATTTTCTTCAATCTCTGGCGCACCCCAGTCGGATCCGGTTTCCGGATTCACAGCGGCTTGCGGGTTCACGACAATGTACTGATTGTAGAAAGCGATCGCTGTTTCGAGTTTCGCGAAGACGCCGTTATGCATATAGGGTGCAGTAACGGCCACATTGCGCAGACTTGGCGTACGGAATTTTCCGCGCTCCGCGGCGGGATGCTCGACATGCGGGCTGGCAGCGAGCCCGGCATCGATGAACGTGCGCGCTGTTTCATTGCTTGAACGCAGCGCCTGGTTAATCGGCAGGCCAATATTGTGGTAACGAAAATCACTGAACGGCTCGAGGGTTTTTTCGCTGTTGGCTTCGAGCAGATGACAATTCATGCAGTTGGTCAGATCGGTGAAAAACAGGCGCCGACCGAGTTCTTCCTGCGTGCTCATTCGATATTCACCGCGTAGATAGCGGTCGTAACGTGAATCGAAAGGCGCGAAGTCCGTGCTTCGTTCGAATGTCGCGATCGCCTCGGTGAGCGCGCGATAGACGCGTTCGCCGTCATCGAATATGTCGCTGCCGAATAAGTCCTCAAAGCGAGATGTGTAATGCGGCTGCTCGCGCACTCGTCGCACGACACTGGCTCGATCTGGCATCGCCATTTCGAGTGGATTCAAGAACGGTTCAGCTGCCTGATCGACGAGATTTCTGGCCCGCCCGTCATGGAACAAGCCGCCTCGATAGCGGCCGTCCGCCTCGCGATAAAGTTCCGGAACCCGGTTGGCGTAAGCGATCGACGGCGTATTGCGGTCCCCCAGCGAGTGGCCGTCGCTGCCAATGGAGCTGGCACCACCGACCCGGTTCTCTCTACCGTCGCGCAGCGCGTGAGTGTGTTGATGGCACGACGCACATGACTGAGTACGCTCAAGCGATAAATTGACATCGAAGAACAAGCTGCGCCCAAGTTCGGCCAAGGCATTATTTGCGAGTGCGACGGGTGTGAGCCCCAGCCAGGCGATGGCAAAACTCAACCCAAGCGCAATTGCTGATGTTCGACTACCTTGGAACGCGTGGTGATTCTGTGGCGGCAGCCTGCGCCGCACACGACGTGCACGTGCGTCCGCCGCGACTGGCTCCGCTGTTATCGCGCGCATAGCACGGGTGTCTGCTGCAGCTTAATGATGGTTGAAGATTGCCACGCCCATGGCGCCCCCGCAATCGTGATATCGCAGAGTGGGCATGGGACAATGCGGGCTATGAACAATCCTCTGATGCAACCCTTATCCGGCCTGCGCGTACTCGATTTGACCAGTGTGCTATTTGGCCCCTACGCGACGCAAATGCTCGGCGACCTCGGCGCCGAAGTGATTAAAGTGGAGGCCCCGGACGGTGATGCGACACGTCGCATCGGGCCTTCACGGAACGTGGGCATGGGGGTCGGCTTTTTGGGTTGCAACCGGAACAAGCGAGGCCTGGTGCTTGATCTGAAACGCGAACCGGCACGTGCTGCTTTATGGCAGTTGATCGATAGCGCCGACGTCTTCGTGCACAACATCCGGCCACAGAAAGTAGCCGCGCTCGGCTTCGATGCAAACGCAGTAATGGCACGTAAACCAGATATCGTCTACGGCGCTTTGCACGGCTATCTGGAGGAGGGGCCGTACGCGGGACGGCCTGCCTACGACGACATTATTCAAGGCGAGTGCGGCGTTGCGGCAGCGTTTCTTGCCCGTGACGGTGAACCGGCCTTCGCACCGACCGTGCTGGCCGACAAAAGCGCCGGGCTCCTGGCAGCGAACGGGATCACAGCGGCGCTGGTGCAGAAGTTACGTACCGGGCGCGGCGTTTATATGGAAATCGGCATGTTCGAAAGCATGGCGGCGTATACCTTGATCGAGCATCAGTTCGGAACCAGCTTTGTGCCGCCACAGGGAGAGGCGGGCTACACGCGGGTTATATCAGCCGAGCGTAAACCTTATCGCACCCTGGATGGTTACATCAGCATGCTCGCGTATACCGACAAACAGTGGCGAGCGTTCTGGCGTATTGCCGGGAAACCAGAAATCGCCGACGACCCGGGCTACGCGAGTATTGCTGTGCGTACCGAGAACGTCGATCGCCTCTACGCCAGCGCCGGCGAGACGCTTGCGACGCGGTCCACGAGTGCGTGGCTGACGGCTCTGCGCGAAGCCGAAATTCCGTGCGGTCCGATTAATACGTTTGAAGATCTACGCAACGACGCGCACCTCGGTGCGATTGGTTTCTTCCGGCCGTATCAGCATCCGAGTGAAGGTGCGCTCGAGCTCACCGATACGGGCTTACGGTTTAATCGCGAAGCGCTACCCATTCGCCATCATCCGCCGCAGCTCGGTGAGCACAGTGACGAGATTTTGCGCGATGCTGGCTTAAGCGAGCAGGACATCCGTGCAGCGCTGTCGGCTGACAACGATTAACTGGCCGGCTGGCAGAACGCTGCCGCGCGTATCGCTAGCATCTGCCGGCCGATGTTGGTCCGCGTGTTACGCCGCGCGCGCTGCCAGCTTCTCGAGGTAAGGTGCGAGATCCGGCGCAAATGCCGGGTCGGCACACAACTGCGCGAAGTGTGCGCAGGCGCGTGGAAATAGCTGCGCCAACTCGTCGCCCATCATCGGCGTCAGCCCGAGAACGGTGAGTTGCTCGGCACTCGATAGCTCATTGCGCATCAAGACCATTTCGCACGCGAAGGAGATGTCAGCCAGGCTCAGCGCCGAACCGGTGATAAACCCTGCGTCGTTGCCCAGCGCGCCTTCGATGCCGCCAAGCCAATGGTGTAAAGCTTCTCGTGTCGCAGCGTGGATGTCTGGCTGCAATTCTTTTTTCATCAGAGCCAGTAAGTAAATCTGCGAATCGCGGGCGAAGATAAGATTGACGTCGAGGAAGGCGTCGATGCGTGCGGCGGCGACCGGCGAGTCGCCATATAGCCCATGCCCGTCGCCACCGAGTCGTGCGACCGCACGCATGATGCTGTTTGATTCAAACACCCCAATGCTGCCGTCTGCGCTGAAGGCCGCAGGCACGGTGCCGTAGGGATGGGCTGCAAGAAAGGCGTCGGTTTTGTACAAGGTGCCGCCGAATCCGGTTCGCGCTGTACGTGCCGCATGGGCGAAGTCCTGGCGACCTTGTTCGTCGAGTGGTTTGGCATCGAAATCCCACAACCAATCGGCAAGTTCGGCCGGAGCTGCGCCGCGTACGTCAATCGTCACACCGCACAAACGCCCGGCAATGGTTGCTTTGTAGATACGCGGATTGGGTTGGTAGGAAAAAATTCGTAACGCCGGCTCAGCCATGATCGCTCCTTCGGATGCATTGCAGCTCTTTGCACATTATTGCATCGACATCGATGGATGACCCGCTCGCAAACATGCGCTAGATTGCTGGCAGGTAAACGTGCCCGGCGACGGGCGTATGACATCAGATATTCAGATTTAGGGGTAAGACATGGCGGCAAGCGGACCACTGGTAGGTTACAAAGTTGTTGAACTGGCCGGGATTGGGCCCAACCCAATGTGCGGCATGATGCTCGCGGACATGGGCGCGGAGGTGATCCGCGTTGATCGCATGACCAAGTCCGGCCTGGGCATTTCAATGGACCCCAAATTCAGCGTGCTCAATCGCGGCCGGCGGTCGATTGCTGTGGACCTCAAACAGGCTGAAGGGGTGGAGCTGGTGTTGCGGCTTATCGACCAGGCGGATGCATTGATCGAGGGCTTCCGTCCGGGTGTGACTGAACGACTCGGCCTCGGCCCGGAAGTCTGCCACGCTCGGAATCCTAAACTCGTTTACGGGCGTGTGACAGGTTGGGGGCAGGACGGACCGCTATCAAAGGCGGCTGGCCATGACATCAATTACATCTCGCTCGCCGGTGCAGCGTATTGCATCGGGCGCGGGGACCAGCCGCCGTCGCCGCCGCTCAACCTGGTCGGAGATTTTGGCGGTGGCGGTATGCTGCTGGCACTTGGTGTTGTCGCGGCCCTGCTGGAGGCACAGAAATCTGGCCACGGTCAGGTCGTCGACGCGGCTATGACGGATGGCACGGCAATACTGATGGCGGCGATTTACGGCATGCACGGTGCGGGTGTCTGGACCGACGATCGCGAATCGAATGTGCTCGATGGCGGCGCGCATTTCTACGGTGCTTACGAAACCTCCGATGGCAAGTTCATTTCCATCGCTTCCATTGAAGCCAAGTTTTACGAGGAATTTATGGAGCGCACCGAATTTTCGGATGCGAACCACGCGGCGCACAAAGATCGCACCCAATGGCCGGCAACGCGAGAGGAAATGGCTGCGCTGTTTAAGACTAAAACCCGCAACGAATGGTGTGAGGTCCTGGAAGGAACAGACGTATGTTTCGCCCCGATACTCTCGATGAGTGAAGCGCCCGGACATCCGCACAACGTCGCACGCAAAACGTTCGTTCAGCAGGAGGGCGTCACGCAGCCCGCCCCGGCGCCGCGCTTCAGTCGAACACCGTCACAAATCCAGAAGTCGCCATCCGGTGATGGCGCGGATACCGTCGAGGTGCTCGATGCGTGGGGCGTCAGCGGCGCAGAAATAGAAAAGCTCAAAGGCGCCGGCGTGGTGCCCTGAATTCAACCGAGCGCGTAGCGCGCGATTGCCGCCTCGTCCCAGGTGATGCCATTGCCTGGTCGGGCGGGGATTAGCGCGTGACCGTTCTCGATGACCAGCGGTTCAGCCAGGATTGGGTTGGCCCAGTCCACATATTCGAGCCAGTGACAGGTCGGCGAGGCGGCCAGCAGGTGCACGCTGATCTCTGGAAATAAATGGCTGGATAAGTCGAGGCTGTGCACCTCGGCGAGTGTGGCGGCCTTCATCCAGCCACTCACGCCGCCAATGCGCTGTACGTCTGGCATGTAGAAACTTGCCGCGTGTGCCGCGATGGCTTGCTGCATCTCCGCTGCGCTGCGCAGATTTTCGCCAATCTGGACTGGCGTTGAGAGCGCGGTTGAGATGCGTGCGCAACCGTCAAAATCGTCGTGTCTCACCGGCTCTTCAATCCAGTACAAGCCTTCGTCTTCGAGCGCGCGTCCACGTGCCAGTGCTTCGTTGACTGTCAGTGACTGATTAAAATCACTCATCAGCAACACGCTGTCGTCCAGCCGTTCGCGTACCGCGCGAACAGCAGCGAGGTCAGCATTAAAATCGGCCCGCCCGATGCGCATTTTGAGCGCTTGAAAGCGACCATCGTCGAGTAACGCGGTGGCTTCATCGGCAAGCGTATCCGGCGCCTGAACCCACAGACCGCAACTGTTATAAGCCGGTATCGGACGCGCATCGGCACCCAGCATCAATGCGAGCGGCAAATTCGCCGCCTGGGCGTGAATATCCCAGGCCGCCATGTCGAGACCAGCGAGCGCCTGGCCGAGAATGCCGTGACAGTCGAGCAGTCGAAAGCGCTGGCGCAAGCTGCGATCGAGAGCGAATGGTTCGACTGCCTGGCCAACCACCAATGGCGCCAATCCTTCCAGACAGGTGACCGTTGCTTTCAGCATCGCCTCGCTAAACGCAAACAAATAGCAGCGCCCGGTCAATCCAGCGTCTGTTTCGAGGTCGATGAGAACCAGCGCCGCAGCTTCGATGGCCCCGCTTGCCGAAACGGGCGGGCGATTGAATGGGGCGCGTACGGCACGGGCGTGCAGGGCGGTAATACGAGGGCTGGACATAAGCTGCGGCCTGAACAGGAATGGCCCGGTATGATGCGCGATTTGGCGCTGGCGAGCGAGCCGCGATGGACCTTAGGCCGGTGCTATTATCGGGTGTCCATGTCGATTCAACGCATCCAGCGTGAGACGCTTATTTCCGGCTCGGGTCGGTTTCTCGCGGCCGCTTTGATGACGGTCGCATTGCTCGCGGGGGCCGGTTGCAGTCAATCTGGCGAACCGGTGGCGTTATTTCGCGCTGGTCAGTTTGCGCGCGCATTCGCCTTGTTTGAACAGCGTGCAGCGAGAGAAGACGCTGAGGCGATTAATTTCCTTGGCATCCACTATTATCTCGGCGCTGGCGTCGAGCGTGATTTCAAGCGCGCGGCACAGTACTTTCAGCGTGCAGCGTTGAGGCACGATGCGAATGCGCAGCGCAATCTTGCCATTATGTATATGCGTGGTCTGGGATTAGCACAGGACAATCATCGCGCCTATGCATGGTTTTATCAGTCCTACACTGGCGGCAACGGTAACGCAGTGCAGTACCTGAAAACGTTGTCGGACAATGTGACACCCAACGCGGCCGGTAAAGCGCGTGAATGGGTGGCGGCAGAAATGCGCCAACACGCCCACCATCAACCATGAGTACACCCGGGGTAACAGCATGAGTCAGAGCGCCGACGAACTGTGTTTTCTGCCCGCGACTGAGCTCGCAGCAGCCCTGCAGGGCCGCGACATCTCGGCCTCAGAAGTGCTTGAAACTTTTCTCACACGCATCGAACGAGTGAATCCGTCGCTCAACGCTATTGTCACTGTCGTAGCCGAGCAGGCCCGCAAGCGCGCGGCCGAACTCGACCAACTGCAACCAGACGCACGAGCACGCCCGTTGCACGGTATTCCGATCGCCGTGAAAGACCTGACCTTAACGCGCAATATCCGCACCACGATGGGGTCGCCCATCTATCGCGATTTCGTGCCCGACATTGATGAACTGTTTGTCGCGCGCCTGCGCGAGGCCGGTGCCGTCGTCATCGGGAAAACGAATACGCCCGAGTTCGGCGCTGGCTCACAAACGTTTAACACGGTGTTTGGGGCGACGTGTAATCCCTATGACCCGACAAAAACTTGTGGTGGTTCCAGTGGCGGCGCAGCTGTCGCCCTGGCGAGCAGAATGTTGCCGCTTGCAGACGGCAGTGATCTGGGCGGCTCGCTGCGCAATCCGGCGTCTTTCTGCAACGTCGTTGGCCTGCGCCCATCGCCCGGACGCGTACCGTCGTGGCCAAAACAATTCTCGAGCGACCCGCTGGCGGTGCATGGGCCGATGGCCCGCTCAGTCGACGATGTTGCCCTGTTGCTATCCGTCATGGCGGGCCCGGACGCGCGTGTACCCATTTCATTGTCCGAGCCCGGCAATACCTTTGCGCAGGCACTCGAGGCTGATGTGCGTGGCGCGCGGATCGCGTTTAGCCCCGGTCTCGGCAACTACGCGATCGACCCACGTGTAAGCGAGGTGCTGGAAGCCACCTTGCCGATATTCACCGGTCTGGGTTGTTCGGTACAACACACGCAGCCGGACCTAGCTGCGGCAGATGACATTTTTCGTGTTTTGCGGGCGTGGATGTTCGCGGCCAAGTCGCGCGACGATTACGACGCACATCGCGACAAAATGAAAGACACGCTGGTGTGGAATATCGAACAAGGATTGCAGCTCACTGCTGCCGATGTTGCGGCGGCGGAAAGCAAGCGCAGCCAGTTACTGGGCGAGGTCGCGGGTTTCTTCGAGCAGCATGATTTCCTGGTTTGCGCGGCAGCGCAGGTGCCGCCCTTTGCTATTGAGCAGGAGTGGGTCGAGGAAATAAATGGCATCAAAATGGCCACCTACCTCGACTGGATGGGTGTGTGTTATGCGATCACCGTGACGGGCTTGCCCGCCATTTCCGTGCCGGCTGGATTTACTGCAGACGGGTTACCGGTAGGCGTGCAAATTGTCGCCCGTCGCGGGGAAGATTTAGCCTTACTCCAATTCGCGCGTGCGTTCGAACAGGCGACCCGATTCGCAGACCGACGCCCGCCTGTTCAGTAAGCACGAAAGCGACTATCGCGATATGACGCAGCAGGCGTATGAGTTGAGAGCTGATTTGTCTCGTTGAGTGTCGGTCGCGCCCACCGAGCCGACTACCTTGGTTTGACTGTAACCGGCATACCAAAACGGGTCTTCAGTGTCACCACTGCTTCGGGAATCACCGGATGCCCGGCCACCGGGGTCACGCGAAATTGCTGAATTAATTGCGCCAACACGAGTTGGACTTCGAGCATGGCCATGCTGGCGCCGATACAAGCCCGTGGTCCTGCTGCGAACGGCAGGTAAGCATAGGAGTGGCGCGACTTGCCACTGCCTGGCGCGAAGCGGTCGGGGTCAAAGCGTTCGGGCTCGGACCAGAATTCGGGATGGCGATGCAACACGTGCATGGTGATCGCCAGATAACTGTTGGCAGGGACGTGAAAGCCGCCAAACTCCGAGTCCTCGCTGCTGCGTCGCGCGATGCCCCAAACTGGCGGGTAAATGCGCATCGACTCCTGCACGACCTGCTTTAGATAAGGCAGATTCGCCAAATCGGCGCTCGTCGCAGGGCGGCCACCAAGAACCTGATCGAGTTCGGCGAGCAGCCGTTGTTCAATCTCCGGATGCTGGGAGAGCAGGTAGAAAGTCCAGGTCAGGGAGGTTGCGGAAGTCTCGTGGCCGGCGAGCATGAGCGTGATGATTTCATCGCGGATCTGATCAGCATCCATACCGAGACCGCTGTCCTCGTCGCGGGCCGCGAGGAGGTGGTCGACGATGTCCGGTTCGCCTTCCGCATTCGTACCATGCGCCGCAACCAGCCCGTCGACGATTTCGTGCAGCCGCGCTTTGGTATGCAGGAAGCGGCGATTGCTCGGCAGGGGGATGCGCGGGTACATGGTCAGCAGCGCACTCAAGCGCAGTGGGTGCTGATTGAGTTCATTCAGAAAGCCGACCATTTCATCGGCGACCTCGTCAATCTCGGCACCGAACAAGGTGCGACTAACGACCTGAAACGCGACCCGACTCATATCCAAATCGAGTCGTACCGGATCCTCGCCAGCGGCCCGCCAGCGCTCTGCTGTGAGGGCCGTCATGTCGTTGATGACCGTGTCGAATTTATTGATGTGCCGATTGGCGAACACGGGCTGCATCAAGCGTCGCTGATGGGCCCAATCCGGCCCGTCGTTGGTCACCAACCCTTTGCCGAGGGTACCGGCAATGACCCGGTAATCGATAGTTTTCTTGGTGTAGTCCGGCCACGCCTTGGTCAGTACCTGACGGACGAACTCAGGATGATTGAGGCAATAGACGGTAAAAAAGCCGCGAAAGCGCAGGATGTCGCCGTGCGCACGATACAGATCGAGCAAGAAGTCAGGCGGGCTCTGCTTAAAGCCGCGCAAGGAGCTACGCCACGACGCCATTGGCGGCAGCGGTAGCTGACTCACAACAGGACTATGTGCGGACATCGACAGACATCGGTTTTACGACCTTATTTTTAATGACGGGGCACGACAGCATCCACGCGTGCCGCGTCCCCTATTTGTACGCGCTGTCAGCCAGGTGGTTCAAATCCGAATTCTTCGGGAAACCCTTCCATATCCGGTGGCGGGTAGTAGCGGTCTTTCCCCAGCGCGTCAACGCGGGCAAAAAAATCTTCGTCGGCGGCCAGCCCCATTGGCCCCAGATCGCGGAGATTCATCGCCTGACGATAGAAGTTCCACGACTCAGGACGCAATTCGCTGGCGCGCGCGAGGAACTCATCGCCTTCGCTGACATTGCCCTGCTGGCGCAGATAAGCGCCAAGGCGAAAATTCGCGTTCGCAAGTGCGACGTCCGCGCCCGGTAACTGTAAATGTTCGCGCGCAGCCCCAGCGTCGAACGCGTGTTTGCTCGCATCACCATTCACAGCCCAATCGCGCACCGCGTCCATATACGTGGTCTGGGCTTTTCCCATCAGAGCGACAACATCGTCTTCCATCGACATGTCTTCGCGATTCATTGAACGCCAGCCGTCGTGCGAACCGGCAGTCTCTGCTGGCCGCACAATCTGGCCCTGTTCATCGATCCACACGGCCTGCGGTACGTTGACCATGTTGTAGAGGTCGGCGACGTGGTGCTCGCGGTCAATGAGGCAAACGTAGCCGGGCTTGGCCGCTTCAATCCACTCGCGCGCAGTTTCTGCGCCGCGGCTTTCTTCGGCGACAGCTATGATCATGAAATCTTCGGAATTGACGTCTTCAAACAAGGCCTGCCACACGGACAGGTCATGTCGGCAGCCTCACCACGACGACCAGGTGGTCAGGAATACCCGTTTGCCGCGAAAATCCGACAGCTTATGCAACTGTCCACTAAGGTCCGGCAGACTAAAATCAGGTGCGGTCAGCGATTGTAGTGCTGCAGCGCGTTCAGTCGCGCCGGCGCCCAGCATCCAGGTCGCGCCAGCGTGGTCGCGCAATACCGGTCGTTCGAGCAAGCGCCAAAAAGCTGCCATGTTGACTTCGCCCCCACGGACATAATCGGCCGCTGCCGCTCGTGGCACTGGCACACAGACGTCGCCCTGACAGAGTCCCTCTGGCTTGAGCGACCACCCAGTCGCGCGTTCGGCATCGGCCGCCTGCAGCCACAGTTGCTCGCCTTCCACGCTTGCGCCCGCAACCTCGCAAGGTCCTGCTTCGGTGATGACGGTGGACATAACTTGTTCTCCGATAGTTATTGTATTGCCGCGTCCGTGACGCGACGAGATTGAGAATAGCCTAAAAGCACTGAGAGCCGCGCGCCGCCAACCGCGACGGACTGCTGGAACTTAAGCGCGAGACTCGCAGCAGTACAGTCTCGCGCCCGGTGTCGTTACTTGCGAAAGTGTGGCATCACATCCTTGGCAAACATTTCCATGCTGTTACGGATGTGATGCGGTGCAAGTCCACTCAGCGCCATACCCATGACCAGATGGGTGACCCGACCGCGCTTCATGTAATCGGAAATCATATCGCGGACGTCGGCAGGGGTGCCGACCATGGCTGGCTCACCGAAAACATCAAAACTTTGCGAGCGGATGATCTCGTCAACCGACGGGATGCCGAGCCCAGCTTCGGCATCGCCGGGTTTGTCATTCGCTTCTGCGAACCATTCCGCGTACCTGCTGGCGGTGTAGTGCAGCGACTGAGCTGCCGTTTCCCAGGCCTGTTCGCGGCTCGGCGCAACGTGGACCCAGCGTAACTGGGCGGTGGAATAGTCCTGCGGGTTGCGCCCGGCCGCTTCCAGGCACGAATCGTAGTGTTCGACCAGGTCCGGCGGACCAACAACCTGAAAGTGACAACCCATTTTGGCTGCTCGCTCAATGGCCTTCGGCGCAATTGCGCCGATCCAGATAGGTACGTGCGGTTTTTGCAGGCCCGGTGGCACGATCTGAATCTCTTTCAGCTGGTTGTATTTGCCGTCATAGGTCACGACTTCGTCGCTGAGCAATCTTTGAATCACCTCCACACCTTCGCGCAAACGGGCACCGCGCGTGGCAGAAGAAATACCCTGGTCATCAAACTCCTTGACCCGGTAGCCAAGGCCGACGCCGAGATCGAAGCGGCCGTTAGACATCACGTCGACGGTAGCGGTGTCTTCGGCGAGCCGTATCGGATTGTGCAAAGGGAGCAGGACGAGAAACGTACCGATGCGGATCCGCGTCGTTCGTTGCGAGACCGCAGCAGCAATAGGCAGCAGCGATGGCGAATAACCATCGTCAACAAAATGATGCTCGGTGAGCCACGCATTGTCGTAACCCATGGCTTCCGATTCGGCGATCAGATCGAGATGCGTGCGATACAGGTCGGTCCACGGCACGCGATTGAATTCGGGATTGCGAAACGGCCATAAAATGCCAAATCGAAGGTTCATTGAGCTCTCCTGAAAGTCGGTGTGCGGCTACTTTGAGCAGCCTATGGGCGGGGTCTGGAAAGTTACACGCGCGACCCCGGTTCGGCAAGGTGGCCTCGGCTCACGCTGACCGCGTGGCTGGAGTATTCTTCTCCGGCATGCGCGGTGAGCTCGAAGCATAAGGAATAGCACATGAATCAAGCAGCAAAGCGGGCGGGTGAGGGCGCGGAAATCCCGGATCTTGAGGCCTTGTGGCTGCCATTTACGCACAACCGGTTGTTCAAAAAGAACCCCCGCCTGGTCAGTCGCGCCGAAGGCATGTATTACGAAACACCGGATGGTCGGCGGATTCTCGACGGGCTGTCCGGCTTGTGGTGCTCGAACACCGGCCATCGTCATCCCAAAATAGTCGAAGCCGTAAAAGCACAACTCGATGAACTCGACTATGCAGTCGCCTTTCAGGCTCATCATCCACTCGCGTTCGAACTCGCCAACGAACTGACTGCGGTGGCACCTGCGCACCTTAATCATGCGTTCTTTGTTAACTCAGGCTCAGAGGCCGTCGACACCGCCCTGAAGGTCGCGCTGGCCTACCACAAGGCAAACGGCGATGGTGGTCGGTATCGTTTGATCGGCCGCGAGAAGGGCTACCACGGCGTCGGTTTCGGGGGTATATCGGTCGGTGGCATGCCGGCCAATCGCAAAGCTTTCGCGAGCGCGTTGATACCCGGCGTCGATCATCTGCGGCATACCTACGATCGCGAACAGATGGGTTATTCGTGCGGTCAGCCCACTTGGGGTGGGCATTTAGCGGAAGATTTGCAGCGCCTGGTCGAACTCCACGATGCCTCCACTATCGCAGCGGTGATCGTCGAACCGATGCAAGGCTCAGCCGGGGTGATCGTGCCACCGCTGGGTTATCTGGAGCGCTTACGGGAAATCTGTACGCAACACGGCATCTTATTGATCTTCGACGAAGTGATTACCGGTTTTGGACGTCTTGGTCACTGGTTCTCACCCGACCGTCTCGGCGTCCAGCCGGACATTATCGTGTTCGCGAAGGGGATCACCAGCGGCGTCGTGCCGCTCGGCGGCGTGCTGGTCAGCGACACGATATTTGAAGCCTTCATGACAGGCCCCGAACATTTAGTCGAGTTTTTCCACGGCAACACTTATTCCGGTCATCCGCTGGCCTGCGCAGCTGCCCTTGCAACGTTGCAGGTCTATCAGCAGGACGATTTATTTGCCCGCGCGCGCACGCTCGAACCGTTGCTGGAACAGGCCGTACACGCCTTACGCGGCGAACCGCATGTGGTCGATATCCGTAACTTTGGCCTTGCCGCGGCAATCGAGTTAGAGCCGCGCGAGGGCGCACCGTCGCTGCGCGCATTGGAAGTGTTTCAATATTGCTTCGACCATGGCGTGATGGTTCGCTACAGCGGCGACGTGATTGCCCTCGGTCCTGCGCCGATCGCGAGCGCGGATGAGATTGGCGTACTCGTGGAAACGCTGCGAGCCGGACTCAGGGCGGCCAGTTGAAATGAGTCTGCCGAGCGACCGAAGTCCGCTTCCTATCCTCGCCGGCTGCGCGCCACAAAAGCTGGTGCGGTGCGCCCAGGTTGCCGCGCAGTCATCGTGCTCGGTGGCGGGCTCCAGAGTTGCGATCCGAAACATGGCGCGACGTATCGGGTCCGTACTACTCCTATGTCAGTTCATGGTTTTTGCGGGCGGCTGCGAGCAATCTCCACACGCTGCCGAGGACGACCAATGGCGAACGCTCTCGATCGGTGCAGGGGTGACTTTCGAGGTTCCCAGTGCGGTTCGCGAAATCGACGGCGAGGCGATTGATTCTCTGGCTGGAGAACTCGCCGACGACCGCATTGAGATCAGTTACGACTACGGTTGGTATTCGAGTCCGTTAGCCGGGCTCGAGAAAGTAGCGATCACGAGCCGGGAAGGGGAATTGGACGGTCGCCCGGCGCGTTTTATGCGCACCGAGAGTGTGTCTGCAGTCCATGTGCCGGTGGTTGAGGGGCAGATGCGCTTCACACTGGTCGTCAGCTACCGCGCGCCCGCACATTTGGCGCTTGCTGAGCGAATTATCGGCTCGGTTCGATTCGGAAGGAGCGCGGCACCCGCTAACTGACAAAATCGCGCAGTCCGATGACGCGCAGCGTCACCCGTGCGGCGCCAATATCAGACGGTTTGCGCAGTGCGGCGGCGCCGACCAGCGAATCTGGCCAAGACTAATCCGGGCAATAGCATCAGCGGTAAGGCGGCGGGTATCGGCACTGCCGTCACTAACACCGGCAGTATGGTCAGTTCGCCCGCCTGGATCAGGCTACTGAGGTTAATAGTGTTGATTTGGCCTGCATTCAGATCATCGCGGCCGTTGGATATCGTTGACCGCATGATATTGTTGCTGGAGTAGCCCGGATCGCCCGATGACAGATGATCCAGTCCGAAATTATGGCCGAGTTCGTGGGCAATCAGTTCGTCACCGATGGAGCCGAGCAATCTGTCGCCGACCAGATACATGGTGTTGCCGGGAACTGACGCGCATCCGATCGTGGCACCCTCCGCCGGACCGCCACATTGACTGATGGTCTCGATCACGTACGCAGTGACTACGGTCCCGCCGGCGGTCACCCCGAGATCGTTAAAGTTCAGCAGGCCTTGCTGCTCGGCGAACGTATCAACGTGAAGATAACTACCCGGATCTGCGACTGTGAGCACCGGCAAGAACGTAATATCAGTCAATGAAGAGCCGGGCACACTGAAAATGTTTTCAAGCGCTAGCTCCAGGGAAACCAGCGCGGTGTTGAGGTCACCTAAAGATATCGGCGCAGCTTTAGCCCCGGCGCTACTACAACACAGTAGTAAGCTGGCGATGACCATTTGCAGCTTTCTCGTCAACATAGTCGGTGTATCTCTCAATTAAATGCCGGAACCTGTTCGCCCCTGTCTCGGTGACGGGTCGATGACGAAACCACGATGGCGCGAGGATAACATCGCCAGCCGCGCTGGTTGACCGAAAATGTTACAGATTGTGAGGTACAACCGTTCTTATTCGAGTCGATAAACTGACTGAGAAGTAAATGCTTCCGCACGGGTGACCGATCCCGATTTGCTCGGTGTGCTGTCGGGCTGGCTGGACAACGGTCAGTTGGCAAGAACATCCGCATGCGCGCAGGGACTGCTGCGTAAATAATGACTTCAATAGAATAATTGCTGGCGCTGGCCTATGCGCACCAAAAACTTACGGAGAAACCTGCCATGAGCGTTCGTGTAGAGAAAGACGGTCCGGTTACGACGGTGATTCACAGCCGCCCAGAGGTCAAAAACGCGATGGACCCGGATAGTGCCGCAGCATTGGTGGCTGCATTCGAAAGCTTTGAAGCTGATGACGACGCGCGAGTGGCTGTGTTCTGGGGCGAGGGCGGGGCATTTTGTTCCGGCTGGGATCTCAAGTTCGCCAGCACTCTGGCCGACACCGATACTCCGCTGTCCGAACTCGACTTTCCGGCGGACGGCAGTGAGGCACCGCGTGGACCGATGGGGCCGAGTCGCATGGTGTTATCCAAGCCGGTCATCGGAGCCATCGCTGGTCCGGCCGTTGCGGGGGGCTTTGAGCTGGCCTTGTGGTGCGATATGCGTGTCATGGAGCAGAGCGCTTATTTCGGTGTTTACTGTCGCCGCTGGGGCGTGCCTTTGATTGATGGCGGCACGGTGAGATTGCCGCGCTTGGTCGGCCAAGGGCGGGCGCTGGATATCATTCTGACGGGGCGCAAAGTCGACGCCGAAGAGGCGCTGCGAATTGGTGCGTGCGAGCGTGTTGTCGCCGATGGGCAGGCACGAATTGCCGCTGAGCAACTGGCACGCGAGATTGCCGCATTCCCACAAGCCTGTATGCGCGCCGACCGCCGCTCGGTCTATGGTCAGCAGGGGCTGACCCATGATGCGGCGATGCGCAATGAATGGGCCAACAGCATCGGGGCACTAAAAAGCGAAGGCATCGCCGGCGCCACAAGATTTAAATCGGGCAAGGGGCGGCACGGCGATTTTTCCGATATTTAATCCATCCACCTCCGCCTGGCAGCGCGTGTTGGTCACCGAATAAGGCAAGCAAAGGAAGATTTATGGACGTAGAAGGCAAGATCATCGTCATCACCGGTGCGGCCGGGGGCATCGGCGAAGCGTTGGCAGAGCGATTCAAGTCAGCCGGTGCGAAGCATCTGGTTATCGCCGACCTCAATCTTGACGGCGCAAGCGCAGTGGCCGAACGCGTGGGCGGGACCGCGATGCGCGCCGACGTCGGGCAGGAGAGTGACGTGAAAGCGTTGGTCGAGGCCACAGAACGGGACGTTGGCGCAATCGACTTGTTTTGCTCAAACGCCGGAATCGCAACGGCCGACAACCTCGCGGCCCCGAATGACGAATGGCAGCTCATCTGGGACGTGAACGTCATGGCACATGTGTACGCAGCACGTCACGTGGTGCCTTTGATGGTCAAGCGCGGCGGAGGCTACTTGCTCAATACCTGCTCGGCGGCCGGTCTGCTCAATCAGATTGGCGGGGCTGCCTACGGCGTGACCAAACACGCCGCTGTGGGACTCGGTGAATGGATCGCCATGACCTACGCCCACCAGGGCATCCGTGTGTCGCTGTTGTGCCCGCAGGCGGTGCGTACGGCCATGACGAGCGGCGAGGCGATGGACAACGCTGGCGTCGCAGCGGCGGCCGCCGACGGCATGATGGAGCCGGCAACCCTCGCCGAATCAGTCATCGAAGGGCTGCGCGATGAGCGCTTTCTCATCTTGCCGCATGCAGAAGTAGCGACTTACATGACGCGTAAAAGTGCCGACTATGACCGCTGGATTCGCGGCATGAATCGTTTTCATCAATCGATTTATGCCGACCAGTCGGGTTGAGGCGTGCATCGCGTTTAAACGACGAGTTGTTGCGCCGAGTCCTGAGATTTCTCAGGCAGACGGCACTGGCGATTGTGGTCGGGCGGCTGCGGCGGATTTATACCGGTGCCACGTCTCCTGGCCCGGTTTCGAGATGATCGAGGTTCGCGAATTCAAGTACCCGCCAAGGTGGTGCCGGCTCGACCGTTGTGACCGAAGTGTTCGCGACGACAATTTCCGGTTCGAGCTGATGGGCGGATACGTCGAGCACCCGTTCGAGGAGTGAGCGGAGGACAAGACCGTGCGTGACTACCGCGAGATTTCCGGACAGGGATTGAGCGTGCTCGGTAATTTCCGCCCAGGCCAAATCAACACGAGCATGAAAAACTGGCCATGATTCGCCTCCCGTCGGGTCGAAATCGGGCGCGAAAATATCCAGCTCGCCAAGCTCTTCGTACGACGTGCCGCGAATATCTCCAAAATTCCGCTCGCGCAGGTGGCTGCTTTCGAGCAATTTCGCCCCGCTGTGTCGTACGACGTGCGCAGCTGTCATACGGGCGCGCTCATAATCGCTCGACAGCACCAGCTCGATCGAGCTCCTGGCCAGTCTCTGGCCTAATTGCTCGGCCTGTTGTTTGCCGTTATCGCCAAGCGGTGTGTGCGGGAACTGCACAACCCGTGCAGCGTTGAGGTCGGTCTCGCCATGGCGAATAAGTAATACTGTCATGCGCGCTAGTGTAATCGACCGCCGCTCGATTTTGGCACTTGATTGCGGCTACGCAGCGGATTGCCCGAACCAGTAGGCTGCTGTCAAGGCTGGGGAGCACGTCGCCGAGCAAGGCGTGTGGTTTATCGGTTATTAATGAGCCTTGCAGCGCATCACGCGCGTTAGCCATTTGGCGCCGCCGCCGCTTTCGCAGAACTTCGCTCACCGACCGCAAGGTCGGGTTCATGCAGGTACACTGGCTGACAGTTCTAAGGGGAGCAACCGACGCATGACCATAACTGGCACCAGCGACATCGAGACCTCATCGACGCCTTATTTACGCGGCAAGTACGCGATCTGTGGTATCGGAGAAACCAGCTATAGACGCGGTTCCGATCAGACCACGCGCTCGCTCGCGACCTGGGCAGTCGGCAACGCAATTGCAGATGCCGGCATGACTGCGGCGGACATCGACGGCATGCTGAGTTACTCGTCCGGCGATTCCACCTTCGCGCCGCATGTCGCCAATGATCTGGGCATCCGTTTGAACTTCTACACCGATATCTACGGCGGCGGGTCGTCGACTGAATGTCTGGTCGGTATCGCGATGGGAGTGATCGAAGCGGGCATGTGTAACACAGTCGCTATCTACCGTGCCATGAATGGCTATTCGCAGGTCCGCATCGGCGGCACTGGCTCGCGTTCTGCAGCACCGATCAACGGCGATCAGATTCACCATCGCGCTTACGGTTGGCAGAGCGCTGGTCAACTATTCGCACCGACGTTCATGCGCCACATGTACGACTTTGGCACGACGCCGGAACAGGTTGCTGCGGTGAAGGTCGCGCACAGCAAACACGCATCGAACAATCCCAAAGCGTTTTATCGCAAACGTTACAGCATCGATGATGTGCTCAGCTCGCGGATGATTTGTAAGCCGCTACATCTGCTCGACTGCTGTGTCGAAACGGACAACGCGACCTGCATCATCGTGAGCCGCGTAGACCGTGCGCGCGATTGTCCACGCAAGTCGGCGATCATCCAGGCGGTGGCCGGACGGGTCAGTAAACCGCGTGGAGACATTCATCTGCACTATCAAAGTGGCCCCATTTCGACCGTCGCCGGGCACTACGCGCGTGACATCCTGTGGCCAAATGCAGGTGTCGGACCGGAGGACATCGACATCACAGGGTCCTATGACGCGTTCACCTTCACCACGATGCTGCAACTTGAAGACTATGGCTTTTGTGCGAAAGGCGAGGGCGGTGAATATGTCTCCAATGGCACGATTGAGCTCGGCGGAAAAAGGCCGAACAACACCGCCGGCGGCCATTTATGTGAAGGTTATACCCACGGCATGAATATGGTCATTGAGAATGTGCGCCAACTTCGCGGCGAGGCGGATGATTCCTGTCCGCTCGGTGCGGACGGTCGTCCGCAACATACTTATGACTACAGCGAGGGCGGTTGCCGCCAGGTCCGCGACGTCGAACTCACCGCTAACCTTGGCTGGGCTCATCCCGGCGCGGGCAGTGCGATGGTCATGGCACGCGATCATCAATAGCAGGCTCCCGGATACAGCGTGCAGATTGGCGCAGTTAGCGCGTTGTTCAGTGAGCGACAAGACAGTGCCCATAGACAGGCAATATATGAGTGAGGGCGCGACGCGGGGCACAGGTGTCGCAGTCAATTTTCCGCCGCCCGCTCGGGGAGAGTGAGAATGCCAGTACAAGGTGAATACATGGGCATGTTGCTCACCATCGACGATCTCGATGGTGAGAACCGTGCGTACTTTGACTACTGCGCCGGCGGAGAATTTCGTCTGCAGCGCTCGCGAAACAGTGGCCTGCTGCGGTATCCACCGACGACGGCGTGCCCGTGGACGGGGGAACGTGAGAGCGATTGGGTGGTGGTTGAAGGCAAGGGGACGGTGCACTCCTACGGAGAAGTTCATCACGCTATTCAACGTGCTTTTAAGGGCAAGGTACCGTATCTCATTCTGCTCGTTGAGCTCGATACGCAAAAAGGGCGGCCATCGGAACATGATGCACTCCGGGTCGGCGGGAATCTGGTCGCGAGCGACGGCAGCTTTGCCAGTCCCGAACAGATTCGCCAAGTGGGTATTGGCACGCGAGTGCGCATGGTGATGAGTGAAGTTGCGGAAGGACTGGCCCTTCCGCAGTGGACGGTTGACGAGCAGGCAGAACAGCCGCTGTCACCGTGGCGTTATCCGCAGGAATAGTCTGCGGCGGGGAACCAGTTTGCCGCCGACAACGCCACGCCAGAAGTTGCGGCATAGAGAATTAGCTCTAATTTTAGAACACACGCATGAGGAGAATAAATGCGCCCAATTTTAGTGTTGGCTACGCTGACGGTGGTTACCCTGTTTTCACTATCCAGCGCGCAGGCAGCTGACGATCATCCAAGCGTAGCAACCGCAAAGGCGATGACTAGTGCGGTACATACCTATACAAACGCGAATAGAGAAGTTGTCAGCGATGAATTTATAGCGGGCCTGCAAAAGGCACTGGCGCCATTTATATCGTTCAGGTTTATGGTGGCAGAATCTATGGGGGCTGCCAGGTGGGAAGAAGCTACCCCTGAGCAACGAGACGAGCTTGAAGATGCCTTCGGATTTACGATGTCACGTACGTTCTATAGCGCGTTCGTTGAGAGAATCCTGCAGGATAAAAGCGGCCAGTTCCAAACCAGACCGGAAGAAGTTGAATTCCAGATTAAAGGTAAAGAAAGCGGCAAGTTTTTGCTTGACGTTTCAATTCCCGGCTTTGGAGATGACGGCGATACGGGAAGATTTCTTTTCGTTACTGGCAACTTCGGCGACCAGGGCGGTTGGCAGTTAGTTGATTTTGGCGGTCGAGGCGTCAGGCTGGTCGAAACCTACCGCTCCCAGTATTTCGACATCATTCGCGACCGGGGAATTGCCGGGCTGATTGCTGCACTCCAGAACAAAGTTGCGCAGGCTGCTGACTAGGTTCGCGGTCTCACGATCCGTGGCTAGTATCAAAGCGTCTCCGCATCTGGTTTGTTCGCCGACGCGTCATCCGCGGATGTTCCACCACCATCGCTCTCCGGCGAGATAGTCCGTGAACAAACGGACATCGGACGTCGCCCATGAGAAATCACGGCACCCGTGAACTCGAACAGAAGCAGCGATGTACCGTTGACTTGGCATACGCGATTCCCTATCGTGCCGACCCTCTACCTCGGCTCCAGGTTCCCAATCGCCCTTCGGCGAACGGGTTAAACGGGAAGTCGGTGCATCGGCGAAGCAACACACGGCGCTTCGCGATAATTCCGACACTGCCCCCGCAACGGTAAGTGAGAGCGGTCAGGTCATCTAGCCACTGTACGTGAAGTATGGGAAGGCGACCTGACGGGGATACCCACTCACAAGTCCGGATACCTGCCTGAAGCCACTCCGATGATTCGCGGGATGCGGGCATTTGGGTCGCCAGGACTTGTCCGGCGAACTCGATCTTGCACCTTCGCGATTCGAACCCAAATACCACACGAGGGTGTGTGGAACAGGGGAACATTGTGAATATTCGGTCCTTGTCTATCGGCGCTGTCATTACGGCGCTTATTCCTTTCTCGACCATTGCTGCCGAAACCGAGAACGAAATTATCGTCACCGCGACTCGCGAGCCAGTGCCTATGCGTGAGGTCCTGCCGGCGACCTCATTGATCACTCGCGCAGATATTGATCGCATTCAACCGCGCGATTTGCCGAGTTTGTTGGGGCGTTTGAGCGGCGTTGATTTTCGCGACTCCGGCGGGCGCGGCTCGGCCAGCGGCGTATTCATTCGTGGCGCCGCACCCGGACAATCGATCATCCTCATCGACGGTATCCGCAGTGCCAGCGCGACACTTGGCACGACCGCGCTTGAGGGTATCCCGCTTGATTCGATCGAACGCATCGAACTGGTGAAAGGTCCGGTGTCGGGACTTTACGGTGCTGATGCGGTCGGCGGTGTTATTCAGATCTTCACCAAACGTGGAAAAAAGCAACGCCTGACGCCGCAGGTACACGCGAGCTACCGTACCGACGACACGCAAATCTACAGCGCTGAATTGAGCGCCGGCAATGATCGTGGCGGATTTCACGGTACGTTCAGCTTTGAAAATTCAGCCGCGATCGACAGCACGACGATTCAAACTGGCAACAACTTCGATCGTGACGGATATGATCAACTGGCGCTGAATGTTTCTGCGAACTATCGCTTGCTCGATACGCTGGAGGCGCGGGCAACCATTCTGCGCACCGATTCTCACAATGAATTTGACGACGCATTTGGCGCCGGCATGAACTTCGACAGCGATAGCAAAATCGAAAACAGCACGCTCAATTTGGTGTACAAACCGAACGACCAGGTGCGCGTCAGCCTCAATGGCGGACATTTCGTCGACGAATCCATCACTCCTGTATTTGGTTCAGACATCACGACCCGACGTAACACGGTCAATTTACAGTCTGACTATTCTGTCAACAGCGACCACACCGTGACCCTGGGACTCGACTACTACAACGATCGCGTCGATACGCTCTCGGCCTTCGTCGAAGATTCGCGGCGCAATGTTGCTGGTTTTTTCCAGTGGCAGGGCCGCTATGGCGACCTTTCTTTGGTCGGCAGTGTCCGCCACGACGACAACGAAGCTTACGGCAACGATACCAACGGCAACATCGCCCTCGAGTATGCGTTGATGGGGAATCTGTCGGCTGGTTTCAGTTTTGGTACTGCCTTTCGTGCACCGAGCTTCAACGATCTGTACTTCCCGAACTTCGGCAATCCCAATCTGAGTCCGGAAGAATCCGAATCCTTTGAGATCAATCTGAAAGGACAACACTACGGCGCCGACTGGCGTTTGAGTGCCTATCACACGGACGTCGATGACCTCATCGGCTTTGACCTGGTGACGTTTATGGCGCAGAACACCGCGCAGGCCACCCTGAAAGGAATCGAATTCGAGGTTGCTTATAGCTACTTGGATTGGCAGTTCACTGCGAACATGAACTATCTGGATGCCACCGACGACACCACCAACGAGTATCTCGACGACCGTGCGAAATTTGCCGCGAACTTCGAAGCCTACCGTAACTTTGGCAAACTCAATGTATCCGTCGATTTACAAGCCGAAAGCGGCCGCCATGATCGCAACGGTTTATCGCTCAATGGGTTTGCCATCCTTGGCCTTGGCGCGGGCTATACGTTCAATCATCAGCTACGCTTTTCCGCCCGCCTCGACAATCTCTGGGACGAGGAATACGTACAGAACCTGGTCACCGCGACCGAGAGCTACCGCACGTACGGCCGAACCGCACTGATCAGTATGCACTTACAATATTGATAGCCAGTCGGCGGCTGATATCCCGCTCTATTGTTGTCGCGATACAGTAGGCTGGCGTCTTACCCCGAGCCCGCGAGATACGCATCATGTCAACCCAACGCAGTGCGGAAACGCACAAGAAGAAGATGGAGAAACACAAGGAAAGTGTTGACCAGAAAATTGCCGAGGCGACCGAAGAACGGGGCGTCGCCATCCTCCTGAGCGGGGATGGCAAAGGCAAAAGTAGCTCGGCGTTCGGCATGGTGATGCGGGCGCTCGGCTATGGCCACACGGTTGGCGTGGTGCAATTCATCAAGGGTAAGCAACACAGCGGCGAAGAATTGTTCCTTAAAAAACATTGCCCGCAAGTCGAGCTCTATCAAATGGGCACAGGATTTACCTGGAATACCCAGGATCGCACGGCTGACATCGCTGCCGCCGAAAGAACCTGGGAAGTGGCGGCGCGTATGCTCGGTGATGAACGTTTTCGATTAGTCGTGCTGGACGAAATCACCTACATGCTGAGCTATGGCTATCTCGACGAGGCAACCGTACTGAGCGCCATTGCCGAGCGCGGGCGCGAACAAAGCGTGGTCGTTACCGGTCGCGGGGGCGGCACGGCGCTGCGCGAGCAAATGGATACGGTGTCCGAGGTTAAAAATATCAAGCATGCATTCAAGGCAGGGGTAAAAGCCCGCGAGGGTGTGGACTACTGAGATGACCTACAGTCTGATGGTCCAAGGGACAACCTCAGACGCAGGAAAAACGACGCTGGTCGCCGGCCTCGGTCGCGTCCTGGCTCGACGCGGCATTAGCGTCGCGCCATTCAAACCACAGAACATGGCGTTGAACAGCGCAGTTACCGCCAGCGGCGGTGAAATCGGACGCGCCCAGGCGCTTCAGGCAGCGGCATGTCGGGTGACTCCGAACGTCGACATGAACCCGATTCTGTTAAAGCCCTCCAGTGATATCGGGGCTCAGGTCATCGTCCACGGTCGAGCCATCGGTACGATGGATGCGCAAACCTATCATGCCTATAAGCCCTCGGCCTTAGCCGCAGTGATGGCGTCCTACGAGCGCTTATGCGCGAAACATGATGTGATATTGATTGAAGGCGCGGGTAGTCCGGCTGAGATCAATTTGCGTGATGGCGACATAGCGAATATGGGTTTTGCCGAAGCCGCAGACTGCCCGGTGGTGTTGATTGCGGATATCGACAAAGGCGGCGTCTTCGCTCACTTGGTCGGCACACTGGACTGTTTGTCCGCAACTGAACGTGCGCGTATCACGGGTTTTGTGATCAACAAATTTCGTGGTGACCTGGCATTGCTCGAACCCGGTAACGTCTGGTTGCAGGATAAAACCTCAAAGCCGGTGTTCGGTGTTCTACCCTATTGGCAGGGGCTCTATCTTGATGCCGAAGACGCTATCAGCACCTTTCAATCAAGGACGCCTGAGGATAGCCATCTGAAAGTCGTGGTCCCGGTCTTGCCGCGCATCAGTAATCACACCGATCTCGATCCATTACGCCAACACCCGCAAGTCGATATTGAATTCGTGCCAACCGGTTCAGCGCCACCTGCCGCCGACCTTATCGTTCTGCCCGGGAGCAAGAACGTGATAGCCGATTTGGTCTGGCTGCGTGACAACGGTTGGGAGACGGCCATCAAACGACATCTGCGCTATGGCGGGCGCGTGCTCGGCTTATGTGGTGGCTTCCAAATGCTCGGCGACGAGCTGCTTGACGACGCCGGCATTGAAGGGCCGCCCGGCGCATGCGCTGGTTTGGGTCTACTGCAAATGACAACTCGCTTAATGCCGGAAAAAAAGCTGCGCGAGAGCCGTGGTCGGTTGGTCTGTCTGGACGAATCGCCGCTCGCAGAAGGGTATGAAATACATTGCGGCATCTCGAGCGGCCCCGCCCTTGAACGTCCGGCGATTGCGCTGGCCGAGGGCGGTACTGATGGCGCAGTCTCGGTTGATGGCCAGATTATCGGCACTTACTTCCACGGTTTGCTTGAACATCCCGATAGCTGCCAGTCGATTCTCAAGTGGGCCGGACTAGCGTCTCCCCAGCGCATCGATACACGAGAACGCCGCGAACATGATCTGGAGCGGATCGCCGATAGCATTGAGAGCGAGTTAGCACTCAATGCCATGTTTCCGTTCCTCGCCGACCTGAGCCCGGCATGATGGCCGCACGAGTTGTGACAAATAGCCGCTCATCGACGGTAGCTTGCCGTGCTGCGGCGCGGGGTGTGTTTGCGTGAAAGAACTCGTCATCGGTGGCGCACGGTCGGGCAAAAGTCGCTTCGCACAATCTCAGGCGGTTAAGTGCAAGAAAAAGTTGCACTACCTGGCCACAGCCGAGGCTGCAGACGACGAGATGGCCGAGCGTATCCGCCTGCACCGCGCCGAACGCGGCCCGCAATGGACATTAATCGAAGAACCCCGCCAGCTCGCGACTGCGTTGCTGAATAACCATCATCAAGACAACGTGATCGTGATCGACTGTCTGACCCTATGGGTGACGCAGTGCTTGCTGGCCGATTGTTGGGAGAGCGAGCGGGCCGCGCTCATGGCGGCGCTGGACCAATTGAATGGCGACATTATTTTTGTGAGCAACGAAACCGGTATGGGCGTCGTCCCGCTCGGTGAGCTGACCCGCCAGTTCGTGGACGCCAGCGGTTTTCTGCATCAGGCCATTGCGGCCCACTGCGAGCGAGTCACTTTGATGGTTGCTGGCTTGCCCATGCCGGTAAAGCCGGTTCAGTCGGCGCAGTCATCATGAGTTGGTGGGCACAACCGGTGGCCAAACCGAGTGAAGCCGTGCGCGACCAGGCGAAGGCCCATCAGGTCAGCTTAACGAAGCCCGCTGGTTCACTCGGACGTTTGGAACATCTTGCGACCGATTTCGCCGCCTGGCAGGACACGGTCAAGCCGACAATTGAGCGCATCACGATTCGCGTTTTCGCCGGGGATCATGGTGTCGCTGTTGAGGGTGTGTCGGCCTTCCCGCAGTCGGTAACGCGCTCGATGCTGACGAATTTTATCAACGGCGGCGCAGCAATATGCGTCCTTGCCAAACAACATGCTGCGGATTTTTCGGTTGTCGATATCGGTGTCGTCGGCGAGCCCGCAGAATCAGCCGGCGTCATCGACCGCCGCCTGGCGTCAGGGACGGCTAACTTTCTGCACGGCGCTGCGATGAGTCACCAGGTGTTGGATAAGGCGTTGGAGATAGGCAGGGAGCAGGTTGACGGACATGCCGATCTATTCATTGGCGGCGAAATGGGGATTGGCAATTCAACGGTGGCAGCGGCGCTGACCAGTGCGTTCTTGCAAGTTCCGGCTGCGCTAACTGTCGGGGCGGGAACCGGTATCGATGACGCCCGGCTGCAAAGGAAGCTCGCTGTCGTCGACGCGGCACTTGCTTTGCACAACCACCCCGACAACTCACCGTTGGAAACCCTGCGATGCCTGGGGGGATTGGAGATCGCGGCGTTGACAGGCGCATACATCGCGAGCGCACAAAACGCAGTTCCGGCGTTGGTCGATGGTTATGTCAGCAATGTGGCGGCACTGGCCGCGTGTCGGCTCAATCCCGGCACCCGTGAGTGGTTATTGTTCGCACACCGCTCAAGCGAGTCCGGTCACCAATTGCTGCTGGACGAAATGAGTGCCGTACCGCTGCTCGATCTTGGTCTGCATCTCGGCGAAGCCAGCGGCGCCGCGCTCGCGATTCCGCTGTTGCGCTCAGCGTGCGAGTTGCACGCGGGCATGGCAACTTTCGAAACAGCACAAGTGGCATCCCGACTATGAGCACGGAACATTCAGTCACCCGCATCGATTTGCTGCGCCACGGCGCCTGCGAAGGCGGGGAGATTTTTCGCGGCGTTACCGATGTCGAACTCAGCGACACCGGATGGCAACAGATGCGCGCATCGGTCGCGGGTGCACAGCCGTGGCAGCAAGTCCTGTCCTCGCCGTTACGCCGCTGTCGCGCGTTCGCCGATTCTATGCGTACCGAAAGCCGGCCTCTGACTATCGAAGACGGCTTGCGTGAGCTGGACTTTGGCGACTGGGAAGGGCGCCTGGTCGCCGACGTTTGGGCGGACGAAGCGGATGCTGCGCGGCAGTTCATGCGCGACCCCAATAGCTTTACGCCGCCGGGCGGCGAGTCGATTGTTGCGGCACACCAGCGCGTTGCAGCGGCTTGGGATGGGCATGCGCCACGCCTCACCGGCCAACATGTTCTTGTGGTCGCACACGGTGGGACTATTCGTTTCCTGCTCGGCCATTTGCTCGGCCTGCCGCAGTCCGCCGTGATGACCTGGCATATACCTTATGCGTGCATGACTCGCGTTCATTTGCTGCATCACGAGGAAGAAACGCGCCCTTTGCTGATTTCGCATGCGCCCGGAAAAGCGGATGAATGGCTTTAAGGTCGCACTGAGTTTTCTGACCTGTCTACCGATTCCGGGCGGGCTGCGGTATTCGCCCGAGGCGGAGGGACAGTCGTTGTTGTGGTATCCCGTTGTCGGCTTGATTGTCGGGCTGGCGCTGTTGGCTACCGCGTCGGTGGCCACGCAGATGCTACCCGCGTTGCCCGTGGCAGCGATTGTCGTCGTTGTTTGGGTTGCCCTGACCGGCGCACTACATCTCGATGGTCTTGCCGATTGCGCAGATGCCTGGTGCGGCGCTCATCGCAGTGAATCCCAACGCGCGCTCACGCTAACCATTCTGAAGGATCCACGCTGCGGCGCGATGGCGGTCGTTGCCATTGTGCTGAGCCTGTTGCTGCGATTCTCTTTGTTGACCGCTGTCATCGACACGGGCGCGCTCGGGTGGCTATGGGTGGTGCCCGTTTTCGCGCGGGCATCGATACTCGGCCTGTTTATGTCGACGCCTTACGTCAGTTCAGAGGGTATTGGTAGCGCCTTAGCGCAGCATTTCCCATCCACACAGGCGACTCCCGTACTCATGGCCGTGGCGGCGAGCGCGTTACTGATATTGCCGTTCGGCCTATTCGTTGCCATGGCGCTCACTATGGGCGGCGTTTTCTGGTGGCTCCGAGCACTCATGCTGAAGCGCCTGCAGGGATTTACTGGTGATTGCGCCGGTGCGCTGATCGAAATCATGGAGATCGCACTCCTGTTGGTGCTGGCGATCCACGCTGCATGATGCGATGACCAGTGTGACAGTGTTACTGGCCCTGCTACTCGATGCGTTTTTCGGAGAACCATCTAGATTTCATCCGCTGGTCGGTTTCGGCCGGGTGGCGCGAGAAATGGAGAACCGCTGTCTCAAGCTCGATTCGTCGTCGGCTTGGCAACGTGCCTGCGGCGCGCTGGCAACAATAGTGATCGTGAGCATCCCGACAGCGGTCATTTCGCTCGTCGCGGCGTATTTCGAGCAGACGGTCGGTAACGTTCTTATCGCTGCGGTGATTTTGTACTGCGCAATCGGCGCCCGCTCATTGGCCGAACACGCACGCGCAGTGAAAGTTGCCCTCGACGACAACACACTCGAGCTGGCTCGCGAACGCACTGGCTTGATGGTGAGTCGCGACACCACGAAGTTGCACGAGAACGGTTTGACCAAAGCAACGATTGAGTCGGTGCTCGAGAACGGCAGCGATGCGGTGCTCGCACCGATATTCTGGTTTGCGGTTGGCGGCATCCCGGCACTTGTCGCTTATCGTTTGATCAACACACTTGACGCTATGTGGGGCTACCGTTCCCAGCGCTATCGATATTTCGGCTCGACGGCCGCCGTGGCCGACGACCTTCTCAATTGGATCCCCGCACGCCTGACAGCGCTCGCCTATACGCTGGTCGGCCACAGCACCGCAGCGGTGCGCTGTTGGCGAGAACAAGCACGATTGTGGGACAGTCCGAACGCGGGGCCAGTGATGGCGGCAGGTGCAGGTGCGCTGCGCGTACAGCTTGGCGGGGCCGCCACCTATCACGGCGAGCGGCACATTCGACCTGATCTTGGGTGTGGCGCTGTTGCCGGTCACGCGGATATCAATTCGGCTCTCACGCTAGTGCGTAACGCGACCATTCTCTGGTTGCTCGTCATCGCCACTGTTAACGTGCTGGTCGTCTGGGAGTTCTGAATGTACACAATCGTGTCGGCCACTCACGCTGTGGCTAACTTTGTACGCCTTTTGGTCTTGTTTGCGCTGCTGTGTCCACGCTCAGCGCTGGCGGAGATCACGGTTACGGATGATTTGCGCGCAACGGTAACGCTGGCCGGGCCCGCGATGCGCGTGGTGAGCCTGGCGCCGCACATCACGGAGTTGTTGTTTGCCGCCGGTGCCGGCGAACAAATCATCGGTGTGGTGCGGCACAGTGATTTTCCACCAGCTGCATTAGAAATCGCACAAATTGGTAGTTATAAATCGATCAGCTACGAAGCCTTGTTGGCCTTGCAACCGGATCTCGTTGTCGCCTGGCATAGCGGGAACGGCTCGGAAATCATCGCGCGCCTGCGCGAACTCGGGCTGACTGTTTACGTCAACGAACCCCGAACCTTGCCGCACGTGGCTAGGGCGCTGCGTGATTTCGGCCAACTCACCGGGCACGCTGAGGCTGCGTCCAGCGCAGCGGATAGTTTCGAAGCGCGCTTTACAGCATTACAGGCGCGTTATCGTGATCGTCCGCTGGTGTCGGTTTTCTATCAGGTCTGGAACCAACCGTTGACCACGCTCAACGGCGAACACCTTATTTCCGACGTGATTCGTTTGTGTGGCGGGAACAACGTTTTTGCCGACGCGGTGGTGCTGGCGCCGCAAATCAATGTCGAATCGGTCATTCGAGTCGACCCACAAGTTATTGTCGCGAGCGGTATGGGTGAGTCGCGCCCGGAGTGGTTGGATATGTGGGAAGCGTGGCCGTCGATTCGCGCTGTGCGTACGCACCAGCTTTACTACGTCCCGCCAGATCTTCTACAGCGCCATACGCCACGCGTGCTCGACGGGGCCGAAATCCTGTGCCGTCATCTCGACGAAACGCGAGCCTCGATGAGTAAACCGGCGGCGGGTGTAAGCAATCTTCGTTAACCCACACGAACTGGCGATGCGCTCGGGTAGAAAAATGATTCCCGTCATTGAGGTTGTTCGGATTGCTAAAAAATCAGGGCGATGGGGCAGGCATTCAGACGCAGCCCGGCCAGAGACTCTCTCAGCCCGATGACATTGAAACCTTTCTATCCTCCTGACTCAGAGCAACCACCGCAACACGGTGGAGATTTAGGTGCCGCGAGCGAGCAGTTCGGAATTGATCCCAACGACTGGCTGGATCTGTCGACTGGCATCAACCCCGACAACTATCCCGTTCCGACACTCGCGCCAGCGTGCTTCACGACACTGCCCGAGAAGTACCGTGTCGCGTTTCTGGACGCAGCTCGGCACTACTACGGATGCGAATTCGTGCTCGCCGGACCCGGTAGCCAACGCTTCATTGAACTCCTGCCGTGTTTGCGTGACGCGTCCACAGTCGGCGTGCCCGACATCGGCTACGCCGAGCACGCTTATCGCTGGCGACAAGCCGGGCATCAGGTCGTCACCTACGACGCGTGGAAACCGGCGGCGCTCGACACGCTCATCGAGGAGGGGAGAGTTGATTGCGCCGTGATCATCAATCCCGGTAATCCGACGGCCAAACTGGTTTCGCGCAGCCACCTGAGACAATGGCATCGACAGCTCGACGCGCGTGGCGGTTGGCTAATCATCGATGAGGCATTTATCGACGCAACGCCGGATAAAAGCTACGCACCGTTTGCACACGAGCGAGGCGTTGTTGTCCTGCGCTCGATTGGAAAATATTTCGGTCTTGCGGGGATACGTTGCGGCTTCGCGATATGCCATCCAGAACTCGGTGAGCGTCTCGACTATGCGCTCGGGCCGTGGCCTGTGACGGGACCGAGTCAGCACATTGTGGAGATCGCATTAGGCGACCATGCCTGGCAAAGAAATGCTGCCCGGACTCTCCTGCGGAACTCTCGCTGGATGCAGGACGTTGTAGTCCAGCACCTCGGTATGCCCAACCGGAATCTTCATTCGACTGGTTTTTTCGTCGGCTGTATTCTGAAATCGACTTTCGCCGATCACGTTTTCACGAAACTGGCCGGGGGCGGAATCCTCATCCGTCGCTGGCCGCTTGCCGGCGATTTTGCCGGATCCACACTCCTGCGATTCGGACTGATATCGAGCGAATCCGTGCTTCTGCGGGATCGTTTTCATTCCGCGCTGGCGCAGATAGAGCGCTAGCGCTTAAAGGCGATGTTGGCGCCTGCGCTATCCTGGAAAATAATTCCCGCAGATTTGTCGCGACGCGGTTCATCCATAACTATCGATAATGGCGCTGGTCACAGCGCTCGCGTATCGCATAATCTGCGACCAGGAGTTGGTGAAGAGAACGGTCCTGAGCGTTAGGCCGAAATGGCCAAGCTTATTGAAGCGTAATGTGCCAACTCCGCCGACTATCCGGACCATAGTAAAGGAGAGAGACAAAAATGAAGCTACATGATTGCCAAATGGCGCCGAATCCGCGACGTGCGCGAATTTTTCTGGCCGAAAAAGGCCTCGATGTCGAAATGGTCGAGCACAGTATTCTGGGTGGCGAAACGTGCGCTGCCGAGTACTTAAAAATCAATCCCTGGGGCACGGTGCCTGCGTTAGAACTGGATGATGGCACACTGATTCGCGAAGCGCCGGCGATTTTTCGCTTTGTCGAAGCGATGCATCCGGAACCGAACCTGCTCGGCAACAACCCCAAAGAAGCAGCAGAAATTGAGGCCTGGGAGCGATTTTCGGAATTCAACGGAATCGGCGCGATCGGCGAGTACTTTCGGAACCAGACTGAAGGCCTGGCTGGTCGCGGTTTGCCCGGACCAACCAAGCTCGATTTGATTCCCGCACTCGTCGAACGCGGTGCTGCACGCGCGGGGTATTTCTATCAGCAACTCAATGAACAACTAGGAAAAACCGAGTATGTCGGCTCGAATCGCTACAGCATCGCGGACATTACCGCGCACTGCTGTGTTGATTTTGCCAACGCTGTATCGCTCGGCATACCAGAGGATTGCCCGAGTGTCGCACGTTGGTATAAGGCGGTTAGTGGGCGCGCCAGCGCAGGCGCGTAAGCCGAGTTATCGCGAAAAGTCCGCAGCACGCCTGACGAACGCTAGCGAACGTTCGGATTGATGATGTCGAAATAGCGGACGGCGAATCAGAACAAGCGTTTTGCCGTCCGTGTCATCGATTGACGAACCATGCCGAGGCTTATTAGCGCTAAAGCGAATAAAGCGAATGTCCGGGGTTCTGCCACGAGGTGGCTGGGTGAGACGGCGCTGCCGTGATCTTTTGCTGGGGCACCGAACTGAAATGCGCCATTTCCGACCTTGAAGACGACCGATTCCGTGTGGCCGCAAGCTGGCCCTGACTGCGCAACTGCTTCGCCCGCCGGAGTACAGCCCCATAAGGGCTCGTTAGCACGAATTAATCGAAGATTAAGGCTTTCGATCGCCTGACCATCAAATTCTACGGCACTCAGAACTAATTTCTTTGCAGACTTGACGTCGCTGCGATCGAAAGTTATCGCGGAATTTGCTATCACGTTGCCTCCAGCATCGAGTCCGCCCACTAAATTTGAGCCGCTGTATGTGAAGGAATGGAAATTCTTTTCCTTTAACTTCGAGCCTTCCTGATAGTCCATCAACACGAGCTCTGCCCAGATCAGACCATCAAAGTCGGGATCTGCCGTCATGCAGTCGTTACAAATGCCGTTAAACGTGAACGTGACCAAGCTCGCTTGGGCTGACCCAGATATCGTTAGCGCTGCGATTAAAAACAACGCGGGAATTGTCTTCAGCATGTTTCGTCTTCTTTTCGGCTTGAGTACCGGTACCATCGCTTGACAAGTCTCAAAGTGAAACCCCGAACTATTTAGAATACACGCAATTATCGAGCCAAATATAATATCTTCTTTAATAAACAGTCAGTTATAAAGCCGATAAAGTGGCGCTCGGGCTTTTTCGGGACCAATTAACGAAATTTCGGCCGAATTAGTTAAAAAGTGTAAAAAAATCAAGAAAAATGGCGTTCTGCCGGGTAATTTCGATGCTTATGGCACGCGCGTACGATTATGTTCGCTCTTTCCAGGGGCTGCTATATCAACGCAACGTATTGATAAATATCCGATCAATTAAAAAAAACTCGTTCTCAATCGCGTGCTTCTGCGTGTAAAAAATCTTGACAAATATTGACGAACCGATCGAATTTATCGGGCGAGCGGTGCCACGGAGCAAACGCCGACGGGTCCTAATTAGAGGACATTGCCCAAAGCTATAGGCAATCACGACGGGAGTGAATTCAGACACGAGATTGAGCAAACCGCCGCACAGGCCGGAAACAAAATCACCACCGTGATCGTGGCGGGGCCGACGGCGGTTAAGGTGCTGCAGACCATGCCTGTCTATGCTATCCCGCGACAGATTGGCCAGCCTGAATCAGGGGCTCGCGCCGCTGCCCTGGATGGCGCTCTCGTATACGTCACTTCGAGGCCGTAGCAAAGTTCCCGTTCGAATCGTGTTGCAGCCCTTGTTGACCTTAGAGCCGACTCTAAAGTTACAATCGTGGCGTAATGGCGGCCTTTTCTGAGCAATCGGGATGGAAGAATTGCTAAAAATCAGCGAATTATCCGAGCAAACCGGGCTTTCAGCGCACACGCTGCGCTACTACGAGAAGCATGGCTTGATTCAGGCCAGCACCCGAAGTGAAGCCGGCTATCGTTTCTACACGGATTCCGACGTGCGCCGTGTGCAGTTCGTGAAGACCGCGCGCAATAGTGGGTTCTCGCTGGATGACATCAGTCAATTGCTTTCCATCCGGGTGGATAAGGAGAGCCATAGTTGTCAGGACGTGACCGACATTACGCAAAAGAAACTGGATCAAGTGAACGCCAAATTAGCGGAGCTACACTCGATGCAACACACCCTTGAGTTATTGCTGGAGAGTTGTTGCGGCGGTCCTGAGAACGCGACCCACTGCTCGATCATCGAGGCATTGGATGCTGGAGTCGTAGATAAGGAGGCGTTTGGGCAAGCGCGCCACGAATCGACATGAACATGCTCAGCGTATTTTGGAATCTGGTCGTCGAAAGTGCCCCCTGGTTGTTAATGGGCTATTTCCTGGCCGGGGTTATCAAGCAAGTCATACCGAACGACTGGGTCCATAAACAACTAGCCAAACCGGGTTTCGTTTCTGTCGTAAAAGGGGCGCTGATTGGGGCGCCACTGCCACTGTGCTCGTGTGGCGTGATTCCGACGGCGCTGGCGGTGCGTCAGGCCGGCGCGTCAAAAGGTGCGACATCTTCCTTTCTTGTCGCGACCCCTGAGACCGGCGTCGATTCCGTTTCTTTCTCGTTCGCCATACTGGGCCCCGTATTTGCGATCGCAAGGCCCGTTGCCGCGCTGATTAGTGCCGTCGTGGCGGGTGTTCTGGTGAATCGCTTCGATGCTGAAGAACACGTGCAAGGGCCAGTCGAGAAGCCAACGAATTGCTGCGCGGAGAAGAAAGAGGAAGCCGCCCAGCCAAAAACAAAGTTGGGTACAAAATTGCTTTCTGCCGTGCAGTACGGTTACGGGCGCATGATTTCCGACACGGCGAAATGGCTGGTCATCGGCCTGGTCGGGGCAACGCTCATCACGACCGTTCTGCCGCAGTCCTTCTTTCTGCAATGGGGGGATGGTTTGCTCGCGATGATCGTGATGGTGATCGTCGGCCTGCCGATGTACATCTGCGCCACCGCGTCGACACCGGTCGCGGCCGGTCTGTTGTTCGCCGGGGTGTCTCCGGGGGCAGCGCTGGTGTTTATGTTGACTGGACCCGCGACGAATATCGCGACGATGGGCGTGATCAAAGAGCAGCTGGGACTGCGTTCTCTGATCGCCTACATGGTGGGCGTGATTGTGAGCGCGATAGCCTGCGGTCTACTCCTTAATCAACTTTACGCGGTCTTCGATTGGCCGCTGCAGTTGTCGATGATGACGCACGGTGAGAGCTATCCCTTGTGGCGGCAGCTCGCCGCGATTCTGTTGAGCGCTCTGATTGCTCGAGTCTGGCTACCGAATGCATTGCCTCTCGGAGGTGGGATTCATCGTATCCAGGATGTTGCGATGAATTTGCGTCGGCGCCTGACCCCACTCGACTGAAAGCGCATCTGACCCGAACCGCGCCTTGTATCGTGCCCGGGAGCGATCGCTTACCTACCCCCTGCACTGAAAAACCCTATCACCACGGAGCGGCTGAAGAAGTCGCTGGCGGTTCGTACCGTTTTATGCGGCCAGAAAAGACGATATCCGCAGCGCAGCCAATCATGCGCGCGCGGATGGTCTGATTCCCAACGCCTTGGACAACCACCGCAAGGGTATCTGAATGAATAATCTGTACCGCGACTGCGCCCTCGTCATTGATCTGCAAGACGAGCCAATAACGAATACCGTATCCAACAAATCACTGCACGAATGATCGACTAAGGCACTTGGCTCAAAGCCTCAGCTTGAGTGTTCCAACACTGTTCAAGTCGCAAATGAAAGAATTCGCATGCAGGCGAAAGATCCTGGGACTTCAAGCGACGGCTATCCTTCTGGTGGTTTTTATCACGCCGGCTTCGATGCATTTCCCGGCGGCGGTTTACGCCAACAATCTCTGGTTCGCCCACATTCGAACCGACTACGTGGCCGAAGGCGCGGAGGCCAGCAACCTTCCCCGGAAAACAAGGGACTCAATTATTTAGCGCGCCAAGACCAGCAACAAGGCAGCAGCTCAGAACGCAGAATCCGAGCCGCAAGCCAAAATACGATGAGCAAGGTCAGTTACCCGAAGATATAAGTAAGCTGTCTCTCTATTTAAGAAATCGGGAACGAACTACGTTTATACCATTCGCGAATACTAGAACGGTCGGTTCCTGACTACGGCTTAGGGTTACCCAGCCCAACGAGAAAGTTCCTTGTTGTTACTTGTATTTTTTTAGCTCCAGGCGCGCAATTTGTTGGCGATGAACTTCGTCCGGACCATCCGCCAGGCGCAGCACCCGTGACATCGCGTAAGAAGCAGCAAGCCCGAAATCATTGCTGGTACCACCGCCACCGTGGGCTTGAATGGCCCAGTCGATGACCTTGCCGGTCATATTGGGTACGGCAACCTTGATCATGGCAATCTCGGTTTTAGCGAGTTTGTTACCGACGGTGTCCATGCGATGCGCGGCGTTGAGCGTTAGCAGACGGCCCTGCTCAATCATAATGCGGCTTTCCGCGATCCGTTCCATGGTCACGCCGTTCTCTGAAATGCGCTTGCCAAAGGCCACTCGATTAAGGGTGCGTTGGCACATGCGTTCAAGCGCACGTTCGGCGCGGCCGATCTCGCGCATGCAATGGTGAATACGGCCTGGCCCGAGTCGACCTTGCGCAATCTCGAAACCGCGACCTTCGCCGAGCAAAATATTTGAGGTGGGAACGCGTACGTCGCGGAAAATCACCTCCGACGCGCGATCCGGCATGCCATAAAACCCGAACACCGGAATCGAGCGCACAACTTCAACGCCAAGCGTATCCATGGGCACCAGAACCATCGACTGTTGCATGTGCCGGTTAGGGTTGTCCGGGTCATTCTTCCCCATGAAGATACAAATCTTGCAACGCGGATCGGTGGCGTTGGTGGTGTACCACTTATGTCCATTGATTATGTAGTCGTCGCCATCGCGCACAATCAAAGACTGAATATTAGTCGCATCGCTGGACGCAACATCGGGCTCGGTCATCGCGAAGCAAGAACGAATTTCGCCGTCCAGTAACGGTTTCAGCCAGCGCTCCTGATGTTCTGGCGTACCGTAGCGAGCGAGTACTTCCATGTTGCCGGTATCCGGTGCCGAACAATTGAACACTTCAGGTGCCAGTAAGGAGCGACCCATAATTTCACACAACGGGGCGTACTCAAGATTGGTCAGGCCAGCGCCATGTTCAGATTCCGGCAGGAAAAGATTCCACAATCCTTCTGCACGAGCGATTGGTTTCAGTTCATCGATCAACGGCAGCACTTTCCATGGGCCATATTCCTCGGCTTCGGAAACGTGGCGATCCTCGTTGTGATAGATGTGCTTCTCCATGAAATTATTCAGGCGGTCGCTGAGTTCCTGGACTTTCGGTGACGGATCGAATGGCATGGTTAGGGTCCTGAATAAAATAATCTGGGCGGCGTAGCGGGCATTCTATTACGCGCTCTGGGATCCGGCGAATCGTCGTGCATGACGATTGCTCGCGTACGTTAAAAAGACCTGTGCCACAACTGATTACGCAGCTGCGTTTCACGATCACTCACAGAGTATGACCAGACCGCCGAATCAATCTCGCTGCATTACCGATGGACAGTGAACGGAGTAATGTGCAGCAGGCACAAATTGAATAGGTTCGAATATGTTTGGGCAGAATAAAAACGGAGAACTAAGACCGTACTGAGCCAACGATATGTCGCGCGACCGGCGTGCGGGGATAAGTTGTGCCGACCGTAGTCCGTACCTGGGCTGGGAGCTGTCGGGCGCACCAAATCACGACTCTCTCAATTATGTGTCGGCGGCGAACCAGGGCAGGATTTCATGCACGGGTAAATCGTTTTTCTGTGAGTCGCGTAGCTCGTTTATGTAAGTGTGGAAGCCCGGGTTAAAAGTTGGCCCGACCCTCGCCCACCACTGCTGAATCCCTGGGGCGCGGGTCATGCTCGCAAGTACCGGAGGATAATCGCTCAAATCACCCAGTCCTCGTTCGCTTAAGCTCACTTCGGTTTGCGCGATTAAGAACATGGCGACCAGGTAGTTATGAATTGTCATTTGGTCGTCTCCGGATAAACCTTCGAAATCGACCATCGCGCTTCTGAAAAGCGGTGAATTAACCTGCAGTATTGTGTGGACGTAGGCGTTTGTCGTGGCTCTGATAGATTCCGCGGTCTCGATTTGATTACTCTGGCGCACCTGAACTGAGAGATACGCCAACGTTGCGACCACCGCGACTGCTCCAACAAACTCCCCGTAGTTACCCAGCAGCTGAGCGAATGCCTGATGATCCATGATGTCTCTCTCCTTTATTAGCGAAGGGCTATTCTAGAATCTTGCTGTGCCGAATGGAGAGGTATGGACACGTTTCGATCCATGGCTGCGAACCATGAAACGACGGTTTACGACGGGTGAGCGGCAACTGCCCGACAGCGCATGCCCAACATCGTTGACTTGATTGGGTCGTGGATACAATTAGACTGTATTTCTAATTTCACATTAGCGATCTAATGCAAATGCTATCGAACGAAAGTGTTGCCCCGTTGCTCATCGTCGCTTGATTCAGCTCATCCTTAGCGATTCTGCGTTGTAGCGGCCCGGCCAACATCGAGCAACGACCTCGATTCCTAACGAATCGGAAATCGCCGCATGGATATCAATCAATACGTCGCCGACATCGTCACCCGTCCCGGCAAGATGAAAATTCTCGCACTCGACGGCGGCGGGATTCGCGGCCTGATTACCGTTGAAGTACTGGCCGAAATCGAGCGTGTGTTGAGCGTGAAAACCGGCAAGGGTGCTAATTTCGTACTCGCCGATTTTTTCGACTTCTTCGCCGGCACCAGCACTGGCGCCCTCATTGCCTGCTGCCTTGCGCGCCGCATGAGCATGGAGCGAATCCGTCGTTTTCATACCGAGTCGGGTAAACAGATGTTCACTAAGAACTCATTGCTCGCTCGCCTCAACGCGTTATAGACAGCCGATCCGTTGACGACCAAGCTACACGAGTCAAACTCGGAACCACCCTGATGAATTCTGCCAAGGCTGAACAGGACATGCTGTGTCGCATGTTTGGCGAGTGCCTCGAAGGCGAGCGCATCGATGGCCAACTCGGTGATCTCGTCGGCGCCAAGGGGCCCGCAAGCTCGAAGCTGTTCACGTATATGCGCTATGACGTTGAGTTGAGTGAAGCCGGACTAGGACGCATCGATGTGGGCGGCATCGAGCCGAAAACAGTCGGAAAGCTCAACTTAACCACGCCCGAGAATCTCCGGCACCTGAAACATATCGGCGAACGACTCGCACAGCGCGTCAATCCAGATCATTTCGCAGCCTTTATCGATTAGGCAAATGACTCAGGCCGCACGACAACGGTACCGCAAACGCACCGACGCCCTTGTCACTGCCGTGCAGCTGCGCCTGGATACGCCCGGCCTTGTGTACCAAAAGTGGGGCGCAGAGCAACGTTGCAAAGCGGGCGATTGGTTGATCGATAATGACGGCGATATCTATACCGTCAGCGACGAATCGTTTCGCGCGACTTATCGCGAAGTGGCGGCCGGACGCTATCGCAAAACCGCGTCTGTTTGGGCAGTAGCGGCAGAGGTTGCGGGTACGCTTAGTACCCAGGAGGGACAAACTTCGTACGCAGCTGGCGACTACCTGGTTTCAAACGATGTGCAGGGCAATGATTCGTATGCTGTCGGCAAGGCGAGGTTCGAAATGCTCTACGCACGAATGACGCCGGGTGACGATGCGTAACGACTAAAGCTTCGTCCGGTTCGGCGGCTCTCCTTTTGATGCATAAACTGTGAAGCCTTCGACTCGAACCGCCGGAGTCGGGAACGACTCAGACGCTCGGGGGAAAGCGTCGCTTTTCGCTACAATCGGAGCGGGGTCGCCGTCGCATCAACAGTCAGCTTTCCGCAGACTCGAGAGGGTCTGCAAGACGCCGCTTAGCGCGGCGTATCAGCAAGCCGCAGCAGATTGTTATCATGAGCCGGCCGCATGACAACGTAAGAAGCGAACGCCGAATACGCAGCGAGTGATGTTTTGTTGTTTTAATCACCTTTGATGAGGCAGCTGTTCTCGCCGTTGAAGCGCTTCGCTTTCACGCTCGCTATGCCCCTGTGAATAGTTATCAGTAAATTAGCCCTGAACCAAGCATGAGATTAGACGCGCCCTTCATCGTATATTTTCAAACGCGCTCGGAATACGTTCTAGAAGAGTACGTTCGCGACACTGAGCATTTCTTCGATATATTTGGCCAATATATGCGACGGATACTAAGTGTAGAGGCGAGTCGCATTTGGTGGCAGGAAGACGCGCCCCATTTGTTCTCAGTAGAATTTGTCGAGCACGTAAATCGGATCATTGCCGTCACTCAAGAGGATCAGATTGTAAGTGGTACACCACCTAACAGGCCCTTCGGCAACGATTGACCGAGGCACAGTGGCACCGATTAAAAGCTTGCCTGTGTCTACTCGTGTGGCGGAATTGAACTTGATAACGACATCGGCTATGTCGGATTTTCCATATCCCGTAGCACGAATGCCGGCATGACTTCGTGCTGTAACAACGCAACAGATTGCAGAGACTGCTCCAGGGTCAAGTTGCCGAAGGCAAGGCGGCAGACCAGGTAGTTTATCCCCGCTTCCGAAATCTCTTCGTGCATGCGTGTGCGAACTGTTTCGGCAGAGCCAGCGATACAGAGGCCCGCTTTGATTGCCTCGTCCGGGTCTTCCGGTAAGTTGAGTGGAAGGGGTATGTCATTCAGTTTCCACAAGTACGACAGGTTTTCGAACCACTGACGATAGGCGGCACGCGCTGCAGTTCGTGCTTCGTTATCGTTCTTGCCGACAACAACGTGGCGCGACATTCCGATTTTGGTGATGGGATCTGCAGCATATGGCCCCTTCTTCCATTCCTCACGAAACTGATCCGAGATTATCCGGACGGATTTCGCATCTCCATTGGTGACAATGTTCATTCCCAGGGAAGCGGCCTTTGGCGTCGATTCGGCTCTCGCAACTCCGTACCACAATGGTGGGCGCGGGTATTGTATCGGCCGTAGCTCAAGGGGGACCTCGTTAAAGTTGAAATGTTTACCGGCGTAATTCAGTCGACCATGCTCAAGTCCGTAGAGAATGATTTCGAGAGACTCTTCATAGAGCTCGACCACCTCTTCGCCAACTCCGTAAAAACCACATTCGATGGGCGAAATGCCTTTACCAACTCCGAGTTCGAAGCGCCCCCCGCTCAATTGGTCAAGCATGCAGATTTCCTCGATGAGGCGCAGAGGGTGGTAAAGACTCAGTGTGTACACCAGCGGGCCGAAACGTATTGAGCTCGTTCGCTGGGCGACTGCCGACAAAAATACGCTTGGCGAGGGTGCTACGCCGAGCGGGGTGCCGTGGTGTTCCGCAACATGGTAGGCGTAAAAGCCTGCCCGATCGTAAGCCTCAATGAGTTGCAATCGATCACGATATTGTTGACCCACATTCACACCGTTGCGATCCATATGGTCGAATACTCCGAAACGCATTGCAGGCCTCCAATAATCGTTATTAGCGAATAATTAATTATTATCAATTAAATATTATCGGCAGAAAAAGGGGACGGAGAGATCCGAGTAAGTTTCATGACCTCGTTCCCGGCCTCTTGGATGGTGATCATGGACCGAAAAGCAGCGCGCGCGGCCCAACAATTCGTTGAATATGACACTTGACCACTCGTTCCTTGCGCAGCCACCAGCGCCACGTTTGCAATCTCGAAAGGTCGGTTCCGGGCACTCTTCGGCCTATCGCGATGAGTAACTAAACGACGCTCCACGGTCGGGAAGCGAACGACCACATTCACTCGCTATCAGGCGGTAACCGGCCAAGAGCGGTCGTTCACATTCCTCGGGTACGCTTCAGTGCGAACGTAACCGCGAGCGAAGGCAATCATGAATCTCGATAATCTTGCGAATGCAGGCGAACTGTTAGCGGGGATAGCTACTGTGCTAATGCTGATTTTCGTTGCGTATGAACTGAGGGCAAATCGACGGCAAAACAGGCTCTCGCTGCTCACCGCTTTGGATAAAGGGTGGCAGGATATAAATGCACAAATGACGCAGGACGAAGTGACAGGTCACTTATTCTTTAGAGGTTGCGATGATCCGCATTCGCTGACCGACGAGGAGGCCGCGAGGTTCTGGTATCTGGTCGTACAGTACATCAACCACCATAAATCTGTGTGGACACTGCTGAGGCCTCGATACTCATGATGAGCGGTGGCTAAGGGCCGATACCTCGCTCTGCTACAACACCCCTGGTTACCGAGCGGTATTACTTTCGATGAAGGAATATATCCCGCCGGAATTCATTGCCTTTGCGAAGGGCCAACAAGAGATAGCAATGGAACTTGCTGACTGGCGAGAATTGGTTGCGTAATAAGGAACCGATTTAAAGCGTAACTATTTGGGTCGTCGACGCATTGCTCGCCTGTTACTCCGTCGAAAGCAGACATTCAATTTAGCGATCGCAATCGACGCTCTCGGCCAAGAACGGACGGTCCTTTCGACGAATACCATTCTATGGATGCACCTTCCCTCGCTAACCTCGCCTGTTTGCGGACAATACGGTCGATGGCGTCACCGATTCTTGAGTCCCTCGCTTCCATAGGAATCCGCGGGACCTTGTCCACCCGGCCCGAGGCGGCCCCCCTCGCCAAAGTGGCCCTGGTCCGGCACGAAATTGAATTCGACACGAATACCGTCGGGGTCTTCGAATAAAAATGAATAGTAGCCGGGAGCGAAGCGGGACCCATCCTCGGGCGGCTGGACTACTTTTGCCTGCAGCTCGTCGGTGACGAAGCGTGCGATTGCATCCACGTCCTCAGCGCTGCGCGCTCGAAAGCAAAGATGGTGCAGGCCTGCCGTATCTTGGTCGAAGGGCTTGCCTTGCTTTTCTGCGGGCGCTCCGCGAATCAAGATTCCCGTGCGACTTCCGATGCAGTACACCGAGTTTTCGTTTCGCAATAGAGTGCGCATTTCCAGGAAATGACATAGTTTTTCCCAAAAAGGAACGCAACGCTCGGGGTCGTTTACCGTTAACTGAATGTGTGCGATGCCGTTGATTGCAACCGTCATTGCGGCCTCCTCAGTTTGTTACGCAGCTAATCTATCATTCGGCCATCACAAAACGTATGGCGGTAATGAATCGTGCGCCACTTATCGCAATCCAAACCAAAGGTTAATGTCTCGCAAGAGCACTCTTCGGCCTGTTAGTCGCCGCACGCCATCGTCTGCTTACCCCAACGCACCACAATCGGATTTCACTCAAAAAAAAAGAGGAATCTGCCCATGTCTACGTGTCACTCCATCAAAGACAACCCGAATCCTGCCCCTCGGATATGCTGCTCGACCGTGTGTGAAAAGTTTAGGGGTGCCATGACAATGGACGAAACTGACACAATTTCTGCGCTGACTGATATCGGCTCGATGGTCGCGACATGGGGGAGTTTGTGAGTATCTCTGACCTTCGCGTTTTTGACCGTCTCTTACTTCATGGGTGAGGCTCTGTCGCGATTTCAATGCCTCGCGATTTCGATCCTCTATGCCACTTCAGCGGGCCTGTTCGGGACGGGGGCGATAGCGTACTCCCAAAGCTGGACTTTGCTCCGCAAACGAGAAACAACGATTTTTGATGAAGTATGGTTGATGAACAACGTCGGCGGCTGGATAGGCGTGATGAGCTTTTGGGTGATTTCAGGAACGTTGGTAAGTCTCTATTTTATGTATAACGTCCGTATAAAATCGAGCAAGCGAAATTCGCCAGCTAACGTCACGCCGTGACGCGGATGGCCGAGCGCGGCTAAATGGAAGCGAAGTAGTGTTTGTTCATTAGCGGCCGTACTGCGCCAGTGCAATTCGTCTCTGACTTCTTTTATAGAGGCATCTGCGTCAGCCTCTACTTTATGTACAACGTCCGACAAACGGAAAAGGTCTAAACGCCGCCCCTTCCAAAGCCGACGTTCACTCGGCGGCTGAAGATCGACGCGAACGGCCAATAGCAGCCGTAGCATCGGCGAAAATCTGGTTGAGGTGTACACTGACTCGCGCAGTTTCGCAGTTCTGCTTGTAACGTAACGTTGACGCTGCAGTTCCAAGAAATACAAGCCGGGGCGCGTGGAAATTCTGATGAAAAGCATGCACGACTAATTACGTATAACAGGGCAGTTTGGCCCGGAAATTAACTGTTAGGTTGCACTACATATGAGCTTAGAGCATCTCGCATTAATCGCAGAGATCATCGGCGGAGCCGCTGTTCTAGCGACTCTTTTTTTTCTTCTTATTGAAGTCCGACGGAATACGGCAGTTACCCGTAGCTCTGCTCAATATGTGCAAGTTGACTCGATAGTTGCCGTCAACCTAGCGCTAGCGACCGATCCGATAATCGCGCCGCTAATTGCTAAAGCGAATGATGATTATTCCTCAATTAGCTCGGAAGAGCGGCTCCGATTGCAATTTCTCTACGTGAATTATTTCAATCTTTGGCAAGCGAGTTACTGGAACAACAAAGCGAAGCTGTTAAACGACTACGGCTTCGAGCTGTGGGATAGGGGATTGATGGCAATACTAGTGACCCATAAAGCGTGTACAGAAGCTTGGGCAGGAATGCAGCATTTCTACGACGACGAATTCAAGGATCATGTAAACGGACTAGTTGAGCGTGAACGCATCAAACATCGCGATGGTACGGTTGTAATTGCGAGTGACTCAGGAGCTGATGCAGCCTGAGAAACGACCAGCTCGGAGACTTGGACTGCTTCTCCCTTCGCTATCGTCCCCCCCCCCGTGGCTGTCGAAAGGCCGTAGTGGGCGCATTGCAGTGAGGGGCCGAACGGCCGTTCGCTTAGGATTACGAGACGTTCGCCCTGGTGCTTATGATCGACGCGAACGGCCAGTATTGGTCGTTAACCCCGCTAACGCGTTCGTATTAAAAATAGTCGTCCACCGTGCAGATGCTCGGGCTAAACTCCCTTGCCCCCGGAGATCACAACTGCTCCGGCGTTACCCAGAAGCCACCCGAATGTAGCTCCAGTAAAACTATTTCAATTCGACTGATTTCGAAGATACAACGTGGCGGATTCCGATCCCGAAGCCGTAAAAGGAAGCATCCATAATGACAAAGTCAGAGTTTAAGGAATGTGTCTCAGCGTACTATCAGACAGAAGTGTTTGGCGAAGCGTTCAATGAGGCATTAATCGGAAAATTTTCAGACTCCGTGCATCGATATAAGATCGCGACCTTCTTGCAATTAGAGACCGAAACGAAGGCGCGGTTGCGCCCAACCATTCTGGAACTCGGCGGATCGGTTGAGGGAGAAGAACAGTCGCGGCAGTCCGGTCGCGAATTAGCGGAGTCGATAGGCGCTGATAACTGGCAGCAATTCGTCTCTATGCTGCGCGATTTGGGGGAGCCGCTTTTAGACCGCCAGCGTGAAATCGCCGTGACCGCACCTGCGCCGTATCGTCACCTGGCGGATTCGATGCGTGAGCACGGCGAAGCGATCCAAAAATTTGCTGAAATGGAAGTAGCTGGTGAAAGTGAGAATTCCGCTGATGACATGGCCGCTCTGCTCAGATTCCCATTCCCTTATCCGCAATAGGGTGAACTGATCGATGTGCAGGGCACGCATTACTGTTGCGTTCCTTGCGCTACCGTGCCGGTCGGCAAAACCCTATCGCGCGATCGCGGCCTTTAGCCGTCGGACTCTCAATAGCAGAAAGTCGGTCTAACGACGGAAATTGGCGCTATCGGCCAAGAGCGGAAGTTCGCGATAGAGAGCCGGTCGGATATGCTACCCACTGGGTTTGCTAACACGAGGTAAAGATGAATTGGGACGCAATTGGAGCAGTCGGCGAAATTGCCGGGGCACTGGGAGTGATCCTTTCGCTAGTGTATCTAGCTTCGCAAATTCGTTCTCAGAATACTGAAAGTCGTCTTGCAGCCGTTACTGAATGGACAAATCAGTGGAACGGGTGGACGGCGTCGTTTGCGGACAACCCACAGCTTTCCGAATTATGGGTCAAGGCCTCCTGGGATTTCCTATCGCTAAATCCGGCTGAGGCTGTTCAGTACTCTGCACACTGCGGTCGTTTTTTTCGTATCGCAGAGGGTCTGCATAGGCAATTCAGCCAGGGCCGTTTGGAAGATGGCGCTTGGCGCGGGTTAGCTAGGACGCTAGAAGACATGGCGCTTCTTCCTGGTGTTAAAACTTGGTGGACAAAACGCAGCCTGTGGTACAGCGATGAATTTATCTCGTTTGTGCAACCTCTGATAGATTCGAAGATTCCGCAAAGAATGTACGAGCCACAACCTTCGCCAACTGCTAGCGCATAATTATTGGCATACGTCTCTTATGGGCGTTACGTTTGAAACTGCCAAGAAGCGATGATGAGCTCCCGTTTTCCCGTTAGCAGTCGTTCGGTAGCCTGAGTAATTCGTCGCCTATCGGCCGACAGCGGTCATTACGAAAGGCAAAAGGCAAGACCTGGCACCTAAGCTCGCGCTGATAGTGACCTGCCACCAGCGCTTTCGCGCAGTTTAATGTGGCATGTCCCCTTTTTTCCCGAAATGCGCCGCTGAGCCGGCACGTACTCGCCACTTCAGCGCAATTTTTCGGCGGTTTATCCGCGCAATTAGAAAACGGATTAATCCGGCATCAGAGTGACGTGACTAATTAGTTTTGGGCGCTGACTTAAAAGATCAAAACAGCATGAGCAGCTACGGTAAATTTGACCGATGAGTCTACATCGACGGAAGTTACGCATGAAATTCAATACGGCCTGCTGAAATTACATCTAACCCGGCTTCGTTACATAGCGAAAAACAGATTTGCGAGCCTTCACTTCGAGTTTTCATGTGTAGTGACGAGGGCATGAACACCATCGATGAAAAACGCCCGCTAATTCGTTTAACGCGCGCAGGCTTTCCACCAAGAATTTCGTTCACAATTGCGGATGTTGCGAGGGCCAATGAAGCTGTTCCGTGTAGCAGCGGTTCTTGAAGACCGGCGGCGCGTGCTGTTGCTAAATCACTGTGAATGGGATTCCAAATACGTGCGCATTCGGTATAAGTTTGCCCGAGGTTGGCCTCGACTTTAATAGGCACATCCAGCGTGTTTAAAGCCCCTGCGTTTTCACCAAGGCTAGGCATTTCCTCGATCCAATAAGATGGTCCCTCGAGCGTTGCGCGAAGAAATAAGTTTCCTTGGTAGGTACGACTGACCAAGGTGCCATCCGCACCCGTCGTGTCGAACCGCCAACCTAGATAAATCCCTGGTTTACGCTGTTCAACGCCAATAATCATGGCAGAAGTAAATAATTCCATACTCGGATGAATCGCTTCGAGGAGATGCAAATCATGCGTAGCATGAACAGTGTTGCGCATATCAATATTATTGTCGCTAAGGCTTTCCACCAAAGCCGGCCACTCGAGACACACAGGAAAAACCGGATGGGTTGCGACCTGCTTACCGTCTGCGTTATCGAAATAGCACTGGGACATATCGTTTAAGCTTGCGGCGTAAGCCATCGACCAACGTTCATCCAAATTGTGGCTGAAAGACCGGCTGGTATATCCAACTATTTCTTGTGTAATAGGCATGATGTGAACGAAACCAATTAGGAAGTATTTAGCTGAGCATTACTTTTTGCATAATCGCGCTAGGTTCGCAATGGCCTTAAGTAGCCTTTGCGTGTGAGGCGAAGCTTGCAGAATATACCTTCGGGCATCCACTCTGCCTTTGGACACATTAGCGGTTACATCAATTGTCTCGTGTGGGCATCTCTTAATCTCATCGAGATCCGATTTTGAGCGTCTACTTTCTGCTAAGCAGACGTTTGCACTGCTTCAGTGCTACGGCGGCGTTCGGCCAATTCCGGACCTCGACAGACCCACTTTGCCCTTGTCGCCCGGGGGGGACTTTAGAGGTGCCAGGCGAATGACCCGTTACGCTATCTGCATCCATCGTCGAAAAATGCCAGAGAAGCGCATCAGATTTCTTTGCCAATCTGACCAACGGCAGCACCAAAACTTATCCCGCATCCCCAGCGCCGTTTCCCATTATCTTCTTCTCTCCCCATCGACTTACGCGGATTTCGGGATCAAGCGGACAGGCATGCTCTCGAGTCCAAAAACGAAGTTCGACGGGATATAGCTGATGGGCCCGCACACTTCAATACCGTCGTAGCGATCGAGTACCTCTTGTAACGCTATCGCGAGCTCGAGCTTGGCGAGCGGAGCTCCAAGGCAGAAATGTGCACCTGCGGCGAAGCCGATATGCTGATTGGGATGACGCGTGACGTCGAAAATATCCGGGTTCTCAAACACATCTTCGTCACGATTCGCGGACGGAAACCAGACGACGATACTGTCGCCCTTTTTGATCTTTTTGCCGCCGAGTTCTGTATCCGCGGTCGCCATTCTTCGGAAGGCGACGGCCGCGTTAGTCCAGCGCACAACTTCCTCGACTGCCAGGCGCATGCCTTTCGGGTTATCGCGCAGATATTGCATTTGATCCGGATGCTCTAGTAACGCTTGCACGCCACCGGCAAAAGCGTTCCGAGTAGTTTCGAATCCCGCCACCAGGAGCAGCATGCCGTTTCTACCAATCTCCTGATCGGTTAGCGGTTGACCATCGACTTCAGCGTTGGCCAGGATCGCGAGCGGGTCGTTCATTGGGCAACCGCGGCGTTGATTCGAAAGAGACAGGCAATAATTCGTCATGTTGTCGAAGCCCTGCAGTGACGTCTGGGCATCGTGATTGAACATCTGGTGGGACATCTTTCCCCAACCCAGAATCTCATCCCAATCCTCCATCGGAATTTTGAGAATGTCGGAGATTACGGCCATCGGGATCTTGGCACCAATATCGGCGACGAGATCACACCTGCCAGATTCCGGCAGACCATCGAAGACACCTCTGACGATTTCGGTGCAACGCGCCTCGTACGCGGCCATCGTTTTCGGTTTAAATGAGTCTTCGAAGATGTCGCGCACTTTCGTGTGCCGCGGCGGGTCGGTAGTCAGAATGCTCAGGCCGACGCCAAAACCGTCTCTGGATACCACATCGTGCGCTTCGGACATTGGCGGCATCTGCCCAGTGTCCCCCGTGTTGAAAAGTATGGCGTTGTCGAGAACCTGACGACATTCTTTGTGCTTGAATACAGACCAAAAGCCAACTCCGTCATCACGCACCGTCCAATGCACCGGATCGTCGCGCCTCATCTTCCTAAAGAGTTCGTAAACGGCAGTTTGGTCGCTAAAAGTATTCCCATCGATCAGTTTCTGGTCTATTACGCGCCAATCGGTCTGTGGCATGGTGTGTTTCCTCTCAATCTACTTCCGTGCACAATCAAGCACCTGTCGACTCTTATACAGAAATCGCTTCTCGCAGCAGTATAGTGCTACGTCTCGTAGTCTTTCGTTCCCCCGCCGTCTAACCATGATTCCACTAAGGTAGACGCAAGCTACTTACGGGCTCGGCTATTTTTCGGATCCTGAAGCACTGCCGATTGAGTTTGTTGCATAGGTCCCCGAGCTCGCACTAGGCCGCAGCCCGCGTAAACGTGAGCGCTTCAACATAGATCAGCTCTCAAAAGTGACGCGAGAATAGTCTCTTCCCCGCTTCCGTCGACGTATGCGTCGAATGTCGGTTGTGGACACATTTCGGAAGTAGCGGTGTCGCTCGCGAACGACCGCTCCTGCGATTTTCTAGAAATTAAATTAAGGCTTCCAGAAAGCAGTCGCTCGTATAGCGATCGTGACGGGCTCTGAACGGCCAACAAGAGACATTCGTCGCTATCATCTATGTTCTCCTCAAGGCCGCACCCTAGAAGGTAAAGGCGCGGTTCAAACCTCGTATATTGAAAACGTAAGTCGGGGTCCGTACTTCCCGGTTCAATATTTTGCGATATATTGGTGTTTCCTTTTGATGGACAGGCGGTTACGTGATTTTTACCAAGTCAGTAGATCCTTACTATACGGACTGGCAGGGTCCGTATAGTCATAGTTGGGCGTCGTTTCAAAACTGTTAGGGAACTTCTGAATAAGTCAT
>DBBP01000004.1 GCA_002292285.1 Proteobacteria bacterium UBA981
CTGGGCTTTGCCTCCGGATTACCACTGGCCCTTTCCGACAGCACCATGCAAGCCTGGTTGACTGTGGCCAACGTCGATATTGCCACCATCGGACTATTCTCGATGGTCGGCCTGCCATATGTGTTGAAGTTCGCCTGGGCGCCGCTACTGGACCGTTTTCAACCGGGGTGGCCAGGACGCCGACGCGACTGGATTCTACTCAGCCAGCTCGCCCTGGTCGTTCTGTTGGCCGCAATTGGCGTATTCAACCCGGCCGACGGGGCGCTCGCCGTGCTCGGCCTTGCCGCTTTTCTGATAGCGTTTCTATCTGCGAGCCAGGATATCGCTGTTGATGCCTACCGCTCCGAGGTCCTGAGTGAACGGGAGAGAGGCTTCGGTGCAGCGGTCTCTGTGACCGGCTATCGCATCGCTATGTTGGTCTCTGGTGCCGGCGCTTTGTTGATGGCGGATCAGATCGGTTTTTCCAACACCTACATTCTGATGGCAGGCGTTTTGTTGCTCGGCGTACTGGCAAATCTTTTCGGCCCGCAATTAGCTGCCGACAACGTCGCGCCTACGAGTCTGAAAATCGCGATTGTCGGGCCCTTGAAAAGCTATTTTTCGCGTGATTCGGCCTGGCTTTTGTTATTGCTGGTCTTGCTCTATAAGCTCGGCGATGCCTTTGCGGGGCGCCTGACTAGCGCATTCCTGCTGCGTGAGCTTGGCTTTAGTCTGACCGATGTCGGTGCCATTTATAAAGGCCTGGGCTTGCTCGCGACCATTGCCGGGGCACTCTACGGCGGCGCGCTGATGTACCGGCTCGGGCTCTACCGCTCGCTGCTCGTATTCGCCTTATTGCAGGCGGTCACAAATCTCGGTTTTTGCGCGCTTGCCCTGATGGGGGCCTCCTACTTCGGCATGGTGACGGTCATCGGCCTGGAAAATCTCACCGGCGGCATGGGTACCGCCGCCTTCGTCGCTTTGCTGATGGCGATTTGCGAGCGTAGCTATACGGCTACCCAGTTCGCCATGCTGACAGCCGTTGCGAGTCTCGGGCGTGTGCTTGCCGGGCCGCCGTCAGGCTATTTGGTCGAGGCGATTGGGTGGCCCGGATTTTTCGCCCTGTCTTTTCTCATCGCGCTGCCGGCAGTGGCTTTGTTGATGCGCATTCGCGCGACTATCGAAAAGCTGGATGCGCCCGCATGAAGTGTCGCAGAGTTACCTATACCGAAGCGCGCTCGATTGCCATCGTCGCTGACACCCATGGCCAGCTTGCCAATAATCTTGTTGACCAGTTTGCGGACGCTGATGTCATCGTGCACGCAGGTGACGTCGGCAACCTACAGGTTCTTGAAACGATGGCAGGGATCGCGCCGCTCGAGGCGGTACGTGGCAATAATGACGTCATCAGCAAATGGCCGAAGGGCGAATCGAACGTCTGTTCTGCGCTGCCAGACGCACTTGTACTTGACCTTAGCGGCGGTGAGTTAGTTGTCGCGCACGGCCATCAATGGCCACGTCCGGCAAGCCGTCATCAACAGTTACGCAAACGATGGCCTGCAGCGCGCTGCATTGTGTATGGGCATAGCCATAGAATGGTGATCGACCAGTGTTGTGAGCCGTGGGTGATCAATCCTGGTGCTGCGGGACGCGCCCGAGCCTATGGCGGTGCAGGCTGGCTCGGGCTGACAATTGAGCGGCGCCAGTGGCGCGTAACGCCCAACCGTTTTTTGTGGACGGACCAGGCATCTGCTTAGCGTTGGTTCGCAGTCGCAAACGAGTACGGACACGAAGGGTTGTGTTGTCGGGCTGCGCTACGCGCAGGAGGAAACAATATGCAGTACGTCGTTCAATTCGCCATCGGACTAGGAATTCTTGTCGTCGCGGCATTCGGTGTCATGGGGTGGTGGTCGGGGCACCGTAGCGAGCCTGTGCTCGGCGTTCACGCGGGGCAACTCTCCGCATGTCCTGCTAGTCCGAATTGTGTTTCCAGCGAATCCGGGTCGGGGAACACTGAACAATCGACGGTTAACACAATCGCGCTTCCCGATGCGGATACGGAGCGCCATTGGCAGGTGCTGCTCGACACTGTCAGGGCGCACGGTGGCGCGATCCAGGTTCAGGATGGCGATTATGTTCACGCGACGTTCACCAGCGCCGTGTTTCGTTTTATCGATGACCTCGAATTGCGTCGCGAGGGGCGCATCGTGCACGTGCGCTCGGCTTCACGAGTAGGGCATTCCGATCTGGGCGCGAACCGCAAACGCGTGGCCGCAATCCAGCTTGCCTTCAACTCCGGCGGCTAGTGACAGGCCGCTAGCTCAGGGTCAAGTAGGCGGCGAGCGCCGCAGTCGCGAGCCCGGCAACTATCCAAACCCGTGTTTTCGACGCTGCGGAATCGGGCTTTATCGGTTCACCGTCATCATCGCTGGGCTGCGAGGCCGGCGCATCCGGCGGAACCAGCAAGGCCTCGAAATTGTTGAAAAATTCTGCGGCGAGTTTTTGCGCTGTATTTTGGACTAACTGACCGCCAAGTTGGGCGAGCTTGCCACCAATGTCTGCTTTGACTTCGTAGTCGAGTAGCGTAACGCCGTTGTTCTCTGTCAGACGAACTTGCGCCTGCACCTTGGCGTGCCCGGCCGGGCCGCCGCGCCCTTCACCTTTAAGGGAGTAGCTTTCCGGTACAACGATATCACTGAGGGTGACTTGTCCCTTGAAGCGCGCTTTCAGAGGACCGACCTTGGCGCTGACAGTCGCGGTGAATTGATTGTCTGCAGTGGACTCAATGGCCTCGCACCCAGGGATGGCCTGGCGTAGGATTTCCGCGTCATTCAGCGCGGCAAACACGCTCTCGCGCGGCAAATTGATCGAGATTTGATCGGTGAGTTCCAATACTTTCAAGCCTCCGCAAAGGTCAGGCGTTAGTGAATAGCGAGATGCTGGTCATGTTCGGCGATCGTTCGATATCGCCTTAGCGAATCTGGCGGCGCGAATCTGCGTTCGACACCACGCCCAATCCAAGTTCGAACGCGCGAGTTTGTCGGTGCTCAATGATCGGATTGTTGGCGAGCGTCTCGCAAGTGTTTCCAGACCAGGTTCGGTCGCAGCGGCAACTGAGTAATTTCGATCCCGAACGGCGTCAGCGCGTCGCATACCGCGTTGGCTAAAGCCCCCGGTACTGAGCTGGGTCGCCCTTCGCCGATGCCACGTGTTCCCAGCGGCGTATGTGGGCACGGCGTCGGTGCGTAAGTGATTTCGATGTCGGGCACATCAGCTGCAGTAGCCAGTTTGTAATGTTCGAAATCTGCCGTCAGTTGTTGGCCTTGATCATCGTAGATAAATTCTTCGAACATCGCGTTAGACAAACCTTGCACGATAGCGCCGTGCATCTGCCCATCGACCACCATCGGATTGATCACATTGCCCACGTCTTCCGACGTGACCCAGCGCAAAATTTTGAACTCGCCACTGTCGATGTCGACTTCCACGACACAACAATCGGCGTTGAAACAGATCATCGGTTTCGCTGCTTCGAAAAATGCTGTGGTTTCCAGACCGCCAACTTCACCCTCGGGCATGTTGATGGGAAACATGATGATGCGTTCCACGATGTCTTTGAACGATTGCCGTTTAGTGTCGTCGCCGAGGTAAATCACCTCGCCGTTCTTGAATTCGAAGTGCTGCAAGCTGGCCTCGATCTGTAGGTCGTGGGCGAGAATTCGGGTGATTTTGTCCTTCAGTTGGGTGCAGGCATCGGATACGGCACTCACAAAGTAGGAGCCCGCACGGGCGCCGATTGAACCCGCTCCGAACGGGGTTGTTCCGGTGTCTCCGGTCTTCAGAACGACATCCGCGGGGTTGATCGCAAACTCTGCCGCGACAACTTGTGCGGCCGTGGTTTCATGACCCTGACCGGCAGGCGCGTCGCCTCCGAAGACCAGCACCTTGCCGCGTGGATCGAGCCGGACGGTCGCCGCGCCATAGCCCGGCTGGTTCTCCATCGGGACCAGTTGTTCTGACGCGACGCCGGACAATTCAACGCCACACGCAAAACCGATGCCAAGGTAACGCCCGGCTTCGCGCGCGCGCGCCTGTTCGGCGCGAAAGCTGCTCAAATCGGCTTGATCCATCAAGTTATCCCAGACCTTGAGGAAATCGCCGGAGTCGTAGTACTCATTGGTGACAGACGTGTAGGGCAAGGAAGGGATCAGGTTTTGCCGGCGCAGGGTGCTTGGCTCAATCGCCATTTTGTGAGCAATCATGTCAATGGCACGCTCGAGGGCAAAGCGAATCGGAAAGTGGCCGAATGCCCGCGATGGCGTCAGGCAGGCCTTGTTGGTCGTTGCGACCTGCAAGCGCACGTCACCCTTGTCCCAGGTATAGGCATTCGGCAACTCGACGTTGCCGAGGAAGGGCATCACGAAACCCCAGTAGACGCCAGTCGTGCCAACGCCATTGTCGGTGATGCAATGGTTGCGTACTGCCAGCAGTTTGCCGTTTTCGTTTGCGGCAATTTCGAGGGTGTTGATCTGGTCGCGTTCCTGGCCGACATTCATCAGACTTTCATAGCGAGACTCAATCCAGCGCACGGGTCGCTTCAGTTCGCGTGCAGCGTGCGCAATGATGAGGTTCTCGCGGTAAAACGGTGCCTTAACGCCAAATCCGCCACCTTGATCGCGCGGCGCAATGACGCGTACTTTCTCAGCTGAGATATCCAGAATGTCGATCAGAGCGAGGCGGTCGATGTGCGGCCGCTGGGTGGTGATATAAGCTGTCAGGCCGTCAGAGTCGTTCCACTCGCACAACACACCGCGCGGCTCCATGGGTGTGATGCCTGTTCGCTGGACCCGAAAGCGTTCTTTGACGGTGTACGCAGCATGCTCGAATATCTTCTCAACTTCCTCATTGTTCGCCTGTTTCTCCTGCTCCGTTTCGCCACCACAAAACGACATCGCGAAAATCTCGTTGCCGCCGTCGCCCTCGTGCACATGCGCGCAGTCCGCTTCCAGTGCGCGTTCTGGATCGAGGATCGGCTCGAGCTCTTCGTAGTCTACGAAGACACTTTCCGCAGCATCTTCAGCGACATATTTATCACGTGCGATAACCAACGCGACAGGTTCGCCGTGGAACTTGACGGTATCGATCGCGAGCGGCCAGAAGGTTGGGTATCGCGCGGGTAAATTTGGCAGCAGTACTGGCTGTGGCATGGACTTGATGACGTCCTTAATGTCGGCGCCGGTGTAAATCGCAACCACGCCGGTCATCGCCCGGGCTTCGCTGGAATCTATCTCGAGGATGCGTGCGTGCGCATATTCACTACGCACGAACACCGCGTGCAAAGTTCCCGGCAGGACGATGTCAGCCAGGTAGCGGCCGTCGCCGGCGAGCAGGCGTTGATCCTCCTTACGGGCCAGTCGCGCGCCCAGCCAGTCCTTACTGTGTTCAACTTCCGTGGTAGCCATATGCCCCTCCTAACTGGTCTCGCGCATGGCGCGGGCAGCATTGCGTACCGCTTTGACGATCTGTACGTAGCCCGTGCATCGACACAGGTTGCCAATCAGACCGTGGCGTATCTCGTCGTCAGTGGGGTCAGGATTAAGCGTAAGAAACTCGCTCATGTTCATGAGTATTCCCGGCGTACAAAAACCACATTGCAGACCGTGCTCGTCACTGAACGATTGCTGCAGCGCGGAGAGTGGGCCGCCGTTGGCAAGACCTTCAACGGTGGTGATTTCATGGCCGTCGGCCTGCGCAGCCAACAACAAACAGCTCTTCACTGCCTCGCCATCCAGATGCACCGTACAGGCGCCGCATACGCCTTCGTAGGTGCAACCAACGTGGGTCCCGGTTAGCGTTAGCTGGTCGCGCAGATAGTCGACCAGCAGCATGCGCTCGGTGACGGTGTCCTCAAAGACTTCGCCGTTAACAGTGAGCTTGATGTTGATCATGCCAATGCTCCGTGTCGGTTCTTATGCTTCGCCACGCGCGCGTCTGAATGCCGTGGCGGTCACGTCACGGCCGATCGAGACAATCAATTGGCGGCGATAATCTGCATCCGCAGACATGTCGGAATGGGTGTCGGTGTCTTGTGCAATACGTTTCAGCGCAGCTTCGATTGCATCTGCGTCACCATCACAGCCAAGTAACAGGCTGTCACCGGCTGCAACGTGCGTTGCGCCATTGGCCAGGCCAGACAACACCACCCGTGCAGATTCACAGCGCCCGTCAGCGTCGAGAGAAACCCGTACACACACGCCGATTACAGGCAGTGCGTCTGTGACCAGGCCCCATTTCGCGTAGGCACTGCCTGAGCGTTCGACAAACAGTGGCCACTCGACGCTAAGGAGTATTTCGTCGTCGTTACGAGCGGTCTCAAGTGGCCCTAAGAAAAAGTCATCTGCAGCCACGCTCCGCGAGGCGCCATCGCCGGACGTGAGTCTGAGTTGGCCTTGCAGACCCAAAACGACTGCAGGCGTGCATGAAGCAGCATAGTTCCAGCACACGCTGCCACCAATCGTGCCGCGATTGCGCACCTGTCGATCGCCGACCCGGCGCGCCGCATCGCCAAGCGCCGCGAAACCACCTTGCAGTTCTGCGCTTGCAGCAATCTCGACGTAGCGCGTCATTGCCCCAATGCGCACGCCCGAGGCGTCGCTGACAATACCTTTAAGTTCGCTGATTGCTTGCAAATCGACGACGCATTGCGGCCGCAGCATGCGCGATTTCATAGCTTGCATCGCACTCTGGCCGCCAGCCAGGAAGATCGCGTCGCCGGCCTCGTAGCGCGCTATTGCGGCAAGTGCGTCTGCGACAGATTGCGGTCGAACATATTCCTCGATCAGGGCTGGATACATGTGCGCTCCCTCCTGGTTATCGGTGCTCGGCTTAGCAGACGGATGAGGATCCGTTTGCACTGGCCATCACGATTGTAGCACCAGCTTTTTGATGAACCTTGCGTGGCGAAAACGACCTTCACGCATGACGCGGGCGAGAGCGAATAGACCGTGTACAACGGGTGTCTCGCTGTTTTCTGCAACTGGGCCAGCGCCACACTGGACTCGATTCGAGGTCGTTGCACTCCTGCAACTTTCGACCGTTACGATGAATAGATAAGAAGCTGGCGGTTTCTGCAGTGCGGGTGTTGCTCAGTGGCCAAGTGCGCTGATTATTCTCGCCACCGCCGAAGATAGTTCGAGCACATCGGTCTCGGTGGTATCGAAGGAAGTTATCCAACGCGCAATTGATTCCTGTTCATCCCAGGTATAGAAGTAAAAGGATTTTTGTAGTTCGGTGATCACAGGTTGCGGCAACCGGGGAAACAGCATGTTGCAGTCAACCGGGCAGATGAAATCCAGGCCATCAATGTCAGTACAGTGTGTCACGAGCAGGCTCGCCATCTGGTTGGCCTGGGATGCCAGCGTTCGCCACAGCTCGTCCTCCAGATAGGCAAGAAACTGTGCAGAGATAAAGCGCATCTTCGATGCTAATTGCATCGCCTGCTTGCGCGTGTAGTCGGCATGGAGCGTCGCAGCGCGATTGAAAATTAGCACTGCTTCGCCACCCAGCAAGCCGTTTTTCGTGCCGCCGAACGAGAGAATATCAACGCCGCATTCCGGACCGAGCTCGGCGAGAGTACAGCCCAGGGCGGCGGCGGCGTTCGCGAAACGTGCCCCATCGACATGTAGCAACAAGCCGTGTTGGTGGACGAAATCGGCCAGTTCGCGGAGCTCCTCGCGACTGTATAACACACCATATTCAGTCGGCTGGGTGACGGTTACAACGCGGGGTCGGGTGTGATGAACGCCGCGTCCGGGGCCCAGATACGGTGTAATCTCGGCGCTCGATATTTTGCCGAACTGATGCGCGATCGGGATTAGTTTACCGCCCAGGAATCGTTCTGGAGCGGCGCATTCACTCGACCACACGTGCGCGCTGTCGGCGCACAGAACCGCCTCATGCGGGCGGGTTACGGCGGCCAGACTGATCACATTTGCACCCGTTCCGCCGAAACAGAACAGTACTTCAGCGTCACTATTGAATGCCTCACACAGCGCGGCGCTGGCCCGGGCCGTCCAGGGGTCGTCGCCGTACGCCGGTGTGTGCCCCTGATTCGCGGCCGCGATCGCGGCGAGGACACGCGGGTGGACCCCAGAGGCGTTATCGCTGGCGAATGCACGTTCGTTCACTGGGCGGCACTGATCCGCAGTGGTGTCCAATTACGCCGACGCCGCGCAAGGCGGGCCTGCGATGTCTCGCCCTCGAAATCGCTTGGTTCGTGTTGCACGGCACGCGGCTCGAGGCTGGTGAACGTGTTGATGTTGGTTACAGCGGCCAAGTGATGGCCGGATTCGGAACTGGCAAACGGCACGATGCCGCAAATCGCACACAAGTGGAAAGTCGCAGTGCTGTGACCAAAATGATAGTGACTGACCTGCGCAGCTTGCTTGATTATCACGTCCAGGTGCGCGTTCGGATCAGACGTCCACACTGCGCCTTGTCGCTGGCAGTATCCGCAGCCACAAGCGCGACCACGTAGCGCGTGGGCCGGTGTTGGCCAGCGGAGTTGGTAGTCGATGTTCCCGCAGTGACACTGGCCGGTGATGATTACCATGATTACTTGTGTCGAAGTCCGCGTCAGTTACGGAGTTGGGGCCGCACGCGGCTAAGCGGTGCTGGTATCGCGATGAAATTCACCGCACCGGTCGTTGTGAGGCAGCGACCAGAAATCGTGTAATCCTGGCCCATCGCGCTGCCGCTAGGGCAGCCGTAAAACGCGAATGCCAGTTTGATCGTTACCCTTGTCGAAGCGAAATTTGTCGCGCGCCGCAGGTCGCAACTCTTCGGGACCGCTGCTATAGCCGCCACCTTTGAGCACGCGCACGGTGCAGTCGCCGCCCTCGAAGACCGAACCGTCGGTCGGCGCACCGTCGTGGTTTTTGTGATAGCAATCGTAGACCCACTCCTGGACATTCCCGGACGTGTCGAACAGGCCAAACTTGTTCGCATTGAAGCGGCCAACCGCAGTCGGCTTACGGGGGTCGAGGCCCGTGTCGCAGTTAAAACAATGGGCGTTGCCTCGGCCTAGCTTGCGACCCCACCAATAAGCGTCCTGAGAACCGGCGCGAGCCGCGTATTCCCACTGCGCTTCACTCGGCAATTGGTAGTTTTCCCCGGATTGATCGGACAGCCATTTGGTGTAGGCGAGGGCGTTATTCCAGGAGACGTAATAGACCGGGAAATTCTCCGGGTCCGATCCACTTGCCGCACCGAGATTGGGTAATTTGGTCCCGGTCGCATTGGCGAAGCGCGTATAGTCCGCAACACTCACTTCGTTGATAGCAATTGCGAACTGCGCCACAGCAACGTCATGCTGCGGGTGTTCGTCGGGGTCGCTGGTGACTTTGCGACTACCCATCTTGAAGTTACCGGCCGGTATCCAGACCATCTGAGGGCTCTTGCCGCCACCTTTCAGGTTATCGCGGAATTCGCCACTAAGGCCTGCAGGAACCGGTGCCGGACGGGCCGCGGGCGCGACTTCGCCAGCACTGACAGTTTCTTCCTCAACCGCCTCCAGTTCGACGACGTCAGCGTCGATCGCGTCTTGTTCGTATTCGATTTCGTAATCATTGCCACGGGTTTGCTGCGGATCAGCACCTTGGTTCATATACCAAAAGCCACCGCCGCCGAGCACTGCCAAACCGAGTACTGCAGCGGCGACCAGGGGCATGACGCTCTTTTTGGGCGGGTCGTTGTCGACCTCGCGGGCGGGTTCTGCTTCGACGTAGGCGTCGCGTCTTTGTGTCGCGTTCGGATCGGGCACAGCCAGCGGGGGCGGTTCGGGAACGGCCGGCGCTGCTTCGAGCTTTTCGATCACGTCAATGCAGATAACGGTCGTGTTGTCCTGGCGCGGCGCGCCAGCATCTGTGACGCCCTGCAAGAGCGCTTCAGCGCACTCTTTGACTACATCGGCACCACTGCAAATCTCAATCACTTGCTCCCCGGTCAGGGTGTCGAGCCCGTCGCTGGCGAGGATGACCCGGTCGCCGGGCTCCAGGGTCAGCGATTCTTCCGGGCAATCGATCTCTGCAATATCGTCTCCGGTCAGGGCGCTCATGAGCATATTGCGCGAAAAGCCGGCTTCGGCTTCAACCGGCGTCCCTGCCTCTGCCATGCGGTCGAGAAAGCCGCCATAGCTGTGGTCGGCGTTTTTCTTGGTGATTTCGCCATCGCGCAACAGGTATAAGTGGCTGTCGCCGACGCTGACCCAGCGCAGGTCCTCACCTTCTATTACGCAGGCGACCAAGGTACAGCCCATCCCTTTCAGAGCGGCAGTTTCGGCGACCGTGGCCGTGATCGAGCCGTTAGCCTGCAGCACCGCTTCGTAAAGAATGTTGGCTACATTGTCGTTGGGAAAATTCTTCGAGAGATGCCGGTTGAATGTCTGCACAGCCATATTACTGGCGACATTCCCTGCGGCGTGGCCGCCCATGCCATCGGCAACGATGACCATGGAACCTGAATTGTCGCCGTCCGAGTCGCCCAGATGGGTGATCAGAAAGGCGTCTTCCTGATAGTCCCGCGCGCCATCGATTTGCGAACCGAAGATATCGAAACTCAATGTTGACACGGGGCGTTTCTCGAAGCTCTAAATGTCTGAAGGATCAGCTGTAAGGTCATGTTAACAGCACGATTGGGCATAAAGAAGTAATTTTGCCAACGCCCCGTTCGACGCTGCCGGGTGTCGTTATACTCTGGGACACCCAGACCAAGCAGGCGAGTGGATGCCGCGCCAGGCGATAGCCGATCATGATGCGATTGCGTGAGGTTTCGATTGTCGGCGGACCGTCAGCAGGGCTGGCGATGTTTTTATTGCTGCCCGAGCACTATGCAATCAGCAGCATTGAGATAGTCGCACTGAATGTCGACGCACGGCTGACCCTTGCCATGACCACCTGGATGGCACTGTGGTGGCTGACCGAGGCGGTTGATGTTGTCGTCACCGCGCTTCTTCCGATCGCGTTATTTCCCCTGTTCGGGCTGAACAGCATCAAAATCGTCTCGTCAGCGTATGCCCACCCGCTGATATTTCTGTTTTTCGGCGGCTTTCTGATATCCATCGCGATCGAAAAATGGCGCCTGCACGTGTGGATGGCCACACACGTTGTGGCGCGTGCCGGCGATAGCGCGTGTCGGTTGGTGGGTGGGCTGATGCTGATCTCGGCGTTCGCCAGTATGTGGCTGTCCAACACCGCGACCGCCATTATGATGTTGCCCATCGCACTCAGCCTGATTGCGGATATGGATAAGCGGATGGCCAAGGATTCGGCCGATAACTTCGCGCGCTGCGTCTTATTGGGCGTGGCCTACGCAGCCTCGATCGGAGGCACCGCGACACTGATAGGATCGCCGCCGAACTTGTTTGTTGCCTCATTCCTGGTGGAACGGTTCGGAATCGAGGTGGATTTTCGCCAATGGATGGTCCTCGCACTGCCGGTCAGCGTCGTGATGTTGCCGCTGAGTTGGTTCGTGTTGACTCGCTACATCGCACCCGTGTCCCATTTGAGGCAACGGGTTGGCTCGTCGCCAACGGACACTGTGGCGTGGTCCGACCTGCAACCCGGCGCCCGTCGGGTTGCGTTGGTGTTTTTTCTGAGTGTTGTCGCGTGGCTCAGTCGCTCGTGGCTGACGGGAATTGATTTCAACGGCCTTGCGCCGTTCGCCGGGCTCACCGACACGGGTATCGCGATGCTCGCCGGGATTGCCTTGTTTCTGATCCCAGCCGGCGCAGCACAAGACGTCAACCGGCGTCTGTTGACTTGGTCTGATACCAGCAAGCTTCCATTCGGGACGCTTATTCTGTTTGGTGGGGGACTGGCGCTCGCTGCCACGGTTAGCGCCACCGGCGCAGACAAATTTCTCGGTGCTCAATTAGTATCGCTGCGCGATGTCCCGCTCTGGATGACGCTCGGTACGATTGTTGCGACGGTGGTGTTTTTGACTGAGCTGACCAGCAATACCGCGACCACCACCACCCTCGCGCCTATTCTTGCCGCCGCGGCTGTAGCTCTTGATCTCGATCCCTTCGCGCTCGTCGTCGTGACGGCGCTTGCGGCAAGCTGTGCCTTTATGATGCCGGTGGCGACCCCACCGAACGCTATTGTATTTTCTTCCGGGCGCATTTCTGTTGTGGCCATGGCGCGCGCGGGGATATTCATTAACCTGATTGCGATTCTGGTTATCACCGCGCTTGCACTGTATTGGCTGCCGCTAACAGCAGCGTCAGGGATGCTTTCGTGAGTACTACCCAAGGCGTTTTAGTCGAAGAGCAGATCCAGTCGCTGGAAAGTGCATTGCACGCGGTCGAAGGCCTGATCGAAATCTGTCTGCTCGGCGATCGTCGCCGTATTGCGCGCAAGCTGAAACAACTCCGGCGCCAGGCCCGCCGCCTCGCGGTGGACCCGTCTTCGCTGAAGGTGTGTATGGCACGTGCGCAGCGACTGCAGTACCAGTGCGAGCACTCGACGGACATTCGGCAAAGGCGGGCAGCACTCGTGCCACATCTCGAATTTCCTGACACGTTGCCGGTCTCGGCACACGTTGCCCAATTGCAGGAACTCCTTGAGCGACATCAAGTGCTCGTGGTCAGCGGCGCGACGGGTAGTGGTAAGTCGACGCAGCTGCCAAAACTGTGTCTCGCAGCAGGGCGCGGCGTCGACGGGCGAATCGGTCACACTCAACCGCGCCGCATTGCGGCGCGGGCCATCGCCAGACGCATTGCAGAAGAAACCCGGACTGATAACGGCACCCTGGTCGGCCACTGCGTTCGCTTCGATGACAACCTTGCCCCGCATACGCGCGTCAAAGTCATGACGGATGGCATTTTGCTGAATGAGATTGACCGCGACCCGTGGCTTGAGCAATACGACACTCTGATTATTGATGAAGTTCACGAGCGGACTCTCAACATCGATTTTCTGCTCGGTCATCTAAAACGTGTGCTTGCCCGCAGGCCCGACCTGAAGGTGCTCATCACCTCGGCTACCCTGGACATCGAGACCTTCACCAGCTTCTATGACGACTGCGTTAGTTTCTCTATTGAAGGGCGCAGTTTCCCGATCGATGTCCGTTATCGGCCGATCGACGAAAGCGATGAAGACCGCGACCTGAACGCGGCGCTGGTCGAAGCGGTGCGTGAACTTGACGCCGAACAGCATGGTGATGTGCTGGTTTTTTTGCCGGGTGAGCGCGAAATCCGCGAGGCGCACGCGGCAATCAGTCGTGCAGCGTTCGCAGAAACCGAAGTCCTGAGTCTTTACGCACGTCTGAACGTGATGCGACAGACGAAGATTTTCCAACCGGGTGCACAGCGTCGCATCATTCTGGCAACCAATGTTGCCGAAACTTCGCTGACCGTGCCACGCGTTCGTCATGTAATCGACAGTGGATTGGCGCGTGTGAGTCGCTATAGTCCGCGCCGCAAGTTACAGCAGTTGCCCATAGAGAAGATCGCTCGCGCAAACGCTGACCAACGTACCGGTCGCTGTGGACGCGAGGCGCCGGGTATTTGTATTCGTCTGTACGACGAGGCGGACTACAACGCCAGGCGAAGCAGTGTCGAACCTGAGATTCTGCGCACCAATCTGGCAGGTGTGATATTGCGTTTGAAAGCGATGGGTATCGCTAGCGTTGACGATTTTCCGTTTGCCGAGCGTCCTCCCGAGCGGATGCTCAAAGATGGATATACGGTGCTGCAGGAGCTCGGCGCCCTGGACAGCGGGCGTGCCTTGACACCCATCGGCACGAAGCTTTCCGGCTACCCCATCGACCCGCGTTTGGCGCGAGTGCTGGTCAGCGCAGCAGAACGTGATTGCTTATCCGAAATCCTGATTATTATTGCCGCGCTCAGCATCGCCGACCCGCGTGACCGCCCGCACGAAGTTCGCGATCTGGCCGATCGCGCGCATGCCCAGTTTGCTGACAAGCGCTCGGATTTTTTGTGGTTTGTGAATGCCTGGGATACTGCCGCTGAACTGGCGAAATTGCCCTATCAGCGACAGCGCCGCCGCTGCCGGCGTTTGTTTCTGTCCACCTCCCGCGTACAGGAGTGGATTCAGCTGCACACGTACCTGCGTAAACGAGTCACTGCCGAAGGGTGGGTGGTCAACACCGAGCCCGCGTCCTTCAAGGCCATCCACTGTGCTTTAGCGAGTGGCTTTCCGAGCTATGTTGGCGAATGGCAGGGCGACCACTACCTCGGCTGTCGCAATGCAACGTTTGCGCTGCATCCGTCTTCCGTTTTGTATCGGCGCGCCGCGAAATGGTTGCTGGTCGGCGAAATTGTCGAGACCGGGAGACCCTACGCACGTCTCGCCGCGCGCATCGATCCGCACTGGCTCGATCAGGTCGCCGGGCACTTGATCAAACGCACCTACGAGGCGCCGCACTGGGATGCGCGTCGTGGCTGCGCGCGCGTAACCGAGATCCAGCGTCTGTTTGGACTCGTCATCAATACGTCCCGGCAAATTGATTTGGCTCGGGTTGATGAAGCAGCGGCGCGCGAACTTTTGATCGAGGTTGGACTGCTGGCGGGGGAACTTGGCGAAGACGTCGATTTTCTACGCCACAATCACGCTCTGGTCGCCCGTATCCAAGCCCTCGAAGCGCGGGCCAGACGCCGCGATTTGCTCGCTCCCGGAGCGCGTCTGCACACTTTCTACGACGACCGAATCGCATCTCAAATCACTACGCGTAAAGCGCTCATGCGCACTTTGCGTGCTGTGCCTGCGGCGGCCGACGCCCTGTATATGAGTGAGACTGATGCGACGACCCAGGCGCTCGACAACGTGCCCGCGTTTTTGTTTCCTGACACCCTGCCGATCGCCGGCAGTAATTGTCAGCTCACTTACACTTTCGAGCCCGGCAGCGAGCGAGACGGCGTGACGATCACGGTGCCGGTCGCGTTACTGCCGCGTCTTGTTGAGGCACATTTCGATCGTCTCGTCCCCGGCATGCTGAGCGAAAAAGTTGAGGCGATGTTGCGTGCGTTGCCAAAGGCATGGCGGCGCCGATTCTCGCCAGCGCGCGAATACACTATGGCTGCCGTCGCTGCTCTGGCCAATCAGCCGGGCGGGCTGGCCGAGAGTCTCGCTCGCGTGTTGACCAACATCGGCGGTGAGCCGGTTGATGTCGGGCTGTTCGACGAGAATTCACTTGCCGAGCACTTGCATTGTTTTATTGAGCTGGTTGATGAACAGGGGCAGCCGGTTGCGGCCAGTCGGAAACTGTCCATTTTGCAGGCGGGCCACGCACAGACCGGGCGCGAGGCGCTCGCTGATTTGGACTGGAAGTACGCCGGCAGTTCGCGCTGTGGTTGGAACTTCGGCGACCTGCCGACGCGTAGTTTTGCCGGCAACGGCGGGCATCGAATCGAGGGTTTCCCGGCTTTGGTGGACCGAACGAATGTGGTCGAGCTGGAAGTTTTTGATGACGAGGAAGCGGCTGCACGGGCGCACGGGCTTGGCGTCACACGTTTGTTGCTCCTCTCCAGTGCACCTCAATTGCGTGCTTTGGAACGCTTTGGGCGCTCTAAGCAGGACGCTCTGCTCGTGGTCATGTTTGGCTATCTTGAAGCGCCAATCGGATTGCTCGCGCAGGTTATGGCGCATAATTGCGTCGAGCGTCGCGCACGTGTCGCTGATGAGCAGAACTTTGTGGCGCTCCTGGAGGTGTTTCACGTCTCTTTGGCGACCGAACTCGAAGCTAATCACGGGGCATTGCTTGAACGCCTCGCCGCAGGTGCAAAATTACGTCTGCGGATCGATGAATTCCGTGATGAGATCCCGGACGCATCGCGCAAGGACATGCTGTCGCAGCTCGAATGTCTGCTTGGGCCGCGCGGACTGGACTGGCAGCAATGGGGCGTCGCCGATCGGTGCCATCGGTATTTGCACGGAATTAATAAACGACTCGAGCGTGCGCGTGGCAATCCCGGCAAAGATCTCGAAAAGCTCGCGGCTTTGGCACCCCTATGGCAAGAGTTTTTCGCGTTGCGGCCGCATGCTGCTGCACGTGATGCCGCCGCGCGCGTCCATCAACAGTTCGAGGAGTACCGTATTAGTGTGTTCGCGCCCGAACTCGGGGCTGCGCAGAAAGTATCTGTCGCGCAACTGGTCAGTGGGTTGAGCGCGTTGAAGGTAATGAACTGAGTGCAGGATCACGGCGTCATTTTTTCGATTTTCCTGATTTTTTCAGGTGCTGCGGTATTCGCTACCCTTGCTTTGTTCGCGCGTCAGGCCATGATTGTGGCATACATATTAATCGGGATGGTGCTCGGGCCGGCGGGCTTTGGTCTGGTGCACGACCAGGGCTGGATCGAAGACGTCTCCAGTATCGGCATCATGTTTTTGCTGTATCTGCTCGGCTTGAACATGGAGCCGCAGCAATTGTGGAAAATGCTCGGCGAGGCGCTCGGTGTCACCCTCATCAGCTCACTGATTTTCTGCGCCTTGGGCAGCACGGTGGCCCTGCTATGGGGCTTGCCGTGGCACGAGGCGCTGTTGGTCGGGGCGTGCATGATGTTTTCGAGCACCATCATCGGTCTGAAGCTCCTGCCGACGACAACCCTGCACCATCAACATACCGGGCAGATGATGATTTCGGTCTTGCTGGTGCAAGATCTGATCGCGATTGTGGTATTGCTGGTGGTTCACGGCTACGGCAGTGGGCAGGATCCACTGACCGGCATTGTGCAGCAACTCGTTGCCTTGCCGGCGCTCGTTGCGGTGGCGTTGTTGGCCGAGAAATTTGTCATCGAACCATTGATTCGGCGTTTCGACCAGATTCACGAATACATATTTTTGCTGGTGATTGGCTGGTGTCTTGCGCTCGCCGAATGCGCTGCATTATTCGGTCTGTCGCATGAAATCGGAGCATTTATAGCGGGTATCGCGCTGGCGAGTTGTCCAGTATCGGCATTTATCGCCGATAGCTTGCGACCGCTGCGCGACTTTTTCCTGGTCTTGTTCTTCTTTTCTTTTGGCGCAGCATTTGAAGTGGTTATGATTGAACAAGCGTTGTTTGCCGCATTAGTCCTTACCGCGCTGTTGTTGGCTGCGAAACCGTATACGTTCCGGTGGTTGTTTCGTCGAGCTGGCGAGCGTTCCCGCCAATCCCTGGAAGTGGGTGTGCGGCTGGGACAGATCAGTGAGTTCAGTTTGCTGGTTGCGATACTCGCACTACATAGCGGTTTGCTTAGCGAGCGGGGTGCCTACCTTGTCCAGCTTACGACCCTGTTTAGCTTCATCGTCTCCAGTTACCTCATCGTGATGCGCTATCCCACGCCCATTGCCGTGCGCGACAGCCTCCGGCGTGACTAACGCGGCCCGCAGGGGCGAGTTCTGACCACCCTGGTGTTCGGCACCGCGACAGGGCGGGTGACGAGTGATCTGCCGTATTCTTCTTCTGTTCAGGAAGCAAATGTCGGCCGCAATGCGGTGTACCCAAACTCCCGGTTAGAATTCGTCTGACAATCATCTGCGGACCGCCGCGGATATTTTAAGGAGAGACGATGTATTCGTTCGAAATGCTTCTGCGTTCTTCGTCTGACGAATTGCTCGCCATTTTCGCAGCGACTCGGGTCGGGCCGCTGGATGACGACGACGCACGCCGCGAACAAATTGCCCAACAGCTTGGTGTACGTGTGCCGCAACTTTTGTGCGGTATCGGCTTCAACGCCGCCGCGCCGTCGCAGCCGAACGTGTGTCGGGCATTGGGTTTCGGGGATTTCCAAGGCCTGGTATCGGCACGCAACTACGCCTTTATTCACGACGTCTACGGTCTGCTCTCGATTAATAACGTCATCGATATTTACAGCGTATTGCAGCGACTTGAAGAACCTGGGGTCGACTGGTCAGACCTCGTTTTGACGCGTATGAACAACATTGAATCGCAACTCGAAGAAACGATTAATCCGATTTTGATTGGCGGCTACAAGCTTGAGATTCGGGCAATATACGAAAATGGATTAGCGTCATCGGAGTTCGTTCAGGGACGCTTGACGCCCAACCATGCTGTGATGCGAGACGTTGCAAACGAAAACGCCATCATGCTTGAACGGGGAGCCATAGAGCCCTTAGCCTTTCTGCAGTGTGACGGCGTTTCTGTCGATGAAAAACGTCGCGCGATGTTTCGTGGCGTCATTCCACCTGCTGTGGCGGACCACTATATCCGCCAAATCGAATCCGCAGACGAACAGCGATTGTTTCGAGAGGCCCTGTCAGGTTCCACCAGCTGAACTCGGCAGGTAACGCGCGAGTCGTTCACGCAAACCGGCCTGTTCGGCGCGCTGTTCGCTGTGTGGCGAGAATCTGATTCGGTAATAGGTCCGGACGATATCCTCGATTTCGGCACGAGAATCGGCGCCCGGAATCGCGCGCAGCAGGAAGTGTCGAATCGTCTCACCCGGATACGGTTCAAGCCCGCGCGTTTTTAGCGCGCTGAGTAAATCATCCAGTAATGAAGCGGGTCTATCGGTACCGGTAGCGTCTTGGGCGGCTTTACGGACGGCGGTCGGACTTTTGCGCAGGCGTAAATACAGCACGACCGCCAAAGGTGGCACGAGCCAAATCATCAAGTCCCCCAGATCGCTGAAATCATCCTGACTCAAGCGTTGCAGGCGGTAGCGGATCCACATGGCGACGTCCTGAATATCTTGCCATCTCGACGCGAGACTGTTCTCCAGTTCAAACCACGCGGCTGGCGTTGCGTCGACCGTGATCCATTCGCCGTCGACGAAGGCGAGTGCCCACGCATGCGCGTGGCGCGCGCGGGCAATGTAGGCGCCTTCGAGTTCGCTGTAGTCTTCGACAACGTAGCCGACTGCATAACGGGCCGGAATACCTGCGGCGCGCAACAACAAAACACTCGCGGTCGCGAAATACTCACAATGGCCGCGTCGGGTGTCGGTTAGGAAACGCGCAATGGGCGTGCGTTTCATCCCGCCCCGACGTTGAATGAGACTGTATTTGAAGTTGTCGAGGAAGAATTGGCGGATCTGTTTAGCGTTCTCAGCGTCGCGCCCGGGTTGCACATTGATTTCGCCGAGGGTTTGCGCGATCACGGACTGGTAACTCTGCGGTACGACCAAATCGCGAGCGGTTGCGGGAGGTTCATTGCTGACCGGTACGCCGCTGGTCACCTTGAAGCGCAGAGCGCCGGGCGGCGATTCGGACAATAGAGTGCCGAAGCGATTTCGTTGCAATTCCGCCACTTCGGAGCTATGAATTTCGCGGCTACCGCGCGGGACCGGCAGCATGGCGAGTTCGCGACGATGCTGGAACGTTATTTCGGTCACCGTCGCTGCACTATTGTCGCTGGATTCCGTTATCCAGGAATCCTCGCCGTCACTTTTATCCAGCGCAGCGAATGGTGCCTCCTTAGCGGCCCATGAACCGTAAGTAAACTCGTCGTAGCTCGCTTGTTGGAGGAGCAATGGCAGTTTGACTTGCCGCCCTGGGGTCACGCGCACGCGGATTTGATCGGACAACTTGAGTCGCCCGATTTGGCCGATCGCTGTAATGGCCCGATTGGGATTGCTCGAGGTCCACGGGAATTGATTCAGCCAGTACATGAATGAATCTTCCAGTGCGCGATGTCCACGCAGCACGCCCAAGCCGGTTGCTGCTGCCAGCGTCAAGGCGAGCACCATCGCGCCCGACCATTGCCACCATCGATATCGTTGTGGACGCGCTGCAGCTATCAAGCCGACTATGAGTACGGCGGTTAGCGCAATGAAAATGCGGTCGTTTTGCGTTGTTGTACTGGCGGCGAGAATGCAGATGATGATGTAGTGCGGCGCTACGTCGAGTTCGCGATCGTACTGTGGGTAGCGTCGCAGGCTGTAGAACAAGGCGCTCATGGGAATCGTTTGTTGCACGCTCGCGCGTTGTACCAACAACAGCGGAAAAAAACAGAATGGCGTGACGAGCAAAATCTGGTAGATGCCGTGCACCGAATAGCGGGAAAATTGCACCACCGTAACGACAGCAAAAATAACACTGGTCAGATCGGCTGCGCGATGGAATTCGCGATGTGCAACATTCCATTTAATTGGCGATAAGGCGATCGCTTCCAGCATCAGGGCCATGACGATTGCGCCCGACCAGGTATCGGTGAACCCACCCCAACAGAGCAGCGCCAGGCTCGGCCATGAGCGCGGCATGGGTTTGCGGACCGGTTCGACAGTGATGCGCGTCATGGCGTGAGATCGATACGTGCCAGGTCGGCACTGAGATGACCGCTACGGATGCGGAAGACACGGTGAGTACCGAGTCGTTCGAGGCCATCGGATTGTTCGTCGCCAACGCTGACCAGCAAGCACAGACACGAGATACCGCGAACGACCAACTCGTCGAGCAATTGCTGGCGTTCGTCGTCCACAGAAGCCAGTACAAAAATGACGCTGGCCAGTTCCCCGGCACGTTCACGCAACACGTTTGCGGTCGCAGCGAAATCGGCGTCCACACTGGCCACGGCCTCAGCCAGATAGGTGAGGGCGCTGGCGGCGTCGCCGAGGCCACGTCCAGCGCTGAGCTGGACCATTTGTGCGCCGACGAAAATCACATCGAGGATGGAATCCCGCGGCCGTTCGCCGCCGGCGACCGACGCAGCAACGGAAATGATCGACTCGAAGAGTTCCTCTTCATTGGCCTCGACGTGGGTGTCGATGACTAAGGCGTGGCGATCGAAATACTCGTCCTGATACTGCTTCACCACCAGGCGGCCGCTTTTCGCGAAACTACGCCAGTGGATATGGCGTCTGGCGTCTCCCGGACGGTAGTCGCGCAAGCTCGCGAACTCCTGCGAGTCGCCGACGGCCAGCGCGAGGCTTACACCGCCTTTCTGATAATGGCGTTGCGACTGCATGTGAATATGAGGCACGGCATAGCGCTGCGGGAGGGCGAGCAATGCCTCTTTCGTAGGTAGGTTCCGGCGCGCGCGGAACAATCCGAGCGGATCGGGACGGAGAATCTGGGTGTGTTGGTACTGGATCCAGCCGCGGCGCACGACCGTGCTGTCTATTTTGACTTGCACGCTCGCGCCCGCGGCGATGGTCGGAATGGCGACGAGACGGATTTCGGCGCCGCGATCGCGCCGCCGCATTTCCACCCAGCGCGGGAAGCCAACGGCTCGGTCAAACCAATTCGTACGGCGAGTGCTGCGTTGGCGCCGGCGGCGTTGAAATGCGTCATAGCTCATCGGCGGCGTGACGAGTTGGTCCTGCACGACTAGATCGCGCTCGTCGCGTGTACCAAGGTTAGTCACTTTGAGGTAGTAGCTCATCGGTACCTGGGCGGTGACCAGATCGGGCAGAATCCGCTCGACCCGAAGCCGCGGTCGCCAGCGCACACTGAGCAGAATGCTGGTTAGCAGCAAGGCGAAACTCAGCGAGGCGATCTGATAACCCAACGTCTGTCGCAAGTCGATGCCAAACAGGATGCCGCAGACCAACAATGACAGAACCATGCGTCCGCCAGCCGGGAAGCGTTGTTCAACCCATGCGCTTGTGCGTCCGGCCAGCGGAAATAGCCGGTAAAGAACGCGCGGCGGCATGCTCGGCATAATCAGGGCCCGGAACTAACGCGGGACCTCGACCGTATCAAGGATTTGGGCGACCAGGGTGAGTGCACTAATGCCGCTAAAGCGGGCTTCGGCTCGCACCGCAAGACGATGAGCGAGTACTAGCGGCGCCAGTTCCTGGATCATGTCTGGCGTCACAAAATCAAGGCCGTCGAATAGCGCAAGGGCTTGCGCGCATTTGAGTAAAGTCAGGGAGGCGCGCGGGCTTGCGCCAAGTTCAATCTGCTCGGCGTCGCGCGTTGCCGCGACTAGCGCAACAATGTAGCGCTTGAGTTCTTCGCTAATTGAAACAGCGGCGGCGGCGCGCTGAAAAGCCAGCACCTCAGTAACTGAAATGACCGCTTCAGTGTCTTCGAGTGGGCTCGATTGATTATTCGACGTGATGATCGCCACTTCATCTTCGGCAGACACGTAGCCCAGTGACAAGCGCAGCGCGAAACGATCCATCTGCGCTTCTGGGAGGGGGTAAGTACCGTGGAATTCGAGCGGGTTTTGCGTGGCAATCACAAAGTAGGGCTGTTCGAGCGTGAATTGCTCTCCCTCAAGACTAACCTGAGCTTCACCCATCGCTTCGAGCAGGGCCGATTGCGTGCGCGGCGAGGCTCGATTGATTTCGTCGGCGAGCAGGAAATTAGTGAATATCGGCCCTTTGTGGATCACGAATTCCTGACTTCTCTGGTTGTAGATTGAGGCGCCAAGAATGTCGGTGGGAAGCAGATCAGGGGTGAATTGAACGCGTTGGAAGTCGGCTCCGACTGCGCGCGCCAGCGTTTTTGCCAATGTTGTTTTACCGGTTCCTGGATAGTCTTCCAACAACACGTGACCGCCAGTGAGAAAAGCGCTGAGGAGGTGGCGGGTTACCTGGCTCTGGCCGGTGATTACTTTGCTGATTGCGCCCGTCAGGGTTGAGTAGATCGCAGACGCGTTGTCTGCGGAGAGCGTGGCTTGAGGGGCGTTCATAGGTTCGCGTCGTAGCTCCTGCTGGTTTATTCGTATGAGCGCTTGAGATTCTCGCGCTCGCGACGTTCTTTCTTGTCGGGTTTGCCGCTCCGACGATCCTCATGCACGGCGCTTAAATCCAGGCTCTCACGCAAGCTCGCGCGCGTGCTCAGACTGTCAGGTGTTTCTTCGTACAAGGCAGCGGCAAGTTTCGCTGAGACGCGATTTCCGGACAGGCCGCGTACGATGATGTCATAGTCATAGGGTGGCCGGCGGATGCGAATCGCATCGTTAATGTGAACCAGCTTGGCTGGCTTGGCGCGTAAGCCATTGAGTTCCACTCGACCATTTTCGATCGCATGCACGGCGATGCTGCGGCTTTTGAATTGGCGCGACGCCCACAGCCAACGATCGAGTCGTTGACTGTCTTCCGGCGGCGATTGTATTGCAGGCATACTTAACACCGTATTGTTATCACGCAGTTTCGAACCCCGCCACCTATTACTGTAACGCGGGTAGGGGACGCTCCGATTCTGGTGACGAAGATATTATTGTCATAGATTGGGTAAACTACCTTAGGCTACCGCAGGGCGTGAATTGTGACCACAGAACGAGAGTTAATTCCCTTATCGATTGCCGTTTTAACGGTTTCGGATTCGCGTACAGAGGCGACCGACAAGTCGGGCAAAGTGCTCGCCGGTCGCGCGCAGGATGCTGGCCATACGCTCGCCGAGAAAGCCATTTGCAGAGACGACGTTTATGCCATTCGGGCGCATGTGTCGCGTTGGGTCGCACAGACAGACGTCAATGTGGTGCTATTGACGGGTGGCACCGGTGTGACTGGGCGTGATGGAACCCCGGAAGCAGTGACACCTTTGTTTGATAAGACACTCGATGGTTTCGGCGAAATGTTTCGCGCGCTGTCTTATCAGGATATCAAGACATCGACGTTGCAATCTCGCGCCGTTGCCGGTGTTGCCAACGCCACCTACATCTTCTCACTGCCTGGTTCTGCGGGCGCCTGTACCCTCGCCTGGGATGAACTTATCGTGCATCAACTGGATTACCGGACGCGTCCATGCAATCTGGTTGAGTTGATGCCGCGTTTACTCGAACGCTGAGAGCGTCCGAGTTCTGCGGCAAATAGAAATAACTCAGCAGGGTTTTTTGCAGCACTGACGCATTGTCGTCGCTGACCAGAAAGTAGCAGTCGCCCTGGTGGCGGGCGATAGCCTCGAAATTATCCAGCGCCCAGCCGCGCGACGAATCCAACCGCAGCTTCTCGACAGCTTCCACCAATGCGTGGTTGTCATCATCCAAACGCACCTGCTGTACGACTATTATTAACGGTCGCAAGAGCCCGCGAAATTGGCGCTCCAAGACTAGAATATCGCCATTGGGCGCTGTTTCGAGCCCCACGACTGCGCTGACACCCGGCGCGTCAGGGCGGTAATTCCACTGCTCCCCGGATATCGACCAAAGCGGAATGAAGTTCCCCGACGAGGCGCGTGGGGCGCGTTCTGGCGCAGTAATAATTCCGTACTGAGGATGTCCTGTAATGGCTTCGAGCTGTTTGTTTGAACCGGCGTAATAACTGCGGTTTCGCAGAGCTAGCGGCAATTCTGTTTGCGAGACTGGCGCGCCCTGGGTGTTGAAGTGAATAATTCTGGGGCGGCCTTCGAACGACACGACGAGTTCGCTATCGCCGCGCACGCCATTGTCGGTGAAGCGCCCCAGCAATCCTTCTGAATCTGCGAACGGAGAGTTCAACGGTGTGCCGTGTTCGTCCAGCAGTGCGACGAACTTGACGAGTTTTGTCCGAAACAAACGGCCACCCTGAAAGAACGGGCGCAGGTGCACCACGTAGGCATCATCAGAGAGCGCGTAGAGCAAATTTTCGTCGGCATCCCAGGCCAGTCCAGAGAGTTGATGAGGGCGACCATCGGGACCCGCGACCAGACGCACAGTGCCGCGATGGCGGGGGTCTGACTCGGCTCCTCCGGGCTGGCTTACGGGCGCCATGCGAAACGGTTCGCTAAAGCGTTGTGCGCCTGAGGTTGTCAGCGCGGTGCACGCCAGCAACGCTGTGAGGCAGTAACTGGCGGCGTCACTAAAGCGGAACTCAGGTCCTGAAAACATCGCGATCACGGCTTAGGATGGCGTACTCTCGCCCGCACGAAGGCGGACCCCGCGGTCAAATCTGCTTGCTGCTTCACCATTCGCGTTGCGCGCCCCCAAGTGAATCGAGCGAAATTCGGACTAAATTAGTATGTGGCACAGAATAATTATCGCAGCTGGCAGTCTCGCAGGCTGTACGGGCGTGGCACTCGGGGCTTTGACCGCGCACAAGTTCAGCGCGCAACTCGATGCGCATGCGCTGGCAAGCTTGCGGTCCGCTAATCTTTATTTACTGATTCATGCCCTGTTATTGGTCGTGATCGGTGTGTGGCTGCGCGCAGCACCGAGCGGGGTTATGCTGCGTATAGCCGGGGCGTTGTGCGTAACGGGTATTGTGTGTTTTTGCGGTGGTTTGGCTCTCAGTGCCATCAGCAGCAATGCCGCCTTCGCTCGCGCTGCTCCGGCGGGTGGGCTGGCCTTTATGGCAGCCTGGCTTAGTCTGGCCGCAGCAGCGATAAGTGATTAACCGGAGTATAGAACTATGAATCCGACGCCGCGTTCTTACGCCTTCGGTAACGCCGTCGTATACTTGCTCGGACTATTGCTTGCCATGCTAGTCGGACCGGCAAGCGCGACTCAGGCGTTTAGCCTCGCGCAGGTCGATTCTGATGTGATCGGCGAGCTGTTTCTCACCACCACAGTGCACGAGGATACGCTGTCCGATATTGCGCGCGCCTACGATCAGGGCTATCAGGAAATGCGCCTGGCGAATCCGCAAGTAGACCCTTGGTTGCCCGGCGATGGCGCAGAGGTCGTCGTGCCGAACCTGTATATCCTTCCGGATGCGCCCCGTCGTGGGATCATCGTGAATGTTGCGGAAATGCGCCTTTACGTGTTTGGCGGTAAAGGCAAGGCCGGCGCGGCGCAGGTCAAGACTTTTCCGATCAGTATCGGTCGGCAAAACTGGGTCACGCCCAAGGGCCAGATGAAGATCGTCTCCAAAGTGAAGGATCCGGCTTGGTACCCCCCCAAATCGATTCGCGAAGAGCACGCTGCCGAGGGTGATATCCTGCCGACAATCGTACCTGCCGGACCGGACAATCCGCTGGGGCAGCACGCGCTCAAACTAAGCGCTGCGGGTTATTTGATTCATGGGACCAACCGGCCTTATGGGATTGGAATGCGGGTCACGCATGGCTGTATTCGCATGTACCCGAAAGACGTCGCTACCGTGTTCAGCGAGGTTCCGGTGGGTACCGTCGTGGAGGTGGTCAATCAGCCCTATAAAGTTGGCGTGGCGCGTGGGCGTGTTTATCTCGAGGTTCATCCGCATCTGGATGAAGACCGGGAGCTGTTTGCCGGCCAGTACTCGCACGTCGTTAAGCTGATCCTCGAACGGGTCAAATCCTTCGATGTGGAACTCGCTTGGCAGGACATTAAAAGTGCCATTGAGCTGAAAGACGGCATTCCGCACGACGTCGGGAGCTACAAACCGCGTACAGCGACAATGACGGAGTCTGAAAACGCTCTACATTCTGGGTAGGTTTTATTTTCAGGCGAAAAAAAACCCCGCTAGTGCGGGGTTTTTTATTTGCGGCGTATTGATTGGCCCGCTATTTCTTCATCGTCTGTTCGAACATACGTTCGATACGATCTTTATTTCCTGTGCAACATGCCATCGCGGCATCGGCACTGGTCTGTGCAGCGGCTGCTGCAGCGGCTGCTGCGTCAGCTGTTGAGTTCGCTGCCTGGGCAGTTTTCAATGCGTTCGCAGCATCTCCTGCAGCTTTGCGAGCTTCAGACATGGCGCTGGTTGCCTTCGCTTCAACGGCAGACAACTGCTCTGGCGATACTGTTGAGCAGGCACTCGTAAACGCAATTATCAATCCTAATAACGGCAACTGGGCGCGCGCTAAATATTTGTTTTTCATGCTGGCAATGCTCCTAGGGAAGGGGACGATTCGAGTCGAAAAATGTCTTGGCTATTGCGAAAAAGGCGCAGTAGCCATGGTGGCGCGAATCATGAATGATTTTTTTTTGCTTCGCAACACAGCACTATGTGACCTGGTTTGTGCTTTGGTTAATCATCGCACTCAAGGATTTGCCGACGAGCGCTCGGTGTCGACAGGCTCGGACCCGCGTGTTCGGCCCCACCCCGGTGCCGCACCTTTGGCTTTTCGGCTGCGGCTTTCGTGTAGCGCGACCAGCATGTCGATTACGGCACGGTCAAAGCTATCAATCTTGTGCAGGTCACAATAATCATCCAGCCGTTGTAGTGCCTTTTCCAGGCTCAGGCTGCCGAGTGCGTTATAGGTGTCATCCGCAACTGCGTTATAGGCGGTCAGGTAACCCATCAAATAGTCCTTGAACGATTGTCTCAGCGCAGGGTCCTCGTGACCGCGCCGGAACTGGTGGCAAGAAGCACTGCCGGCGCCCCAAATCGCATAGTTGCCGGTTGCGTCAGCAGCGCTCGCGACGCCGACGCAGGCCGCCAGCATTACGCCGCTAAGAGCCGCTACGAGCGCTTTCAAGCGAGATTGCGGATAGGGTTCTTTCGATTGAACTGGGATTTCAGAAACTCCATCTGGTCGGCTAGGATGCGGCGGTTTGAGAGCGCCAGAAACTCTGCCCAGTTGGGTACGTATGGGATGGCAAGCAGCGGCATGCGCGCCTGCTCCGGGGTACGCCCACCTTTTCGGGTATTGCATGACTTGCACGCAGTAACCACGTTCGACCAGCGATCGCGCCCGCCGTGAGAAAGCGGCACGACGTGATCCCGTGTCAATCCATAACCGTTGAACTCGCGACCGCAGTACAGACACAAATTACCATCCCGCCGGAACAACTCATGATTATTCAGGGGCGGGACGTTGCGTTTCGGATGTTGCCCGCGGCGCGAGTTTTTGACGGCGATAATCGAGTGCACGCTCACCGATGAACGTTCGCCTGAAAACCGCGCGATACCGCCGTGAAAGGTGAAAATATTCTCGCCGGCAGTCCAACCGACCAACTCACGGCTGTATAGACAAACCGCGTCCTGCCATGGAATCCAGCGAATCGGTCGGCCAGAAATATCGAGGCGGAGAATAAGTGGTGAGGTCATATTCTGATCCCGGTTCACCTGAAGCGAATGCAACGCACTTGGGATTCGATTCTCCGTGCTAAATTCGCCGCAGGCAAGTGCCGTTCGGTAAATGTTGGCGCGCACTCATTTGCAAAGTTGAGCTGTTTGGCACCTATTTCGGTGTACGCATTCGCTCACAAACAAGGGAAAGATAAATGTCCGAGCTTGGCCAGCTACGTTCGATTATGCGTTCACTGCGCGATCCCGACCGTGGGTGTCCCTGGGATCGTGCTCAAAATTGGCGCTCGATTGTTCCGCATACGCTGGAGGAAGCGTACGAGGTTGCCGAGGCGATTGAGACTGCGGACTTTGGTGCGCTGCCTGCCGAACTCGGCGATCTGCTTTTTCAGGTCGTTTTTTATTGTCAGCTGGGCGAAGAAGAAGGGCGCTTTTCGCTCGACGACGTGGTCGCGGCCCTCGAACAGAAGCTGGTGTCGCGCCACCCACATGTGTTCGGAGACGCCGGCGCGGAGTCTGCGGATGCGGTGGCGCAAGCCTGGGAGTCGCGCAAAGCGGCGCAACGAATCGCCGCCGGCCAGCACAGTGAACTGGATGACGTTCCGGCGGCGTTACCGGGCTTATCGCGAGCGGCAAAGATTCAAAAGCGCGCCGCTCGGGTTGGCTTCGATTGGCCCGATCATCGCGGCGCATGGCGCAAGGTGGACGAAGAACTTCTGGAACTACGGCATGCGCACAGCGAGCTCGGCGCCGACGCTGTGCATGATGAACTTGGCGATGTTTTGTTCGCCGTCGTTAACGTTGCCCGTCATCTCGGCGTCGAACCGGAGTCCAGTTTGCGCCATGCGACCGCAAAATTTGAACGGCGCTTCCGAGCCGTGGAAAGCCGAGTCACAGAGCGCAATTTAGCCATGACCGAGGCGAGCGCTGCGTTGCTGGATCAATTCTGGGAAGAGGCGAAGTCCGCCGAAAAGCAAAACGGCGGCTAATCCGCCGGTTAACGATCAACGGGCTGAATACAATCGAAAGAAAACCAGCGTGTCACGCGACCACGGCATCATGCCAGCCCAGCGAAGATCGCGTTAAGCGGTGTGCTTAAGGGCAGATTAAGGCAGGGCGCAAGCTGCCGAAAATCGAGGACAAGCGTGTTTGCAGTGGCGAGAATCTGACATTGCGTGAGTCCCGCCGGCTGCCGGCAGCGCGAATTTAGCGGTCGCGGCGAACGATGTAGTCGGCAATCATCGCCAGGGTAGATGCTCGCTCCGCGAGCGGGTCGAGACATGCGATGGCCTCCTCGCAGAGTTCACGCGCCGTCGCCTTGGCGCCATCCAGGCCTAGGATATTTGGATAGGTCGGTTTGTCGAGTTCAGCGTCCGAACCTTGCGGTTTGCCAATCACTGTCGTGTCCCCTTCGACGTCGAGGATATCGTCCTGTACCTGGAACGCGAGTCCGATGCATTGCGCGTAGCGACGTAAGCGCTCGGCCAGATCGGGATCGCGGTCGGTGCCCGCAAGATACCCGAGCATTACGCTGGCCTGAATCAGCGCGCCGGTCTTGTGATTATGAATGTTCTCCAGTTCTTCGAGCGTCAAGCGCTGACCGACGGCTGCCAGATCAAGTGCCTGTCCGCCGGCCATGCCAGTGGATCCACTCGCGTGAGCGAGGGTTTGAACCATCTCGAGGCGAGTTTCAGCACTGCTCGGGGCGTCCGGTGTCAGCAAAGCGTCAAATGCCAGCGCCTGCAGCGCGTCGCCTGCCAGGATCGCAGTCGCTTCGTCGAATTGACGGTGGCAGGTTGGCCGCCCTCGGCGTAAATCGTCGTCGTCCATGGCAGGCAGGTCATCGTGAATGAGCGAATAGGCATGGATCAGTTCAACAGCTATCGCCGGACCATCCAGAGCGGCGTCGGCGGCGTGCAGGGCAAGACCCGTCGCGTAGGTCAAAATCGGACGAATTCGTTTCCCTGGCGCGAGCACCGCATAGCGCATGGCTGCATGTAAGCGTAGCGGGGGCGTCTCAACATTGGGCAGAAAACTTTCCAGCGCAGCATCGGCACGGGCCCGCAGCGGGCCAAGTTGTTTTTGCAACATCTTCAGGCCGCGCCTCAGGAAGGCTCGGGCAGGTCGAAGTCGCGCAGTGCCTCATCTGCGCCGTCGCCAGCGAGCTTGAGCACTTTCTGCTCGGCGGCGCGCAGCGCCTGCTGGCAGCTACGTGCGAGCTGGATGCCGTGCTCAAACTGCTTGATCGACTCTTCGAGCGTAAATTCACCCTGTTCCATCTTGACGACTAAGGTTTCGAGATCGCGCATTGCAGCCTCGAAGTCGATCGGCGGAGTTTTGTTGCTTGGTTTGGTCACGTTATCGAGCAAATCCCGGTTTGCGCTAAACGGCTGACGGCGGTCCGGCAGCGCGGGCGGCAACTCTAACCACGGCTCTCTACGCGGTCAACGCTTGACCTTGCTCGGACAGTTTATTTAGACTGAGTCCAAATTTAGACTCAGTCTAAATTTCTCTGGAATTTTCAATTCATCCCGGACCAGATCGGCCCATCGAGGAGGAGAACACTACTATGTCTCTCAAAGGCAGCAAGACCGAAGACAATCTGAAAGCGGCATTCGCCGGCGAATCGCAGGCGAATCGCCGCTATCTCTATTTCGCCCAAAAGGCCGACGTTGAAGGTTACAACGACGTGTCCGCGGTGTTTCGTTCCACTGCTGAAGGCGAGACCGGCCACGCACACGGGCATCTCGAGTACCTTGAAGCCGTAGGCGATCCGGCCACTGGCGAGCCAATCGGCAACACCGAGTTGAATCTCAAAGCAGCTATTGCTGGCGAGACTCACGAATACACCGATATGTATCCGGGGATGGCTAAGTCGGCTCGCGAAGAAGGTTTTGACGAAATCGCGGACTGGTTTGAAACTCTCGCGAAAGCGGAACGCTCGCACGCTAATCGCTTTCAGAAAGCGCTCGATACTCTGGGATAAGACCAGGATCCAGTGCGGAGCAAGCCGGGCTTGTCCCGGCTTCTTTTTTTATCTCAATAATCTATAGAGGTGGCTGATATGGCCGATGACAATCGCGAAGGTGGACTCGAGGCACCAACGAGGCACGCGATTGAGTGGAAAACGACGTCCTTCTACGATCAGGACGATCTCAATACCGAACTTGAGCGCGTTTTCGATATTTGTCATGGCTGCCGTCGCTGCGTGAGCCTTTGTAACGCGTTTCCGACTCTGTTTGATCTCGTAGATGAGTCGTCGACCATGGAGGTCGATGGCGTGGATAAGGCCGATTTCCACAAAGTCGTCGACCAATGTTACCTGTGCGATCTGTGTTACATGACGAAATGTCCCTATGTTCCGCCACATGAATGGAACGTCGACTTCCCGCATTTGATGTTGCGCGGCAAGGCTGTGCACTACAAAAAAAAGGGTGCTTCGTTACGCGATAGCGTGCTGACTTCGACCGATGCGGTCGGTAAGCTCGCCAGCATTCCGGTCGTTGCGGAAGTGGTCAATACGACCAACAAATTACGTCCCGCGCGCAAGCTGATGCAAAGTGCTATCGGCGTTCACGCTGAGGCACCGCTGCCCAAGTTTCACAGTGCAACTCTGCGTAAGCGCAACGCGAAACGTACGGTCGTGACTACGTTCGATGAACGCATCGGCCTGTTTGTTACCTGCTACGGCAATCGGAATGCGCCGGCGATGGTGGAAGACCTGATTGCAGTCTTTGAACACAACGGCGTTGGGGTCGAGATTGTTAGCAACGAGCAATGTTGCGGTATGCCGAAGATGGAACTTGGCGATCTCGACGCCGTTGAAAAACTCAAAGAAGCCAATATTCCGCGCCTGCTGGATTTGACTGCGCAGGGGCTGCGTATCACTGCACCGATACCAAGCTGTGTACTAATGTACCGGCAGGAATTGCCGCTTCTGTTTCCGGACGACGAACAGGTGGGCGCGGTTGGTCGTGCATTCACCGATCCGTTTGAGTTTTTGATGGCCCGACATCGCGAAGGCCGGTTAAAAACCGAGTTTAAGACGCCGCTCGGCAAAGTGGCCTACCACGCGCCGTGCCACCAGCGCGTACAGAATATCGGCTTGAAAACTCGCGATATGCTCGAACTCGTCCCCAACACGGAAGTGGAAGTCGTCGAACGTTGCTCAGGCCACGACGGTACATACGCAGTCAAGGCTGAAAACTACGACTTTGCGCAGAAGATCTGTCGTCCTGTGGTCAAGCGCATTGCCGATGCCAAAGTTGACTATTACGTCAGTGATTGCCCGATGGCGGGCGACATGATCGAACACGGGATGGGCGACGCGAGCGTCGCGAGTTCCGCCTTTACGCTACTCAGACAGGCCTACGGGATTTAACACTCAAGATGGCGAACAAACTCACCCGGGACGACTTGCTGCCGCTTGAAACCTACCATGAGCAGCGTGCGCAGATGCGTCGTGATGTGATGGCACACAAAGCACTGCGGAAAGTCTTTATTGGTGTCCATGCGGCGTTGTACTTTGAAGACCGCGTGACCGTTCAGTATCAGATTCAGGAGATGCTGCGGGTCGAGCGAATCTTTCAGCGCGATGCGATTGAAGAAGAATTGGCTGCCTACAATCCGCTCATTCCGGATGGTGACAATTTTAAAGCCACTTTCATGATCGAATATGACGACGTAGAAGAACGCCGCGTCGCGCTAGCGAGCATGCAAGGTATCGAGGATACCGTGTGGTTGCGCGCTGGAGAAGGCGAGGCGGTGTTCGCCATCGCGGACGAAGACCTCGAACGTTCAAATGAGAGAAAAACCTCGGCCGTGCATTTCTTGCGTTTCCAGCTCGACAGCATCACCATCGGGGCCCTCAAGCGCGGCGAGCCATTGGCGATGGGGATCGCCCATGACAGCTATCGTCATGAGGTGTCGCCCGTTAGTCTTGAGACCTGCGCGGCGCTGGTTGCCGATTTGGCCTGAATAGTCGCGCCCCGGCAGCTCGTAGAGCAGGTCGGCGCACCGTTACATAGCACGTTGGTGAAGCCCCGGATTATCCCCGCAATTCGGGGCGGCCCCATGCACACTGGAATAAGATTCTTTGAGCGCAAGCTACGACGCCGCTGACATCGAAGTTCTCACCGGACTTGAACCGGTGCGAAAACGGCCAGGAATGTACACCGATACATCACGGCCGAATCATCTTGTACAGGAAGTCGTCGATAACAGTGTCGATGAGGCGATTGCCGGGCACTGCGATCAAATCGACATCGTGTTGCATGACGATGGCTCCATCGCCGTCAGTGACAACGGCCGGGGCATGCCCGTTGACGAGCATCCTGGCGAGAAAATTTCCGGCGTCGAGGTGATCCTCACACGTCTCCACGCTGGCGGTAAATTTTCGCGCAAAAACTACAAATATTCCGGCGGCCTGCACGGGGTGGGCGTGTCGGTGGTGAACGCGCTTTCTGCGCAATTGGACATTTCGGTCAAGCGCGGTGGCCACGAGCATGCAATGTCGTTTCGTGGCGGCGAGGTGGAATCGGCGTTACGCGTAATCGGCAGTGTCGGCGTGCGCAACATCGGTACCAGCATCCGCTTTTGGCCAGATTCGAAATACTTCGACACCGTTAAATTGTCGCTGCCGCGCCTTAAGCATGTGCTGCGTGCCAAAGCCGTTTTGTGCCCGGGACTGAAGCTGACGTTTCGCGATATGGGCAACGGCGAGAAGCTCGAATGGCAGTACCAGAATGGTCTGCAGGATTATCTGGGCGAGGCGCTGGAGGGCGCAGATCTCGTCCCGGCTGAAGCTTTCATGGGGGCTCATGAAAGTGAGCACGAAGCAGTTCATTGGGCTATCCACTGGTGCGCAGACGACTCGGAATTAATTACCGAAAGCTATGTCAATCTGGTGCCGACGCTGCAGGGCGGTACTCACGTTGGTGGTCTGCGACAGGGCCTGTTGGATGCGATGCGAGAATTCTGCGACAACCGCAATTTACTGCCGCGCGGCGTCAAGCTGGCCGCGGAAGATGTCATCGAACGTTGTGCTTATGTGCTTTCGGTGAAACTCGAAGAGCCGCAGTTTTCGGGCCAGACCAAAGAACGGCTCTCATCCAGAACCTGTGCTGCTTTTGTTAGCGGCGCCGTGCGCGATTCGTTCAGCCTGTGGTTGCACGGTCATGTTGAGTCTGGCGAACGAATCGCGGAAATAGCCATAAGCCGCGCGCAGCGACGACTGAAAGCGGCCAAGGTTGTGCGCAAGAAAATCACCGGTGGTGGACCTGCCCTACCGGGCAAACTGGCTGACTGTTCGGGGCAGGATCTCGAGCGGACGGAATTATTTTTAGTTGAGGGCGACTCCGCGGGTGGCTCTGCGAAGCAGGCGCGCGATCGGGAATTCCAGGCTATTTTGCCGTTGCGAGGCAAAATTCTAAACACCTGGGAGGTCGATTCTGCGCAAGTGCTCGCGTCCAGCGAGGTGCACGACATTTCGGTAGCGCTCGGCATCGACCCGGGAGCGAACGATTTGACCAATCTGCGCTATGGGAAAGTTTGTATTCTCGCTGACGCGGATTCGGACGGACTACACATCGCCACATTACTGTGCGCCCTGTTCGTGCGTCACTTTCGCGCGCTCGTTGAGGCCGGTCGAGTGTACGCCGCCATGCCGCCGCTGTATCGAATTGATGTCGGGAAGTCGGTGTTTTATGCGCAGGACGAAGAAGAGCGAATCGCAGTGTTGGAGCGCATTGAAAGCGAGAAAATCTCCGGCAAAGTGAACGTGCAGCGATTCAAAGGCCTGGGCGAAATGAATCCCCTGCAGCTACGGGAAACCACCATGGCGGTCGCGACCCGGCGCATGGTTTGTCTGAGCCTTATCGCTGACGATCAAACGGACTCGATGATGGACATGCTGTTAGCCAAAAAACGTTCTGGCGATCGGCGTGGCTGGCTCGAGAGCAAAGGCAATCTCGCCAGCATTACCTGAAGCGGAATCCAGCGCCATGGCCGACGACAGCAAATTTGATATAGAGCAGATTCCGCTGCGTGAGTTTACCGAGCGCGCGTATCTGGACTACGCGATGTACGTCATCCTCGACCGCGCGCTGCCGCACATCGGCGACGGTCTTAAGCCGGTTCAACGGCGCATCGTTTACGCCATGTCGGAGCTGGGTCTCAGTGCGACCGCGAAGTTCAAGAAATCCGCGCGCACCGTCGGGGATGTGATTGGCAAGTTTCATCCGCACGGTGATTCGGCATGTTATGAGGCGATGGTCTTGCTCGCGCAACCGTTTAATACGCGCTACCCGGTCGTTGACGGGCAGGGTAACTGGGGTTCAAGTGACGATCCGAAATCTTTCGCCGCAATGCGCTATACCGAGGCCAAACTGACTCCGTACGCAGACGTGCTGTTGGCGGAACTCGGACAGGGCACCGTCGAATGGGCACCCAACTTTGACGGCACTTTGGACGAGCCGACAATTCTGCCGGCACGCTTGCCGAACGTTTTGCTGAATGGCACGACGGGTATCGCGGTTGGCATGGTGACGGACATTCCGCCGCACAATTTGCGTGAAGTCGGTGCGGCTTGCATCCACCTGCTGGAATCGCCCCGTGCGAGCCTTGCTGAGCTGTGTGAATTCGTGCAAGCACCCGATTTCCCTGGTGGGGGGGAGATCATCACGCCCCTGGACGAGATTCGATCGATGTACGAGCGCGGTAATGGCAGCGTCAAGCTGCGTGCCTGCTACGAAATCGAACGCGGCAATATTATCGTGACCGCGCTGCCCTACCAAAGCTCTGGCTCGAAGATTCTGGAGCAAATTGCGGCTCAGATGCAGGCCAAGAAATTGCCCATGCTGGAAGATTTGCGCGATGAATCGGACCACGAAACGCCGGTGCGATTGGTGCTCGTCCCGCGTTCCAACAGGGTCGACGGCGAAGCCGTCATGCAGCACTTGTTTGCGACCACTGATTTGGAACGCAATTACCGAATCAACCTCAACGTCATTGGTGTCGACGGCTTGCCGGCGGTCAAGGATTTACGCTCTTTGCTGCGTGAATGGCTTGAATTTCGGACCGATACCGTTCGCCGCCGGTTGCAGTTCCGCCTCGACAAGATTGTGCAGCGCCTGCACGTGCTTGAGGGCTACTTGGTCGCGTTTCTCAACATCGATGAAGTCATCCACATCATACGAACCGAGGACAAACCCAAAGCGGCACTGGTTGCAAGGTTTGGCATCAGTGAGATTCAGGCTGACGCGATCCTCGATTTGCGTTTGCGCCATCTCGCGCGACTTGAAGAAGAACGGATCCGCGGCGAACAGGCCGAGCTCGATAAGGAGCGCAAGCAACTTGAATTAACGCTCTCATCGAAACGGCGCCTGCGTACACTCATTCGCGACGAGATACGCAGGGACATGGAAACTTTCGGCGACGAGCGTCGCTGTGTACTGGTCGAGCGCGAGGCCGCCCAGGCATTATCAGAAACAGAACTGTTGCCGGCCGAGGCTGTGACCGTGGTGTTGTCCGCCAAAGGCTGGGTGCGAGCGGCCAAGGGGCACGAGGTTGAGGCGCGCGAGTTGAGTTTTCGCAGCGGCGATGATTATCAGGCTGATGTGCTTGGAAAAAGTAATCAAAGTGTCGTGTTTTTCGACTCAGCCGGGCGTGCTTATACTGTCCCTGCCCACAGCTTACCGTCGGCGCGCGGCCTCGGAGAACCGCTTGCCGGTCGTCTGTCACCGCCGGATGGCGCAACGTTCACCGGCATGGTCATGGCCGGCAGCACGCCCTACGTCTTGCTTGCTTGCGACTTCGGCTACGGATTCATCGCCGAGGTATCGGCTCTGATAACCAAGAACCGCGCCGGAAAACTAGCGTTGTCGATTCCTGCAGGGGCGCGGATGTTGCCGCCGGTGGCAGTCAATAATCCTGACGAAGACTGGGTTGCTTGCGCATCCGCCACTGGGCACCTGCTGCTATTTCCGGTCGGAGAACTGCCGATCCTTGGTCGCGGTAAGGGGCAGAAAATACTGCAGATCCCGTCTCCCAAGTTGAAAGCGCGCGAAGATTACATGCGAGCGATTACAGTGCTCGGTCCGAACGACGATTTACGGGCGTACGCGGGCAATCGTCACCTCACTTTGAAAGAATCTGATCAGGAGCACTATGTCGGCGACCGAGCCCGGCGCGGGCTCAAGCTGCCGCGCGGATTTCAGCGCGTCGAACGCCTCGAACCAGGGCCCTAGCGTCGATCGTTGCCGGGCACGGTTGCGAGGATAGGTTCAATCACCACGCCCGTGCAGGCGACGTGGCATTTACTCTCTTCAAAACGTCTTGTTGTCGAATGGAACATGCCGAGCGATGGGACACCAGCAATGCGGGCCAGGAAGTCCCGGTCACACAGGCCGGCGCTTTCGATTACCCGCCCGTGTTTTGGGGATGACCCAGAAAGGGTAGGGAAGGTCCAGCACCTAATTTCAACGCGGGTTAATTGGCTCAATTTATCGCCTTGGCGCGCTTATCGACTGACGCCGGCATCGCGCTCGGGCGTTCCAGCCTGGTCGGTTTGTGTCGCGTTGCGTTTTAAAAGCGCAGGTTTGCGCAAGGCTGGATTGAGCGGCTGCGCAGCAACGCGGACAGACCGTAGGAATTCACACCTTAAAGCGGCTGTTTCGACGCCTCACCGGCAACTTCGCGAACAAACCTTGGCACCAGGTACCCCGGCAGGCGCGCTTGTAACTCCCGTTGCAACGCCTGCGTGCGGTCGAGCGACACTTCGAAGTGTGCGGCCCCACTGACGCGGTCAAGTTGATGCAGATAGTAGGGCAGTACTCCGGCTTCGAACAACGATTCCGACAATTGGGCCAAAATCCCGGCATCGTCGTTGATGCCGCGCAATAACACCGCCTGATTGAGTATCGTCATGCCCGCATCGCGATAATGGCGAAGGGCGCCCAAAGTTTCGTCGTCGAGCTCGCGCGGGTGGTTCGCGTGGACAACCAACACGATTGGGTAACGCTGCGTTGTCAGCTCCCTGAGCAGCGCGTTGTTCAGACGCGCCGGCAGCACGATTGGCAAACGCGAGTGAATGCGGACTCTGCGTATATGAGCGATGCCGGCCAACTCACTAAACACCCTCGAGAGTGCTTCGTCGGTAAGTATCAACGGGTCGCCGCCACTCAGAATGACTTCGCTCACGCTCGAATCTGCGCGGATTGTGTCGATACCACCGGCCAATGCCCGTACGCCGATATTGCCGGCGTACGGGAACGTACGTCGAAAACAGTAGCGGCAATTGATTGCGCAGGCGCCGGTCATCACCAGCAGCGCCCGTCCGGCATATTTTTGCAGCAAGTTCGTCCCGTCGGTAAGGCTGAGCTCGCCGACCGGATCGGCGCCGAATCCGGCCACGTCGAACGTCTCAAGGCGATCAGGGAGCACTTGTCTGAGTAGCGGATCGTGCGCATCGCCGACCCGCATTCGGGCTGCGAAAGCGCGCGGTACCCGAAACGGAAACTCACGCCCAGCCGCCGGACTGTACCCCTCGGGCGGTAATTCAAGCAGTGTAAGGAGTTCGGCTGGATCTCTGATGCTGTCGCGCAACTGGACTTGCCAGTCATTCGATCCCTGTAAATCGGGGCTTCGCGTTATCATAGACAAGGCAATAATCTCAGGATCAAGCGACATTCATGGCGACATTCAGCACCAACCAGTTCAAGTCCGGGCTCAAACTGCTTTTCGACGGCGATCCCTACAGCATTATTGAAAACGAGTTCGTCAAACCGGGTAAGGGACAGGCCTTCAATCGTATCAAATTGCGCAATCTCAAAACTGGGCGCGTGATCGAGAAAACGATGAAGTCAGGTGAATCAGCCGAAGGCGCCGATGTGGTCGATGTCGAGTTTCAGTATCTGTACAACGACGGCGAAGACTGGCATTTCATGAATCCGCAAACCTTCGAGCAGATCACCATACCACTCGCAGTGGCCGGCGATGCAGCAAAATGGATTAAAGGCCAGGAGATGTGCGAAATCACATTATGGAATGACCTGCCGATCGCTGTAGTCGTGCCGAATTTCGTCGTACTCCAAATCGAAGCGACCGACCCTGGCGTACGTGGTGATACGGCCTCCGGGGGTACGAAACCGGCGACCATGGAAACCGGTGCGGTAGTCAAAGTTCCGTTATTTATCGAACAAGGGGATTTGCTGCGCATTGACACCCGCACAGGTGAGTACGTTTCGCGCGCCAAGGAAGAGTAACTGATATTTTCGTCATCCCGGTCCTGCAGATGACGTTCACGATTGCACTTGAACCGCGCCGTAGACGGTCTGAGCGGTGTATTCCGATTCGTGAATGTGGCTTATCCGCGGTGCACCTGAACCCGACCCGTCAAGGACCCCGCCTCGTGCTGTACCGAGCGCAGGGGAGCGGACCACCCCGATGAGCAACTGGCAGCCCACTGCGTCACCTGCCGCGCTCAGACGCCGCGCCGAGCTGCTGGCTCGCGTGCGCGAACATTTTTTGATGACCAACGCGCTCGAAGTCACGACCCCCGTGCTGGGTGCCTATGCGAGCGCCGAACCGACACTCGAGAACCTCGTTGTTAGCGGCGGCGGCGTGCAGGGTTTTCTGCGGACCTCGCCGGAGTCCGCGCTCAAGCGGCTGCTCGCTGCGGGCAGTGGTGACGTCTATGAGATTGGTCCTGCCTTCCGAGGTAACGAATACGGACGCCTGCACCTGACGGAATTTACCTTGCTCGAATGGTACCGGCTCGGGAAAAATCACCACCAGCTTATGGATGACGTCGCTGCGCTCATTGCGAGTGCGGGGTATAGCGATGGGATTCTTCGCCTCACTTATGCCGATTTGTTTCAAAGTTGTTTTGCGTGCGACCCGCACGGCGTGGGCACAGAGGAACTTATGGTGTTAGCGGGGCATTTGCCGCTCTCGCCAGAATCGCTCGCAGGCTACGATCGCAGCATGTTGTTCGACGCCTTGTTCGCCCATCGGATGTCTGCGAGGCTGAGCGAACTGGGCGCGGTTTTTGTTTATGACTTTCCGCTCGAATTACGCGCGTACGCTCGTTTGGATGACGCAAATCCGCCGGCCGCGCAGCGTTTCGAACTCATTATCGATGGGATTGAAATTGCCAACGGATATTACGAAATCACGAACGCGGACGAGCAAGCAGCATGCTTCGCGGCAGAAAACACCCTCGCACAATCACGCGGAATAGCTCCCGTTCAGAGCGATGAATTCTGGTTAGCTGCGCTGCGCACAGGCCTACCCCCGGTAGCTGGCGTCGCCTTAGGGATTGAGCGGCTCCAGCTCGTGCTTGAATCGGCCGCGACGATTGCCGATGTAACTGCGTTTGGTCAGTAAATTCAGATCCTCTATTTTACTTTAATAAACCAAGTATTAATTATATTAATCAAATAATTAAGTAATATATGTAAGATTATGTATAGATTATTAATCAAGGCTGCCCAGTGCCCAGGCTAAGTCCCACAGCGCTTTCCCCTGTGCGCGCTGCCGGTAGCAAACAGGGCCTCGTGTGATGGCGACCGATCCTGCCGAGAATCGGGCCGTCTCAGCCGCCGAGCTACTCGGGCGAGAGGGACCGTTCGCGGCGGCCCTTGATGGCTTTCAGGTACGTCGCGAACAACAGGAGATGGCCGACGCGATTGCGTCCGTTGTCACCGCGCGCGACGTCCTGGTATGCGAAGCAGGAACCGGTACCGGAAAAACGCTTGCCTATCTGGTGCCGGCGTTGAGTTCTGGCTGCAAGACGATTTTGTCGACCGCGACCAAGACCCTTCAGGACCAATTATTTCATCGCGATTTACCACTCGTACGTGATGCTCTCGGCTTACGGCCTGATATCGCGCTCCTTAAGGGGCGGCAAAACTATTTGTGCCTTCATCGTCTTGATCGCACCGCCAACGACCCGGCTACTGATTATCGCCGTGCACCATTACTGGGACACTTGCAGCGTTGGGCGAGCGACAGCGACAGTGGCGACCTCGAAGAAGTCAGCTTACTGAACGACGACCCACAGTTACGCTTTAGTGTCACATCGACGGTCGAGAACTGTCTCGGTCAGGACTGCCCGGTTTACGAGCGGTGTTTCGTCGTTAAAGCACGACGTCGTGCTGCCAGCGCCGATGTCGTGGTGGTCAACCACCATTTACTTTTCGCCGATATGGTCTTGCGCGATAGTGGTTTTGGCGAATTGTTACCGCACGCAGAAGTCGTAGTTCTCGACGAGGCACACAAACTGCCGGACATCGCATCGATGTTTTTCAGCCAGTCCATCTCTGCGCAACAGATTTCCTCCCTCGGACGCGACGCGCTCGATGCTGCCGCGCTCGACGCGGCCGATATGCCCGATCTGGTCGCGCTGTTACGCACCATGGTCGATGCACAAGGACGTCTCGGTGAAATGTTACGAAGATTTGGCAAGCGACCTGATTGGAATGACCTACGTGGCCATCGGGATATCGCCGCACGAGTCGAGGGCCTGGGGCGTGATTTGGTGCTCGCCTCGGCAGCACTGGAGGTCGCCGCAGAGCGCAGCGCAGATTTGGATAACTGTTATCAACGGGCGCAATTGCTGGTGCAGAAATGGCAACTGTTCAGCGATGTCGCAGCGAACGAGCATGTGCAATGGATTGACGTCGGCGCCAAGAACGTCACGTTCTATGACACCCCGATTAGCGTCGCGGAGGAATTCTCACAACGCATTGAAAGTTCCCAGGCAGCCTGGATCCTGACTTCAGCAACTCTCGCAATTGAGGGGCGTTTTGAGCATTTCACGGCAGCCCTGGGGATTAGCGAGGCGCGCGAACGTTTGTGGGCAAGTCCGTTCGATTTTGCGCGTAATTCTCTGCTATATGTGCCGCCGCTGCGCGCACAACCCCGCGATCCCAACTTTGAGCGCGAACTGGTGGACGCCGTTTTGCCGGTGCTGAAGAGTAGCCGTGGGCGGGCGTTTTTTCTGTTTACCAGCTATCGCTCACTCGGCCTGGTGGCCGATATGCTGCGCACAGACAACCAATTCCAGCTGTTCATTCAGGGAGATGCACCGCGCAGCGATTTGCTCCGCCGTTTCGCGAGTGCCGATAACGCAGTATTACTGGGTACCGCATCATTCTGGGAAGGCATCGATGTCCGGGGTGAGCAGTTGAGCTGCGTGATTATCGATAAGCTACCGTTTGGAGTACCGGATGATCCGGTCACGAAAGCGCGCGCAGCGGCGCTGACCGAACAGGGTGGCAATCCGTTTGTTGAGATGCAGTTACCCCAGGCGATTACTGCGCTTAAACAGGGCGCCGGACGCCTGATTCGGGATACGACCGACCGTGGTGTGCTGGTGATTGGCGACAATCGCATCGTGCGGCGCGGTTATGGACGGGCGTTTATCAACTCCCTGCCGCCCATGCCGCTGAGCATCGACATCCATGAAGTAGAGCAATTCTTCGCCGAGTGAGCGGGCCGCAGTTGGCCGTCAGGACTGGGGTTGGTTACCGTGACATGGGTGTCGTTGGCAAAGCTAGATGGCGAACGGCCAGTGGATTGGAATCAATACCACGCCGAGCACGCCAATCAGCAGCGTTAACGGCGCACCTAGGCGCAGGTAGTCGCCAAAGTGATAGCCGCCGGGACCATAAACCATCAAGTTCGTCGGGTAGCCAATCGGGGTGGCGACCGCCATCGATGATGCCAGCATAATCACCATCGCCAGGGGCATAACGCTGATTCCGAGCTGTTGAGCGGCGGCGAGCGCGACGGGCAGCATGAGCACCGCGCTCGCTTTGGCGGTGATGACCCCGGCTAGCACTGCGCTCAGTCCAAATATGGCCGCCAGTAAGAGATGCGGGTTCGTTCCGGCGGCTTCAATCACTCGGGTACCGAGAATATCCGCGAGCCCGCTCAGCTGCATCGCTTTACCCAATGCCAGCGCACCCGAAATAACCAGTATGATTTGCCAATCGATTGAGTGTCTGGCGATGTCCGGGGTGCAGCAGCGTCCAACCAGCATTGCAAGCGCTGCCAGAAGACTGCCTGCCACCATCGAAACAGCACCGCTGGTCACGGCGATCACAAACAGCCCGATGATGACTAGTGCCAGCCGTGCACGTCGAGAATCGATTGGCGCTGCGCTGTCGATTTGGCTGACGAGAAAAAAATCGCGGCGGTTACGCTGCTGATCGACGAAGCTGGGACGCGCTTCCAGCAACAAAACGTCACCAGTGCGCAATTCAATGTCACCGATTTTGCCGCTAATGCGCTCGCCGTTACGAGCCACCGCGATGACCGCCGCGTTGTAGAGTGTGCGGAACTGTCCGGCCCGAATTGTGCGACCGACGATGGGGCACGAATCACTGACAACTGCCTCGATAAGGCGTCGATTGGCACGCTGGTCGTCAAGTTTAAAGACCTCATCGGTGGCCGGACGGAGTCCGCTAAAGCGCTGTAGATCGACGACCGAATCAACGATTCCAGCGAACACCAGATGATCGCCGGCGGCCAGCTCCACATTTGCCGAGACGGCCGGCAAAGTCTGCCCGTCGCGATCAATTTCGATCAGGAACAGACCAGGCAAACCGCGCAAACCCGCCTCGTCAATGCGCTTGCCGACTAATTCGCTGCCTGGCTCTACTTCCATTTCAACCACGTATTCGCGCGCATCGCCGAGCTGTTCAAACACCGGTGTCCGAACCGGCAATAGCATGGGGCCTGCGTAAATGACGAAAAAGATACCGATTACAGCTATCGGTAGCATGACTGGGGTCATTCCGAATATGCCAAGGCCTGGATGACCGAGGGACTCGATCAACCACCCATTGATGATCAGGTTCGTGCTGGTGCCGATTAGCGTACATGCACCACCCAGGATCGCCGCGAATGACAGCGGCATCAGCACGCGCCCGACGGAAATGCCGTAACGTTTCGCCCAGTCGTCAATGGCGGGTAATAGAAGCGCCACCAGCGGCGTATTGTTGAACAACATGCTTAGCAGCGCCGAGGGCCAGATGATGCGGTGTTGTGCAGATCGTTCGTCCTGCGTGGCGCCGAGGAGCGGCCGGGTGAGTACGCGCAAGGCGCCACTATCGCGCACACCGGCTGCCACAATAAACAGCGCTGCGATGGTCACTACGCCTTCGTTTGCGAGACCAGCTAGCGCATCGGTAATGCTCAGAACACCCGAGTGGCCTTGTTCCTTGTCGCCGCGTACTGGGACGACGAGCAGCAGTGTCACACCGGCCCAGATTGCCACATCCGGATGCCGGCGCGAACGAACCAGCAAGACCAGCACAAACAATACGACGGCTGCGGTGACCAGCAAAGGTGACATGGTTGAGATGAGGGGCCCGATACGGCACGCGAATCGCGAGAGGCGAGGTTAGGAGAAATGTTCCAGGGCAGCAAGTACGCTGTTCAAGACTATCGCTATACTCGCAACCGCTCGACCCAAATCGAGACAGGACGCGCCAATACGAGGTACCCAATGAACGCTGACGACGGAATGATCGAGAAAGCCGCGGTGATGCTCACCATGCAGAACGATATGAACTGCCATGTCGACGCGGATTGGCAAGCGCGCGGACGTGCCTGGTACCGGGCTATATGGATCGAATGCGCGGAGCTTATGGACCACTACGGTGGCTGGAAATGGTGGAAGGAGTCGTCGCCAGACATGCCGCAGGTCATCCTGGAAATCGTCGACATCTGGCATTTCGGATTGAGCATGGAGATCGAATCGGGACTCGCGACTGAACAAATAGCACGAAACATCGTCTCGCAGTGGCAAGCTGCCGGCGAAGGCGGCGATTTTTACCAGGAGGTCGAACAACTCGCGACAACGGCCCTGTCTGACAAGCGCTTCGAAATTGCTTCAGTGGGTCGTTTGATGCGCTTGTGTGAGAGCGATTTCGATGAGTTGTATCGCACTTACGTGGCCAAAAACGTCCTGAATATGTTTCGCCAGGATCACGGCTACAAGACTGGGACCTACATCAAGAATTGGAACGGCGCCGAGGACAATGAGGTTCTTGCGGATCTACTAATGAACCTGGACAGCGACGCGCCAGACTTCAGGGCTTGCATCTATGCGGCATTGGAAACGGCGTACGCCGACCTGACGTCGCGCAGGAGCTGACAGCTACACGTCTGTGGCTGTGTCTGTTCAACGGCGATGGGCTTAATCGCGCGTTGTGAGCGTGCCCGCTTCTGAACTTATTGCTGAGCTTCGAGAAAGCGCTCGGCATCGAGCGCAGCCATGCATCCAGAGCCGGCTGAGGTGATCGCCTGTCGATAGATGGCATCCGCAACGTCACCGGCCGCGAATACGCCTTCTACATTGGTCTGCGTGGCATACGCGGCGGCATTTCCCGCCACCTTGATATAGCCGCCGTCCATATCCAACTGGCCTTCGAATAGGCCGGTATTCGGGCTGTGCCCGATAGCAATGAATGTCCCATGTACGTCGAGGTCGCGGGTTTGCGCTGAATCGACATCGCGAATGCGCACCCCAGTGACACCGCCGGCATCGCCGAGAACTTCATCGAGTACGTGATTCCAGGCGACTGATACGTTGCCGCCATCTGTTTTCGCGAGCAGGCGATTGCTCAGGATTTTCTCTGAACGGAAGCGGTCGCGGCGATGGATGACGGTCACGTGAGAGGCTATGTTCGAGAGATACAGTGCTTCTTCGACGGCAGTATTGCCGCCCCCGATCACTGCCACGGGTTTGTCCTTATAGAAGAAACCATCACAGGTTGCGCACGCCGACACGCCACGTCCTTTGAACGCTTCTTCGGAATCAAGGCCGAGATATTTTGCAGTCGCACCAGTCGCCACAATGAGCGCGTCGCAGGTATAGGAGCCACCGTCGCCGTGTAACTTGAAGGGCCGCTGGCCAAGTTCAACTGAGTTAATGTGGTCGTGAACGATCTCCGTGCCAAAGCGCTCGGCGTGCAATTTCATGCGCTCCATGAGATCCGGTCCTTGCACACCCTCGTGATCTCCCGGCCAATTATCGACATCAGTTGTCGTGGTCATTTGCCCACCGACCTCGATACCCGTGATCAGAGTGGGCGTGAGTGCTGCCCGAGCAGCGTAGACGGCAGCGGTGTAACCGGCTGGCCCGGAGCCAATAATGATGAGTTTGTGATGGGTCATTTTCATGGCACGAATTCTAGCACCACAGAACATCCTGCCAATCGTGTTTTTGCGCTAGCCGGGCGCTCTATAATCAATCGTTATAAATGACTTTGCAGGGACTACCACATGAGCTCAATGCCACCTTCAATGCGCGCCGTCGAAATCACCGAATCTGGCGGCCCGGAGGTGCTCAGAATCACCTCAACCGCCGTGCCCGACATTGCCGATGATGAGGTCTTGATTAAAGTGCAGGCTGCCGGCGTTAACCGCCCGGATTGCCTGCAGCGCGCCGGCTTGTATCCCTTGCCCGCAGGCGCCAGCCCGTTGCCGGGGCTCGAGGTAGCAGGCACAGTTGTTGCTGTCGGAAGCGCGGTTGACCGCTGGCAATCGGGGGACCAGGTTGTCGCGCTCACGCACGGCGGTGGCTACGCAGAATACTGCGCAGCCAATAGTGGACATTGCCTGCCGTGGCCCGCCAGTCTGAGTGCGCACGAGGCGGCAGGCCTCGCGGAAACGTGTTTCACCGTACATCACAACATGCTTGAACGCGGACGCCTCGCGGCTACGGAAAGCGTCCTGATTCATGGTGGCAGTAGCGGCATAGGCTCCAGCGCCATACAGATCGCCCACGCACTCGGCGCACAGGTCATCACGACCGCCGGCAGTGAGGAAAAGTGCGCTTATTGCCTTAAGCTTGGTGCTGATCACGCGATTAACTATCGCTCTGACGATTTCGAAGAACGCGTGCGCGAGCTGACCGACAAGCGTGGTGTCGATGTCGTTCTCGATATGGTTGCCGGGCCGTATGTGATGAAGAATATCCGCCTGCTCGCGCCGGACGGACGCTATGTCATGATCGCGTTTTTGCAAGGCTCAGCAGCTGAAGTCAATTTCGCGCATGTGCTGCCCAAGCGGCTAACCCTCACTGGGTCGACCCTGCGCCCACAACCGGTTGCGCGGAAGTCGGCCATAGCTGCTGCGGTGGAAGCCGATATCTGGCCGATGCTCGCGCGCGGTGAGCTGAGCACACATATTCATAAGGTGTTCCCCCTTGCTGAGGCAGCGGAAGCTCATCGAGTCATGGAATCAAGTGCTCACATGGGCAAGCTAATCCTCGACGTGGCATCCGGCGCTTAGTACGCCCGACGCGTAGTGCAGACGTGTGCAAGATGACACCGAGCTCGTTCCATAGCTCGAATAGGTGACTCAGAGTTTAGTCAAAGCTGACTGATTGCGGCATAATGCGGCGCTTTCGCGCGCAGTGCGGCCGAATACGCGGCCGGCTTGTGCGTCACGATGTCATCGTTGAGGAGGATCTGCGTGCGTTCAAGCTATCTGTTTACTAGTGAATCTGTCTCTGAAGGGCATCCCGACAAAGTATGCGACCGCATTTCTGATGCGGTTGTCGACGCCTACCTCGGTGCCGACGCGAATTCTCGGGTCGCTGTCGAGACACTGACAACAACCAACCGCATCGTCATCGCCGGCGAAGTTCGTGGCCCTGAAACCATTACTTCCGAAACCATCGAGTCGCTGGCGCGCGACGCGGTGAAATCCATCGGCTACGAACAAGATGGATTCCATTGGGCGAACGCCGAGGTCAGTTGCCACGTCCATCAGCAATCGGTCGACATCGCACAGGGCGTCGACAGTGGTGATAACAAAGACGAAGGAGCCGGCGATCAGGGCATCATGTTTGGCTACGCGTGTCGCGAAACCGACGTGCTGATGCCCGCTCCAATCCATTATTCACATCGCATCCTGCAAGATCTGGCGGGTGCTCGCCACGCCGATCCGAAATCGGGTCTGGGCCCGGATGCGAAAAGCCAACTGACCCTGCGTTATGAAAACGGTAAACCGGTCGGTGCGACGTCAGTCGTGGTGTCGACCCAACATGCCGAGAATCTCTCGCAGGAGCAAGTTCGCGAAATCGTCCGGCCCTTCGTCATCGCTGCTCTCCCCGACGGTTGGATGTGTCCGGAGGACGAGTTCTACGTCAATCCGACGGGCCGTTTCGTCATCGGCGGACCAGACGGTGATGCGGGCTTAACGGGACGCAAGATAATCGTCGACACTTACGGCGGTGCGGCGCCCCACGGCGGCGGCGCATTTTCCGGCAAGGACCCGAGCAAAGTTGATCGCTCGGCGGCCTACGCCGCACGTTATCTCGCTAAGAATGTCGTTGCAGCTGAACTCGCGGAGCGTTGCACACTCCAATTGTCCTACGCTATCGGGGTTGCGAAGCCGCTATCGTTATATGTCGATCTGCACGGCACCGGGCAGGTGGAAGAGGCGAAACTCGAGAACGCACTCATGGAGGTCATGGACCTCAGCCCGCGCGGCATTCGCGAGCACCTGCAATTGAGTCGTCCGATTTACGAACGCACAGCCGCGTACGGCCATTTCGGTCGTCAGCCACAGGCTGACGGCGGTTTCTCGTGGGAGAAGACCGACCTGTCCGCAGCGCTCAAGTCAGCTCTGGCCTGAGGCAGCGGGCGGCGAGGCCGTCAGAATTCGCGACCATAAATTTACGAAAACCACCTAACAAGGACTGCTCATGCCGTCAAAAACCACCACGAAGCGCAAATCGCGCAATGCAAAGAGCGCTAGCGAAAGCATCGTCGCCGATCTCAGTCTGGCCGATTTCGGACGTAAGGAAATCGATCTTGCTGAGCAGGAAATGCCGGGCCTGATGGCGATGCGAGAAGAGTTTGGAAAATCCAAACCGCTTGCCGGGGCACGCATCACCGGTTCGCTGCACATGACCATCCAAACTGCAGTCCTGATTGAGACCCTGCAGGATCTTGGCGCCGAAGTTCGATGGGCGAGCTGCAATATTTTTTCGACTCAGGATCACGCTGCTGCCGCAATCGCAAAAACCGGCACCCCGGTATTTGCGGTGAAAGGCGAATCGATTATCGACTACTGGGAGTACACCGACCGCATCCTGGACTGGGGCAAGGGCCTTGGTCCCAACATGATCCTCGATGATGGCGGCGACGCGACGTTGTTCGTAATTCTCGGCTATCAGGCTGAAGAAAATCCGAAGATTCTCGATGCCAAACCGGGGAGCGAAGAAGAAGTCGCTCTTTATGCACAACTCAAGCGTTCTTTAAAGCGCGATCCGCAGCGTTTTCACCGCATCGCTGGTGACATTCGTGGGGTCACTGAAGAAACCACCACGGGTGTGCATCGTCTTTACCAGATGTTAGAGCGTGGTGAGCTGCTGTTTCCGGCCATGAACGTCAACGATTCTGTCACCAAATCCAAATTTGACAATCTTTATGGCTGCCGCCATTCGCTTGTCGATGCCATCAATCGTGCGACCGACGTCATGATCTCCGGCAAGGTGGCTGTGGTCGCTGGTTACGGAGATGTTGGAAAAGGATCTGCGCAATCGCTGCGCGGGCAAGGCGCACGCGTAATCATCACCGAGATCGACCCGATTTGTGCGCTGCAGGCAGCGATGGAAGGCTATGAGGTGATGAGTATGGACCAGGCATGCGTGGAGGGAGATATCTTTGTCACCACCACCGGCTGTTGCGACATCATCACTGAGGCGCACATGAAACGCATGAAGGATCTCTCGATTGTGTGCAACATCGGACACTTCGACAGCGAAATTCAGGTTGAGCGGATGCGCAAATACGAGTGGCTGGAAATTAAGCCCCAAGTGCACAAAATCACCACCAAAAAAGGCCGCAGCATCATTCTTCTGGCTGAAGGCCGTCTGGTGAATCTCGGCTGTGCAACTGGACATCCGAGTTTCGTGATGTCGAACAGCTTTACCAATCAGACCATCGCGCAGATAGAGATGTTTAATCACCCTGAGGAATATCCCTTGGGCGTTTACATCCTGCCTAAGCTGCTGGATGAAAAAGTCGCGCGCCTGCATCTTGGCAAACTCGGGGTCGAACTTGACGTGCTTAGCCCGAAACAGGCCAAGTATCTTGGTGTGCCTCGTACCGGGCCGTACAAGCCGGAGCACTACCGCTACTAGATGACACCTATGATCAGGCCGAACGGTGGTGAGCGCGCGCATCAGTGCCGCTTCGCGACCGGAGCAGGAGAGAGTGACGATGCGTTTCGCGAACGACCCTGACTCTTTCGGCCTGATCAGTAAGTTGCTGCATTGGCTGACTGCCACTGCCATGGTCGGGCTCATTTGGCTCGGCTGGTATATGGTCGACCTGACTTACTTCGACCGCTGGTACAACGCATCCCTGGCCTTCCACAAAGCTTTCGGTGTGCTGGTCTTTCTACTTGGCGTCACCACGTTACTCTGGCGACTGATATCGGCCTCACCGGCATTTGTCGGTACCCTAAAACCCTGGCAGCGTATCGCCGCGCGCGCGATGCATCATGCGTTGTTGCTGCTGGTCATCCTGATTCCGTTCAGCGGCTACATCATTTCTACCTCGGCCGGAAAATCGGTCAGTTTTTTTGGCTGGTTTGAGATCGCGCCCCTATTCGAGGTCAGCGGCACGCTTCGGGACTTAGCAATCGAAGCGCACTTTTACCTCGCCTATACAGTGGGTGTTCTTGTCGTTGCTCACGCGGCAGCGGCGCTTAAGCATCAATTCGTCGATCGCGACGGCACGCTTGCGCGCATGCTGTGGCGCTAACTAAACGAATTTTGAATCTGCCAAGTCTCGCCGACGCGGCGGATCTTTTACGGCGCGTTTTGTATACTCTGCGCCCCTCGCAATCGACAAATTCTGGATCTCGCCGTGCCGTTGCAGCTGTATAACTCACTGACAAGACGCAAGGAAGAATTCCGGCCCGCTGACTCGGCTCGGGTCACCATGTACGCGTGCGGACCGACTGTGTATAACCCGCCCCACATCGGCAACGCGCGCGCGGCGGTGGTCTACGATCTGCTGTTCCGTGTTCTTCGTACGCACTACGACAACGTGGTTTACGCACGTAATATCACTGACGTCGACGACAAAATTAATGCCGCTGCGCTGCAATCTGGCGTGCCGATATCTGAGATTACCGATCGCTACACGCAGGTCTATCACGACGATGTGACTGCGTTGGGCGTGCTGCCGCCGACCATCGAGCCGCGCGCAACCGATCACATCGAGCGCATGATCGCGATGATCGAGCGCTTGATCGAACGGCAAAACGCTTACGCTGCCGAGGGGCATGTGCTTTTCCACGTTCCGGCTTTCGCGGCTTATGGTGAGCTTTCCGGCCGTGCTCGCGACGAAATGATCGCCGGCGCACGAGTCGAAGTCGCGCCGTACAAGCGTGATCCTGCCGACTTTGTCTTGTGGAAACCGTCGTCCGCCGAATTGCCCGGCTGGGACAGTCCGTGGGGGCGTGGGCGACCAGGCTGGCACATGGAATGTTCTGCCATGATCGAGCAGCATTTGGGTACCAGCATCGATATCCATGGTGGTGGTAATGATTTGAAGTTCCCGCATCATGAAAACGAACTCGCTCAGTCACGCTGCGTACACGACGATGCGCCGCTCGCGCGCTATTGGGTACACAACGGGTTTGTTGAACTCGACAGCGAAAAAATGTCGAAGTCCATCGGTAATGTCCTGTTGGTCCGCGAGTTGCTCGAAACTTTCCCCGGGGAAGCGATTCGCCTCGCCCTGATCCGCACTAAATACCGAGAGCCACTCAACTGGAGTGAGGCGCTAGTCGTGCAGGCGAAGAATCAGCTCGATCGGATTTATGGCGCACTTGAGCGTCTGTCGGACGTCGTGCTGGACGCTAAAGACATTTGTGTTACGCCGGCCTTTCGTGCGGCAATGGACGACGACTTAAATACGCCGCTGGCGATTTCAATCATGATGGAGTTGGTCTCCGCGGCAAATCGGGCGACCGATGCACAGGAGCGCAAGCAATTGAAGTCAGCATTGTTGGGCGGAGGACTTGAACTCGGTATCGGTCAGCAGGAGGCAGCGCTGTGGTTTATGCGCGGTCGATCGGCAGAAATTGATACTCAGGCTGTTGCGGCTCTCGTTGCTCAGCGCGAACAGGCGCGCGAGGTGCGCGACTGGGGAGCGGCGGACCAAATTCGTGATCGCCTGGCCGCAATGGGTATCCAGATTCAGGATGGACCGAACGGCACCGAGTGGCGAGCAGAATGAGCAACCCCGACAGCAGCGACAAATTCTCCGCATCTGAGGAAATTCTTGCCGCCCAAAAGGACATGGTCGACACGTTTGGATTCTTCGACGACTGGACGGATCGTTATCAGTACATCATCGATCTGGGTCGTCAGGCCGAGGCGTTTCCCGAGGCTCTGAAAACTGACGACAACCGACTGCATGGCTGCCAATCTCAGGTCTGGATCGTGACCGAGCGGCGCGGTGAGAAGCTCCACTACGCGGCGACCAGCGATTCAACAATCGTGGCCGGGTTGATTGCGATTCTGCTCACCGTTTATTCAGATCGGCGACCCGCGGACATTCTCGCGACGCCGCCTGCGTTCATCAAGGATTTGCAATTGGCTGAACATCTTTCGCCGACACGGAGCAATGGCTTGCATGCGATGGTTCAGCGCGTGCGGCAATTCGCATTGGAGGCTATGGTTGAGGACAATCAGGACTACGCCGGTTCGCCGGCGTGGTAGGCGCAGTGGGCATCCGCCACGGCTAACACTTCTCGGACGGGCGAGGGAACTCAGTCGGTCAGCTTGTTCCAGATTTTTTCAAACTCTTTGTGGCGATCGGTAAACAAGTCGACCAGCTTTGGATCGAAGTGCGCTTTCGGCTCGATACGGTCATCGCCTTTGGTCATAATCTTGACCGTCTTAGCGTGACTGAACCCCGGTTTGTAGGGCCGTTCGGAGCGCAGTGCATCATAAATATCGGCAATCTGGACTATTCTCGCCGAAATCGGGATGGCATCTCCCGCAACCCTGTCCGGGTAGCCCGTACCGTCCCATTTCTCGTGGTGATAAAGCGCGATTTCAGCACCGAGACTGAGTCGCGGTGAGGCGGTCAGGATCTGATATCCGTAGACCGTGTGACGGTTCATTTCTTCGCGTTCGGCGTCGTCCAGACCACCTTTCTTCTTGAGCACGGCTGCGTCAACACTCATTTTCCCGACGTCGTGGAGCTGCGCGCTGTAGCGCAATTCGTTGCACCAATGATCGTCGAGTCCCAGAATTTTCGCGACTGCGTAGCTGTATTCGTTGACCCGGATGATGTGATTTCCGGTTTCTTCATCGTGAATTTCGGCGGCGCGAGCGAGCAACGTCACTGATACTTGGAACGCTTCTTCGGTCTGCTCCTGCAAAACTCCTATTTGTTTGCGTTGTTCACCCAGTTGTCGATTGCGACTACTCAGGGTTTTGTTCTTCTGCTTGATCTGATCGAGCATTTCGGCGCGCTCGATGGAGTGGCCGACGACACGCGCGATGGGTGCCACAAGTGTGTCCACGTCGGCAGCAAATGGCACAGGCGTTTTGCGCCGACCGCGGCGGCAGTTGATGAGCTGAACGACCCCAATAACTTCGTTTTGGAAGTTTTTCAGCGGGAAGCAGAACATCGACTGGGTTTTGTAATTACCGCGCTCAAACTTGGCATCAAAAGAGTAGGGGCTACGCTTGGGGATAGCGTAGACATCGTCGATCACCACTGTGCGGCCGCGATGTGCGACGAAGCCGGCGATGCTGCCGGGGCCAATCGGCACGATAAAGTCCGCTGGTTTTACCTTCACGGCGTCATTCTGCAGGCAGGCCGGCTCCAACCAGCGTTTCTTGCCGCGACCACGCGTGATAAAAATCGTGCCAGCCTCGGCTCCCGTCATCAGGCGACTTTTGCTCAAGACCTTATCCAGCAACTGCCGGACAGTCTGGTTTTTCTGCCCTTCTACGAACTGGAGAAATTCAAGAACCTGATCTGACTTCACCACTACCCCCCTTTGTCCTGATGCTGGAACTGCCCGAGGGCGTTTCTTAGCCAAAACGATAGCACAGTTAACTGCCCAAAATTTGTGAACTGGAGTCAGAGACGGGTCTTCAGCGATAGCCGCTTTCCGGACCTCGTTCAGCTATAATCGCGTCGCTTCGTGCGCCCCGTTCTACCGATGGATCCCGACTCGCCTGATGGCTAAAGAATTCCAAGAAATCAAGCAGTTACACCTGCCCACCCTCGAAACTGAAATCCTCGACGCCTGGCAGCAGGAAGATACGTTTGTGCAAAGCATCGAACTGCGCAACGGCGCGCCTCCTTTTACGTTCTACGAAGGACCGCCGACGGCGAACGGGCGACCGGGAATCCATCACATCCTCGGGCGCACAATCAAGGACGTATTCTGCCGCTATAAAACGCTCAAAGGTTTTCGCGTCGAACGCAAAGGCGGTTGGGATACCCACGGTCTCCCGGTCGAGATCGAGGTCGAAAAAGAACTCGGCCTTGATGGTCGTGAACAGGTCGAAGAATTTGGCGTTGGGCCGTTCAATGCCGCGTGCAAAGCCAGCGTTTCACGCTATAAGAAAGACTGGGATGAACTGACCCGCCGGATCGGATACTGGGTTGATTTAGAGCATCCCTACGTGACGTTTGAGACGTCTTATATCGAGACAGTCTGGTGGCTGATCAAGCGCATTCACGAGCGTGGCTTGCTCTACAAGGGGCACAAAATTCAATGGTATAGCCCCGGTACCGGCACGGTCCTGTCGTCTCACGAAGTGTCGTTGGGCTATCGAGAGGTGAGCGACCCGAGCGTTTATGTGCGTTTCCGCTCGCTCGATGACCCGCAATTGAGCTTTCTGGCCTGGACGACTACTCCCTGGACGCTAATTTCAAACGTCGCTCTGGTCGTGGGTGAGGACATTGAGTATGTGACTGTCGAGACCGCTGGCGAGAAGCTCGTGCTCGCCGCTGCCCGCCTCGATGTATTGGGCGACGATTACACCATCGTAGAGCGCCATCGCGGGCGCGATTTGCTCGGGCGACGTTACGAGCCGTTGTTTCGTGTTGCAGGGGCGGATTACGGCGATGCCAGCTGGCGAATTTGTAAAGCGCCCTACGTGACTGTCGACGACGGTACAGGGCTGGTCCACATTGCGCCCGCTTTCGGCGCGGAGGATCACGAAGTCGGCATTGCTGAAAACCTCCCGTTGGTCAATCCGCTGAAGCCAGACGGTCATTTCGATGACACGGCGCCGTTGGTCGCGGGTGCCTGGTTCAAAGACGCAGACAAGCCGATCATTCGCGACTTAAAAGACCGCGGCTTGTTATTCAAGCGCCTCGACTATGTCCACAACTATCCGCACGACTGGCGCAAGGGCACTCCCCTCATGAGTTACCCGGTCGACAGCTGGTTTATTCGCACCACGGCGGTAAAAGACAAACTCGTTGATTTAAACAAGACCATCAACTGGCATCCGTCCGCAATCCGCGACGGACGTTTCGGAAACTGGCTGGAGAATAACGTCGATTGGGCGCTCAGCCGGAAGCGCTATTGGGGCACACCACTACCGATTTGGGCATCCGATAAACCCGGCTCTGAGTATTTTGAGATCATCGGCTCGATTGCGGAATTGCGCGAAAAATGTACCGGTGCGCTGCCTGCGGATAGTGACATTGATTTACATCGCCCCTTTGTCGATGAATTTACTTGGCCCGCCCCGGACGGTGGCGTGATGCGCCGAGTGCCAGACGTATTGGATGTGTGGTTCGATTCGGGTGCGATGCCATTTGCGCAATGGCATTACCCATTTGAAAACACCGAGGCGTTCGAGCGAAATTTCCCGGCCGACTTCATTTGCGAAGGTATCGACCAGACGCGTGGGTGGTTCTACACCCTGCATGCAATTGCCATTCTCGCGATGGACAGTGTCGCTTATCGAAATGTCGTAGTGAACGGGTTGGTGCTCGACGAGAAGGGCGAAAAGATGTCCAAGTCCAAGGGCAACACGGTCGATCCTTTCGAGGTTGTGGAAGAATTTGGCGCCGACGTCGTGCGGTGGTACTTGATGAGCAATTCACCACCCTGGGACAGCATGAAGTTCTCGCGACGCGGCTTAACGGAAACGCGCGGTAAATTCTTCGGCACGATTGAGAATGTCTATCGTTTTATGGCGAGCTACGCCAACATTGACGGGTTTAGCTACTCGGAAGCGCCGATTGAACCCGCCGCACGCAGCGAACTCGATCGCTGGATTCTCAGCCGCATGCATTCGAGTGTCGCGGCCGTGGACGAAGCGTTCGCGAGTTATGACTGCACCAGAGCTGCGCGGGCGATCGAGCAATTCGTAGACGAATTATCCAATTGGTACGTGCGGCGCTCCCGTCCGCGCTTCTGGGCTGCGAAAAAGGCCAGCGAAACAACAGTGGCTGTTACTGAACACAGTAAGCTGTGTGCGTACCAAACGACCCACGACTGCCTGTTCGCAATAGCTTTGATGATGAGTCCGATTGCGCCGTTCTTTGGCGAGTGGCTTTATCGGCGCTTGAATGAAGTAACGGGGCACGCTGCTGAGGCATCAGTCCACCATGCGTCATTTCCGTCGCGGGACGAAGCGGTCGTCGATGTTGAACTTGAACAACGTATGGCGCTTGCCCGCCAGATTGTGCAATTGGTTCTGTTATTACGAAACCGCAGCAACATCAACGTACGCCAACCACTCGCGCGCATGATGCTTGTCACCGGCGCAGCGCTCGACCAGCGCAGTGTGGAGCTGGTCGAGGCCATTATTCTCGAAGAAATTAACGTGCGGAAAATAGAATACGTGGCGGATTCCAGCGGCATCGTTAAACGATCGGCCAAGGCCGATTTCAAACGGTTGGGGCGTCGTCTCGGTAAGAAAATGAAATCGGCTGCCGCTGCTATTGCCACTCTCGACGAGTCGAGCATCGCGGCACTGCTGGCCAATGATCTCCTGATGCTCGAAGTTGACGGCGATAATATTGAAATTGGTGCTGCGGACGTCGAAATTGTCAACGAAGAGATTGTCGATTGGAGTGTCGCTCAGGAAGGTGGGGTGACGGTCGCACTGGATACCCACATCGACGATGAGTTGCGTTCACAAGGCTATGCGCGCGAAGTGATCAACCGAATCCAATCACTACGAAAAACGGCCGATCTGGAGTTGACCGCTCGGATTGCAATTCAATTCGAAGCGAGCGACGGGCTGACACGCGCAATTTTTGATAACGTGTCGCTAATCCAGAGGGAAACACTGGCAAGTAGTCTTGCCGCCGCGACGTCGCCAAGCGGGGGACACACCGAGCGATTCGAAATTGGAGATGAATTGCTCTCTGTCGCAATCGCCGTCGATACGGCACCCGATGGCCAATAAACGGATTTCACCTTATGCCTAATGCCAGCCTGCGTCGATTTGGACATCAAGTGGTTGTTCTGTGCCTACTGACTTCACTTGTGAGTGTTGCCTGGGCTGCGCGGACACCGACCGAAACGGTCGCAGATGCGGTCAATCAGGTGTTTAAGATTCTAAAAAACGAGGATTTCGGGCGCGAACAGCGCTGGGCGGAAATCGGCCATGTAATTGATCAGCGATTCGATTTCAGAAGCATGTCCCAAAGCGTCCTGGCCACGAATTGGCGCACTGCGACAGTCGAGGAAAAGCGCCAGTTCGTGGAATTCTTCTCGCAGTATCTTGAAGATACCTACCGCAACAAGATCGAGTCCTATACCAATCAATCCGTCGTCTATATCAACGAGCAAGTGAGGAAAGATCGAGCTATCGTCGATACGGAAATCGTCACTGGAGTTACCCGGATCCCGGTAACCTACCGGTTGAAAAATAACGATGGGGAATGGTTCGCTTATGACGTGATCATCGAGGGCGTGAGTCTGGTAAATAATTACCGGAATACCTTCAATGCCATTATCAAGGCAGAAGGTATGGACGGGCTCTTATTCGATCTCGAAAATCGAATTTCAAGCTACAAAGAAAAGAACGGCGGCCTGCCACCGGAGAGGTCCACATCTGAATTCCAGTAGGAACATGAGCTGCGGCGTTACTCTTCAACCGAAGATTCAGCAACTTTAATTTCCATTTGGCTGATCAAACCATCGATCCCGCTATCGTGAACGATATCTTGGAAACTGCCGCGGTAGTTTCGCACCAGGCTGACCTGTTCGATGACCACGTCGTACGCCATCCAGCGTTTGCCGCGCAGATAGAGCTTGTAGTCAACCGGAATTTCGACCGAGTCCGTTTTGATGACGGTACTGACCGTTGCCAGCGAAGCTGATCGTAGTCGCTCACCTTTGTACTCCACTTCTTCGTTCGTGTAGCCCGAAATTTTGCGCCAATAGGTGTTCGATAAAAGTTCTCGGAACAGGCTGATGAAACGCGTGCGTTGACGCTTGTCTGCTTTTCGCCAGTTGGTTGCGAGCACCCGGTTTGCCATGGCGGCGAAATCGAAATGTTCGGAAATCACCGCGCGTACCTGACGCTTGCGAGCTGTCTCGCTGGTCGCCTCATTGCGGAGCACTTTGAGCACACCATCTACCGTTATTGTCACCACTTCGAGCGGGCTCTGGTCGGCGGGTGCCGGGGTTTCCGGCGCAGCGCAAACAGGCAGAAAAAGCAGCTGCGTCGCTAGCAGACCGATAGTGGTGAAACGTGCGATAAGCGTTTTGTTCATGGCGATGTTTCCTAGATGCCAGGGTCGCTGGCTGGTGCTCTCAGGCGGGGTCGCATGAATGCGTTCGCCCGACTAGTGATGTCCCGCGCGGCCCCAACGCTCCGACGTGTTCGCGCCAATGCCGTTGGGGTTACTACGACCTTCAATCCGCATCTTGCCGATTGCGTGTGCGGTCAATCATCGCTCTCGAAGATATATTTGCTGATTAGTTCTTCGAGACTTATCGATGATTCGGTTTCCAAAATCTCAGCGCCTGTCGGGAGCATAATTTCCGACCCGCCCGGTGTGATTTTTACGAATTTATCTCCGATGATGCCCTCAGTGCGAATCGACGCAATCGCATCATCCTGCAGTGCGACATCGTCCTCAAGCTCCAGATGTACGACAGATTCGTAACTTTCGCGGTCCAGCTCTATGTCGCTGACCTTGCCAATTCTGACACCCCCAATTTCCACAAACGCACCAGGTTTCAGTCCGGACGACGATACGAATCGGGCATCGAGGTGGTACCGCTCGGTCTCCAAAATTTCGAAATCGCCAAGCCGAATCGCAATATAGGCGAGCGCGGACAAGCCGATAAGCATAAAAAATCCAACGCTAAGCTCGAGCTTGAAGTTGCCCATTTATCCTCCCTTGCGACGTGACTACAACATCAGTGCGCTGATTACATAGTCAGCAAACAACACGGTGATAGATGACGCGACTACGGCATCTGTGGTTGTACGGCTAACCCCTTCGGCGCCAAATGTTCGATGGCTGGCAAGATGCAGCAGGTAACCCTTTGCAGTACAAATCCACACAATTATCAACGCAAAGCTGAGCGATTTAACCACGTCCATGAGAACATCTCGCCACACGAGGCTGTCGGCCATGCTAGCGAAGTACGCGCCTTCTCCAATGTCGAACAGGACAACCCCGACAAACCAGCCACCGGCAATGCCAACGACATTAAATATGGCAGTAAGTAATGGCACAGCAATAATGGTCGCGATAAAACGTGGCGCGACCAGGTAACCGTAGGGGTCGATAGCCATACATTCGAGCGCGTCAATTTGATTGTCGTTGCGCATAATCGCGATTTCCGCACACATGGCCGAGCCGACTCGTCCGATCACGATAAGAGCCGTCAACACCGGCGCTAATTCACGCACGAGACTCAGTCCCACTGCCGCGCCGAGCAGCCCGACAGCACCAAAACGAACCAGGGTGTCGTAGAACTGCAGTGCGACCACCATACCAACGAAACCGCCGGCTACTGCGATCACCGTGATTGAGCGCGTACCGATAAAGTGCAGTTGTCCCAGGGTGTTGCGGAACTGGCGCCAGGGGCGCATGAGATGACCGCTTAGCTGCGCCAGAAAGATACCGAATCTACCTAGTGCGGCCAGTGGTTCGAGCACCTGGGCAGACCAGGAGAGGCCGATACGTTTAATCATCGATGTTGGCGGTCAGGCGATCGATGTAGGCGTCGCCGTCATCTTCTCTGCGCAGTGTTCTGCGTTGCAATAAAGATTGAATGTATTCGTCCGGTTCACTCTGGACCTCACCGAGCGTGCCAATGGCACGGATGCCACCGGCACCGATGATCATAATCCGGTCAGCGATTTTCACGGCGCTTTCGAGCGCATGGGTGACAACCACGATGGTCATGTTGTGAACCTCGCGCAGGCGCAGAATCAATGTGTCGAGTTCGGCCGCAGTGGCAGGGTCCAGGCCAGCTGACGGTTCGTCGAAAAACAGAATGCGTGGGTCCATGATGACCGCACGCGCTAGGCCGGCCCGTTTGAGCATGCCGCCGGATAGCTGAGCCGGCATATAGTCCTCAAATCCCGCCAGGTTCATTAGTTCGAGTTTCATGCGGCTCATAATCCGGATGGTAGAGCGGTCGAGCGATGTGTGCTGACGCAGTGGTAGTTCGATATTGTCTATCACGCTCATGGAGTTAATTAGGGCACCGTGCTGGAATGCGACGCCCAGTTGCCTGCGCAGCTGATATACCCGTTCACGGGATGCTGGATGCAGTTTCTCTCCAAGTAAGTCGATTTCGCCGAGCTGCGGTCGGCTCAGGCCAAGCAGATGTCGCAGGAGGGTGGTTTTTCCGGCGCCGCTCGATCCCATGATGACGAAGATCTCGCCTTCCTCAACCTCGAAGTCGAGGCCCGACAGGATTGCGTTACCGTCGAACGAACACGTCAGTCCGCGCACTGCAAGCGCGGGTTTGCGTGGGACGGTATCTGTAATGGTGTCTGACATCACTTCATGACTCTAACGCCGTGCCGAAAAAGCATTCCCCCGCAGCTGGACCTAGTATCGGGCCTTACTGCGCCGGCGAACAGTATCGGACATTTCGAGTGCTGATGTGGTGGGCTATAGTGCCGACAGCACCAAGTATTACAAACCTCCGAGGTCATCGATGGAGCCCGTTTCATTCCAACGCAGCGAATTGGCTGCTCTTGAGCAAGGACTTGCGTGGCAACAAGAGGGCCAGCGTGTGGTCGTTGCAACAGTGGCCCACACCTGGGGATCGTCACCGCGGCCGGCCGGTGCGCTGATGGTCCTTAGCGAAAGCGGCCGCTTTCACGGCTCGGTATCCGGCGGATGTATCGAGGAAGAGTTAATCGATCGGGTGAAGACGGCCTTTCCGTCGACATTCGAAACCATTGAGTATTCCTCCGATACGAATCGATCGCTACCGTGCGGCGGACGCTTGCTACTCACGCTTGAACCGCTTCATGACATCGCTGATCTGGACGGGTTGCTTTTGGCGTTGCGCGGTGGTTCCGCGGTGATCAGAAAGTTGAATCTCGAACACCACACAACCACCTGGTTAATTGCGCCGCCCGATTCACGAACCCAATTGGTCGACGCCGAGCTGCGGGTTGTCTACGAACCGGCATGGCAGTTGCTCGTCGTTGGGGCGGGGGAACTCGCCCAGTGGGTCTGTAGATTTGCGCTGCTACTCGACTATTCGGTGGTCGCAACCGACCCAAGAACCGATTATCGAGATGCATGGGGCGTGCCAGAGGTCACCATGGCGGCGGAGTACCCGGACGATTTCATCGCAGCATTTGGTTGCACCGAGCGCACCGCCATCGTGGCTTTGACACACGATCCGAAAGTCGACGACATGGCGATTATTGAGGCGCTGAACAGTGCGGCATTCTATGTCGGTGCACTCGGTTCACGGCGGACGACGCAGGCTCGCGCAAACCGACTCCTGGAGCACTTTGACGTTGCTCAGCAAGACGTAGAACGTATACACGGCCCAATTGGTATTGACCTCAATAGCCGCCGTCCGCAGGAAATCGCTCTTGCTGTAATGACCGATATTACTGCTGCGCGAAATGGCGTGACGATTAGCACAGTCAGAACGGCTCCATAAATGTCGGTTGTTGAGCGCAGGCTTTGTGGCATTTTGTTAGCGGCCGGACGCGCGTCTCGCTTCGGCAGCAATAAAATTGCCGCGCTGTTACCCGATGGAGCCACGGTCGGTGTAGTCGCGGCGACGCGCCTGACGGCCGCGGTCGACGACGTGTTGGTCGTTGTTGGGGAACGAGACGGCGAAAGCGAGCGACTGTTCCGACAGGTCGGCCTGCGGACTGTTTTCTGTGCGCAGGCTGCACGCGGAATGGCGAGCAGCCTGGGCTGCGGTGTCCGGGCCGCAGGTACAGATGTCGACTATCTAATCGCTCTCGCCGACATGCCGTTTATCCGCCAGGAGACCATCGCCGCGTTGAGCGACGCCCTGCGTGCTGGGGCGGACATTGTCGTGCCGAGTTACAGGGGGCGCCACGGGCATCCAGTTGGGTTCCGGGCACATTATCGCGCGCAGTTGTTGGCCCTCACAGGGGATAAAGGCGCTCGCTCGATAATCGACCAAGATCCGAGTTCGGTGACTTGTCTTGAGATGGATGACGCGGGGATTTTGCGTGATATCGACCGACCCGAAGACTTATCTGCAGCGCGTGCCGAGTGATAACCGGCGCCTCGCGACAGTGAAGCTGTCGGATCAGGCGAGTAGAACCAGTTGTTCGAGCGGCATCGGACGGCTTATTTCGTAACCCTGAGCAAAGTCGACGCCAACGCTGCGCAGCAGTTCCAGCGTGGCGCCGTCTTCGACAAATTCGGCGATGGTCTGTTTGCCCATTACGTGGCCAATATCATTAATTGAGCGCACCATCGCGCAATCGATGGAGTTGTGCACCATATCCCTCACAAACGATCCGTCAATTTTGAGGAAATCTACCGGTAGCTGTTTGAGGTAGGCCAGCGAGGAGAAGCCGCTGCCAAAATCATCAAGCGCAAATAAACATCCGATGTCTTTAAGCTCTTGGATAAACCGGGTCGCCTGCACGAGATCTGCGATGGCGGCGGTTTCCGTAATCTCAAAGCAAATTTTATGAGCGGGTACGATGCCGCGAGCAAATTGTTCGAGGATGAATGCGAGCATGTTGTCGTCGCCGATGGAATTGCCCGATAGGTTGATACAACAAAGACTGATTCGTTCCAGCTCGCTAGGGCGATGGCCAAACCAGCTGAACAGGTTGCTGATCACCCAACGATCGAGCTTGTCAGAAAGGTTGTAACGCTCCGCAGCTGGCAGGAATTCACCCGGCATGATGACCTCGCCATTAACTTCCCGCATGCGGAGCAGGATTTCGTAATGGACACCGGCCGAAGCGGTATTAGAAAGCGGCGAAATCGTTTGGAATGTAAGATTGAAGCGATTCTCGGCGAGCGCATCATTTATTCGAGTCGCCCAGCGCATCTCTCCATGCCGCGCGACCACCGGTGTCGAGCTCGATTCGTAGACATGTACACGATTGCGGCCGGAATCTTTGGCCGCGAAACAGGCGGTGTCAGCCATGCCGAGAACCGTACCTGAAGAATCGCACTGCGAGTTAATCGGAACGATGCTGATGCTTGCAGAGAGTTTGTAATGGCGCCCGCTCCATTTGAAATCGTACGACTCGATGGCGCGGCGCAAGGTTTCGCTGGCCGATAACGCGTCTGCGGCAGAACAGTCTTCGATAAGGACCGCGAATTCATCGCCACTGACGCGCGCTATGGTGTCGCGCTTGCGCAGGACAGATTTGAGCAAGCGGGCGATTTGTCGCAGCAGTTCGTCGCCGGCATCAGTTCCACAGGTGTCGTTAATCAGCTTGAATTGATCCAGATCGATTAGCGCGAGAGTGTGGTCGGTCCGCTCACTATGCGCGCTTTCGATAACCTGGGACAGACGTTGTTCGAGAGATTTACGATTCGACAACCCGGTCAAATCATCGTGCTGCGATTGAAATGAAAGCTGCTCGCTAAGTCGGTAAGTGTCGTTAATGTCTTCGCAGGTCACTAACACCAGCGTCTGCATGTTATGGAATACGGCACGGGCCGTGTTGCGCATCCAAACGACTTGGCCGTTCTTTTTTATGTGCCTGATATCCCAACGATGCACCCGTCCAGGTGTTTCGGCAGCGCTAGCCAGGTTTTCGTGGGCTAATGGACGATCATCGGTGACGTATAAATCCAACATCGGCCGGTCGATCAAATGCTCTGGACGATAGCCGAGGTTCTGGGCGCCAAAATTGTTGGCGTATAGGATTGTGCCGTTCCCTGTCAGGGTGAAACAGGTCATTGGTGTGTTGTCGTGCAAGACGTCGAACGGAATACTGTGCCCGGTGTCGATGCGATTCAACAATGCGGCGGTGTCGCGCGGAAAGATTGCATTCCGCTTTTGGCTGGGCGCCGTCTCGAGTGAGAACACATCGCTCATCAGCTCGCTATGCTCGCGCAAGCGCGCGACAGTTTCTTTCAGCGCCAGTTGTGTTCGGATACGGGCAATGAGTATTGGTAAATCGCCGGGCTTAATTACGTAGTCGTTGGCGCCAAGATCGAGACTGTGGTTAATGTCGGTTTTATTGTCGCTCGCGCACAGCATGATGATGGGTAGCTGAGTGGACGAATATTGCTCGCGCAGGCGGCGCAGCACCTCGTCTCCACGCATACCGGGCATTTGCAGATCCAGGATGACCAGATCGAACGAGTTATGTTCGAACAATTCCAAGGCTTGCGGGCCGTCAGGGGCGGTGACGACGTTAAAACCTTTGGCACCTAGTCGCATTGATATGGCTTTGCGGATCGTGGCGTTATCATCAACAGCCAGAACCGCCGCGGCCGCAGCGTTCATCGTTTTCTTCTCCTCGCATGGTAGGCCCGAGTAGTTTTTATAATTTAGGCCAGACGCCCTGAGTGTAGCGACATGCTGCGGCGAGTGATAACGAAAATTGCGCTCTCGAGGAGGTTTACCTCAAATTTGTGACCAGTTTGGTGTTATCGCGTGGCCAGTCTGAACAGCCTCGGCAAGGGGGTAGATTCATCCGCCGTGACTTGGTCTGCGGCCGCGGGCTCTCGTCCAAACGCCTCTAAAAGCGGCGCTCCGCGCCATGTTTCAACGCTATTCCCATACAGGGCCCGCTCGAGCTGAGCGATTTGGTGGCGCAACTCAGGACTGTTGGCTGCCAGGAGCGCTTGTCGGAGAGATTTGGCCGGCACGGCACCGACCCCAGCGCGCGTCGTGGCCCACGCGCGAAGCGCCCGCGCCGCCGCAGCGGCATTGTTGCTCGCGCACGCGGAACGTAAATCAGGCTCGGGCCGTCGGGCCTTGTCCGCACTAGCACCTGAGTCTTTTTTGGGAAGCCCTAGTGGCTCGCCGCGCCGCGCGCTNNGCGTAGCCACGCGAGGATAGTGACAAGCCAGCCGATCGCCAGGAATCCAGCCACGGCGCGGTCCCCAAGACTCGAACGCGCCCCAGCGCGTATCTCATCCGAATTTGACGCGCTCGAGGACCCATCGCCGATCGGCGCAGGCAGCGGTGCATTGTTCTGACCCGCGAAAAACTCCATGCGTCGTGCAGGCAGCGTAGCGGTTTCGAGTTCGTCGGTATCGGTGTTCCACCACGGTATCGACAGCGGAGCGAATTCGGTACTCCCGGGCGTGCCGGCGATGAGGGCAAATTTTTGTTGCACCACGGTGGTAAAACCGGACGCCGTGTCTTTATCGTTGCTTTGCACCTGATCGGGGTAAATTTTGCTGCCGGCGGGCGCGTCCAGTTTGAGTTCGGGTAAATGTCTGGCAATCAAGCCGTCAGCCCATAAGAAAATTGTCCTCGACAGGGGGGAGCCGACTTCCGCCGTCGTCGCGTCGGGTACCCATTCCTCATGGAGACGAATCCGCTTGGCTGGTAGCCATGCAGCGCCGCTCGGAAAGTTGGCGGGAACAGGTCGGATATCAAGCTCCAGTGCTTCCGATTCCACTCTGCGGGTCTGCAGAGCCTGCGAAAACGGGTCGAAATAAGAGCGCGTGCGGGTGATCACCTGAGTGGTCAGAACGAGTGGCCTGAGTGTCAGCGGTCCACTTCGTTGCGGAAAAACCGCATAGCGACTTTCGAACGCTTCGTAGTTGGTCCCGTTAATGGTCTGGATGTATTGGCGCCCGTCATTGAGCGGCTTGATGATTGCCTCAGTACTGGCTTCAGGGGCCGAAAAGCGTGGGCTGCTGAGCTCAATACGGTGAAACAAACGGACCGTATAAATAACCTGCTGTTGGACATACGGTGAAGTGGTGTCGACCTCGACTTCAACGATGATATCGGCACCGCTCGGGCTGTCGTTCTGGGCCACGGCAATAACCTCAATTTCGCGCGGTTCGCTTCTCTCACGGCCGAAAGAAATCGCGGGAATGATGTGTTTACCAGTTTCGCGCGCTATCGCACTGAGCGTCCAGGTCGTGCTTTGCTCGCGCCTGCCATTCACCCAGTTTAATGACGCTTGGCGATTGCGGCCGATGATCTCGAATAACCCGTCCAGTGCGGAAAAATCGGGCTCAGCGTCCACCGCACCGATGACCTTGTATGTCAGGCGACACGATTCGTTCGCGGCAATGGGCGTCGGGGTCACGTCAAACTCCACTGCTGCTTGCAACGGTGCTGTGCTGCACAATGCGATCACGAGGACGATTAGAATACGTGCGGCTACCATCGGTTTCCCTCGTAGGGTGCATTGCCATAGTGCTTTTTGTATTGGTACTGAAACTTTCGCCGCAGCAGTCCTGAAGGATCGTCTGGGATCTGGCGCAACCATTGTTCCGTGGCCTGAGCGCGTTCGGCTTCGGATTCGCTCAAAGTCTGCAGGGTTTGTTCATCCTTGCTCGATTTCTGATCGTCCTCGCCATCGAGCGCATCAGCCTGCGCCTGATCGGCGTCTGAATCGCTAGACTGCTCGTCGCTACCCCCATCAGCTTGTTGCTCATTTTGCTGTTCAGATTGGCCAGAGGAGCTGCCATCAGACGCTTGCTGGTCGGACTGCTGGCCCTGCTGTCCACCGCTGCTCTGACCAGCGTCGCTGCTATTTTCCTCAGATGCGTCCTGCTCGTCGTCAGACTGCTCGTCGCCTGATTGATCCTGCTCGGATTCAGTCGGCGCCTGCTCCTTGAGCAATTGCTCAAGGAGTTGTTTGTTAAACATTGCGTCAGCATGTTCCGGCGCGCCGTCCAGCGCATCGTCGTAGGCACGTATAGCCTCTTCGTAGCGGCCTGCGCGCGCTAGCGCATTGCCACGATTGTAGTGCTCACGTGGCGCGTTTGCGGCGGCGAATCTTTCTATTGCTGCCTCAAAATCGCCCGCCTTGTAACTTGCCGCACCGCGCCAATCCTGGTCGCGAAACTTTTCCGCAGCGCTCTCGAAATCGCCCCCTGCGAACGCCTTGGCCGCAGCCTGGTCGTCAGTTTCCCACCACGCTGCCGAAGCCGGCTCAGAATGGAATGGCAGAACAAATAGCAGCAGCGACATAAGCAAGCCACGACGAAATCCACACGCAGCCAACGGTAATAGCGCGAGTAATAACCAGGGGCCAAACTCTCGCCACTGGTTAGACGCTAAATCATCCAGTTGATGTCCCCGGTCTGCGAGCTGCCCAGCCAGATGCTGTTCCAGTCGGCGAATTTCACTGTCGTCGGTCGTCAAGCCCAGGTAGAGACCGCCGCCACTCGCCGCCAATGCCGACAATTGATCCACCGCAAGCGAACTGAGGATGATCTCACCGTCCGGGTACTTCGCGAAGCCGCCACTGCGGTCTGGGATCGGCGCGCCTTGCGTCGTGCCGATACCCATGACGCTGAGCGAATAGTCCGCGTCCGCAAGCATAGCGCGCACGCGCGTGAGCGCTTGCTCGTCCGCTCCGTCGGTTATGAGGAGTATATGTCCAGCCACGACGCCGGCCTGGGTCAGCAGGTTTGCACTCAACTCCAGAGCTGTTGCTGGTTCGCTGCCCTGGCTTGGCATAATGGATGTATCGAGGCCCTGTAAGTGGCCTAACAGGGTGGTCGTGTCGTCGGTCAGCGGCGTAACCACGAATCCTTGCGCAGCGAATACCACCAGCGCGTTTTGACCGCTTTTGCGTAATTTAAGGAGATCCGCAATCTTGAATTTCGCCATCTCAAGACGGGTCGGCTGTATATCTGCGGCGTTCATGGAGGCAGAGAGATCGAGCACGATGACGAGTGCTGATTCATTGCGGAAGACTGGTACCGGAATGCGCTGCCATGTCGGGCCGGCGACGGCAACCAGTGCCAGCATCGTCGCTAGCCCAAGTAGTCCTATTCGCGTGCGCTGACCGGCGCCAGGTGCTTCGTCAACAACGTAGGGCAGCAAGCCGGGGTCAACCCACTCTTTCCAGACGCCGCCGCGTGCAAGGCTGCGCTGATACCACCAAGCTAATAGCCAGAAAACGGGTATGGCAAGCAACCACCAGGGCCTGAGAAAGTGGAATGCCTCGCTCACCATCATCGCTGCGTGCGCATAAACGTCGCGGAAAGTAGCAAAGAGCCGAAAAGCATCAGTGCCCCGGCGGCCGGCCAATGAAACAGGGCCCGCCGCGGTCGGAAATGTTCACCGCTGTGCTCGGTCGGCTCGAGCTTATCGAGCTCGTGATAAATCTGTTCGAACTCCGCTGTGTCGCGCGCCCGGAAATACCGGCCGCCAGTTTTCTCAGCGATGGCTTTGAGCGTCGTTTCGTCGAGATCCTGCGACGGATTTATGCGCACCGTCCCGAAGAATCCTCGTTGAATCGCCTCGTCGGCGCCTATCCCGATCGTATGCACGGTCAGACCGGCTTCGGCAGCAAGGTCCGCCGCGCGCAACGGTTCAATTTCACCCGCGGTGTTGCGCCCATCAGTCATAAGAATGAGCACCTTGTGCGGCGTCTCCTCTTCACGCAGGCGTTTGACCGCAAGGCCGAGCGCATCGCCGATCGCCGTCTGGCGCCCGGCTATTCCGATCACAGCTTCATCGAGCAGTTGGCGCACCGTGTCTCGATCAAACGTAAGCGGCACGTGGAGGTAAGCCTGCTGGCCGAATAAGATTAGCCCCAGACGGTCGCCGACCCGACGTTCGATGAAATCCCGTGCGACCAGCTTCGTCGCCTCGAGTCGATCGACGGGGCGACTGTTCACGACGAAGTCAGTTTCGCGCATGCTTTCTGACAGATCGACTGCCAACATCAAATCACGGCCATTAACAGGGACTTCGATCGCGTCCCCCAACCACTGTGGTCGCGCGGTGCCAGTGACCAGCAACAGCCATGCGATGGCGTACAGCAGGACATGGCTGGTCCGACCTGGCAGCGCCGCACTGACCCCTGATAGCACCTGAAACTGCTGCAAGCTCGGAACGTTCAGAACGCCGCCATCGGTCGCGGGAACGGGCCGCAGTAGCCAGCGCAGCAACCACGGCAAAGGTAACGCGATAAAGACCCACGGCCATTCGAAATTAAGCATGGGTACCCCGTGTACGACGGCCTCTGGCGGTTCCTGCGAGCCAGCCGCGCAAGCACTCCACAGCGAGCGCGAAAGTCTCAGGGGCGATTTCAGCTGCATCTTTTTGCGAGTAGGGTGCTTTCAGTAGAACCTTCGCGACGTCGTCGGTCAGCCTCGGGCTGGCCAGTCCGTCCATAGAGTCCAACCAGGTCTGTCCGGTTTGAGCCGCCAACGAATCATCCAGCGCGATTGAGACTCTGCGCGCCAGCATCGACAGTCCGCGCGCGTACGCATGCGGATCGCTGCTGTGAAGGTAATTTTCTTCGAGCCGGTTCAGTTCCATTAATGCAGCACGCTGCAGGCGCCGCCGATGACGATGCCATAAAGCGAACGCGAGTCCAGCGGACGCTAGGACTAGCAGCCCGAGAACGATGGACCAGCCAGGAGCGGGTGGCCACCATCCGATTGGATCCGGCAAATGAATATCGCGCAGCGGGATACTGCTCGGGTCGTCGGCGTTCATCGGCTAAATAATCGTATCAGCGCAGCGAGCGGATCGCTGGTGTTGTCCACCGCGGCAAACAACATGCGCTGCTCCCGGCACAGTTGCCGCAGCTCTTCGTGCCGCTCATCGAATTGCTGCGCATAGCGTTGTCGTTGCTGTGCAGAGACGCTGGACAGGCGTAGCAGCGACCGGCTATCGCGCAACGCCGCCGACTCTGTGATCTCGGGGAAATTGGCCTCAAAGGCATCGTAAACAGCAAGCAATGCAACGTCGGTATGCGTCGCGAGACGCGCGATCTCGCTCGCAGCCGCAGCGTCATATGTTTGAAAATCACTGACAATAAAAATCAAACTGCCGGGTTTAGCAAGCCGTCGCAGTCGGATGGCGGTCTCGGTCAACACCTGCTCGGTGTTGTGTGTGATCGGCGCCTGACGACAACGCACGGCGTCATCGGCCATGTGCTTTAACAGCCGCATCACAGCCGCCTTGCCCCGCCGTGGCGGCAGCTCGTGGTGCTCCTGTCCCGAGAACATGAGGCCGCCAATACGATCGCCATTTTGCTGTGCCCGCCAGGCCAACAGACTTGCCAGCCGAGCGGCCTGAACGGCCTTGAACACACCCTGGGTCGCAAAAAACATACTGCGGCTGTAATCGAGAGCGACAAATATCGGACGTTCGCGTTCCTCGCGAAAAAGTTTCGTGTGCGCTTTGCCGGTCCGCGCCGTCACGCGCCAGTCAAGGTGACGAATGTCGTCGCCAGGCTGGTAGGGCCGAGACTCGTCGTATTCCATGCCGCGTCCGCGAACCCGTGACATGTACTGGCCGTGTTGACGTGAGCGCAGACTGCGGGCCCAGGGTGGTAATGCGGTCGCGGCCGCAGCCAGAGACATGAGTTCGCGCAGTTGTGGTTCTACCCGTGCCAGGCCGGCGGCGGATGGTTCTGCCCGACTAGGCGACGCGGCTAAACGCACGGCGGCGCTCAGGGTACAGCGATGCGGCTGATGAGCTCGTCGACGAATCGATCCGGCGTAATACCATCGGCAGCGGCTTCGTAATTCAAGATTATGCGATGACGAAGAACATCGTTGGCGACGTCCTGAACGTCAGCAGGGCTGACGTAATCCTCGCCTCGCAACCACGCGTGCGCCCGTGCGGTGCGATCCAAAGCGAGCGTTGCGCGCGGGCTACCACCGTATGCCAGCCAGCTCGCGAGATCCGCATCGTAGGCCGCAGGGGTACGGGTTGCGAAGACAATTTCCAGCAAATACTGCTCGACTTCTTCACTCATATACATATCGAGAATTTCGCGTCTGGCGCTAAATATCTGCTGCTGGTCGAGAACCGGTGAGACACTTTTTGCAGCCGCTGAGGACGTACGCGCTTCGTCACGAGCGAGGTGAAGGATGCGCGTTTCAGCTTCGCGATCCGGATAGCCAATGTTGATATGCAGGACGAATCGATCGAGTTGCGCTTCGGGCAGCGGGTAGGTCCCTTCCTGCTCAAGGGGATTCTGGGTCGCCATGACCAAAAACAGTTCCGGCAGCGGATAAGATTCGCGTCCGATCGTGATTTGGCGCTCCGCCATGGCTTCAAGCAGGGCGGATTGGACCTTGGCCGGCGCCCGGTTCACCTCGTCGGCCAGAACCAGATTGTTAAACAGTGGACCTTGCTGGAAAACGAATGAACCATCCTGGGGTCGGTAGATCTCCGTTCCAGTCAAATCTGCCGGCAACAAGTCAGGGGTGAACTGAATGCGATGGAATTGTCCCTCAATCCCTTCCGACAGCACTTTGATCGCGCGCGTCTTGGCGAGCCCAGGCGCGCCTTCCACAAGCAGGTGGCCGTCTGCGAGCAGCGCGACCAGCATGCGTTCGACAAGGTGTTCCTGGCCAATAATGCGTTGCGCGACGAAGTCGCGGAGGGTGAAAATCGATTCACGGGCTGACGTTGCGGTATCCAAAGCTCTGCTCACTAATTCGGTGATGCCCATACGTTGCCGTAAACGGTAGGGGACAGTCGAACAATTCTAATGAGTTGCAAGACTAAGTTGAAGCTTAAGAGTTCCCGCGGCGGCGAAATCCACTGACGTGTAGCGCGGGTGTCGCGCTGTTATGGTCGGGTCCTGTTGTGTTGCGTGTGCGCATCCCAGGCGCACAATCTGGGTAGCACGGTCTTGGCATCCGGTACAACGTAGGGAGCAGTTCGGCAGCGCTTTGACCGCGACTTATCATTGGACCCGTCGATCGACCGCCGGCACGTCTTCTAATGTCCCCCGGACGGCAGGAGGTTGCCGCACAGACCGGGGGTGGACCCGATTGCCCAATCACGCCACGTTATTCCTTGCACGGATGCTGCAATTTATTAACACACGAGGATGGAGTCAGTCGCGGGAAGCCGTCAACGCGGCCGGGCGCCAGGCTAGTCCGCTGTGGGGCTGAAAAATAAGCGTCCCTGGGGTTCCGATATGACGTACCGGTAGTCGCCAATGGCGACGCATTCTGACCGGCCCGGATATTCTTTTACATGCCTGAACCAAAGGCCTGGGCAATTGATATGGATGGTGAGACTTGCGAGCGCATCTAGACCCGGACGCCTTGTCGGTCGCCGGCAGGCGTCGAAGTTTGCGTCTCTGCTCAGGGACGGGTGTAGGCCTCGACGTAGGCGTTGCGATTGAAGTGCCGTGTTGCATTGACTCAGCGACTCCGATCGCAACGAAACTGTCTGTGGAGTTTTAGAGACGATCTGGTGAAAAGGATAAATCAGATAGTGCTATTGAGCATGAAATTAAGCCCATTAACCCTTGTTTTTTTTACTGTTTGTTGGTATATCTGGGCTCATAAATAGTGCATTGCGAGCGATCAGGGTGCCGTGGTATTCGAATCGCCGGTCAAATTTGCCAAGGACTTGAGCCCAAATCTATGTCCGCTTCTAAGTTAGTTTTGCCCGTAATCCTCGCTGGCGGCGGTGGAACGCGCCTATGGCCGCTATCACGCGGCTATTACCCCAAACAGTTCCTTGCGGTGGGCGGTGAGCTATCCTTACTGCAACAAACCCTGGCGAGGCTGGTGACAACCGAAGACACGGCTGTGGACGGTGCCATGGTGGTCTGCAACGAGGAGCACAGATTCCTGGTTGCCGAACAAATTCGGCAATCAGGTCAAACAGTTAACGATCTAATCCTCGAACCGACAGGACGCAACACTGCGCCAGCGCTAACTGCGGCCGCGCTCCGTGCGATGCGTCATGGCGAAGACCCCATCATGGTAATGATGCCCGCTGATCACCTCATTGCCGATCAGGCGGCGTTCGATGCCGCCATAAATGCTGCAGTTGCTGAAGCTGATGCCGGACAGGTCGTGACTTTGGGGGTCGTACCAATGCGCGCAGAGGTTGGTTATGGCTACATAGAGACTGGCGAGCGTCGCGGCGAGGAACATCCGGCGCGGCATCAACTGCAAACGTTCCGCGAAAAACCGGACATAAAGACGGCAGAGACGTACATTGCGAGCGAAAATTTCTTGTGGAATTCCGGCGTTTATATTTTGCGAGCATCGGTCTGGCTGGAATTGATTGAGCGGCATCAGCCGGACATTGCTGCCGCTGCGGCGCAATCGGTCGAGGCTGGGGTCGGAGACGGCGATTTCTTTCGCCTCGACAAAGAGGCCTTTAGCCGCTGTCCCAGCGATTCGATCGATTACGCGGTCATGGAACCTTTGTCGGCCGGCGGGGCCGGTGCTGTCGTGGTGTCCCTGGACGCCGGCTGGTCAGATATCGGGTCTTGGTCGAGTTTGTGGGAGGTCTCGGACAAAGACGCTCAGGACAACGTCACGCGCGGCGATGTCTATGCCCACGATTCAACTGGAAATATTGTTTTCGCCGAGCACAGATTGGTGGCTACTCTCGGGTGTGAGAATCTCGCCATCATAGAAACTGCCGACTCGGTGATGGTCGCTGACAAAAGCAAAACCGAAAACGTCAAGGCGATTGTCGAATGGTTAGCGGAACAGAATCGTGATGAACGTCTGACCCACCGGCGGGTTTACCGACCTTGGGGAAGCTACGAAAGTATTGATTCCGGGGTGCGATTCCAGGTCAAACACATCACGGTCAATGCTGCTGCCGCCTTGTCGTTGCAGATGCACCACCACCGGGCAGAACACTGGATTGTGGCGTCTGGGACGGCGCGTGTGACGCGTGGTGAAGAAACGTTCTTGTTGACTGAAAACGAGTCAACTTACATCCCGATTGGCACCGTACATCGCCTTGAGAACCCGGGCACGCTACCGCTCGAGCTTATCGAAGTTCAGTCGGGGAGCTACCTGGGCGAGGACGACATCGTGCGCTTTGAAGATCGCTATAAGCGAGTTTGAGCGCGAATTGCCTCTTATTGAAGTGGAAATGACATGATTGATAAAACACTGTGGCATGGCTGTTTTCGCCTGCTCTTCGTAGTGATTCTGCTCTGCTCGGGCGCAACTGCCAATGCCGACCTCGGCGGCGGTTATCTGATACAGCCCGGCGACATATTGCGTATCTCAGTATGGAAAGAACCGGATCTGCAACAGGATTTGCTGGTCCGTCCCGATGGCGGTGTTTCGTTTCCTTTGGCCGGCGACATTGTCGCAGCCGGCACCACCATTGGTGATGTGCAACAGCAGATCGTTCAGCGTATTGAACAATACATTCCCGAGCCTGTTATTACCGTGCAGGTCCTTAAAACCGATGGCCACACGATTTATGTCCTGGGCAAGGTCAACAGACCTGGCGCGTACGTCATGTCGCGACCACTGGACGTGATGCAGGCCCTTGCGCTGGCCGGTGGATTGGCCGTATTCGCCGTGGAAGACAAGATCTCAATATAGCGTGGCGGTAGTGCCGGGCAAACCGCACTGGCGTTTGACTACGAGCAAGTCCAGTACGGGCAACAGCTTGGCCAGAATGTACGGTTGCAGCCTGGCGATGTTGTCGTCGTGCCTTGAGGCGGACGCAAACTTCGCCGCTAACGCCACATTATCCTGATGCCAAATCAATACACGCATGCTTTTTGTCGGTATATCGGCCTTGTTCTCGGGCTGGTATGCGCCGTGCCGATGGCGCAGGCAGAATTGACCGTGACGCCGAAGTTTTCACCCACTGTTCATGTGGATGACAATCGGCGTTTGCGCCACGAACCTAGCGGCCTTGCAGCTTCGGTCAATAAACTTGAGATGGAAGGGGTTTTCAAGCGCCCAACCTATTGACTCAATCTGACGCCGCGCTTTCGAATGATTCGCAATACTAGCCAGAAGGAGCTGGATGCGAACGATTACTTCGTGGATGTTTCAGGGCAGAAGAATTTTCTGCGTCACCAGGAGGTCATTGTTGTCGAGCCGGACATCCTGGCTTACCGCAAAGCCTATGCGCGCTTTCTGATCGGTCTGAATCAGGTTGACGAAGCCGGCGCGGTCCTGCGACTAGCGGTTAAGGATTTTCCTGAAGAGCAGAGTGCGAAGCTCGCTTATATTGAATTCCTATCGGGTACGCAGGGTGTCGATAAGGCGATCGACGAATTGCGCCTCATGATTGCCAACGAACCTGATGAGCGGCGCTATCAATTCGCGCTAGGCAAAGTGTACGAAGCCTCAAATCAACGCGATGAAGCGGTTGCGCTCTACGAGGGTTTGATAAACGCACTGGCGCCGGACAGTCCCGATTTGATCGGCGCCAAGGTGCGACTTGCGGTGTTGAAAACGCAGCTCCAGGATTTACCCGCGGCTCGCGTTCTGGTCGACGAGGTACTCAAAGAAAGTTCGCGTAACCCAGAGGCACTGACCTTGCGCGGCACGTTGTTGTTGAATAACGGTGACACAAGCGGTGCCATCGCCGATCTTAGAACGGTGTTGCGAGACGAACCCAGACGGATCACTGCAGTACGTTTGCTGGCGCGCGCCCATCAGACCAACAAGGAATCCGATCTCGCTGGCGAAGTTCTGAAGGAAGGCTTGAAGAATAATCCCGAGGCAACCGCGATAGCGTTAGATCTGGCCAACTTCCATATCGCCCGTGACGATGTTCTGAAAGCGCTGTCGATTCTCGATGGCGTGCTGGAACGCAACCCGAATGATATTGCCGCGCTCGAGGGGAAATTTAAATTGCTGGTTTCGCAGCGACGTTTCGGAGCTGGTGCAGAAGTTGCCGAGCAACTAAAAACAGTCGACCCGCAAGGCGTAAAAGGGTATCACTTCGCGGGCCTGGTCCGTCAGGCCGAGGGCGAGTTTGAGGCCAGTATCGGCGAGTTCCAGTCGGCTCTGGATATCTCACCGCAGGCGGTGCAGCCACTTGCCCAGATGGTGAAGAGCTATGTCGCTATGAAGCGACCCGAAGATGCCATTGCGAAGTTGAAAGAAGTGATTACCGGAATGGCTGCCCATTTTGTCGCGCGTAACCTGCTTGGTGAGCTGTACTTGGCCGATGCGCAGCGTGAGCTTGCTGAAACCGAGTTCAAGACTGCCCTTGAGCTGAGCCCCGGTTGGCCGATTCCATATCGCAATCTGGCCAGTCTCTACATCGCAAGTGAACGCGAAAGCGAAGCCCTCACTTTGATGAAGCAGGGCGTTGAGGCGACTAACGGCGCACCGTTGCTGGTTACCAGCCTGGCAGGCTACCTCGAAAAAACAGGCCAGCTCGACGCTGCGATGTCGGAGTACGAACAGGTCTTGGCCGAGAAACCAGAGTCCGCCCTCGCGGCGAATAATCTTGCCATGCTGCTCATAGAATATCGCCAAGATGAAGCCAGTTGGAAACGCGCGCGCGCGTTGGCCGTGCCACTGCGAAATACCACCAACGCGGCATATCTCGACACTGTCGGATGGGTTGAGTACAAACTTGGCGCTTTTGAACAAGCCGTATTGTTTCTGCAGCAGGCTGTTGAGCGGGCACCGGACGCAAACTTGATGTACTACCATCTTGGCATGGCTCATCATCGGCTAGGCAATGGAGGAGCAGCACGGAAACACTTGTCGCGCGCGCTCGAGGGAAACGTTGAGTTCCAGGGTATCGAGGAAGCGCGTAAGACACTCGAAGATCTTTAGGCGCACAGCGTCGCGACGATACCACGCGTATTTTTAGATACGGAAATCTTGTTAGGTCTGTCAATCAGGGAGCTATGGTATCGACTACGCTGGTTGCGTAGCGTAGCGTAGCGTAGCGTAGCGCGGCCAGCGGACAAATCAATCTGGACAGGTTGTGTAGGGCAAACCCAGTTTGGTAGCGATTCTGCATTATTGACGATTTCCAGTCCGGTCGGAATCGAGATCTCGCTGCTACCCGAAGCAAGCCCAGTGACTGAACAGATAGCGGCGCCGAATTGGCGTACGGTCGGATTCAGTCGCGGGAAGTTGCGCTTGAAGGAGAGATAAGACAGGAGAAAAATGGGGCGCGCGGAGAAGTTCGCTCTCGACCCGATACCCTCTAACTAGTCGACACCGCACACCGCACATCGCGCGTCTCCGAATGCAACTCCGCAGTAATGCCCCATCTTCGCCGAACGCAGTCCCTTAGATTCGAAGAATCACAAGCCGTCAACGATCTGGACGGCATCTTGTAGTTGACCGGTCTCAGGCCGCTTGATGCGAGAGGGCAGTTGCAAGGCTATACCCGGATCAAAATTAAATTCGATCGCCGGCCGATAGACGCGATCGTCGTGGTCATACGCGATCAGCTCGGCACAATGGCGCTTGCCAATGCTCGTGGGCAGCAGCGACTGAACGGATATCTCCACGTTGAAGTCCCCGGCATGCGCCAATCGGCCCTCATCCGGGCCGATTGCGATACGTCTCTCCGGTCCACCATCGAGTCGAAACATCAGGCGAGAGATGTTGGCCGGATCGGCGAAGACCGTCATAGGCGCACAGCAGATGAGCAACATTACCGCCAAGCGACAGGTCATGGTGCGTGACCCGCAAGTACGCCCAATTCGCGCATATCCATCACGTGCTGTGTCGCATGCTGCTTGCTGAGGCGCTCTCCGCCGATAGCGCCGAACTGCATGAGCATCGCGTAGGCGCGGGCGGCCACCGGACTGCCGGGGGCGGTTTTTATTGCCGCCGTTAACAAGACTTCCATTTCTGGGACCGGTGGTTGTGGTTCGCGGGTGCGCAACGCGATCGTAGCGAGCTGGAAATAATGTGCCGCGAGGGCTTGAGCCGAAAGCTCGCTGTTCGCCTGTACGTGTCTACGCAGCATATTGGCCGCGATCAGATCATCGACCGCACGTACTCGATCATCACCACCCGTCCAGCGCGCCCCAACGTTTTCGAATATTTTCAATGCCCGAGCTGGATTGGGCGTACCAGCGAGACTCCCGCCTAAACGACTTAGGGACGTTCTCCAACGCTGCCATCGTGCGCGCTGTTCGGTCGTTAGATCGCTGCGCAACAAATAGCTATCGATAAAACTTCGCAGTCCTTCCGCATTGATCGCCTGGGACAATCCAATCCGCAGGTAGCGCAGCCCGAGACCGGCATTGATGCTGCTCTGTGGACTCGATTCGGGCGCTAGCAGATGGTTCTCCAGCAACCTTAGGGCTGGTCGAATCTGGCGCAAGGCAATATAGACCAGCGCCTTTTTATCATCGGATAAGGCGTTGGTGTCCATGCGCTTGATGAGATGCGGGCCGAACCACATCTGGTTCTCGACCGGTAGACGCGCGTGGCATGAGACACAGTGGTCACTGAATTCCATCACGGAGTAATAGGCGTAATCAGGCCAATTTTTCTGGAACGAAACGATGATGTCGGCGAGCAATTGGGCATAGGGGCGATCAAGCACGGCCAAGTTACCGCTCTCGGCGCGTGCATGCGCTTCGACAATATCGCCGGCACCAGCCAATGTTTTCAAATGTGGCCCAACCGACGATTGCGACCGAGCCGCGCCATCGCCCGACGGATTCACGCTTGCAGGTAGTAACACCGCGATTGCATCGTAGACAGCAGCCATGTCGGGTTCGCTGGCCTGGCTGTTCAACGAGGCCAGTGACAGGCTGAAAACAAAAGTGATGTGGTGCCAGTAACGCGCTAACAAAGTCGTATTCGGTATCGTCATCCTGCTACCTGACCAGAGTCACTGGGCAATGGGCGTGGCTGGTGACTTGCGTGCTGACGCTGCCGAGAAGCAATTTACTGAAGCTCGATTGGCCGCGTGTGCCCAGAACTATAAGGTCGCAGGCATTGTCATCAGCATACTGGCATATCTGTTCGGCGACTTGCCCCCAAAGCTGTACGACCGCGCCGATATTCGCACCTTCTCCGCACGTTGCGGTCGTTTCTGGCAGAAGTGTTTCTGCGGCATTCGTCTCGACCGTCTCGCGAACCTCTTCGGCCGTGAGGGAGGAGTACGGCACCGTGGCGGGCCAAATGGCGGGCCCCATGGCATTCAGCATGACGGCGTCATCGTTATGCACAGTGACGATCGAAATTGCGGCATTGGTAGAGCGCGACAGCATGCCCGCGAAGCGTGCCGCATGCAGTGCGTGGTCGGAACCATCGGTAGCGAGCAAGATGTGACGGATTGTTTCCATAGTCGGTTGTCCTCTCAGGCAATATCATCCAAGGTTCCGGATAGAGACTAGCGGCGAGTTTTCAACGGCCGGCACAGTTTGCTCCGGTGCTTGTGAAAGCGCATTGCGAGACGTGCGCTGTCAGTTGTATTAGGAAGGGAATTTATATGATTCTGCAAGGCATCCGCGTTCTTGATTTCACCCAATACCTCGCCGGCCCGACGGTTACCCGATTAATGGCCGAAATGGGTGCCGACATTATTAAGGTCGAGCGCTCGCCGGGAGGCGACCCGTCGCGGGAATTACCCGCCGTAAAAGACCGGCGCAGTGGTTACTTTGTGCAGCAGAATCTCGGTAAGCGGAGCTTGTGCCTCGATCTCAAGCACGCCGATAGCGACCGCGTGGTTCGCGAGTTAGTCGCAAAAGTTGATGTCGTCGTTGAGAACTATGGGCCAGGTGTCATGGAAAAACGCGGTTGGGACTACCCCAGCCTGAAGAAAATAAATCCGCGTTTGGTCATGGCCTCGATATCGGCCTTTGGTCGCAACAGCCCCTTGTCGCACAAAACCGGTTTCGATTGGATCGCGCAAGCGTTTGCTGGCGTGATGCACGTCACGGGTCCAAAGGGGGGCGATCCGCATCCTGTTGGCATGGGCATGGCGGATGTCAACGCAGGCGTGCACGCGTTTTCGTCCATTGGCTACGCGTTATTTCATCGTGAACGGACCGGCGAAGGCCAATGGATGGATATATCTATGGTCGATTGCCTGTTCCACATGCATGAGGCCAATTTGCAGGTTAATCAGATCACTGACGGGGCCTATGTGCCGGATCGCGTTGGAAGCCATCACCAGTTGTTATGCCCATGCGGCGTGTTTAAATCGCCTGGTGGGCACATCGCGCTGCTGATCGTGCAACTGCAATGGCCGAATATGTGCCGGGCAATGGACCGTCCGGACTTGGAAGCCGATCCTCGTTTCGCGCTCGCCAACGACCGGGCCGCCAATCAGGCCGAATTGATACCAGTGATCGAGGCTTGGCTGGCGAGCTTTCCAAACGATGTCGAAGCACTCAAACGCCTCGACGAGTTTCGCGTGCCAAGCGGGCCAGTGTTAAATCCGGCCGACGCGATTCATCACCCTTATTTTCTCGAGCGAGGTATGGTTCGGGCGGTCGAGGATCCGATTCTTGGATCGCTGATGCTGCCAGGTTTTCCGCTCAGATTTTCAGGCCAAAGTGATTATTCGGCGGGTACAGCCCCTCTGCTCGGGGAGCACAATCGCGCGATTCTTGGCGACGTGCTCGGCTACGACGACGGGCGCATCGATACGCTGGTCGAAACTGGTGTATTGAATAGCTCCGATCGTTGACGCTAGAAGCCAAACCAAAAAATCACGGAGCAGGAGTAATAAAATGGGACGATTACAAGGCAAGGTCGCGCTGATAACCGGCGGCGCACGCGGACAGGGCGCTGACGAGGCGCGTCTGTTCATCGCCGAAGGCGCGACCGTCTACATCACGGATGTACTTGAGGAGCAGGGCGAGAAGACTGCTACCGCGTTAGGTGCGCGCTTTATGGCCCAAGATGTCACCAGCGCGGCGCGCTGGACTGAGATCGTTAGTGCGATCGTGGCTGAGCACGGTCGCATCGACGTGCTGGTTAACAACGCAGGCGTGTTTAAAGTAGCGCGCCTGCTGGATACCAGCGAAGAAGATTACGACCGCATCATTGCTATCAACCAAAAGGGTGTGTTTCTCGGTATGCAGGCCGTGGCGCCGACCATGTGCGATGCAGGTAGCGGCGCGATCGTCAATATCTCCTCTCTCGCGGGACTCGAGGGCGCGCCCGGTGCGTTCGCCTATGGGGCGAGCAAATGGGCAGTACGTGGCATGAGTCGGACTGCTGCCCAGGAACTGGGGCGTTTTGGAGTACGAGTCAATTCTGTCCACCCTGGTTTCATTGACACGGAAATGATGAGCCAAACGCCCGCCGTTGTGTCTGGCAAGATGGAAAAGGTCATGCGCCTGATTCCGCTCGGTCGCACGGCCGAAGCCGAGGAAGTCGCAAAACTGGTGTTGTTCTTGTCCTGCGACGAAAGTTCCTACTGTACGGGTAGTGAATTTACGGTTGACGGCGGTCTGCACCGCTAGGGGGCGGCGTCCCAATGAGAAAGTTCGCCGATCTGTACGCGCGGGCGGCCGAGCGCAAAGGCGGAGAGGAGGTTTTGGAAGCATTGATTCCAAATACCAAGTCCACCCAGGCTCTGGCCCGTATCAGCGACGACCGCTGGCTCGCGGAAATGACACGCAGCGTATTCCAGGCGGGTTTCGTCTGGCGCATCGTTGACGCGAAGTGGCCTGCATTTGAGGAATCGTTCTCGGCATTCGACCCGTATGCGGTGGCGTACATGTCTGAGATCGATTTCGAGCAGCGCCTCAGCGACAAAAATCTGATTCGCCACCACACCAAAATGCGCGCTATGCGCGAGAATGCGGTTTTTATTCTGGATGTGGCTGCCGAGCACGGTAGCGCGGGACATTTTTTCGCGCATTGGCCGAGCAACAACTACATTGGCTTACTGGATGTGTTGAAGAAGTGCGCGAGCCGAATGGGCGGTCGTTCGGCACAATATTTTTTACGACGCATGGAGCTTGAAGCCTTCCTGCTCACTAGCGATGTGTGCAAGGTTCTGGTTGCCGAAGGCGTGGTGACCAAAGCGCCGACCTCCAAACGCGATCTGCAGGCTGTGCAGGACGCGTTTAATCGGTGGTGCGATGAGTCGGGCCGCGGCCTCACCGCCGTTAGTCGCGTGCTGGCAATGAGTACCGAATAGCGCGGCAGATAACGCTTGGTTTGGCGGCGCGTTCTTGCCCCAGACGATCTGCTGCTGCAGGATCTAGGCTGCGGGGTACTGAAGCGCGCAATCGTTGCATTCCGCCATGCCGCCCACTAAACTTTGTCGCCAGTCCATACGCTAGCGTACGGTGGCTGCCGAAGTGATATTGATAAGTGGCTGTTGAATAAGACTTAGCACTGCGTTTCTAACCCATCATTTCGCCTCAGGCGGGCGCGCAATGAGGAGGCGGAAACGACGCTCTGCGAGCTCGTCGCGCAAATCGTCACTGAGATTGAGCGAGGTCGTATATTCGCCAACCTGGTAGAAATACAGCGCCTGCGCCCGCAGTAGTGCTTCGGCGTCGTCAAAGTCGGCGGCGGTAAACAAAGCGCACAAATAATTTATGCGACTGTGGTCGATTTGCGCGACTGCAGCAGCGGCGTAGTCGTTAAAGCGCGCGAACTCGCGCATGGCGCTATCATGATGGGAGTCGTCGGTTTGGTCAGTGAAGTCGATTACGGATTTGATCAGATTGGGAGCGTCATTGATGTGACTGATATCCAGCCCATCGATGAACGCCAATTGATTATCGCGCCACCAGTCCACAACATGACACAGCAACTCTTCTCGATTTTTGAAATGCCAGTAAAAACTCCCTTTAGTGACATCGAGTTCGCGCGCGAGAGTTTCGATTTTGACACTGCCGATACCATGCGAGAACAGCACGTCGAGCGCTTTCTTAAGCCACGCATCGCGATGCAGGGTCGCTTTGGCAGATTTCGCCATATGCAATCAAGAGCCCGGACTAAGACCAGTTGGGGAGCGAGTTTAGCTCACTTGCCGTCGCAAGCAACGCAGCAATCAAATTAACCCGTAACGATCTATAGGAGTCTGTTTTGGATCCCAATCAACTCACCGATGAAGTGAAAGGCCGCTATCACAAGCTGCTGGACGAAGGCGCAGACCCGAACGAGTGGGCGTACGCCTGGCGCTCTGAATACAACCGCGGCGGCTTCAAAGCTGTCGATATGTTGATGGACGAGGTCGTCACGCCGAGCAAGTGCATAGGCTGTGCAGCCTGCGTCACGATTTGTCCGGTCGACGTTTTCGATTACGTTGATGAAAAGCCCAAAGACACCCGCCATGATGCTTGCGTGTACTGCGAGCTATGCGTCGACGTATGTCCCGTATTGCGCCCGACCGATCAGGATTTGCATGAGCAAATCGGTCTCATGGAACCGGTTAAAGACGAGGGGTTCGGTCCCTACGCTTACGGCGTATATGCGCGTGCGACCGACAAAGCCTGGGCGGATTCAGGCCAGGACGGCGGTGTTTGTTCTGCCCTGCTGATTCACGGAATGCGTAACGGCACACTCGGCGGCGTAGTCGCCGGCGAAGAGCACGCTGAGAACCCGCAAATGGGTTCCTCGATGTTACAGACCACAGAAGCGCAAATTCTTACTGGTGCCCGGTCGCGTTACACCTACCAACCCAATACGCTGGCACTTGTCGAAGCGATGCAAAAGAACATCACGCCGCTCGCAGTTGTCGGCGTTCCGTGTCAGGTCGACGGCGTTCGCCAACAGCAGCATTCCAGCATCCGCCTGGATGTGGCCGAGTGGTACCGCGAAAACATCAGCCTAGTGATCGGATTGTTTTGCTCGGAATCGTTCACCGAGAAAGGCATCGATTGGCTGGCTGAAGAGATGGAGGTGCCCAAGCGCGACATCGTCAACATCAATATCAAGGGCAAGATTGAAATTAAGCTTCGCGACGGCCGTGAAGACACCCGCTCACTGAAGGCCTTTGGTAAATACGCGCGTCCCGCCTGTCTGTATTGCATGGATTATTCGGCGGACAACGCTGATATCGGTATGGGCGGCATTGGCATCGATGGCTGGACGTTTACCGTCATCCGTACCGAGGCTGGTCACAAGGCATGGCAGGCCTTGGTCGCCGATGGCTGGGTCGAGACCAAAGAGTTCGAAGAAGAGCCGAAGGGCAAAGATCTGGTTGCGCGGCTGTCAATTTACAAGCGTAATCGGCCGTTGCCAGCTTTGATGCCGACACACCTGGAGCGCGAGGAAATTGGCAATCTCGACCCGAAAAATTTCTATCGTGGTTGGGAAGATGGCAATTCACCGAAAGACTGGCGACCGTTACCGCCACCACCACCCAAGAAGAAGAAAAAAGTCGCTGCCGCACCAGCAGATGATGCATCCAAGGAGGGTTCAGCATGAGCCAGACCAAACTACGTTTGACAGACCTGAACGTCATTGTCTCCGGGCAAGGTGGCGACGGCTCACTAACAGTCATTAACATTCTTGCCGACGTACTGCGGACGAGCGGATTGCGTATCTACACCGAGCGCGACGTACTCTCCCGCATTAAGGGCGGCATTACTGCGGCAACTCTGCGGGCCTATGACGGCGAACGTTTGTGCATTGGTAGCCACATCGACCTGCTGGTTGCCTTTGACTTGCTTGCCGTCAACAAGCACGCCTACCGCCTCAATGATCGCAGTGTTGTGATCTACGACAACTCCGGCGGGGAACTCTCCGAGGATTGCGGGGTGCCGGCCGGTGCACGCCGTATTGGCGTGCCGCTCAGCCGCCACGCGGTGAAGAATTTTCGCCGAGATATTTACAAAAACAGCATTTCGTTTGCGGTCATCGGGCGCCTGCTCGGTCTAGACGATGAACAGATGCACCATTCGTTTGAGAAGCGTTTCGCCCGCCGTGGCGCGCAGCAGCTCAAGTACAACCTCGCGGCTCTTGATGTCGGATTAAAGTTGTCCGAAGAAGCGGGGCTCACGGCTGACGCCGGCCTTTATGACATCGTCAGCTCCGATGCTCACCCGAGCATGCAGATCACTGGCAATGAGGCAGTCGCGTTTGGTTTCCTCGTTGGAGGCGGACGTTTTTTCGCCGGTTATCCAATTACCCCATCGACCGATGTGATGGAGTGGCTGGACAAATGGTTGCCGAAGTACGGTGGCGTTGTTCGCCAGGCTGAGGACGAATTGTCGGCGATTAATATGGCCATCGGTGCGGCACTCACTGGCACACGTACGATGATCGCGACTTGTGGGCCCGGTCTGTCATTGATGCAGGAAGGCATTGGCCAGTTGGGTATGGGCGAAATTCCCCTGGTGGTCGTTGATGCTCAACGTGGTGGACCAAGCACGGGCATGCCCACGAAGCCTGAGCAAAGCGACATCAACCTGCTGGTCTACGGGGGGCACGGAGATTTCCCCCGCGCCGTCCTCGCGCCTGGCAATCCACAAGAATGTTTTGAATTAACCGTGGCAGCTTGCAATATCGCGGACAAGTATCAATTGCCGGTATTCATGGCGCTCGATCAGGGCTTATCGCAAAACCTGGCGTCTATCGATCCAGTTGCACTTGATGATGTTGTCATCGATCGCGGCAAACGTCTCGACGCTGACGCTCTCGCTGAAGCGGACGTGTATAAACGCTACGCGTTTGAAGACGACGGCGTGTCGGCATTCGCAGCACCAGGAACTCCGGGCGGCATGTCGCTAGTGACCGGTAATGAGCATGATGAGTTCGGCCTGGTATCGACCGACCCGACGAATCGCGTGCGTATGTTGGACAAGCGCCAACGCAAAATGATCACCATGCGCGACGATTTGCCGCGTGCAGTGCACCACGGCATTGACACGGCCGACATCGGCTTCATTGGCGTTGGGATGTGTTACGGGGTCATCCTTGAAGCCATGGATATCCTCACTGGGCAGGGCGTCCATACGCAGTACCATCAAATGCGTACCTTATTCCCGATGCTGGAAGAAACCGCTGCGTTCACGCGTCGCTGTAAATCCGTGTATGTCGTCGAATACAACGCCACCGCACAACTGGCGAAGCTGATCATTGCCCAGGGTGGCGATGAATCTCGCATCAATAGTTTTCTCAAATATGACGGCACTCCGATGAGTGCCGACGAAATTGTCGCCCACGTACTGAACGCGGAAGGCATCAAGGAGGTTGACGTCGCATGACCAAAACATTTACACCCGCTCGTCCTATATGGTGCGCTGGCTGCGGAGACTTCGGTGTGTTGCAAGCACTAGTTAACGCGCTCGATGAACTGAACGTACCAGCCCACAAACGGATGGTCATTGCAGGGATTGGCTGCTCCGGCTCGCTGCAGAATAATCTGTCTTGCTACGGCTACCACGCCCTGCATGGGCGCGTGATGCCGACTGCCACCGGTGCCAAACTTGCGAATCCAGAATTGACTGTGATCGGTGTCGGCGGCGATGGCGATGGCTACGCGATCGGCGGTGGGCATTTAATGCACTCGTTCAAACGCAATCCGGGCGTGACCTATATCGTGATGAACAACGGTACCTATGGCCTCACCAAGGGCCAACCGTCGCCAACCAGCCCGAATGGCTATGGTCTCAATATTGAGGAGGATCTCGATCCGATCATGTTGGGTTTGAGTATTCCAGGTTCGACCTTTTTAGCCCGTGCTTACAGCGGTAACCCGGCGCAGTTGCTTGAACTGACCACAGCAGCGCTTCAACACACGGCAGCGGGACACGGCATGTCCTATCTTGAAGTACTCTCGCCCTGCGTCACCTACAACGATACCTATCGCGAATGGCGTAGTAGCGTCTACGACTGCGACACGGAAGCGGGTTACGACCCGACTAACCGTGCTGCTGCATTTGTGCGCATGAGCGAATTGCGTGAAGAGGGCCGGCTGCCGCTCGGGCTGATTTTCCGTGGTGAACGTGCGGCGCTTGAAAACGCGGCGCTCAACCACGACTTCACCGCGCCGGCGCTGCAGGATGTTGCGCATCTACCGCTCGCTGATACTTACGGCGACGCGCTTCAGTCTTTCATGAGGTAGTGGATTAACCTTAGTTGGTTCCTCCCACACAGTTATGTCGGTTGCGCTAGCGCAACCGACATGTTTGCAACATTCAGGGGCCACGACGGCCCCTTTTTTTGCTTTTCATTTCTCCTGAGGAAACAGCCGGTCGGGCGAAAGCGGGCATTCCACGACCAGTGATTCAACTGAAATTGATTGCGCCCCGCGCCCTCGCTTGGTCGAATGCTTTTCTACAGGTACTCTGCAATACCATCTGATCTGAGCGTTGGCGCAAACGCCAGACAGGTTTGAATTTAATTCGCTAAGGAGTCTCATTTGAGCAGTCATCATTTTGATTTGAGCGGTAAAGTAGCCTTGATTACCGGCGGTAGTCGTGGCCTCGGTCGCCAGATGGCCCTGGCATTTGCCGAACAGGGCGCCGATGTCGCTATCGTCAGCCGCAAGCTCGAGCAGTGCGAGACGGTCGCCGCCGAGGTGCGAGCACTCGGGCGCAAGGCGTTCCCATTTGCTTGTCATGTGGGGCGCTGGGGAGAACTCGACGGGATGGTGGAGGCGGTGTATAAGCATTTCGGCAAAGTCGACGTGTTGGTTAACAATGCCGGCATGTCACCGTTGTATCCGTCACTCGACCAGGTGTCAGAAGAGTTGTTCGATAAAGTAGTTGCAATCAATCTGAAAGCGCCGTTTCGCCTGATGGCTGTTGTCGGCAAGCGTATGCACGAAGGTGATGGCGGGTCGATCATCAATATCTCAAGCACGGCATCCGTGACGCCAAGCCCAGGCTCGCAGCCCTACGGCGCAGCGAAGGCCGGACTCAACGCGATCACAGGTGCGTTTGCACATGCCTACGCACCCAACGTGCGCGTGAATTGCATCATGGCCGGTCCCTTCCTCACCGATATTTCGAAAGCGTGGGATATGGAGGTATTCGAAGAAAGGGCGGCCCGTATGGCGCTTAAGCGCGGTGGTAAACCCGAAGAAATCATCGGCGCTGCGTTGTACTTTGCGAGCGCCGCGTCGAGTTTCACGACCGCGGCGGTACTACCCGTGGATGGTGGCTGGTTGGGCAGCGGCGAGTAGCCGGAACAGTTTCAGAGTTTGTATGTTTCGATAGAAGGAGTGAGTCACGTGTCTGAAGTATTGGTTGATTGTGAGGACGGTCTGATGGTCATAACCATTAATCGTCCGGAGGCACGCAATGCGATTAACCGAGCGGTGTCGCTGGGTGTGTGCGCTGCATGCGACGAACTCGACTCGCGCGACGATTTGCAGGTTGGCATTCTGACCGGCGCCGGAGGGAGCTTTTGTTCTGGTATGGATCTGAAAGCGTTCGTGCGCGGCGAAACGATGCGCATCGAAGGACGGGGAATTCTTGGTATCACCATGACGCCGCCGACCAAGCCGCTCATCGCCGCAGTGGAGGGGTATGCGTTGGCAGGCGGCTGCGAAGCGATGCTGGCCTGTGACATGACGGTTGCCTCACGCGACGCCAAGTTCGGCATTCCTGAAGTTAAACGAGGACTTGCCGCAGGCGCCGGCGGTCTACTCCGTTTGCCGCGCCTGATGCCACCCAGAATAGCGATGGAGCTAGCTCTGACCGGTGACATGATTGACGCTGAGCGGGCAGAGCGCTTCGGCCTGGTTAACATTCTGACCGAACCCGGAGAGGCACTCGCGCAAGCGCGCGCGCTTGCTGCGCGCATCATCTGTAACGCCCCCTTGTCGATCACGGCCAGCAAACGCGTGTTGGTAGAGCAGCGTGATTGGCCGCTCGACGAAATGTTCGCTCGCCAACAGGAAATTACCGGCCCAGTGATCGCTTCTGAGGACGCTCGAGAGGGCTCGAAAGCGTTCGCGGAAAAGCGCGCGCCGGAATGGAAGGGGCGCTAGTTTCGTAACGGGTATCTGCGCGCACGATTGCAAGAAAATCGGCCCGCCAGTGCGCGAATCGGTCGGTGCGAGGCGAGACGCCGACATTCAGAATAGCACCCGCTTAGCCTCTATCAGGCATTTTTCTGCAGTGAGTACACGATGATTCCGAGGACACTATTTTCCGCCGAGCACGACATTTTTCGCAGCAGCGTACAGCGCTTCGTCACCGAACACGTGACGCCCAATCACGCTGATTGGGAGAAGGCAGGACAAGTACCCCGCGAGCTTTGGAGCAAAGCCGGCGAACTCGGCATGCTGTGTTGCAACGTTGACGTTGAATACGGCGGCATGGGAGGCGACTTTCTGCACAGCACGATCCTGATCGAAGAGTTCGCGCGCGCCGGTGCCACTGGCCCGTCATTTTTTCTGCACTCAGACATCGTGGCGCCTTATTTGGTGGATTTTGGCAGCGAGGCGCAAAAGCTGAAATGGTTACCGCGCATGGCGCGGGGCGAGACCGTAGTCGCACTCGGGATGAGCGAGCCATCCGGAGGTAGCGATGTGGCGGCGATGCGAACTCAAGCGATACGGGATGGCGACGATTATGTGATCAACGGCCAGAAGGTATTTATTACCAATGGCCACACGGCCGATCTATTGCTGCTCGCCGCGAAAACGGACCCGACGGCTCGGGCTAAAGGGGTAAGTCTGATTCTGGTTGAAACGGACCGCCCCGGATTCACACGTGGCCGTAAGCTGGAAAAATTAGGCTGCAAGGCACAAGACACTTCGGAGCTGTTCTTCAGCGATTTGCGCGTGCCGGTGGCGAATCGGCTTGGCGCGGAAGGCGATGGCTTTGCCCAACTGATGACGCAACTGGCACAAGAGCGTTTGATTCAGGCGATTAGGGCAGTAGCTAGTGCGGAGGCCGCTTTGGGCTGGACTATCGAGTACGTCGCCGAGCGGGAGATGTTCGGTCACACCTTGGCTGATTTTCAGAATACGCGCTTCGAACTTGCCGATTTGCATGCCGATATTCTCACCCAGCGTGTATTCGTTGATCGGTGCACTGAGCTTCACCTGCAGGGTGCACTCGATGCTACCGACGCAGCAGCCGCTAAACTTGTCACGACCGAATTGCAGGGACGGGTCATGGACCGCTGCTTGCAGCTGTTCGGCGGTTGGGGCTACATGTGGGAGTATCCCATAGCGCGGGCTTTTGCAGACGCGCGCATGACCAGAATTGGCGGCGGTGCTGTTGAAGTCATGAAACAAATCATTGGTAATGCGATTTTGCCCAAAGCCAGATCGAAACGGCGCGTCTGAACAGCTCAGCAACTAAAGGAAGTCCAACTATGTCGTTGTCCGATAAAGCCTGTGTCAGTGGCGTCGGCGAGACCGCCTACGTGCGCGGCGCAACTAAAACGGCGTTCGAGCTGCAAATCGAGGCGTCATTGTCCGCGATTGCTGACGCAGGACTTAAGCCGCCCGATATTGACGGCATCATTCCAATTGGCATCGTTAGCGGGATAGCCGAGGATTTCGTTGATAACTTCGGGATTCCTGATTTACGTTTCTCTGCACTTATTCCGCACGGCGGAGCCAGTCCGGTGATGGCACTGCAATGTGCCGCAATGGCAGTCGCAAATGGGGTTTGTCGAAACGTACTCATTACGTTCGGGCGCAACGTCAGTGCTGGCTCAAACAAAGCCGGTGCGCGTATTCATCAGATGCCTCAATTTCACTACGTCACAGAGTTCGAGCTTGCGACCGGCATGATCGCGCCAGCTCAAATTTACGCGCCGATGGCGCAACGACATATGGCACTTTACGGCACTACGGTGCGTCAGTTCGGGGCAGTCGCGGTCGCAATGCGTGAGCACGCACTGCGCAACGATAATGCCATCATGAAAAAGCCCATCACGCTAAGTGATCACGAGAACTCGCGCATGATTGCCGATCCGTTTCGCCTCTTCGATTGTTCGCTCGAAAGTGATGGCGGCGCCGCGGTGATTGTCAGCGCTGCTGAACAGGCTACAGATTTTCGACACCATCCGGTGCTTATCGCGGGCGTCGCGACTGGCCACCCGGATTCGCCGGCTTCGATTACTCAACGAGAAGATATGACCAGCCTTGGCCTCGGCAAGGCCGCCCCGCGCGCTTTCTCAATGGCAGGAGTCAAGCCGGCAGATATTGATGTCGCAGAGATCTACGACTGTTTCACTTACGCCGTCATTCGCCAGCTCGAGGATATGGGGTTTTGTGCGAAAGGTGAGGGTGGCCCGTTTGTTGAGAACGGCCGCCTTGGGCCTGGCGGCGAGTTACCGACAAACACCCACGGCGGCCTGTTGTCCCAGGCGCACGTGTGGGGCTTGAATCACGTTGTTGAACTGGTGCAGCAATTGCGTGGTGACGCCGGCCGAGCCCAGGTCCCCGATGCCGAAGTGGGACTCGTCACTGGCTACGGGGATATGGGCGATGGCGCGCTGGCTATCATGCGACGCGCTTGAGTCCCGACCCTATTAAAGCTTCTGAGCGCGGGCCAATGCAGGCCTGGCATGGCAGGCGGACGCCCAGCGCTGCACGTTAGCGTGCTCGGAATAGTCGAATTTAAGCATGCCGAGTAGCAGCATCACCGCCGCTACGTTCAGGTCGGCAATCGAGAAATTATCGCCAAGCAACCACTCGCGATCAGCGAGCGCGCCGTCAAGGACTGCCAGCGGGCGCGCAAGCTGGCGTCCCGCAGAGGCAACTGTACGCTCGTTGCGTTTTTCTTCGGGCAGCAGAAACGTGTTCAGCATCATCTGCATCTGCAGGGGTTCAATTTCGCTAATTCCCCAAACGGACCACTGCCAGGTCAGGGCTTCGGCCGCAGCCGTATCCGGGTAAAGGCCGTCCCCGTAAGCTTTCGCTAAATACAGATTGATTGCCATCGATTCGAAAATCGTCAGGTCACCATCGACTAAAGCCGGTACTTTGCCATTCGGATTCACGGCCAAGTATTCTGCGGTTTTGGAGTCTTCCATATACGACACGGGTAGGTGTTCGTAGTCGACGCCGACTTCCTCAATACCCCATAAGGAACGATGCGCGCGTGAACCGGCGATGCCGTAAAGTTTGATTTTACTCATGATGGTGCTCCGCAGAGTTGAATGCTATTCGCAGCGCGCCCGCCTGCGCACTGCTGCAGTGAGCTAAATTCGGGCGACCCTTGTGCCGGCGCTCAGTTGTCGGAGCCACCGTCGCCAAGATCCTTGTTCAATTGGGTGATGGCGCTCAGTAGCGCGCCTTGAGCAGTTTTGTCGCTGGCGCCCAGTTCGCGCATCAAACGAGAGAAATCTGCAACGCACGCGCTGTGTGCCGCCAGCAGTTGGTCGATGTATGCGATTTCTGCAAGGGTGCGCTGGTGTCCGTCGCTACGCTTTTCGTCCAATGCCTGAAGGGCGGAGAAATGCGCTTCCTTACTCGCCAGCATGGCGCAGTAGCTGCGCCATGTAGGTTCTGCGGCAGGCGGTACTGCTATTCCCGCCTCGGGTCGACTCAGCATGCTTGTTGCCGCTAACCGAAAAGTTTTTTAACAAACCCGAACAGACCACCTGACGCCGGCGGTTGTTCGCCAGGCTGTTGACGAGTCGTGTTGCCGGTTCGTGGGCGTCCGTTGCCGCCGCCGTTGCCTCGCTCAGGTTTTTGTTCTTTGGCCTGTGATTCATCTACCCGCAACTCTCTACCCTGAAAATCACTCCCGTTGAGCGAGGAGATAGCCTCACGTGCATCGTCGTCGTTGTTCATTTCTACAAAGCCGTAGCCGCGTGAGCGTTTGGTACGGCGGTCGAATATCACCTCAGCGGAGGCGACATCACCGTACGCCTCAAACGCTTCGCGTAGCTCCTCGCTCTTGACGCTGTAAGGCAAATTACCTACATAGATATTTATCATTTGAATCCTTTGTCATATGCCGCCAAAGCCATCGAACCGGCGGAGAGAATTGTCGAAAATTACCGGATTAGTGCGTGTCCGGATTGCGTTGCCCGTGAATGAAAATATGACCGCGGCACCAGCGGGTGCGTCACGCTCCGTGAGGTCGATCGTGACGAAGATTTGGCGCGTCGGTCAGACCAGAGCGGTACAAAGTTGCGCAGTCTCGAAGCAACTAAAGGCGGTCCAGCGCGCCGCCAGCGGTGCGAATTCAAGCACAAGCTGACGGTGCGCGCAAACCAGCGATGCTCAGGCCACTTGATGCAGATGTACATCCCGCTGCGGGAAAGGGATGTTTATTCCTTCAGCATCGAAGCGCTTCTTGATGGCTTCATGGAGGTCAAAATGGACCGGCCAGTAATCGGCGCCAGCAACCCATGGACGCACGACAAAATTGACGCTGCTGTCGGCGAGCTCAACAACGCCAATCGTGGGCTCAGGATCTGAAAGGATGCGGCTGTCGGCTTCCAGTAACTCAGTGAGAACCGCTCTTACCTTATCCAGATCGTCCTGATAGCCAACCCCGACCACAAGGTCAACCCGGCGCGTTGGTTTGGACGAATAGTTGATGATGTTGCCGCCTGCTATCGAAGCATTCGGAATAATGATCGTCCGATTGTCTGGTGTGCGTATCTGGGTGGTGAAAATTTCAATTTTTTCCACGATGCCGCTGATACCGCTGGCTTCAACGAAATCGCCGACGTTGAAAGGCCGGAATGTGACCAATAGCACGCCGGAAGCGAGGTTTGACAATGAGCCCTGAAAAGCCAGAGCGATAGCGAGCCCCGCCGCGGCGAGAATGGCGACAAAAGAAGCCGTTTCGATGCCTATTTGTCCGAGGGCCGCCACGATCACGAATGCCAGGATGGCTATTCGCATTGCGTTGCCGGCAAAGGTCGTCAGGATTTCGTCGACGCCGCGTTTCTCCATCATGCTCACCGCGATGCCTGAAATTTTTCCTGCAGCCCATCGGCCCACGAAAATAATTACGCCGGCAACAATAATATTGCCGCAAAACGCAATTAGCGTTGTCCCTAGATCACCCATACTCGTTGTTCCTTCGTGTTCATTTATCGTTGTTGTGTCGTTTATCGACCCAGCTCATCATTCCTCGGCAAGTGTCCTGCTCGACATTTTTACCGCCAGGTCACCGGCAGGGGCGGGTACCTAACCGATCCCTCGGCTCCGGGGTGCGACGGCCCGGGGCGGATTGATGTGAGCGAGTCGGCTAGATCACCACCACTTCACGCGCCCGGACTTAAGCCGGGGCAACGCGCTGCGGGCGGCAATTATTGCGCTTTGTGACTGAAATTGCTCCTCTGTGCCTCGATGCTGAGCAGGAATAACACAACCAGCGAGCAGTTTCCGCCAGTCGTCTGCGCAATCTCTCGGTTCTCGTTGCGCCGATAGCCCGACTGGCAGCGAATTATCGAGGCTTCCGAAATTCCACCCAGGCTTTGTTAGCGTCCTTGGGGTCGCGCGCTCTTGTCCTCGGCTCTTTTGCGGCCAAGTGATTATTGGTATTATTTGCGGCTCGATCCTGCATTCGCGCAAAGCGGAAGTCGGGTACTAATCGTTCGACTATCGACGACCGGCAACAAGTGGTCAGGCCTGCCATCATTGAAGGTTACGCCGTACCGATTCGACTGCGTAGGGTAGAAGAGTAGCCCCGCGCGTCTGACGCTTGGCGCCGATGTCATCATGCAGGATTATTATGAGTACAGATTTGCGGAGATACACATGAAAATCTTAGTGGCCGTAAAGCGAGCCATCGACTACAACGTCAAGGCCAGACCCAAGTCAGACGGCTCCGGAGTCGATTTGGCAAATGTCAAAATGTCCATGAACCCCTTTGATGAGATAGCTGTCGAAGAGGCCATCCGGATTCAGGAAGCCGGAAACGCCAGTGAGACCATTGCAGTGTCCGTCGGTCCCAAGCAATGCCAGGAAACTTTGCGTACAGCGATGGCGATGGGAGTCGACCGAGGCGTTCTGGTTGAAACCGATGAAGATGTGCAGCCGCTGGCGGTCGCCAAACTCATCAAGGCGGTGATAGACAAAGAACAGCCCGAACTGGTCATCCTGGGTAAGCAAGCCATCGACGATGATTCCAACCAAACTGGCCAGATGTTGGCAGCTTTGCTTGGCTGGCCTCAGGGGACCTTTGCGTGCGGTGTGGCATTAGCAGACGGTAAGCTGGAGGTGCGACGCGAAATTGATGGTGGCATTCAGACGATCAATCTGACGATGCCCGCGGTAGTGACCGCTGATTTGCGCCTTAATGAACCGCGCTATGTCAAGCTACCCAATATTATGAAAGCCAAAAAGAAACCGCTCGACGTACTCGCTCCGGCGGAACTCGGCATCGACGTTACACCGCGATTAACGCTGGTGAAAGTCGCCGAGCCGCCGGCTCGAGAGGGCGGCGTAAAAGTCGAAGACGTCCAGCAGCTGATCGACAAGTTGCGCAACGAAGCGAAGGTGATTTGACATGTCTGCACTGGTCTTAGCTGAGCACGATAATTCTGCTCTTTCCCCGGCAACCCTGAATGCGGTCGCCGCTGCGCTTGCCATCAGTCAGGATGTGGACCTAATCGTCGCGGGTAGCGAGTGTAGTGCCGTGGTGACCGCCGCCGGCGCCGTTGCGGGCGTGCGTACTGTGCTACATGCCGATGCAGCACATTACGCGCACGCACTCGCCGAGAACCTGGCGCCGCTCATCGTTGCCGTTGCAGACGGTTACGAGCATGTGCTCGCGGCAGCGACGACAACCGGCAAGAACGTCATGCCGCGCGTCGCTGCCTTACTCGATGTCGCGCAAATATCTGACATCATCGGCGTTGAAGATCACGAGACTTTCATGCGTCCGATTTATGCGGGCAACGTTATAGCCACGGTCAGAAGTAGCGATGCGACGAAAGTCATCACGGTACGGACAACGGGTTTCGATGCGGTCGCAGATACTGGTGGCAGTGCTGCAGTAGAAACAGTCGAGGCACTCGCTGATTCAGGTCTATCCCAGTTTGTTGGTGAAGAATTGACTAAATCGGACCGGCCGGAATTGACCGCGGCAGACATTATTGTCTCTGGTGGACGGGGAGTTGGCAGTTCGGAAAATTTTGCCATTATTGAAGCGCTTGCCGACAAACTCGGTGCTGCAGTTGGCGCGTCGCGCGCAGCGGTCGATGCCGGCTATGTGCCGAACGATTATCAGGTCGGCCAAACCGGCAAAGTGGTGGCACCCGGTTTGTACATTGCCATCGGGATTTCCGGGGCGATTCAACATCTCGCTGGCATGAAAGATTCCAAGGTGATTGTTGCCATAAACAAAGACGAGGAAGCCCCCATTTTCGGGGTTGCAGACTATGGCCTGGTTGGTGATTTGTTCAAAGAAGTTCCGGCCATGGTCGAGGCTCTTGGTGACTAGAGCTGGCTGCAAGCTTTACTACGCCCGCACGAGGAATTGAGCATGGAACGCGAAGCGATGGAGTTCGACGTCGTCATCGTTGGCGGCGGGCCTTCCGGGCTTGCGGCGGCAATACGCCTGAAGCAGCTGGCTGCAGAGAAAGGTAGCGATCTGAGCGTTTGTATTCTGGAAAAGGGTTCGGAGATTGGTGCTCATATCCTCTCTGGAGCCGTGATTGAACCGCGCGCACTCAATGAATTGCTGCCGGACTGGAAGGAACGCGGTGCGCCACTACATACGCCGGCTGGTAAAGATCGTTTCTTGCTACTTACCGAAAAACGCGCGTTTCCGTTCATCACGCCACCGCAGATGAACAACCACGGCAACTACATTGTCAGTCTTGGCAACGTTTGCCGTTGGCTGGCGGAGCAGGCCGAAGCGCTGGAAGTGGACATTTATCCTGGGTTTGCCGCAGCTGAAGTGCTGTATCACGACGATGGCAGCGTGAAGGGTGTTGCGACCGGCGATATGGGCCGTGCTCGTGACGGATCGGAAGGGCCGAATTTTGAGCTTGGCATGGAGCTCCACGCCAAGCAGACGTTGTTTGCCGAAGGCTGCCGCGGCTCTCTCACAAAAACGCTTTTTGACCGTTTTGATTTGCGGCAGGACGCTGAGCCGCAAGTTTACGGTATCGGGATCAAGGAGCTGTGGGAGATAGATCCGGCGAAGCATATGCCTGGCTCAATCACCCACACCGCTGGCTGGCCGATGGACATGTCGACCTATGGTGGTGCTTGGATCTACCACCTCGAAGACAACTTGGTGTCAGTCGGGTTCGTCATCGGGCTCGATTACAAGAATCCTTATCTCAGTCCTTTCGATGAGATGCAGCGTTTCAAGACCCATCCCGCGATTCGCGAGCAATTTGAGGGCGCACGACGAATTTCTTACGGCGCACGGGCAATTAGCTCCGGCGGCTTCCAATCCATTCCAAAATTGACTTTCCCGGGCGGCATGCTGCTCGGCGATGCGGCCGGATTTTTGAATGTACCGAAAATTAAGGGCACCCACACGGCGATGAAATCAGGGATGACCGCGGCTGAGGCAGTTTTTGATGTGCTTGCGGCCAGTGAAGATGAGAACGCCGGACGTGGTGCGGAAATAACCGATTATAGTGAGCGGCTGGAGAAGACTTGGCTGTGGGAAGAACTGCGTGGCGTACGCAACGTGAAACCGTCGTTTCACTGGGGATTGCTACCCGCATTGGTCTACTCCGGGTTGGATACCGTCATTTTGCGCGGCAAGGCGCCTTGGACATTGCACCATCGGCCCGACCACGAGCAATTGCTGCCGGCAGCCGAATGCACGCCAATCGCCTATCCCAAGCCGGACGGCAAACTGACCTTCGACAAACCTTCGTCGGTGTTCCTGTCGAATACGAATCATGAAGAAGAGCAACCGTGCCACCTGACACTTAAGGACGAGGCAGTGCCTGTAACTCTCAACCTGGCGCGCTTCGCGGGTCCCGAGGCACGTTTCTGCCCGGCGGGCGTCTATGAATTTATTCCGGATGGTGATGCGCAACGCCTGCAGATCAATGCGCAAAACTGTGTCCACTGCAAAACCTGTGACATTAAAGATCCGTCGCAGAATATTAATTGGGTGACGCCGGAAGGTGGTGGCGGTCCCAACTACCCGAACATGTAGCGAGCTGATATGCCGAAGATAATTTACCGACAAGCCGACGGTCGGGAAGATGCCGTTGAGGTGCCATTGGGCTGGAGCTTGATGGAAGCGGCGATTCAAAACGACATTGCCGGTATTGTCGCTGAGTGTGGCGGTGGCTGCGCCTGTGCTACGTGCCATGTGTACGTTGGTCAGGGTAGTAAGGTAGAGCTTCCGGAAATCGGGGACATGGAAGGAGACATGCTCGAATGCACGTCTGCTGAGCGGCGTGATAGCTCACGTCTGAGTTGTCAGCTGCGCATGACTGCGGAACTTGACGGTCTGGTTGTCGACATTCCGGAAACCCAGACCTGAGCTGGAAGAGGTCGCGATGAATCCGTATGTCGTTATCGGCGCCGGCCAGGCAGGGATGCAGGTATGTGACTCGCTGCGCAAAAGCGGCTACGACGGCGAGCTGATCCTGCTCGGCGAAGAAGATTCACTCCCATACCAGCGTCCTCCGCTCTCGAAGAAATTCCTCACCGGCGACTTGGACCGTGACCGGTTGCTTTTCCGTCCTGCCGCTTACTTCGACAAAATTGCAGTTGATGTGCGCTTGCGGACGCAGGTTGAATCTATTGATCGTGCGGCCCGGCAAATCGTGCTGGGCGATGGCTCCACTTTGGCATATACGAAACTCGCGCTAACGACAGGGACCCGCGTTCGTCCCCTCAACTGTCCGGGACATGAACTCGACAATATTTATTATGTCCGCACGTTGACCGACAGCGAGATGCTGCTGCAGCGATTGGCTAGTACGGAGCGTGTGGCGGTGATCGGTGGCGGATTTATCGGGCTTGAGGTTGCGGCCGTAGCGCGCGAACTTGAAAAGCAGGCCACCGTGATTGAAGCGCAGGAACGCCTGATGGCGCGTGCCGTGTCACCCGTGGTCTCTGATTTTTACGCCAAGCTTCATCGGTCGCGCGGCGTAGATGTGCGTTGTTCGAGTGCCGTTGAATCAATTGTCGAAAGCAAACAAGGATTGCTCGTTAATCTCGCCGATGGCGCGAGGATTGAGAGCGACATCGTCGTCGCGGGAATTGGTGTGTTGCCGAACAGCGAGTTAGCTGAGAATTGTGGGCTGGCTTGTAACAGCGGCATTGTTGTCGATGAGTATGCGCAGACGAGCGACCCGCATATTGTGGCGGCGGGGGATTGCACAATGCATTTCAACGGCTTTTTGCAGCGCGAAATTCGTTTGGAGTCGGTCCAGAACGCGGTCGATCAGGCGAAAGTAGCCGCGGCTACTTTGTGCGGACAGCCGCAGGCTTATCGGCAAGTGCCGTGGTTTTGGTCGGACCAGTACGACGTTAAATTGCAAATGGCAGGAATTGGTATGCCATTCGACCAGTACGCAGTGCGCGGCGATCTTGCCTCTCAGGCATTTTCAGTTTTCTATTTTCGTGACAACACGTTCGTTGGCGCTGACTCGATCAACCGTCCGGCCGAGCATATGGCTTGCCGAAAACTCCTCACCCAAGGCACTACGCTCAGCGTCGCGCAAGCACAAGACATCGATTTCGATCTCAAGCAGTTGGCGAAAGCGGGCTAAAGCCGCACCAAGAGATCCAGGCTTGCGTGCCGGGCACGCTCAAAATTCCAACCCAGTAAGGACTGCCAGACATGCCGAAAATTACTTTCGTCGAGCTCAATGGAGAACGTAAGGAATGCGATGTTGCGTGCGGCTTATCGTTGATGGAAGGCGCAATTCAAAATGGCATAGACGGCATACTTGCGATTTGCGGCGGAAGTTGTGCTTGCAGTACTTGCCATTCCTATATCGACGATGCGTGGGTGGAGAAGGTAGGACCTGCCAATGACATCGAAGACTCCACGCTGGAGTTGGCGTTGGAGCGCAAACCAAGCAGCCGTTTAACCTGCCAGGTCGAAGTGACCGAAGCTCTGGAAGGGCTTGTGGTCCATATTGCGCAGAACGACAGCTAGGCGCGCTTTCAGCGCATCGGCAAGCCAGTCCAGAAATGATTGAGCTACACGGTTTTGCGAAATCGAGTTCAGTGTCTCGGGTACGTATCGCGCTTGCACTGAAAAACCTCCGCTACACCGATCTGGATGTTGACCTGTCCCTTCACGAACAACATGAGTCGGCATTTCGCGCGCTTAACCCGCAGGCGATGGTGCCCGTCTATAACGATGACAACAGCATCATCAGTCAGTCGCTGGCAATTATCGAGTACCTCGACGAACGTTACCCAGAGCCGCCGCTACTCCCTCGCGACTTGGCTACCCGGGCGCGTGCCCGGCAGTACGCCAACATTATCGTGAGTGATATCGCGCCATTCGCGACCAAGCGAGTGGCAGCATATTTAGATGACGGGCTGGGTCTCGATGAGGCCGCGCGGCAACGCTGGCTGCACTACTGGTTGCTCGAGGGGCTGGACTCGCTGGAGTTGTGGTTGGCATCTGCACGGAGCATCACCCGTTTTAGCGTTGGTAACGAGATTTCGATCGCGGATATCTGCCTGGTCCCGCAACTGACCCTCGCGCGACGCCTGAAATTAGATGTGGAAGAATTCCCTCGCCTTTGCAGCATCGAGGCTGCCTGCCTGGAGCTTGACGCATTCACTAATAACCTGCCCTGAGCGATATATCGTTCACGGTCACGCAGTCCCGGCGTGATTTCGATTGCTGCCCACGGTTGCTTGGTTATCCTGACTTCGGCAAGCTGTTGCGAACGTGGCTTTCCATGTATTTCAAAAAGGAATTCAGCATGCTCAACGATCGCATAGAGGCCCGTTGGCTGGCGGCTTTTCGGCGCGTTTTCGAATTGTGCAAGGTCGAGCCGGAGCAACAGGTGGCGATCCTGGCCGAAACTCAGTCGCGAGAACTGAGTGTTGAACTCGCGCGTCTCGCGCTCGAGCAGATGCAGGCCAGCGTGTTCGAGATCACGGTTCCGACCCCGTCTCAAACAGCACCCGTACCGATTCGTTCGACGGGTGCAAGTCAGGCGCTGAATGGCCAGAGCGCGGCGCTCGAAGCGCTCAAGAGTGCCAGCCTCGTTGTTGATCTCACAGTCGAAGGACTACTCCATGCATCGCAGTTGCCTGCGATTTTGGGCAGCGGCGCTCGGGTCATGATGATCTCCAACGAACATCCCGAAGCGCTAGAGCGTTTGGTCCCGGAAGCTGGAGACGAACAAATTGCTCGCGCGGCCATCAAGGCTTGTCGGGGTGCGGGCGGCATGCACGTTACTTCAGCGGCAGGTACGGATTTATCGATCAGCTTGGCGGATGCGCGCACCGGAGGCGTCTGGGGCTGGGCTGATCGGGCCGGCATGGTGTCGCATTGGCCGGGTGGCATCGTCGTTAATTTTCCGCAGCCGGGCAGTGTGAATGGCCGATTGGTGATGGACGTCGGTGACGTTAATCTGACATTCAAACGCTACCTCGAGCAGCCCGTAGAGTTAATCATCGAGGATGACTTTGTGGTCGCCGTGAATGGCGATGGGACTGATGCCGAGCTCATGCGTCGTTATCTTGCGGCGTGGGGAGATCGCGAGGCATACGGCGTGAGTCACGTGGGTTGGGGGCTCAATGAACGGGCACGCTATGAAGCGTTAACGATGTATGACCGGCGCGATTTCAACGGCACGGAATTGCGCGCGTTTGCTGGCAATTTTCTCTACTCAACGGGCGCGAACGAACTCGCCGGGCGATTCACCGAGGGCCACTTTGATTTACCGATTCGCAATTGCACTATCGAGTTGGACGGGACAGTCGTAGTCGACGCGGGACGTGTCGTCGTGCAAGCGTCATGAAGGACACCCCTGACCAGCCTCTATTCGACGCGAGCGCATGGCGGTTGAACGAGCGTGAGATCGAACTTACTGCGCTGGCCCGGGGCCTGGGGCAAAACACGTTTGCCGCGCGCGCTGGTGGATATGATCGCGACGCGCGCTTCCCTACCGAGAATTACGCGGATCTCGCCAAAGCGGGACTGCTCGGCATTTGCGTGCCCAAAGAGTACGGCGGCATTGGCGCTGACTATCGCGCCTACGCCCTCACTGCTGCCGAAATCGGGCGCTATTGCGGGGCCACTGCACTGACCTGGAATATGCATGTTTGCTCGAGTCTATGGACCGGACCGCTGGCTGATTCGGTCGAAATGACCAGCGATGAGCGCGACGAGCACGAGCGATGTCGCGCGCTGCACTACGCACGTATCGTCGATCAGGGAGCCATTTACGCCCAACCATTTTCCGAAGGTGGTGACGCAGCTGCCGGCGCTGTGGCCTTTGCGACCACCGCGACCCGCGTTGCCGACGGTTGGCGCATTAAGGGCCGCAAGATCTTCGCCTCACTATCGGGCAACGCAGACTACTACGGAATTTTGTGTACCGAGAGTCACGAGGATACCAAGCTTTCCCGCCGCAACACCCTCTACATTGCGGTACCTGCCGCGGCTGCGGGGGTGCGAGTGGAGGGCGACTGGGATCCTTTGGGTATGCGCGGTACGGTCAGCAGGACGTTGATTCTCGATGATGTGTGGGTCAGCACCGACGAGGCGTTGATGCCGGCAGGAGTGTATTACCAGGCGGCCAAGCGCTGGCCGCACATGTTTCTCACACTGACCCCGACCTATATGGGCATTGCGCAGGCTGCTTACGATTTTACCGTCAAGTATTTGCGTGGCGAGATCCCAGGACAGAAAGGCGACGGGCGGCGTGGCGAAGCGGTTAAACAGCACAATGTGGCCAGAATGCATTTGCTCCTTGAGCAAACCAAAGCACTGTGGTTCCAGGCCGTCTCTGAGGCCTGCATCGATCCAACGCGTGAGTTGATGCTGCGCGCGTATGCCGCCCAGTTTTCGGTGATGGAGAATGCGAACGACCTGACGCAGCTCGCGATTCGCACGTGTGGGGGACAATCAATGCTCAAATCCCTACCCCTGGAGCGACTCTACCGTGACAGCCGCTGCGGCTCGCTGATGCTGCCCTGGAGCGCGGATATTTGCATGCAGCGTATGGGCTACGATGCTCTGTTCAAGCCCGGCGAAGCCAGTCCGTGAGATCGCCAGCCGGCTGGATAGAGCGCCACGCCGCTTTTGCACCCGACAAGACTGCACTGCGCGACGGACAACAGAATCTGAGCTACGCGAAATTCGCTGCTCGCATAGCCTGCGCCAGTCGCTGGCTCGAACAAGAGCGGGGTTTGTCGGCGGGGGATCGGGTGGCCTGGCTCGGGGCCAACAGTAGCGATTTCCTGGCCTTGTTCTTCGCATGCATGGATTGCGGGATCACATTCGTTCCGCTGAACTGGCGACTGTCGGCTGCTGAACTGGCAGCGATCGCGCGCGATGGCCGTATTACTCTCGCGGTCGTGGATTCAAGCTGCGCCCGATTGATGGTGTGCGACGATGACTGGGGCATTGTTCCGGCAGAGGAACTTGGTGCAGTGCTCGACAGCTACGGCGCTCAAAAGATCATTCCTGCTGCTATCGGCAAACAAATAGATCCCGAGACCCCCGCGCTGCTCGTCTACACGTCTGGCACGACAGGTAAACCCAAGGGCGCTGTTCTGAGCCAGCGCGCAATACTGTTCAATGCGCTCAACGCGGTACATATGCATGATATGAATGCGGCCGATCGCATCCTTACGGTGTTGCCGATGTTTCATGTTGGGGGGCTCAATATCCAGACGCTGCCAGCGTTGTATTGCGGGGCAGAAATTATTCTGCACCCGCGTTTTGAACCGGCCACAACCCTGGAGGCGATCACGGCCGAGCGTCCCACTCTCACGACCCTGGTGCCTGCGATGATCAACGCGCTTATGACCCACCCGGCTTGGTTAGCCACCAGCTTATCCAGTCTGCGCAGCATCACGACAGGCTCGACTGATGTGCCCAGAGCAATGATTGAGTCGATACATGAGCGCGCCGTTCCTGTGATCCAGATTTACGGTTCGACCGAAACGGGACCAGTGGCAATCTATCAGCGTGCAGACGAAGCCATGGCAACAGTCGGTGCCATAGGTCGCGCCGGGTTGCATACCGAAGTGCGGCTGGTCGACGCGCAAGGCGCCGAGGTCGCGGACGGTAGTGACGGTGAGATTCTGGTGCGTGGTCCCCACATTGCCAACGGTTACTGGGACGCGACATCCGGGCAAGCCGTCGCGTTCGCCGATGGTTGGTTTGCCAGCGGCGATGTCGCCACGCGGGACAGTGACGGTCTGTACTGGTTCAGGGATCGAATCAAGCACCTGATCATTTCCGGTGGCGAGAATATCTATCCTGCCGAACTCGAACGCATCTTGAACGCCAACTCGCACCTGCAGGAGGCGGCGGTAGTCGGGCGACCCGACGCGCATTGGGGAGAGGTCCCCGTAGTCGTCGCAGTGCCAAGCAGCGCTGTCGTTACGGAGGACGACATTTTGCAATGTTTCGCTGATCGAATCGCTCGCTACAAGCACCCTCATGCGGTGGTTTTTGTGGACGCTCTACCACGTACCGCGCTCGGCAAGGTCGATCTTGGGCGTCTGCGCGACCTGCTGTGAACGCCCGCACACTGCCAGGGCCAACATTGATGCGGATGTCGCGCGACGAAATGCCGATCGCCTGAATGCAGCGTAGCTCTACTCCCGGAAGCTAATTATTCGTTCGAATTTCATGACAAACCCCTGGCGGGCACGCTCATGGGTGCAGCCCCGAGTGATAAGATTGCGGGCATCTTTATTCAGGGAGAGAGTGCCAGTGGCGGCTATCAAAGCGGAGGATGTCCGGCAGAGTGTGGCGGACGCACTTCAGTACATATCCTATTACCACCCGCCGGATTACATCGCCAACCTGGCGCGTGCTTACGAGCTCGAGGAGTCGCCAGCTGCTCGCGATGCAATCGCCCAAATACTAACCAATTCGCGTATGTGTGCTGAGGGACATCGTCCGATCTGTCAGGACACCGGTATTGTGACCGTATTTTGCAAGATAGGTATGCAGGTTCGATGGGCCGACGATGATGTTCTTGAAGACTTAATCAACGAAGGCGTGAGGCGCGCCTACATGCATCCGGACAATAAATTGCGCGCCTCGATTGTGGGCGATCCAGCCGGAGCGCGCGCGAATACGCGCGACAACACGCCGGCAGTAATCCATACCGAGCTGGTCGCTGGTGACAAGCTCGATATCACTGTTGCGGCCAAGGGCGGCGGATCGGAAAACAAAGCGAAGTTCGTCATGCTCAATCCGTCTGACAGCATTGTCGATTGGGTGATGAAGGCCGTTCCGACTATGGGCGCAGGCTGGTGTCCGCCGGGTATGCTTGGTATCGGCATCGGCGGGACGGCGGAGAAGGCCATGGTGATGGCCAAAGAAGCATTGATGGACCCCATTGATATGCAAGAGCTTATTGCTCGAGGTCCAAGTACCGGCATTGAGGCGCTGCGCGTTGAACTCTACGAGAAAGTTAATGCACTCGGTATTGGCGCGCAGGGACTTGGTGGGCTGACTACGGTTCTGGATGTAAAAATTCTTGATTATCCGACCCACGCAGCCTCTAAGCCGGTTGCGCTCATCCCAAATTGCGCGGCGACGCGACATCTGCATTTCCGCCTCGACGGTTCCGGTCCCGCAGTACTGCCCGTTCCCAAACTGAGTGACTGGCCCGACATTAGTTGGTCTGCCGGTGACAACGCGCGGCGGGTGAACCTGGACACGGTTACCGCTGAGGACGTGCAAAGTTGGGAACCCGGCGAAACGATACTGCTGTCCGGTGCGATGTTGACTGGGCGTGACGCTGCGCACAAACGCATCCAGGAGATTCTCGCGCGCGGAGAATCCTTACCGGCAGGTGTTGATTTCAACAATCGCTTTATCTATTACGTCGGCCCGGTAGATGCGGTTCGCGAGGAAGTCGTCGGACCTGCCGGACCAACAACAGCGACACGCATGGACAAATTTACCGAGATGATGCTCGCCGAAACTGGTCTGCTTGGCATGATCGGAAAAGCCGAACGTGGTCCTACTGCGATCGAGGCGATTAAACGACATCGTTCGGTTTATCTGATGGCAGTGGGTGGTGCGGCGTACCTTGTATCAAAAGCGATCCGTGAAGCGCGTGTCGTCGCGTTCGAAGATCTCGGCATGGAGGCGATACATGAATTCGTCGTCGAAGACATGCCAGTGACGGTGGCGGTCGACAGTAACGGTACGTCGGTGCATCAGACCGGCCCCGCTAAGTGGCAGGCGCGGATTGGAAAAATTCCGGTCAAAGTCGAGATGTGATTTGCGGTGAGGATCGGTCCATCCCGATCCTCGCGAGCGACTGGCGAGAATCGTTAACCGCGAAAATGTGGCATGACATCACTGGCAAATAGAGCGAGGTGGTCATTCATGCGCTCAACGGCGTAACCCGGCGGTACGGTCCAGGTGTAGTAGCGCTCGATGGCTGTCTGCTCAACGTAGTCGCCGATTAGATCGCAAGCATGCTGTGGCGTCACGACGTGAAGTAGGCCGAGCTCGCGCAGGTCATCGAAGTGTGCGATCGGCGGGAACAAATCCTGCCCGGCTTCTGCGGCCCATTTGTTGTACATCTGGATTTGGTAGAAAACGTGCGGCGCGATTTCAGCGTAAGATTTTTCTGGTTGCTTGGAGACGATCAACCAGAAATGTCCGCCGGCCAATCGGGGTTTTCCGCTACGGCCTAATTCCTGCCAATGCTCGCGAAACAATCGCGATTGCGCGGCCATGTCTCCGGTGCCAATAAAGCCGTCCGCGAGCCGTGCGGCCCGACGCGCGGCGGCCGGCGCGAAGCCACCGACCCATAGCGGGGGACGCGGTTTTTGCACCGGGCCCGGGCTTAACTGAATATCATTGAATTGATAGTGCGATCCGTCAAAGCTGAGTTTCTCGCCGCTCCACAAGCGTGCGATGACCTCGAGCCCTTCGTTGGCAAGCTTTGCGCGTTCACTGCTCGCCACACCCAGTCCGTCAAATTCCTGTGGCCGATAGCCGATCCCGACCCCGAGTTCGAACCGTCCGCGCGAGAGGATATCGATGGTGGCGCAGTCTTCGGCGACGCGCACGGCGTTGTGCAGCGGTAACAGCAGCACGCCGGTTCCGATGCGGATGGTCTTGGTCGTTACTGCAATCGCCGCGGCCAGTGGCAGAATCGAAGGGGCGTGGCCATCCTCACAGAAGTGATGCTCGGTGAGCCATACGTCATCGTAGCCGATTGTCTCTGCCCATTTAATTTGTTCGAGATGATCCGCGTAGAGATCGGCGTAATCGACGTGCCACTCGGTCGGATTCCTGAACGAATACCACAATCCGAATTTAAGCGCAGGTGTTTGCGTCATCGTTGTGTCTCACCAATACGAAGAGTGTAGGCAGTGTAGCGAGCCGAGTGACCTGCAGCCAGCCGGGCAATCGTGAATGAGCGGACATATTCGTGCTCAAAATTGCCCGGCGCGAGCGCAGGTACAGAGTGCGTGCTACCGCAGTGAAGCGAAAACGGCTAGCTAGCGCTGCGCCGTGCCCGCACAGCACTGGCAAGTTCGTGCAGCAATGGCACGGTTTGTTCCCACGACATACAGGCGTCGGTAATGCTCTGCCCATAAACCAGCGGCGTATTGTCGGTGTGACTTTGCTTACCGTGCTTGAGGTGGCTTTCCAGCATGACGCCGCAGATTAAATTTGAGCCAGCACTGACTTGCGCGCATAAATCCGTAACGACAGCGGGTTGCTGGTCAGGATCCTTACTGCTGTTGCCGTGGCTGCAATCGACCATGATGCGATCGCGCAAACCGGCTTTGTCGAGTAGCCCGGCGGCCTCTGCCAGTGCCGGCGCTGCGTAGTTCGGACCTTTGTTCGAACCGCGCAGAATCAAATGGCAGGCATCGTTTCCGCGAGTCGTGACGATGGCGGCGATACTTTGCTTTGTGACCGACAAAAAGTGATGGGGATGGCGTGCAGCGCCAATCGCATCGACCGCGACCTGGACACTACCATCAGTACCATTCTTGAATCCCATCGGCATTGAAGAACCGGACGAGAGTTCACGGTGAATCTGCGATTCGGTCGTTCGCGCACCGATGGCACCCCAGGAAATCAAATCAGCGATGAACTGCGGCGTAATCACGTCAAGAAATTCCGAACCTGCCGGAATGCCGCGCTGCGCCAGATCGAGCAGCAGTCCTCTGGCCGCGCGCAGTCCATTGTTGATGTCAAATGTGCCGTCGAGATGCGGATCGTTGATCAGTCCTTTCCAGCCGATCGTGGTGCGTGGTTTTTCGAAGTACACGCGCATCACGATGAGCAGGTCAGCGGCCAGTTCACGGGTGACACTGTGCAGTTTATCCGCATATTCCAGCGCCGCTTTGGTATCGTGTATCGAACATGGACCGGTCACCACGAGCAAGCGATCGTCGTCACCTTTAACAATCGCGTCAGCGGCGCTGCGGGCGTTGGCGACAGTGTTTGATGCCTGCTCCGATAGTGGTAATTCCTCCATCAGGATCGCTGGCGAGATTAACGGGCGATAACCGGCGATTCTCTCGTCGTCGGTGTCATGGAACATGTCAGGTCTCCGTGGTCAGGCAGAATTCAGGGGCGCGATGATAAGGGCAGGCCACCGCAGGCGCCAGTCGCACCCGCTCACCCGACCTGTAGCCAGGTGCCGATCTGAAAGGCAGCGAAAGCCCCCGCATAGCCGAGCCCAGTCATATAGGTCCATGCGATGAGCGGCCAGCGCCAGCTCCCCGTCTCGCGGCGCATCACCGCGATCGTCGCGGCGCATTGCAGGCAAAAGGCATAGAAAATCAGCAGGCCGATCACCATCGGCAAGGTATAAACGGGTGTGCCATCAACGTGCCGGGCGTTCTGGATACGCCGGGTGAGTGTTGAGCCTGCCGCATCATCTGTGCCAGTCGTATCGACTGCGTAAATTGTCGCCAGTGCGGCAATGACGACTTCGCGCGCCGGGAAAGAAGCCAACACCGCAGCGGTGATCTTCCAGTCCCAGCCAAGCGGTGCAAAAACGGGTGCTACGGCAATACTCATGCGGCCAAGGTAACTGTCGGCGATGGTCGTCGGTGCTTGCTCAGAGCCAGCGTGAGCGCTCGGGCGGGGAAACGAGGCCAATGCCCAGACTGCGATTGCCACGAGAAAGATAATCGTCCCTGCGCGGCGCAGGAAAACCAGCGCTCGCGTCAACAGTTTGCTGAGTAGAGCGCGCGCATTCGGCATTCTGTACGGCGGCATTTCAAGCAGAAAGCGGGATTTAGTTCTTGCCCAGTACAGGCGGCTGATCATCCAAGCGGTTGCCGCCCCGCCGAGAATGCCGAGTACGTAGAGGCCGAAAAGTACCAGGCCTTGCAGATTAATAAGCCCGGAAGCGTAACGGGTGTCGGGCACAAAAGCAGCGATCAGCAACGAATAAATCGGCAGGCGCGCCGAGCAAGTCATGAACGGCGCTGCCATGATTGTCGCGAGACGATCGTATTGATTGGCGATCGTCCGCGTACCCATGATTCCGGGCACTGCGCAGGCGAAGCTCGAAAGCATCGGAATGAATGATTGTCCGGACAGGCCCATGCCACGCATCACGCGGTCCATTAAAAACGCCGCGCGCGACATATAACCCGAATCTTCGAGAATAATAATGAAGGCAAACAAAATAATGATCTGCGGCAGGAAAACAACCACGCTGCCGACGCCTGCGATGACGCCATCGCTGAGAAAACTGGCGAACAAACCGTCCCCAAGCCATGCACTGACCTGAGAGCCGAACGAGCCGGTGAGGTAGTCAATACCATCGACAAGCGGTCCGGCCCAGGCGAAGACAGCCTGAAATACCGTCGCCATGACGAGCGCAAACAGGGCCGTTCCGATCACCGGGTGGTTGACCACCGCATCGATACTATCGCGGATGCGCTGAGCAGGCGGTTCGGTCCGTTGCTCGGTCTCCTTCAGAGCTGTCTGGATCCAGCTATAGCGATCTCGCGCTTCCAGAGTGGATAGGCTGCGCCCGCCGCCGGCAGCTTTGCGGAGTTCATGAATACGGTCGAGCACAAATTCGCCATGCCGCTCTACCAGGCGCTGCTCGGCGTATCCGCTGGCATCGATCAATGCGCGCCGGAGCTCGATGTGATGAACAGTAATGCCGCGTTGTTGCAAGTCCTGACCCAACTGTTCCACGGCAGCATCGATCTCCGGCATGAGCCGCAGACTGGGTACGCTTGGGGATTTGATCATGTCTGCGAGCGTCTGTTTCAGAGCCTCGATACCGCGACCTTCGGCGGCCGCAATTGGCACAACCGGTACGCCAAGCTGGTCCTGTAATTTGGCGCAATCAAGCTCGACGCCCGCAGTTTCCAGCAGGTCGATCATATTGAGTGCGACCACAACCGGGATCTCGGCCTCAAGCACCTGGGTCACCAGAAACAGGTTGCGTCTCAGGTTGGTGGCGTCAACAACGACAAGCGCACACGCCGGGCGAACAAGATCCACGCTTGCCCCGTGCAGTACATCGACGGCAATCATCTCGTCCGGAGAATGAGCTGCGAGCGAATAGGTCCCCGGCACATCTACAAGGTGAATATCGACACCATCGACTGACATGTGCCCTGAGACTCGCTCGACCGTGACGCCAGCGTAATTGCTGACTTTCTGGCGTAAACCGGTGAGGTGATTGAACAGCGTGCTCTTGCCGGTATTCGGGTTGCCAATGGTGATGACAACCGGTTCAGCGGCTGGGGTAGCTGGTACGCCGGCGTTCATGATTTTGTAACGTTATCGACCAGTACGTTGGCCGCATCTGCAAGACGCAGTGACAAGGAATATCCCATCACGCGAATCTCAACAGGATCCCCGGTAGGGGCATAGCGCAGAACAGAGATATCAGCGCCTTCCAGGACGCCCATTTGCATGAGGTGTTCGGCGCCATCGTCGAGTTTGGCGAACCCACTGACCGTGCCAGACTGGCCCGGCTTCAGGTCGTTAAGCGGACAGCTCATCGACGGCGAAATAACGCGCGCAGCCTGCTTCGCGGTGGCTCGACTACGTCGACATGAATTGCAGCAGCTTCGTTGTAATTAAGTGCCCAACGGTCGTTGTCTATACCGATCAGAAACGGATCGCCGGCGCGTACAATGCCCACACAAGTTCCGGTCACAATGCCGCGCGCCGCCAACTTTGCGGCTGCTGCATCTGCCATATCGATGTAGGTGATCACTGCGCGATCGCCATGTTTGAGACCCGCTAGGGTTACTGGATTTTCCATGCCGAACAGCTATTTATGGTGATTCCGTCGGAAAGCAGCGTAACCTAAATAATAATCATTCTTAGTTAGAATGACAACCGAATTATCGCTGCAAGAGTGTTGGAAGAAGTTTTGATTATCGCTATGAAAACGGGTCAAGCAGGCACCGCATTGGCACTTCGAATCTACTGCTGTACCGCTGAGCGTAGTGAGCGATGCTCGTGCCTCGCGCTGCGGCCCTGCTGCGCAGATGTCTTTCGCGCCGGGGGCTGCGGGCTATGCGGCTGATAGCGACCTATCTTTACTACCCATTCGCGCTCGTGCTCAGTGTGTTGGTCATAATCAATGCAGCGGACGCTGACCGCCTGATGCAATTGGCAGCAGAAATGCAGTCTCTCAGCGGTAGCACGCGCATGGCCTGGGTGTCGCTGCTCGAACGACTGAGTTTTTCGTGGTACTCAGGTGCTACTGAGTTGGCTGATGGGTACGCTCAAATTGCCGCCGAGGCGGCTCGCGCCGAGAAATACTGGATGCTCGCTGGCGTTGCCTTCAGCGCTGCGACGCTCGGACAAATTTTGTTTATTTATCTGTCCAGGCCGCACGATCATGCCGTATTTGCCTGGCATCTGAATCTGATAGCGCTGGCGGCCTTTGTTGTCGGTGTGTGGACGCCGATGCTGACAGTCATCGCGCACGCCGAAGTGCCGGTGCTCGGCGACGTCGTACTGCGTTACGACAGCAAAAGTATTTTTTCGACCGTTGCTGGTTTGCTCGCCAGCGCGAATTGGTTATTAGCAGCGTTGATCGGCCTGTTCAGTATCGCCTTACCTGTGACGAAAATGATCCTCATCGCGGTCATTTTGGTACCCCGCGGCGAGGCTCTGCGCACGCGCGGCTTGGCGCTGTTACACGCAGTGGGAAAATGGTCGATGGCCGACGTCTTCGTTGTCGCGGTTCTGGTTGCATTCCTTGCTCTGAACAAAGACGCATTCAGCAGTGCACAAACAGGCCCCGGGTTGTATTTCTTTAGTGCCTATTGCGTTCTCTCGATGTGGGCGGCACAACGCGCGTCGAAAACCATAACTGAGCCACCGTAGCCCTCATCTTGCGTTAGTCAGCCGAGGTCGGATGCCGACACGGGCATACGCTGGATGGTACAAGTCGTAGAATTATTCAAGAATAAAGTTGCCGAACGCGCGACTGCCATCGCCTGTCGCGATTTCGCCGATGACTTGCAGCGAATCAACGTCAATCACGCTGACGCTGTCGGAAAACCAATTCGCAACATAAACCCGGCGCGCGTTGACATGCAGATCAATGCCTTCCGGCGAGTCGCCGACCTCGATGGTGGCAATTTCTTCGTGCTCCTCGAGATCGATGACCGAAACTGTGCCGTCCTGGTAATTGGTGACGAACAAGCGCCCGCGCAGCGGTTCTTCCACAATCGCATAGGGCTTGGCGCCCACCGCAATATTCATGACCGGCTGCATACCAATCAGATCGATAACTGTAATATCGTGGCTCTGGACGTTCGCGCTAAATGCCTGGCGACCATTGGCGCTGACGGTAATACCAAACGGCGCTCTGCCAACGTCGATTCGCGCAACGGTAATCCCGTTGACGACGTTGATCACCCAGACTTGGTCGGAATCGCGATTCGCCACCAGCAGGTGTTGCCCATCCGGTGTCAAGGCGAGCCCCGCCGGCGCTTTTCCGGTTTTATACTGGCCGCGCAGACCACCGCTCAGTGCGTCATAAATACGCACAACGTTGTCGAACCAATCTGCGACATAAACGCGCCCTGTGTGTCGGTCACTCGCAATTCCGAGTGGCGCAGAACCGCTAGGAATCGCACGTGCGACGGTCAGACTATCGGCGTCAATAAGCGTTAATTCACGGCTTTTGGCACTCGTCACATAGGCCATGCGTCTGCGCGAATCAACGGCGACTCCTGCCGGGTCAGTCCCCACTGGAATTGTCTTAACCACCGAGCCGTCGGTCAGCGAAATCACCGAGACTGTGTTGTCGCCCTGATTGGTGATAAAGGCTAGCGGGCCATTGACTTCCGCAGCGCCAAGGTCGCAGGCGCTGCAGACCAAAACACACATAAAGAGCTGCCGGAGGGTCATGGCCAATCTGGTCGCTGACTTACTTTTGTTCTGCAAGTTGTTTGATGCTCTCAAGCCCACCGCGATAAGTCGCCGTCACCGCACTGTGCGCAGCCTCATCGTTCAGCTCGGTCGGTGGATTATTATTCGGATAGCCACGATAAAACCCACCGCGCCATTCGACCACCGACGTATTGTCGCCGGCGTCCATCACGGTGAGGAATGCAGAATAGGTTGTCACTGGCAGGACTTTATTGTCAGTTTTGGAAATTTTGTACTTATACGACATCTTTTCACCGTCGTACTTCAACAGTGCCTCATGAATTTGCGGTCCGTCCGCAGCGCCGACCGTTAGTACGCGCGTGGCGCCGACTTCTTCGCCGCCGCTACCCTCACATTTGAATACACCGGGATGCCAGATCTCGATGGAGCAAAAGCCCTGGATCAATGCCCACACTTGCGCAGCCGGGGCGTTGACCGCAATTGTTTCTGTGACTTTCTGGCGGCTTGGGCCATGTGCCTGAGCCGGAACGGCAAGGAGCATGATTGCAACAAGGGGTAAGGTGAAACGAGTCATCCAATTTCTCCGCAGCGAGTAAACCGTCTGGCTGCTGAGGAGCAGGGACGAAGGCAGACGCCATGTTAATCGCTAGCGGGCGGACGGCCAATATGAACGACTGGTTTAACGAGTACTATTTTCCTCGCACGATCCGCATGATCGGGCGCAACGAATAACAGGCAGAACGAAGATGACGGAAGTAAAAGTGCTTCAATCTCGATTGCAGCGACGGCCGTTGGTAGCCCTTGCCATCGTATGCCTGCTCTGCATACCGCAGGCCGGCCTAGCTCAAGCGCGCGTTCTTGTGCAGCGCGAAGACGGCGTCAGCGTGTGGTTTAGTGTCGAACTGGCCCTGTCCGTGGAGCAAAGAACAGAGGGATTAATGCACCGGCAATCGTTGTCCGCGCGGCATGGTATGTGGTTCGATTTCGGCGCCGACAATGACGTTGTGATGTGGATGAAGAACACTTTGGTCGCTCTCGACATGCTGTTTGTCGAAGCCGATGGCACCTTGGCCAGGGTCCATTCCAATACAGTGCCGTTTTCCGAAACGTTATTGCGGTCCGGGCGCCCGGTGCGATTCGTTCTGGAACTAAACGCAGGTGACGTTGATCGATATGCGCTCAAACCCGGCGACAAACTGCGCCTGGTGTCACCGTGATTGGGCGTTTCCGAGTACTTCTTGCAACGCTGCGAATGCAGCGCCGAAACCGGTTAACGACAAGGGCATGCGGATTGGGTGACGCTCACCGTCGAAGAAGGTGATCTCCAGATTACTGCCGTCGCGCAATTGATTCACAGTCGTTTCGCGCAGCTTCATACCTGCGCGACAGCCATCCGGTTCACACCGTTCGACCGGGAACTGGGCGATTTTCCCATCGTCGATTTGAATCATTACTCCGGGCGGTAATGAAATGCCTAACGGCAGACTTAACAGCACGGTCGCTTGCCCGTTATCAGGGGTCATTCCAACCGCGAACTGAAGCACCGTTTGTCCACCTGTTTTAAGGACCAGGTTCTGAAACATGATGCAGGATGGGGCTTGCTCCGGTGCCGTGGTTTCACACCGAACCGTCCACGAGCCGTGATGTGTCTCGCTGACTTCAGATTGTGCCGGGCTGGAAAACAGGCACAGTAGTATTGAGCTCACGAGTGCTGGGAGGTTGAGAATTGTGGGCGTACGTACACTCATCATGGCAACTACACTTCAAGGTTCATCCTGCGACGTCGCCAGCGCCCGTTTGCGAAACCAATCCGGAACGCGAGGTTCATCGACAATGTCGTAATGGTCGTAGGGTTTGATGTCCATGACCGGGGTCCCGTCGAATGCGTCGAGACGTTTCACGCGCAAGCGATGGCCGTCCACCCCTAACAGCTCTGTAACTGCCAGACCAATCGGGTTCGGATGATTGCGGCCGCGAGCTGCGAGCACGCCGGTCGGCGCGATCTTTTTGTCGCCGCGCGGATGATGGAGCAGCGATTCCGGTGGCGTGCTGCGGTCCATCCAGAACAGTACAAACACATGCGAGTAGGCCTCAATTCCCTGTAAGGCTGGCACGAACTCAGCGAAGATTTCGACCTCCGAGCACAACTCACGGCGGCGCTTCGCGATGTCTTCGTCGGCCACCTCGCACCGTACGACCCCGATGGGTGAAAAAGTTATTGATTCGCGACTTTCGCTCATGCAAGTTCCAATGGGAATCGACGATGATCTCAATCCAGGCCGCGCCGCCGCGCGCTAGCAACTGCCCGGCCGGACGTGTTCGATTCCGGTCGGATCTTTTACCTGCACGACTATAGTGGAGCGGTCCCGGCGAAACTAGCGGCAGTTGCGCGAGTTTCAATACGCTGAAATGACCAGACGAAAGTTCCCCAATGCTGGAGCCTCATCATCTCTACCCGTACCGGACGTCGTTGGTCTTCGGCGACCTGACAGGCTAACCTCGGCGTTATGTTGACTGGTACTTTCGACCCCGCAGTCGCCGATTGGTTCGCCGAGCGGTTCGACGCCCCAACAGCTTGCCAGCTGCGCGCCTGGTCTGCGCTCGCGCGTGGTTCGCATACCCTGGTAGCCGCGCCAACCGGCTCAGGTAAAACGCTTGCCGCTTTCCTGACCGCAATCAGTTCTCTCGCGGCCCAGGCTCGACGTGGACAACTGGGCGACCGCACCAGCATTCTCTACATATCGCCCTTGAAGGCGCTCAGCAACGACGTGCGAACAAATCTCGAAGAACCGCTGGCCGCGATCCACGCCCGCCTGGCCGAAGAACTCGGCGACGTCCCCCCAATCACCACTGCCGTGCGGACGGGCGATACCCCGGCATCTGCGCGTGTGCGCATGCGTAAATCGCCACCGAATATTCTCGTTACCACGCCAGAATCGCTTTATATCCTGCTCACCAGTGATAGCGGCCGCGACATGCTGCAATCTGTGACGACGGTTATTGTGGACGAGATTCACGCCCTCGTCGGGAATAAGCGAGGCGCTCACCTGGCCCTCAGCCTGGCGCGACTCGAGCGCCTGTGTACGACCTCCCCGTTACGCATCGGGCTATCGGCCACGCAGCGCCCGATCGAGCGCGTCGCGGAGTTCTTGTTAGGCGAGCCTTGCGATTCGGCGACCTGCGAAATTATCGATGAGGGCCACGTTCGCCAACGTGACATCCGCATTGAAATGCCACACTCACCGCTGGAAACAGTGCTTTCCGCAGAGGTCTCGGACGAATTGCGCGCGCGCATGACGACCTTGATAAACGAACACGCAACGACCCTGATCTTCGTGAACACTCGGCGCATGGCTGAGCGACTCGCGCGCGCTTTAGCGGACAGGCTCGGAGAAGATGCGGTGTGCGCGCACCACGGCAGTATGTCGAAGGAAAGGCGCTTCGACGCCGAACGCCGCCTCAAGGCGGGCGACCTCAAAGCGCTGGTTGCCACTGCGTCGCTCGAGTTAGGGATCGATATTGGCGACGTCGACCTGGTGTGTCAGCTCGGAGCGACGCGCTCGCTCGCAATGCTGTTGCAGCGGGTGGGGCGTTCCGGCCATGCGGTTGGCGGATTGGCCAAAGGGCGATTGTTCCCGCAGACGCGCGACGAATTGCTCGAATGCATCACCCTGCTCGACATGCTGAGGCGAGATGAGTTGGACAGCATCGAGATCCCGCCCGGGCCTCTCGATGTATTAGCTCAGCAAATTGTTGCCGAGACGTCATGTGCGGACTACTCCTGTGACGAATTGTATGCGCTGTGTCGGCAGGCCTGGCCGTTTCGCGACCTGCAGCGCGCGGAATTCGACGAAGTGGTGCACATGCTGGCGGACGGTTTCAGTTTCGCGCGCGGCAGACGCTCGGCCTATCTGCATTTAGATGAGGTGAATGGCTCGGTGCGCGCGCGCCGTAATGCACGCCTGGTGGCTGTGACCTGTGGTGGCGCCATCCCGGACACCGCCGACTACGACGTTATCGCCGAACCAAGTGGGGAACTGGTTGGCACAGTCAACGAAGACTTCGCGATTGAAAGTCTGCCCGGCAATATTTTTCAACTTGGTAATACCTCTTGGCGCGTATTGCGCGTGGAAAGCAGCGGCGTGCGAGTTGAGGATGCGAGTGGCCAACCACCGAATATGCCGTTTTGGCTTGGTGAGGCACCGGCTCGTTCCACTGAATTTTCCTATGCTGTGTCGCGTCTGCGCGAGGAGCTGGCCGACATTTGCGCGCAACCATCGAGTGCCCCGGCTCAGCTCGGAGCACATTTGCAGCGCATCGCGGGTGTCGGGGCAAGCGCGGCTCAGCAAGCCGCCGACTACGTCTATAGCGGCTACCGCGCACTCGGGGTTGTCCCAACCCAGGACACCCTCGTCATGGAGCGTTTTTTCGACGAGTCCGGGGGGATGCAGCTGGTAATTCATTCCCCCTACGGCAGTCGCATCAACAAAGCGTGGGGATTGGCGTTACGCAAGCGATTCTGCGGCACGTTTAATTTTGAGCTGCAGGCGGCTGCCGTCGAAGACGCGATTGTGATCTCACTCGGCGAAGTGCACAGCTTTGAACTTGAACCAGTGTGGCGCTATTTGCATTCAAACAGCGTTCGCGATGTGCTCACCCAGGCTTTACTGGACGCGCCGATGTTCAATGTGCGCTGGCGCTGGGTTGCAGGATGCGCGCTTGCGATTCAACGCTTTCGTAACGGCCGTAAAACGCCACCCCGCTTACTGCGTATGCAGGCCGAAGATCTCGTCGCCACCGTTTTCCCGGATCAGCTTGCCTGTGCCGAGAATCTCAGTGGCAGGCGAGATGTGCCCGATCATCCGCTGGTCACCCAGGCCGTTAATGACTGCCTGACCGATGCCATGGATATCGTCGGTTTGCAAAGATTGCTGGTCGAAATAGGTGCCGGTCGTAAAACGCTGATCGCGCGCGATCTGACCGAACCGTCACCATTCGCGTTACAGGTTCTGAACGCCAACCCCTACGCCTTTCTTGACGATGCGCCGCTGGAAGAGCGCCGAACCCAGGCCGTTAGCAGTCGCCGCTGGCTTGACCCTGCGACAGCTCGCGACCTCGGTATGCTGGATCCGGAGGCGATCGTACGCGTGCGCGCCGAAGTCTGGCCAGCCCCCCGTGATGCCGACGAACTTCACGAGGCGATTTTGTTGCTCGGCTTTGTCAGCGCAGGCGAAGTCGGCGAACTCGGTTCAGCCCCCGTCATCGAAACGTACCTGCGGACGCTGTTCGAAACTGGCCGCGTCTGGCGGTTTGATTCGCCGTGCCCTGGCTGGTGCGCCACGGAACGGGGCGCAGAGCTGATGTCGATTTGGCCGCAGGGTCAGCACAAGGGGGCGGCCGCAGCAATGGCTTACGTCTGCTCCGGTGAGAAGTCTTTCGCCGAGGCACTCGAAGCTGTTGTACGGAGCCGTCTCGAGATGACGGGGCCGACCGCACCGCGGGCGCTCGAAGCGCTGCTCGGACAGCCAGCCAATGCTATCGCTCAGGCCCTGACGGCGCTCGAACAGAGCGGGATTATCCTGCGCGGTGAATTCGCCGCCGACCTCGGTGCAGACCAGTGGTGCGATCGGCGCCTGCTGGCTCGTATTCATCGCTACACGCTCGGTCGCCTGCGCCAGGAAATCGAGCCAGTGTCCGGCGCGCTGTTCCTGCGCTTTCTATTTGACTGGCAACATCTGAATGTGGCGAGCAGAGTAGAAGGCCTGGAAGGGGTATACGGCATCGTTGCACAGCTGTCCGGCTGGGAGGCTCCGGCGGCGACGTGGGAGACGAGTCTTCTTGCGCAACGCGTGCGCGCTTATCAGGGGAATTTGCTCGACGAACTCGTGCGGGCCGGGCGCTGTAGCTGGTTGCGACTGACGCCCAAGAAGGCTACTTTCGGACGCCAGTCCGGCACGCTGCGCAACACGCCTTTGGCCGTGATGCCGCGCGCTGACCTGCGTGCGTGGCTGGAACTAAGTGCGCCCTCAGACGCTGTGGTGCCTGGTGGCGTGGCGCAAGCTGTGCTCGCCCACATCGAAACTTATGGCGCATCCTTTTTCGATGACATCGTCGCGGCCAGCGGGCTATTGCCGAGCCAGTGCGAGGCCGCGCTGGACGAACTCGCAGCAGCTGGTCTGGTCACCTGCGACAGCTTCGCCGGATTGCGTGCTTTGACGACGCCGGCGGCGCGCCGCAACGGTGCGGGACGACGCACGCGGCGCTCGACACAACCCGGTATCGACGAAGCAGGACGTTGGGACAAGCTCAGAAGATCAGATCCCGAAACCGACGTCGAACACTATTCCGACGAGGCCTTACAGGCGGTCGCCGATACACTGTTACGACGCTATGGCGTGGTCTTCCGAGCGCTGCTTGAGCGCGAGACAGGTTTGCCGCCGTGGCGTTATCTTTTGTGGACCTTCCGTCGCATGGAAGCAGCCGGCGAGTTGCGCGGGGGGCGCTTCGTGGCGGGTCACTCGGGTGAGCAATTCGCACTACCCGAAGCCGTCAGCGCGTTGCGTGATCAGCGAAAGATCGAAGCTCAACAACACATCGTCGTCGTCAGTGCGACCGATCCGCTTAATCTGGTTGGGAGCATGGTTCCGGGTGAACGAATTGCGGCGCTGGGCGGGAACCAAGTCGCTTATCTGGACGGTGAGTTCGCCGGCATGCGCAGCGGTAACGATTTCCAGACCCGCGCGGGACTAGATGCGGCTGTGGCCGTAAAGGTGCGCACGGCACTTGTCGAACCTGGTGCGCGCAAACCCTTGGCTCGTCGTCGTCAATGGCGTTAAGCGCGAATTAGGCAGTTGCTAGGCCATGCTCAGGACGCCGAGTACAGCGTTCGCCCAAGTACGCGTGGCGAAAAGAATTCTTAATCGGCGTCTCAAACCTAAGTTGTAGAGCCTGCACGACGTAGGACCGTTGTCGTGCCGTCGGATTCATTTGCACGAACGAGAATCCGAAGGAGGGTCGCGGGCAGGTCAGGGCCTGTTCTCCCGCAATCGATTCTTCATCGCGTCGGCTCACGAGAGCGCAGCGACCGGGCAAATGAATGCGCCGCAATGGCGCAGCTCACGTGATCGCAGATGTTCCAGAACCCGCGTCCGATCTGGTGCCCCCGCCTTATGAACCGGAAAGACCGAGCGGTTAGCGCCCACGTTGCGAATAAGCGTTGTATGAATTTGCTTGGCCGAGATGATTCCGGCTTCGCGCGCCGGGACGCAGGAATCTTCCCGGCGTTGCCACTTGTTCGTGGCGCATCGCCACGTTTTCTCAGCAGTGCTACCGAGTCCTGGCGCGGTGGGCGGACCAACGCGAACCGAGGTCGCCAATGGCGGGCCTGTATGCGAGGACATTCAGCCGATCGGCGGTCATTGCGGCCCGCAACCCGTCTGAGCGTCGCTATCAGTTTGGTCGGGATACACGCCCGATCGCCGAACAAGCGCCTGCATTCGGTTCGCTTGTATCGCACGCTGATACGCATCCTCCTTTCAAGCGCAGCCACAGGCACGCCGTGCAGTTTTGCAGGTGGCGTAATCCGACCCAAATTCTTGCTTAGGTACAGTGGATGAGATTGGCAGGGTAGGGCGTTCTGTCACTGCTAATTGCCAGTGGACCGCTCCGCAACAAGGCGAGTCAAAGCGCGTTCAAACGCACAGGTGCTGATGGTCTGCTGGGACTCGTCGATGACCGTTCAGACCGGAGTGCCTCGCCTTTTTTGATAGCGCGATGGGGTCTGTTCGCCGCCATGGAGCGATATTCGTCGCCCGAGTCTTTGTGCCTTTGGTACTCACCGAACGTCCGAGAATATTGTCGGTGTGATCCGCTGCCCGCAAACAAACGGTTTTACAGAAGAGGGCCCGTGCCGTCCGGAAGGCGCCTCGGTATATCCATATTGTTCATAAAATTACCGTTTGCATATAATTTCAATTTAAAGCATCCATTCGATAAAATTCACCCGAATTGAGCAAAATACTCACGATCGGTCACTAATATTAATAAATTTACCGAACGAGCATGAAATGAATGAAATAGACATCGGAAGACGCATCCGTGCCGTCCGCCGCGCACAAGGATTGCGGCAGGACGAGGTTGCGGCGTTGAGCGGGGTTGGAGCTCGCTTTGTATCCAACCTGGAAAACGGCAAGGCCACAGCGGAGCTCGGCCGCACCTTGCGCGTATTGCGTGTCCTCGGCATCGAGTTGCATTTAAGCGCCCGCACATGGCAAGACGTCGAGCAGCTCGATGCTGCATGAGCTTGAGGTTTGCCTGCATGGCAGCGTGGTCGGTCACCTGGTGAGAACGTCTGATGAAGCGTGGTCACTGGTCTACGACCGTGATGTTAGTCAGCAAGCAAGCGGCGGTCCACTAAGTGTGGCGTTGCCACGCAGCCGCGACGCCCATCACGGCAATGCCGTCTACGCGGTTTTCGCCAACCTGCTTCCAGACGGCGCGCTGAGGCGCAGGACTGCGCACAGCCTCGGCATTTCGGAAGGCAATGATTTCGCACTTTTGGGTCGACTGGGCGGTGAATGCGCCGGTGCTATCAGGCTCCGCGCTCCGGGCGCGCGCTGGCGCCAAACTCCGCTTCGCCGCACGCTCGATGATGCCGAGCTACGCAATATGATTGCCGTACTACCGGTCCATCCGCTGCTGTCGGAAGCCGACGGGTTGCGCAAAACCTTGCCGGGCGAATTCGATAAATTGCCAGTGCGCGTCGAGGGACAGCAGGTGACGGTCATTATGGGTGACGAGCTAACGACCCACATCGTAAAACCGGCCAAGCCGGGCTTGCGGGAGTCGGTCATGAACGAGGCGTTCTGTATGGCACTGGCAGGACGCTTTGGCCTCGCCACGGCGGCGACACACGTTATCCATGGGCGCGTCAGCGTACTGGCGGTTGCGCGACTCGACCGCACCCTCGACAAATCACCGGCAACGCTGAACATGGAAGATTTCTGTCAAGCTCTCGGATATCCACCGAATCGGAAGTACGAGCGCGAAGGTGGCCCGCGTCTCGCCGAAATTGCCGACCTACTGCGTCAGGTGAGTATCCGACCGGGGGTCGATTTACGCGCTTTGCTGCGCTGGGTCATCTACACTTTCTTGATTGGTTTCGGTGCTGGGCATGGCAAACAACTTGCGCTGCTACATGAATCTTGCGGACCTTGTCTGGCGCCGTTTTACGGGCTCTGGTCAACCCACGTTTATGGCGAGATGAATTACCGCATGGGATTTCGCATTGGCCACGAAGACCGCCCGGATTGGCTAACGCCCCAGCGTTGGCACGAGTTTGCATCGACTCTCGGGGTGCGACCGGATTACGTCATCGCTGAACTACGCCGAGCCGCCGAGTCATTGCCTCAAGCTGCAGCTGAACTCGCGGATGAATTTCAGCGCAAAAACGGCCACGCAGATGTCATTCGCTCGATCAGGGCACTCATTGAGCAGCGCGCCCGGCAGATACTGGTAGCGCTCGAGGCGGAGCCGATTAGGGTGGTTTAGGGAAAAATGCCGACTTGATTTCGTTAATGCAGGATAGTCAGGAGGAACGGCAATGAACAATCGCGAACGACTTATCACTTATATGCAAACGCATAGTCTCGAGCGGCGGGAGGTGGCCGAACTGGTGTTTACTGATCGGACAACAGTCGACCGATGGTTGTTGTCGGGGGAGGGCGCCCGACATCTCGAGATGCCTGACATGGCAATTGAATTGCTACGCTTGAAGCTTGGCGAACCCGCCCCAACGGAGACGGATCCCGCTAAGATCTAAAATATTGCGCTACGAAGCCAGTGCGGTAGGCGCGACGAAGGTGCCGCAAGATGAGACGTCAGTGAGGACTATCGTGTCGTCGTCGACTGGCTGCACGAGAAGGTGTCGGCGGGAGACGTTACGAAAAGCGCTGTCGACCGCGACGCTGTTTTCTCGGCTTCGACCGACAGAATTCAATCCGTCGCTGAGCGCGTAGCGCTGCCCGTTATCAGCGATTAGCGCCCAATCACGACCATGGGCGAGCGAAAAGCAATGCCGGGCGAGCTGGATGGTCAGGTCAGTGCCGGGAAGCAGCTTTAACGTGACAGCTTTTCCCTGCGGAAGGCGCTGAAACGGAGTCGGCGATTTAGCTTCAATGGGTACAGGCTCGCGGAAAATCTGCGTCACAGATTCGGGCATCGCGCCCACGTGAGCCGCCTTGGATTCCTGACTCGCATTCTCTTTCAGAAGTCGAATGGAGCCAATGACGTCTCGCCGTTGCGACAAGTAGCTGAGGTAATTGCTAATTGCGATACGCGCGTACGCAGTGTCGCGGTGATCTACCGTTATCAACTGGTCGAAGATGGCTCGCCAATCGTGGTCCTTGGAGATCATCATCACGCCGGTCTGTCGCAACGTCCGCAGGAGTGAATGCCCGTGCATTTCATGATCGCGCACGATGTCAGTTAGCTGACGTTCGAGCTTGCCAACACCTGTGACTTCTGCTCCAAGCGCGGACTCGTCGCGCAAATACAGTTCGCTAATTCGCAGCGCAGGTACGGCAGTGCGTGGCGCAAGGCTGAATGTAAACGCATTGGGATCTGCGAATACATGTACGCGGCCCTGTAATTCGATGCGCAATGGGCGCTGCAAGAGGCCGCTAACCCGTTGCATCAGACTTTTCGAACGTATTGTTTGGCGCTTCTTCTTAAATATAATATTCATAATATTCAATTATTTATTAAACTAACTTAATAATTAATATAAATAGTAGTCGTAAGCCCCTGCAACTTCAAGGTTAAAAAGTGTGAAGCGGTCCATAAAACGACTAGAGCGGGCATCCCCCGCAAAGTTCGGGTTTAGCTAAACGGAGAGAGCTCAAGGACATTAAGAAGGAAGGGCGTCCACGCAGCGACGAGCAGAACCAGCGCAATGATTTCGAGCTTGATGACGAAGCTCAGGCGCTCGTGCTCTGCAGCGACGGCGTCACTCATGAAGATCCGCGACATCGTGATATCGAGCGGCAGCGTGAAGACCAGCATCATCATCAGCGTGGGTGCGATGACAGAGGGGAAGATTCGCCAGTCCTCCACGTGCACGCTGCCGTCGGCAAACGGCGCTGCAGCGATCACCACTGCGACGCTGGCGAGCAGCATTGCGCGCAATGCGCCGATGCGCAGAATTGCTGGTGAGGCTTCGCCTGAAGCGGGCATTGTGTTCATAAGCTATCCGATAATACACCAGCCAGATGCTTCGGCAAGTGGAATTACCCCACTATCTAGCGGTTAGGAGAAAATCAGGGACAACTACTGGTATATACGCGTCATTTCGTCAGGCAGGTTGAGCGCAGCCCGAGCGGCCCCCTGAGCCGGGGTAAGATGTGCCTTTCGGTCCTGATCGAGCACCTTATGACTTCGCGCTTTTCGCACTTTTCTGAACGTTTCACTGGCCCCACCGGGACGCGCATGTTGATGGATGATCTCGGCGAAGTGCTGGCCGGAGACATCGAGTACTGCAACCTGGGTGGTGGCAACCCGGCAACCATTGCGTCGATGCAGACGGTCTTTCATGGCGCCCTGTCGGAGGCAGTCGAAAACGGCGAATTCAGCCAAATCAGCGGCTCCTATGACGGCCCGCAAGGGAACAAGAAGTTTCTACTCGCGGTTCGGGATTTACTCCGCGAACAATTCGGGTGGCCCGTCGAACTTGAGAATATTGCGATGACTGCTGGCAGCCAGGCAAGTTTTTTCATGTTATTCAATCTGTTGAGTGGCACGTGCGCGGATGGGATCAAGCGTCACATCAAGTTACCGTTGACCCCGGAATACATCGGTTATGCGGATATCGCGATCGAGCCAGGCTCGCTGGTCGCTGAGCGGCCGACGATCGAGTTCCTCGATGACCAACTATTCAAGTACAACGTTGACTTCGACCGTTTTTCTTTAAGTGATGAGGTCGGCGCGGTGTGCATTAGCCGGCCGACTAATCCGACCGGTAACGTCGTGACCGGTACGGAACTGGAGCGTCTGGTGCGGATGACCGGCGACGCCGGAATTCCGATGATCATCGATAACGCTTATGGCGTACCGTTCCCGGGTATTGTTTTTGATGAGGTCTCACCCGTTTATGACCGCCACGTCATTAACTGCATGAGTCTTTCGAAACTGGGCTTGCCCGGGTTGCGCACGGGTATCGTCGTCGCAGAAGCCGAAATAGTCGATGCGATTCGGAGCATGAACGCCATTGTTAATCTGGCGACCGGGAGTCTGGGCGCGATGCTCACCAGCAAATTGATTGCCAGTGGTGAAATCCTGCGTTTATGCCGCGACATTATTCAGCCGTATTACCAGCAGCGGGTTGGGACGGCAGTGGCCTGGTGCAAGCAGTACCTCCACGACACGGGCTACTTCTTGCACAAACCTGAGGGCGCAATATTTCTGTGGTTGTGGTTCCCCAACCTGCCTGTCTCGGCGCAGACTCTGTACGAACGGCTCAAAGCACGCCAGGTTCTGGTTATCCCCGGACATTATTTTTTCCCTGGCCTTGAAGATCCCTGGCCGCATATGCATGAGTGTTTGCGTATTTCTTATGCTCAGGCGCCAGAGCAGGTCGAACAGGGATTGCGCATCATCGGCGAAGAAGTGCGTCGTGCATTCCAGGACGGGCGCTAAGCGCCGCGACGGGTCCATCGTGCAAGTATTCCATGCTGATCAGTTCAGGCTCGAACTACCGCCCGGGCATCGCTTTCCGATTAGCAAATACGGCCGTTTGATTGCGCGCTTATCTGAGCGCCAGGATGAAAACCTCACGCTAGCTGCTGCGCCACCGATAAGCCGAGAGGCATTGAATTCGACTCATTGTCCGCGCTTCGTCCAGCGCGTATTCGAAGGCAAGCTCAGTGCCGCGGAACTAAGACGGCTTGGTCTCCCGTGGTCGCCCGCGCTCGTAGCGCGTTCGCAGCGCTCCGTTGGCGCCACGGTCGCAGCGATGCAAGCGGCGATTGTCGACGGGGTGAGTGTCAGTCTTGCCGGCGGCACCCACCACGCGGGCTACGATTATGCTGCTGGCTTTTGCGTTTTCAATGATGTTGCAGTGGCGATGCGAACAAGTTTTGAGCAGGACGCGAAGCGCCGTTTTCTGATCGTTGATTGCGACGTTCACCAGGGCGATGGCAATGCCAGGTTGCTGGCTGATGTTGATGGGGCGTTTACGTTTTCATTACATGCGGCGCGCAACTATCCACATCACAAGGCGGTCAGTGATCTCGACATCGGGCTACCTGATCGCGCCACGGATGCGACGTACTTGGACTATCTCGCGCGCGGATTGGAGCACGCCTACCGAGTCGCCTCACCGCAGGTCACCGTATTCATCGCCGGCGCCGACGTGTACGCCGGCGATCGCCTGGGCCGCCTGAATTTGAGCGCTGACGCAATCGCTGCGCGCGATGAGATGGTGATATCGGTGGCTGAGCAACACGACCAGAGCGTGGTTGTGGTGATGGGCGGTGGCTACGCAGACGACATCGATGAGACGGTCGGCATACAGTCGGCGACGGTCATGGTCGCGCTCGCGAGCTGGCAGCGACGTCGGGCTGAGAGAAAATCTCGATGAAATTCATCGCCTTATCTACCCAGCATGGTCAAGGGTATTTCGCAGGCAGTTCGGTCAGGGGCGATACGCAGCCAGAGCACGGGTGAGTGGTTGGGCAAGACGTTCGCCGAACGAGCGTTTGCGATTTGCGTAGACGCGATAAACTCCGCCAGCTGATGCGGCCTCGGCAATCACATCGTCGCTGGTCGCCAAATGGTCAACTAAACCAAGTTCCAGCGCCCTGCTAGCGAACCAGTATTCACCGGTTGCGGTGTTTTCGAGATCGAGTTGAGGGCGGGATTCGGCGATAAACGCTTTGAACAATTGATGTGCTTCGTCCATATCCTGCTGAAATTTCGAGCGTCCTTCATCAGTGTTCTCTCCAAACAAAGACAACGTGCGCTTGTATTTGCCCGCAGTGATTTGCTCGAAATCGATGTCGTGTTTTTTTAGCAAACGATGAAAGTTCGGAACTTGTGCGACCACGCCTATCGAGCCAATGATGGCGAACGGTGCGGCGCTGATCCGATTGGCCACGCACGCCATCATGTACCCCCCGCTAGCGGCGATGCGGTCGACCACGACGGTCAGATGAATTTCGCGGTCGCGAATGCGACGCAATTGGGAGGCTGCGAGCCCGTAGTCGTGGATTGTACCGCCACCGCTCTCGAGCACGACGATGACGCGATCGGCTGGCGTCGCAACGCTCAGAATCGCAGAGATCTCTTCACGGAGCTCGGCGACTGCCGAGGCGTGCATATCGCCCTCGAAATCGCATAAAAACGTCCGTGAGGCATTCTCATCCGGAGCCGCGCTAGCGCGTGCTTTGGTTTCTTTGCGGACTTCTTTCAGGCGTTTTTTGAAAGCTTTTTCCGGCAGTAGTGCGGCTTCTACATTGAGTTGGGCATCGAGCAAATCATCGTTAACCAGGCGCACTTCAATCGTCGCCTGAGGGCGGGAGTGACGTGACTGACGCGCACCTAGAACAAGTAAAAGCGGGACGGCGAGCAGCGCTGCCGCGGTGAGCAGCTTGGCGGCGAAAAGCGCGTATTCGATAAGGTATTCCATAACGATGGCAGCATAATTCCGGTGCGGAAACACAATACCATGCTGCACTGCGTAAGCGGTGCACCACGCACCATCACAAGACTAAATTTCGAGGTAGGCGATGCTCACTATTACTATCGTTGAACTGATGACACTCATTGTCATTTTGCCGCTGGCTGGCGGCGTTGTCGGCTACGTAATCGCCGGCGACCGCATGCGTCGCCAGAGCGGTGGTAAGAGTCCGGAAGAACTGAAAACAGAGTTCGAGGACTATCAAAAAGGCGTTACCAATCACTTTCAGGAAAGCGCTGAATTGCTCCATCAAATGACCGCCCAGTATCGTGCTATTTACGCCCACCTGGCACGCGGAGCGGCGGAATTGTCCGCACCGGACGAGGGCAATGAGCAGTTGGCCGAGTTGAAACGTTTAAGCCTGGTTTTCGAACAGGCCACGGCAGATGAGTCGCGAGAGCAGACAGCTGCGCCAATCGAATCTGCCGTCAAGACGGAAGCGGAAGAAGCTGTGGCGAACGAGACTTTAATCGGTCGGGAACGCCAGGAAGCTGAGCCGATCGAAAGTGCGGTGGAAGTGAAGGAAGTTGGGCGAATTGAAACTGCGGTCGACGTGGAAGTGGCCGCAGTCCCAACGAATCGCTAGTTGGTGGTTTCGGCGCGAGCTCGCAGGTAGCACTCGGTGTAGCAGATTTTTTCTACCATGCGCGCCCGTGAGGCATCGTCTGGACTGGTAAACCACAAGCCTATTTCGAAACCTTCAGATTCCTCGCGCACCATCACTACGGTCGCGTTGAAGCGCTGGGTGATCCCGCGCAGGGGAATTTCCAGCTCTAGCCGGGTTCCGGCCGGGACATACTTGTCAGTATGAATACTCAGGCCGACGTCGCCGGCTGTGGTCGGCGTCGGGCGGGTTTTCCACGGTAGCGTCGCCGGGCGCCGAAAACGAATGGGAAACTGCGCCGGATGCGGTATGAAATCATTATGAATCGCATCCAGACGCTCCGGCGTAGCTGCCGGTGGGACATTGGGCATTGATAGTGTCATTTCACCACGAGCACAGAGATTGTCTTGATTGTGCATGGGGCAGACCTCGCAATTAGGTAGTCAAATTTGGTTATTTTTAATTATTAGTAGCCTACGTCCGTTAGTTATAGTGATATCTAGAATTAATATCAACAAATATATTTCAATATCATGTAATTAGATAACTTATCTAGAAATTAAATTAAATATTGATTCGTGCTTGACGATGGATATTCCCTGATAAGAAAACCATCTAATTCAAAGTCTTAGGGTGACGTCCATCCATGCGCCAACCAGCTCCACCGTGGTGCCGTCGGCGTCGTGAACGGCCCGCATGGAATCAATGACGCGCACCTCAGCGCCGTTCCGGTGGCGGATTTCGTACTCAACCACCGTATGAGTTAATGCCCCTTCCGCCATTTCTGCACGAGCCGTATCGAACCGCTGCAGGTCGTGAGGAACGATGAGTTGCGCCCAGAAACCGGGCTCAATGGCCGCTGTTGTGCGTTCATAGCCGGTTAAACGAAGGAAATTCTTGGACACATAGCTGGGGTGAAACAGGCCGTCGTCCAGGGTCAGGGTGTAGAGAACTGCCGGGCTGAATTCCATCCAGTATTCGAGCAATTCATTAGCCTCGTCGAGCGCGCCGACTTTTTCATCGAGGGCCGCGTTGATGCGCGCCAACTCCTCTCTCAGTTTGCGTTCGTCGCGGATCAGGCGAAAGTAATCGGCAGCCTCATTCACTGCGCGTAGGATTTCGTCCGCGTGCCAGGGTTTGCGTACAAAGCGATAGACACTGCCGTCATGCAGCGCGGCGATGGCAACATCAAGCTCGTTCAGGGCGGTGACCATGACACCGATCGTATCTGGCCAACGCTGCTTGACCTCCCGCAGCAGTTCTACGCCATTCACATCAGGCATCGCATAGTCGGACACGACAACGGCGAAAGGGCCGGCCTGCTTCAGGGCCTCCATTGCCTGAGCGGCGCTGTTGACTATTGTGCAATCGAAAGCACTGGATAAATGACGCTTAAGCAGTGCCGACGCGTCACGCTGATCGTCGATGCAAAGTATTTTTCGAGAGTAATCTTCCATGCGACGCGTTCTCCGCTTGCAGCACTACCTGGGTGCGACTCTCGGCCGCAATTTATTCTTGACCGATATTGTTTGCGCTTGCTGTTTGTTGTGCCGGGCAACCGCGACGGCAGCAGCCCATTGTGCAATGCGATTTTTGTAACGGGCTACATTACTATGGTAGCGAGAAATTTCACTGACGAGTTCGGGAGAAGTATGTCTATGTCTAACAGTTCTGGCGCCAAGTCCCTATGGGTTTGTGTACTCTTTTTGTCTAATGTCGCAATGGTGTCTGCAGATTGGAAAGCGTGGCTCAACAAGCTCACGACAGATGAAAGTTCACAGGCTGCCGTCGCCAACGTTTTGTCCGAAGGCGAGATCGCCGATGGCTTGCGCGCGGCGTTGTCGAAAGGCGTTGGCAACGCGGTGAAACAATTGGGTAGCGAGGGCGGATTTCTCAGCAACGCCGCCGTCCGGATTCCAGTTCCAGAGCACTTGCAGCTCGTTGAGAGCGGTCTGCGAAAAATTGGTAAAGGCGATATTGCGGATCAGTTTTCAAGCAGTATCAATCGCGCAGCTGAACGTGCGGTACCCGAGGCCGCCGAGGTGTTTGCCGGCGCTATCAGCAAGATGAGCATCAGTGATGCGCGCAGCATACTCGACGGGACGGATACGGCGGCCACCGATTACCTGCGCGCGAGCAGCAACGAGGAGCTCAAAGGGCGCTTTTCACCGTTGGTTGATGCTGCGGTGAGAGAAGCAGGGGCGACTAAGTACTACCAGAATATGCTGGACAAGGCCGGGCCCATAGCGAGTCTGCTCAACACCGATAAGCTTGACCTTGGAAATTATGTGACCGATCACGCCCTTGAGGGGCTTTATCAGGTACTTGGGCAGGAAGAGCAGAAGATTCGCGCCAACCCTGCGGCGCGGACGACGGATCTATTGAAGAAGGTGTTTGGACAATAATCTCATTGCCGATTCAGGTTGGCATCGGGTGCCAGCCCGCATCAGCCCACAACTGACCGCTGACGGCAGAATTACGTATCAGGAAACAAATGGCGTCGGCGATTTCTTCCGGCCGGATCAGGCGCTTGATTTGCGTCGCTGGCAGGACGTGCTTGTTGATGTAATCTTCGCCGAGCGCACGGACCATCGGTGTATCAGTAAAACCAGGATGCAGAACAGCGCAACGCACGCCGTAGAAGATGGCTTCTTTCATGAGGGTGGAAGCTGCGCCTTCCAGGCCAACCTTGGTGGTTGCGTAGGAAAGTTGGCCTTTATTGCCCTGCGATGAGACGGAACCGATGAACACGACCACGCCCTGGGAGCCCTCATCGGGTTGCCACTGTTTGAGTCCGGCGGCGAAACGCGCCTCGGCCTGCTGCGCGACCATCTCAAGTGCCCAATAGGTCGGGGCGATGAGATTGACTTCAACCACCTGGCGAAAATTCTCGACTGGATAAATGACCGCCCGGCCTTTTTCTTTGTTGAGCTTGACTGCCAGCGCGTCGCGGGTGATTCCTGCTGCGGGCACACAGATATTAACCGGGCCGAATTCTTCGCGCATGGTCCGGAAAACACTTTCTCTTAGCGCTACGTCCGTCGTATCGCCTTGGAAAGGACACACTTTGGTCGCCGGGTTCTGCGCGCCGATTTCCGCCGCGACATCGTGCACCGCATCCGCTAAATCGACCAGCGCGATAGCGCGGACTTCCAGTCGGGCAAGCTCGGCCGCGGCTGCGCGTCCGATGCCACTGGCAGCTCCGGTGATAACAGCGACTTTACCTTTGATTTCCATTGACGATCCTGGCGGGTTTCGATTGAAGCGGCATTATAGAGGCTCAATTGTGCACTGTAATATATTCTGCAGCGGACTCTCAGCAGATGCTCTGGCTGACGAGTGCGATGTGACACCCCAATTCTGATGGACAGGCCGACGCGCGCGCTCCCGAATCTGCTCCAAGGCGGTGTCGCGCCACATCTGCGCGCCGCGGAGACTTTTTCTACAGAGGTTCTCGCCCGTCTGCGAGACACTCTGACGGGCCATATGGAGCAACTCGACGGGATCGAAACGATCGCAGTCGCGGGTTCTCTCGCGCGCTTTGAAGCATCGCCGCTCTCGGACATAGATTGTTTGATCATCGTGCGGGACGGATGCCCGCCCTCGGAGACCGAGAAGCAACGGGCGTTAATAATAAGCCTGTTAGCGGCCAGCGAGTTAAAACTACCCAAATCGACCGGCATTTTCGGACGCGCGATTGCCCCCGCGACGCTGCTCGACAGGTCTGCGCTCGGCAGTCTTGATGAAACACCGGCTATCTTCGGGACGCGGATACAGTTTCTACTCGATGTGCAGCCGCTATTTCGGAACGATCGCTGCGCCAGCCTACAAAATGACATTTTGCACTGGTATGGCAGTGGTTTTCAGCAACGCCGTGCCGGGGCATCGTGGACGCACCTGATCAACGACGTGATGCGCTACGTGCACAGCTATGCCGTATGGCAGCAGTACAAATTCGAACGCAGTGACGACGATAGCTGGCAGTTGCGTCAGGCCAAATTACGAAGCAGTCGGATGATGACCTTCGCCGGGCTCATCGTGCTGCTTGGACAAAGTAACCGCTTAGCTGACAAGCAGCACTGGTTACTCGGGCGATTGTCGGACACACCGCTGGAACGTGTTGGTCGGGTGATGTCGTTGGCCGACGCAGATGCATGGCAGCGGCTTCTGTCAGCCTATGACCGCATTCACGGGCGCATGCAGGACGAACAATTTCGCACCGCTTTGATTGTTGGTGGCCCCGGACAGCTCGCTGATCTGGTCAATGAATACAGTCCGGAGTTTGAGGAAATTCGCAGCTTGTCCGACGTCGTTCTCGATGAACTGAGTACCTTCATTCTTGCGCGTCAGGAGGAGTGGGGGACGCGTTTTTATTCCCGACTACTTCTGTAGTCGAATGATCAGTCGCGGTGTACGGCTTCGGCCGGGTTCACGCATGCTGCCCTATAGGCTGGATACACCGTTGCCAGCAGTGCCAGCAACACACTTGCCAGTGCAACTTGCAGCACATCGCTGGTCTGCAAGTGGGCGGGAAGATAGTCAATGAAATAGACATCGGCGTTGATCAGATCAACGCCGAGAAATCCTTCTACGGCATGGGCGATTGCCTCACTTTCCTGCGCTCCCCAGGCGCCGAGTACTGTGCCTAGCAGAGCCCCGGCGATTCCTATTACTGCGCCTTGCATCAGGAACAAGAGCACGATGTGGCGGCGTCGCGCACCCAGTGTTCGCAAGATCGCGATGTCGCGAATTTTCTCGGAGACGACCATGATCATATTCGCCGCAATGTTGAACGCGGCCACTGCGATAATTAATACTAGGATGATGAACATAATGCGTTTCTGCGATTCGAGCGCAAGGAAGAAATTTCGATGATATTGGGTCCAGTCAATGACCCCCAGATTGGGGTCAAGGTGCCGCGCCAGCTCACGCACCCCAGTTGCAGCATGCGCAGCATCGGTGAATCGAACTCGCAGCCCGGACGCGGCGTCGCCAAGGCGCAGTAATTGTTGAGCATCCTGGAAGTGCATGAGAACCAGGCGGCTGTCGTATTGATGCATGCCCACATGGAAGACACCTTTGACGACGATGCGCGCATAACGCGGCGCTAAAATATCTCCTTTATCGTTAAAGTCCGGTAACACCAACGTGACCGTGTCACCCCTCCCAACACCGAGTTCCTGAGCGAGATTACGCCCGATCAAAGCGGCGTTGCCGCCGACTTGTAGTGCGTCCAGATCGCTTTCGCCCAGATAGCTCGCAATGGCAGTAACCTTGCGTTCGAGCGTCGGCAGAATGCCTTCGACAATCACGCCATGGACGTTGTCGCTGCGGGTGAGCATGCCGCTGCCACGCGCGTACGGTGCCACGGCAAGGACATTTTGCTCCGCCATGCCCAGTTCAACGATGCGCCGCCAATCCTTTAAAGAACCATCTGCCGGGACCATGATGGCGTGAGAGCTCATGCCGAGAATATGTCGCGTGACTTCGCGCTCGAAGCCGTTCATGACAGACAGCACGATAATTAGGGCGGCGACTCCGATCGCGATGCCGAGAACGGAAACCACAGAGATAAAGCTCGCGAAACGATTTCGATTGCGCGATTGCAGATAACGCGTAGCGATGAAGATGAGATAAGGGCGAAACATACGAGATTTGCTCGGTCGCGATTAGTCGCCGGTCCAGAGCGCGACGGAGGCTTGAAATGGGGGGCGTAAAACGCCCCCCGGGTCGCGCTGAGAGAGAGTTTGGCGCGCCATCATTGTCTTTGATGGCGCGCCGCCAAAGACGGTGCAGCAATTGTGCCAGATTGTCATTGCAGGCTTATCAATAGCTTATGAAGGGGCGGTCCTGATTCCTGCACCATGGACAAGCAGTACGCTCCGCAACGGTGCCTGTGCCCCGGCGAGCCGAGTGCGGCAGATGGGTAATCCGATTTCGCAAGTAGTCAGCCGTCGAATATCGCGACCTGCTCCAACAGTTCAAGCGGCACCTGATCGAGGACCGATTCGTGCGTTGCGCGCAAGTTAAGTCGCCCGATAACGCCTTCCTGATAGGCCTCGATCCAACGCGGGAGGCATACACACCAGCGGTCGCCGGGCAGTAATCCCGGGAATCCGATATGCAGTTGTGGTTGTAGTAAATCGTTGCCACGCTCGCGCGAAAAGAGCAGAAATTCTTCGCTCATTTCGACGCATATCGAATGCTCCCCAATATCCTCCGCGCAGGTGTCGCAGCAACCGTCACGGAAAAAACCAGTGAGGGGATCAGGGGAGCAGGGTTCCAGCGTATTGCCGTAGATATTCAGAGCCATCGTCGTTAAAAACTCAAGTTCGCAGCACAATTTCAGATCTGGCCAGCCGGTTTGTGACCGCTGCTAGTCGGTTTGATGTTCGACGCACAAGCCCCACATCACTTTGAAGCGGCCGCGCGAGCTGCGCTGCACAGACCACAACGGTTCCTCCGGGTCACGGCCCATGCCGTTGCCACGCCACGATTCGGAACTATCCGGAAACATATTGCGGGTTGCAATCCCGGTATTGATCAGGCGCTCACGGGTGCTGCAGTACCACACGCCGTAAGAGTCACAGTAGACTTCGATACGCTCATTCATGGCGGGCCCGCTTTCTGTCGATGACCCCAATGTTAGACTCTAACGCGGCGGCGAGCAAAGCACACGGAGCCCGTGTGGCGACAGGTAGGTAGCGTATTGAAATGGCGAGCACCAAGCGAATCGGGACGTCGATGAGATTGCTGCTAGCATCGACATTAATCGTCCTAGTGGGCCTCGCTCCTGCACTAACCGGTGCCGAAGAGCTTGGGCGGGACCGGCTTCCGGTTTTTCAAATCGACGCTGCCGACGGTACTGCTATAAGCTTCGGGGAAGGAATGACCGGCCAACCGTTTTGCTGTTTTGGGCGACCTGGTGCCCCTATTGCCGCGACCTGTTTCCGCACATCGAATCCGTCCGTGCAGACTATGCGGCTCGTGGCGTCAATTTTTACGCCATGAATGTATGGGAAGACGGCGACCCCGAGGCGTATCTGGCTGAGCACGGCTACCGCATGGCGCTGATTCTGGGCGCGGATCTGATTGCGGAAGATTTTGGCGTGCATGGTACGCCTGGAGTGATTGTCGCCGACGGCAATCGCCATTTATTGTATAAACGAGAGCGTGGCGAGAAGCCGGAAGATGTTGAGCGGGCATTGCGTCATGCACTCGACAGCTCACTCGCTGATGGCGAGCAGACACCTGCTCGCAGCGTAGGATGCAGATAACCCGAGGAGACGTAATAGTGTCACAAAGCAGCAACTCAACCGCTATTTTAACGCCGGAGCAAGCGCTGCCCGGCAGGTCGCAAATGATGGATATTCCGGAAAAGCATTTTGTCCTTGGGACGCGCCTCGCTGCGCCCTATCCTGATGAGTGTGAACTGGCTCTGTTTGGGCTGGGTTGCTTTTGGGGCGCCGAGCGAAAATTCTGGACGCTAGAGGGTGTTTACAGCACCGCGGCGGGTTATGCCGGGGGCATTACTCCTAATCCCGATTACCGTGAAGTGTGTAGTGGCCGGACGGGACATAACGAAGTCGTGCAAGTGGTATTTCGCCCGCGGGAAATTCCCTTTGAGCAGCTACTACAGGTTTTCTGGGAATCGCATAATCCGACTCAGGGCATGCGTCAGGGCAACGATGTTGGGACCCAATACCGTTCCGGTATTTATTGCCTTTCCGCTGCTCAAAGGGACGCTGCAGAGAATTCCAAAACGGCTTATCAGGCGGCCCTGTTGGCAGCGGGATATGCCGCTATCACGACCGAGATCGTGGATGCCCCGCCATTCTATTTTGCCGAGGACTATCACCAGCAGTATCTGGCAAAGAACCCTGCCGGCTACTGCGGGCTCGGTGGCACAGGTGTTAAGTGCGACGCTGAGACGGCGCTCGCCTGAGCGCTGGTGCCGGGTAGAACGCTAATCTTCGGCCCTTGTCCTGGCAAGATGAGGCCGTCGAACTGGGTCCTGCTAGCACGGGATCTGTAGCGCGCTGTATTCCCGACTGTACTGTCGCAATGGCCGACCAAACATTCGGCAGCGGCCCGGGACGACGGGTGGGCCATAGCGCGCGTCGGAACCGCGAGTGACGCCGATTAGAAAGGAATCGATGAGAAAAGTCTCTTCCCGCGCCAGAGTGAATAGCTTCGGCCACAGAATCAAATCGGGCCTCATCTCAGTCGAACACGATGCCCGAGTCGTTGCGGCCTGAAGCAAGCGTGGATCGCCACGCATGTGGAGGCGACTGCCTCAGCGTTGCGAGAAACCTCTGCAGTCGACGCTTGCAGGTCGGCGATTGTGCTTGCGAAAGCACATTTTTTAGACGTGTAGCGCCGAGGTAAATCTTGCTGAACGAAACCCAGAACCTATGCCCGAGGGCATGGAAATAGGGTTGCTGTCCCGAATCAGACTGTCCGAATTACGCTGCGGCGGAGGCGTTGCGACGCTTGAAGCCGAGGTAGGCGAGGGCGGGGAACATCAGTGCCAGAGCGGGCGGCAGGGGTACGGGTGCCGCAGCGGCCAGGTTGTAGTTGCTGTCTACCCAGACCCTAGCATTGGCCTCATTCCAGTTGAATTTGTTCGCGGTGACAAACTTCCATTTATCTTTGTCTTCGTCGTAGTGCTGTTCACCATAGTTAGACGTGTAGGTGTTGGTGTCGGAGTCGAACAGGACTTCGAGCCATGCGAACTGCCCGTTTTTTGTCACGGCGCTATCGTCGTTGCGATACTGGAAAGTCACATCGTAATCGGCGCCGGCAGTCTGTGTTGCGCCATAGAATACGGCCGCGCTGTTGCCCTGCGGGGTTGAGCTGCCGAGGAGGTCGACGTTCCAGGCTGGGAAGTCCGGCCCGACGCCGGCGACATCATTCAGGTGAGCGTATTCGTCCGCATCGATATCGCCGAACAGGAACAGGAAGTTCATGTCGGAGTCACTCGTTAACCCACCGGTGTAAGTCCCGTAGGTATCGGCGCTGACCGAGGCTGCGCTGACCAACAGTGCGAGGGTCAGCGCTGCGAGCACGCGAATGTTACGGTCGATGCCGGTGATTGACGTTGAATTTGTTGTGACTGAAGTATCCATGCTGGGCAGAGATGCAATTCGGGTGCCAGAACCGAGCTGGAATGGGCATTGCGAAGCGCTTTGTGCGCTGCGTCACAGGCACCCAGACGGGCTGTGTGACGGGTGTCTCATTTGCACCGGAACTTTGTGACAGGCGTCACACGGCGCGCGAATGACCCTAATGGTGCGAAATGTGACGAAGTCGAGAACGCGGCCGGGCGTAGGACGAGAAGTGCCCTTTTGCCGTTGGCACAAAGTGACGCTTTAGGTCAGTTTGTGACTTTCAGATTTGAGCGGTAGACGACGTTGTCGTACGCCTTGGAGGTTCGCCAGCGCATTCGCTACCGCAGGTGCGATGGGAGGCGTACCGGGCTCACCTGCACCGCCAGGTGCGGCGCCGCTTTCGACGACGTGAGTTTGGATTACCGGCATCTCGTCCATGCTGAGCATCCGATAGTCCGGGAAATTCCATTGTTGAATGCGTCCATCGGCGACTTTTACGTCGCCATATAAGGCGGCAGTCAGACCGTACACAATGCCGCTTTCCATCTGCGCGATGACGATGTCGGGATTGACGACTTGGCCACAATCAATCACGCACACCACTCGATGAATTTTTATTCGACCGTCAACGAGTGAGATTTCCGCAACCTGCGCGACGATCGAACCGTAGGATTCATGTAGTGCCACGCCGCGTGCCCGATTTTCGGCTAGCGGCGCGGACCAGTCGCTGAGATTGCGCGCCAGCGTCAGGACCTGGCGTTCGCGCGGTCGCTCTTGTAGATGGCGAAGGCGAAACTCGATGGGATCGGTGGCGCACGCGGTGGCTAACTCGTCGATGAAACATTCGCTGAAAAATGCATTGTAGGAATGTCCGACGCTGCGCCAGAAGCCAACCGGGACTGGCGATGGCACGGGTGTGTGCTCAACGCGTCGGTGTGGCACATCGTAGGGCAGGAACGCGGCCCCTTCCGCATTCGTTTTATCTGGTCCGCCAAGAGGTAGGGAAGGAAACATTCGCCCTACGACGGCCTGAGTCACGGAGGGTGAAGCGATATGGTTATGCCACGCGCTAATCCGACCATTGGCATCCAGGCGCGCAGCGAAGCGCGAAGCGACCGCGGGCCGGTACATGTCGTGTTGGATATCTTCCTCGCGGGAATAGACGAGTTTGACGGTTTGCCCGCGCAACGTCGCAGCTATCTTCAGGGCTCTCATCATGGCGTCCGGCTCGGCGCGCCGGCCGAAGCCGCCGCCGAGCAACGGAGAATGGAAAACGACGTTCTCGGCGTCGATGCCGAGATGATCAGCGGCGAGCTTGCGCAAAATATCCGGCGCCTGGTTGCCGCACCAGATTTCCGCGCCACCGGCGTCGATTCGAACGGTGCAGTTCATTGGCTCCAGACAGGCGTGAGCGAGCAACGGAACTTGATAATCCGCTCGGATCACGTCGGCCGCGCCGAGTTGGGCGAGCGCATCGCCCTTGTTTTCGTGGCCGAACCCGTCGTTGGCGTCCAGAGCCTTGGCGCAGGCAGCCGCCATTGAGGCACTCGACGCCGATGCGTAAGGACCGTCGATGAATTCTATTTGCGTTTGACGAAGTGAGTTTTCGGCGTGCCACCAGGTTTTGCCGATAGCCACGACGGCGTCGTCCATGCGCAAAGCTTTGACGACACCGCTGCGAGCCTCGATGGCAGCGAGATCGACGTCGCCGATTTGCCCGCCGAGCACCGGTGCATGGCGAATCGCGGCGAACAGCATGTTCTCGTCATGGATATCAATGCCGAATTCCGCGCTGCCATTAGTTTTAGCCGGGATGTCCAGGCGTGGTCGCGGTTTACCAAGATGACGATAGGACGCGCTAGGGCGCAATGTCACTTGTGTGGCCGGGGGTAGCAGCGCCGCCTCGGCAGCGATTGTCCCGTACGCTAATGAGCGTCCGGATTCCGAATCCACAACCATGCCATCGCGCGCGCTGAGCGCTTCCGGTGCGACATCCAGACGCACAGCTGCTGCTCGTATCAACATGTCTCGTGCCGTAGCGCCGGCAGTACGCATTGGCAACCAGGCATCACGCACACTGCTGCTGCCACCGGTGACCTGCACGGCAAGTGCGCGTGCGCTACGCGCCAATGTCCAGCGCATACCGCCGGCGAGCCAGCCATGGTCGTGCGTATCAAACAGGGAGCTGTCAACCAGCGTCACGATGTTGCCGTAAACCGAAGCAATCGGTGCCTGTTCGACGCGTACGTTCTCCCAGGCGATATCAAGCTCTTCGGCCACTAACATCGGTAGCGCGGTATACACGCCCTGGCCCATCTCGGCGCGCGGCACGGCGACCGTCAGAATGCCGTCGTTATCAATCTTTAGCCAGGCGTTCAGCGCGACCTCGTCGCCGCTTACCGGGAAGACGTTGCCAGTACCAAGCAAATCGCGTGGTTTGAACAAACCGTATCCAAGTAACAGCCCGCCTGCCGTAGCGCCGGCGAGCAAAAAACGTCTGCGACTACTGGCGAACTTCATGATGCGTCGCGGGCAGCGGTATGAATAGCAAGACGCACGCGCTGATAGGTGCCGCAGCGGCAGATATTCGTCATATTGCGATCGATCTCGTCGTCGCTTGGCTGCGGATGTTCGCGCAACAGTGCGGCGGCGGCCATGATCATGCCAGATTGGCAGTAGCCGCATTGCGGCACCTGATGTTCGACCCAGGCTTTCTGCAGTGGGTGAGCGTGTTCGGGATCGAGACCCTCGATGGTCGTTATCGAAGTGCCAGCTACTGCGCTTACCGGCAGCAAACAGGTACGCACAGCGCGCCCATCAACGTGAACCGTACATGCGCCACACGCGGCCACGCCACAGCCGAATTTTGTGCCAGTGAGTCCAAGCACGTCTCGTAGCACCCACAGCACAGGCATATCGGCATCGACGTCCAGTTCGTGACGTTCGCCGTTGACCTGAAAAGTTATAATCATGAATCCAAGCTAGCTTACCTTTGGTCAGCGTGTCCACAGCCCGTCGACCGGGCGGGGGCGTGACAGAACACCGACAGTTCAACATTTCAACTGGCGCAGCATGCGTAACGATGCACGCCGAATACAGGCCAGAGTCCAATGTCTATACCGCCATTCCAAAGCGAATTTGCCAATACTGCGCACGGCACCGTCGCACACCTTGCGATATGTGGGGCGAAAACCCTGAACATCGTCGGCTCGGAGATGCTCACGGCAGCTGAGCAGGCGTTTGCGGAATTGCTAAAGCGACAGGATTTACGCTGCATCACGCTTACTGGCGTCACAGAAAAAGCGTTTATCGGCGGCGCTAACCTGAATGAAATGCGCGCATTGAACAGCGTCACGGCCGAACCGTTCATCCGCAGCATCAGTAACTTGTGTACCGCCATACGGCACGCCCATGTGCCCACTATCGCGGTAATGCGCGGCTATTGTCTGGGTGCCGGACTGGAAATCGCCGCTGCATGCGATGTCCGCATTGGCGATAGTTCGGTGCAATGCGGCATGCCGGAAGTTCGCGTTGGCTTACCATCGGTCGTCGAGGCAGCACTGTTACCGGGGCTGATCGGTTGGGGCAAGGCTCGTGAGCTGATCTTGCGTGGCCACATCATTGACGCTGAAGAGTCACTCGCCATTGGACTGCTACAACATCTCACCTCGAGTGCTGAACTTGCTCAGCTGCGCGACCGTATATGCGCGGATATCGCACAATCCGGTCCATTGGCTATTGCTGCGCAGAAACGCTTGTTTCTGGCCTGGGAAGATCAACCCCAATCGGTGGCGATCGAAACTGGGGTTGGCGAGTTCATGTCGACATTTGAATCCGATGAACCGCAGCGAGCGATTGACGCCTTTTTCGCCCACCGCAATCCGCCTGCCGTCAGCTGAACAGGCATCTCGGCAAGTAACGTGCTCCGCGATACCGGTGCGCCAGCGCTACATCGAAATGGAAGACCCGGGCGGGTTTTCTCGCTCGCCGCAGAGGACCGCAAGATGTGCGGCGACACATTCTCCCAGACGCTGTAAATGGTAGCCCCCCTCAAGCACCGACAATAGCCGTCCGCCGGAAAAGCTGTCGGCGATTTCCTTGAGCTGACCTGTCATCCAGCCATACACCGGTGCTGACAATTGCATGGCGGCTAACGGGTCGTCTGCGTGCGCGTCAAAGCCGGCCGATACCAGCACACACTGTGGTTTGAATGCGCGTAGCGCGGGCATGACGGTGTCGCGAAATGTGCGAACGTAGAGCGCATCGTCACTGCCGGCTGGAAGTGGGCAATTCACGGTCGCACCAACCCCAGGTCCCACACCGGTTTCACTCGCAGCGCCAGTGCCGGGGTAGAAAGGATATTGATGGAGGCTGATATACAACACGCCCGCGTCTTCCTCGAAACTGTGCTGCGTGCCATTGCCGTGGTGGACATCCCAATCGACGATAGCGATCTTGTCCAGGCCATATTGCTGGCGCAAATATCGGGCAACAATCGCGACGTTGTTGAACAGACAAAACCCCATTGCAGCATCTCGCTCGGCGTGGTGACCGGGCGGGCGCAGCATCGCAAAAGCGTTGTCGATCTCACCGCGCATGATTGAATCGGCGAGCGCGAGTGGCGTGCCTGCTGCCAGGAGCGCGACTTCGTATGAGTCAGCACTGATTGTAACGTCTGCACAATCGAGAAATTCAGTGCCTCGTTGACACGCTAATTGCGCGCGCCGAATGTAGTCCAGTGAGTGTGTCGATTCGATGTCAGCGATACTCGCGCGCCGGGCTGCAACTCGGTGCAGTGCCGTAAACCATGGCTGCGTTTCAAGGTGAGTCATGGCGGTATCGAGGCGCGCGCTACATTCCGGATGGCGCGGTCCAGTATCGTGATCGCGAAAGCGTATATCGTAAGCAAAGCCAGTTTTCATAGGGTGAGCGCAGCTAAGATTTGGCGAAATCCTACGCGATATCGAGGATAAGGTGACGATGGTGCAGGGCAGGGGCGGCTGATTGCCAGGTGCCTATTTTGAAGCACCTCATGGCGGTGGGAAGCACCGTTTCGCTAAACGGCAGCGGCGGCCGGCTCTTTTTAGGTAGTCGCAAATGGCTGCGCAGTCGGTACTATTGCACTGCGGTGGCTATGATCGCCACTTGGCCAGCACATCGGCGGGCCGAGATCGCGCTCGCAGTTGCCAACCCCAACATTGCTGCTTCACTCGAGTTCAGGTCCTGTAACTTATTATTGTGGATACGTTGCGCGATTTCATTGACGCCGATCTGACGGTGCTGTCGATCGGTATCAACCCGTCTTTACACGCTGTTCGTGCCGGCTTTCCTTTCGCTTTTCCGCGCAATCGCTTCTGGCCGGCGCTGAACGCGTCGAGCCTGGTTGGTGAAAGTTTCACACCGGGAATTCCCGCCACTGAGCGATTGCTGAAGGCGTATCGATTCGGGTTCACCGACGTGGTCAAGTTGCCGAGTGCCAGCGCGAGTGTGCTGCGCGCCAAAGATTACGCCGATGCAGCGCCGGCGTTGGTTGAAAAAATTCGATTAGCGACGCCCAGTGTGCTTTGGTTTCATGGCAAGACCGCGATTGACGGATTTTGTCGCTATCTCGATGGCGGGCGCCGGGATAGCCGTTGGGGCTTGCAGGATTTCGATCTGTTCGAGACGCCCTGTTTCGTGTCGCCCAACCCGAGCCCGGCAAATGCGGGCTACTCGCTGGCGAGGATTGTCGCAAGTTACGACGAACTGGCCAATTATCTCAATCCGATCTGAGTCGGTTGGCGCCTCAATGCGGTGCGGGCCACGGCGATGTAGAACCTATTGAAGTTGCACCTTGTTTGGCGCATCAGCATCGTGCTCGCCCGTCGCGCTGTCGGCGACCGCTTCGTTGTCGACCAAGTGCCGTTGAATACTCTCAGGTAGTAGCAGATCCACAAAGATGCGCCCGGCTTCCTGCAATATCACGTCGTAAGGTTCGTCCTCGCTCGCATCATCATCCTCTGCGACGGGCGAGCCGGCGTCGTCCTCCAGTGGTGTTTCGGAAAACGGTAACGGTTCTAGGCCACGCGCGATGCGTACTTGATTCTCGCGCTCGTGTTGCTCGAAACGGATCTTTTTATACTCTTCGCGTCGCACCGCTTCGACCAACGATATCTCGGTTTTCGCGCGCGCGTCCTTGATCGCCTGCTCAGTGGCGAGGACAGCTTTAAACGCCTCGTCGCTTTGTACGCGACGCTCGTGTTCGTTGCGCACCAACTCGAGGTTTTCTTCGGGAAAGCTGACCGCCGTATAGCGGGCGGCATCGATTGTGGCCCACGGCAGCGCATTGTCGAGCGAGCGCTCGCCATGCTCATCCATGCTCACGATGGTCGGTAATATGATGTCCGGCACCACACCCCGATGTTGCGTGCTGCTGCCACTGACGCGGAAAAACTGAGCGATGGTAGCTTTTAGCTGTCCGAGTTTGCCTTCCATTGATTGGTCGAATCGATTCAGGTCAATGAGATTTTGCACCGTCCCTTTGCCGAAAGTGGGTTCGCCGACAATCAATCCGCGTCGATAGTCCTTGATCGCCCCGGCGAAAATTTCCGACGCGGATGCGCTATTGCGATCGACCAGCACCAACAACGGCCCGTCATAAGCCACGCCGCGGTCGGTGTCTTGTTCGATCTGAATTCGGCCTTGCGAATCACGGACCTGCACCACCGGCCCGGTATCTATAAACAATCCCGTGGTGTCGGTGGCTTCGGTTAGCGAACCGCCACCGTTGGAGCGCAGATCAACAATCAGGCCGGCAATACCGTCCTGTTCAAGTTCGCTGATGATTCTGCGCACGTCGCGGCTCGTACTGCGGTAATCCTTATCGCCTGCACTACGCGCCTCGAAATTTAAATAGAAGGTCGGGATATCGATAACCCCGATGCGCCGCTGCTGATCGCCCTTGCCAACATCAAGTGTAGAACCCTTGGCAGCCTGTTCCTCAAGGGTAATGGTATTGCGGGTGATCTGGATGACCCGAGTCGGTCCATCGAGGCCACTGGACTTGGGCAGGATGTCGAGTCGCACGATCGAGTTTTTCGGCCCGCGGATCAGATCAACGACATCGTCCAGACGCCACCCGATCACTTCGACAATCGGTCCTTCTGCATCCTGGCCGATGCCAACGATGCGATCGTCCGCGTGCAAGGTGCCACTCAAATCTGCTGGGCCGCCGGGTACGACCTCACGCACAAGGGTAAACTCATTATCGCTTTGCAGGACCGCCCCGATACCCTCGAGGGACAAGCTCATGCGAATTTTGAAGTTTTCTGAAGTACGTGGGGAGAAGTAAGCCGTGTGTGGGTCGATGGACATCGTGTACGCATTAATGATGGTCTGAAAGACATCATCACTGGTGAGCTGGGCGGTCCTGCGTAATATGCCGTTGTAACGGTCACGTAACTTCTTGATGATGCTTGCATCATCATTGCCGCCCAAACGTTCCGACAAGAAATCGTTTTTTACCCGCTTTCTCCACAGTTCATCAAGCTCTGCGGTGTCGACCGGCCACGCGGCTTCCTTGCGGTCGAAATTAACTGTTTCGGGTACGTTGAAATCAAACTCACCGTCGAGTTGCGCCAGCGCGAACGTGATGCGCTGCTCCAGGCGCATCCGGAAACGAATGAATATTTCAAACAGCGGGCTAAGGCTCGAACTGCGCAAATAATCGTCGACACGAGCGCGATGGGTATTAAATTCGTCGAGGTCGGTGCGCAGCAAATAATTGCGCAGCGGATCGAGCGCCTCGATGTAGCGCCTGAGCACATCCTCCGAAAGCGTGTCGTCGAGAATGACATTCTTATAGTGATAATTAGAAATAACGTGCGTGACCAAACGCGTCGCGCGTCGATGTTCGGCCTTGGGCTTTAGGTCCTCGACTGCAACGATCGGCGGTACAGCCGCTCCGGCGATGCTCGTGGCGAACGCTGGTAGCATGAAAATGAGTAAGACTAGGCAGCGCTTCATGGTGTTTGGGTTCGCTCGAGATTCAAGTTTGCCCCCAATCGAGGACTCGCGACAGTTTAGCGTATTTGCGCTGTACGGACTGTCGGGAACCTCGAGCAGGGCATAATGGATGCCCGGTTCCGACTGGGACAATTTACCGCCCACGCCGCCACGGGGCTGCGCCGCCAGTAACAGAGCGAAATACTTTCATGACCAATTCGGTGGATGCCCAGTTTGTTGTTGACGATGCAGCACTCGTTCAATGGTGCGAAACGGCTGACGCAGCAAGCCATGTCGCGCTGGACACAGAATTTGAGCGGCAGAAAACCTACTTTGCGGAACTCTGTCTGGTGCAAATTTCGGCGCTGAACAGCATTATCTGCATTGATCCCCTGAATGGCCTGGATCTGGCACCGCTCGCGGACTATCTGTCCGCCCCTGAGCGCACCAAGGTTGTTCATTCGGCCCGTCAGGACCTGGAAGTGATGCATTTTTCCGGCATCACCGTCAGTGATGGCCTGGAGGACACCCAAATCGCAGCGGCTCTGGCTGGTTTCGCCGACCAGATTGGATACGCCGAATTGGTTCACAAGCTGCTTGATGTCACCCTGGATAAATCGCAGACGCGTACTAACTGGGCGCAGCGTCCGTTGACCGATCTACAACTAAGCTACGCTGCCGACGACGTTCGCTATCTCGGCGCAGCCCACGAAATACTGATTGAAAAACTTGACGGCCTTGGACGCTTACCCTGGTTGCGGGAAGACTGCACGGCGCTGGTTGATATTGAGCTGATTGACCCACCCGTAGAGCGGGCCTGGCAAAGAGTGAAGGGGCTTACGGGGTTGCACGACCGAGCCTTTAGCCGCGGCACGGCGCTTGCCGCTTGGCGCGAGCGGACGGCTCGTGAACGTAATCTGCCCCGCGGCTGGGTCGTCAAGGACGCTGACCTCGTCGCTCTTGCCATGCACGACACTCAGGACGGGCGCGCACTTGATGCGGCGATTAGTGAGCAAAGTGCGCTGCTGCGGCGCTCGCGTGACGTCATTGTAGAAGTACTCACCGATGCCGATCGACAACCACCACCCGAGCGCCCGCCAGTGCCGGGTACTGCTGCGAGACAACTTGCTAAACACCTTGCCGCAAAAGTTCGCGCCCGGGCTGAGGAGCTTGGTATCGGTGCCGGCGTGCTAATGACGCGGCGCGAAATGGAATTGGTACTGTGCGGACAAATGCCCACGCGCCTGGTCAGCGGCTGGCGCGCGCACGCGCTGCAGGATGTGCTTGCGGACGTGGCGTCAGGGGCACCATCGGCACCTTAGGAACAGCGCACCGCGAACGACCTGTGCAGGGTCTCCTACCAAACTAGCTGCCGCGCAGGCCGCTCGACAAGACTCATCTATCAGCCGTTAACCGCGCACCTCGGGCACCGCTGCGGCATACCCGCTCCGGTTGCAGAGATGCCTTAGAGGTAGTTTGCGAACTCTTTGTCGAAATTCGAAAACGACAGGCGAATCACATTCAGGTCGAAGCTGGGCAAGATATCGCTTTTTGTTTCACGCTCGAGCAGAAATCTGAAGGCCGCTTCGATACATGCCGTAGGCGTCGCCTTGCCTTCGCTAAGCCGTTGATAAGTATCGTCCGACAGGGTGACACGATGGCGGGTCTGCCCGGCGGAGTCGGACACCGTGACGTTAAACACCATGTGCCCGTCTTCCTGTCCTTTATCCTCGATTTCTATCATGCGCAATGCGACAGTAGTTGGTGTGGGGGCAGTTTAATCCGCGAACCGGGGTTGTCGCAATTCCTACTCATGGTTTCCCCTACATCACTTCAAGTAAATCGATTTCGAAAATCAGGGTTTCATTGGGGCCGATGACCGCGCCGGCACCGTTAACACCGTAGGCGCGGTCGGGAGGAATGGTGACCAACCAACGTGACCCGGTGCGCATCAGCGGTATGACGTCCTGCCATCCCTTGATGACCTGATCGAGACCGAAGGTCACCGGTTCGCCGCCGCGCTTTGAACTATCGAATTCGCGGCCATCGATAAGCGTGCCGGTATAGTGCACTTTCACCGAGTCGGTGGCCTTGGGTTGATCCCCCGCGCCCTTGCGCAATACCTCGTACTGGATCCCGTTGGACAGTGTCGTCACACCCTCCTTGCTTTTGTTCTTTTCCCGAAACGCCTTTCCTGACGCGAGGTTCTCACCTGCTTTTGAACGCTTTCGCTCGCCGGCTTTTTGCGCTTCCGAGCGCAAGGCAGCTGTCATGTCATCGGCCGACATGCGCGGCGTCGCACCTTCCAGGGCGTCGCGGAGTGCCATGTAGACGGCGTCCGCATCAATTGGCGCACCCTGGCGCATCAGGCTCTGCGCAAAATTGATGCCAATAGCGTAGCTGTACTTCTCAGCACCGGTTTCCAGCGAGGTATTGACCGCACTTGCGTTTGCACTGGCGAGTATCAGGGCGGCGAAAATCAACTTCAGTTTCATCAGTATCCTCTATCAGGGTTTGGCAAACACAACGACACGAGACATGTTCCCACATCGCAGCGCGCGGCTGAAGGCGGATGTCAGGGCCGCCGTTACAGGGCGCCCAGATCTGTCAAAATCTCATGGACATCTTCAGCCAGTTGGCGGTAGCCCGCGGCGTTCGGATGCACCGGGTCAGATTTCAGACCGCTATCGCCAAGAATGGTTGCAATCGTATCGGCGAGGATTGGTGTCGCAGTGGTTGCGGCAATTTCAGCATACATCTCGGCCGTGCTAAGCCAGATGCCTGGTTTCGGAACGCCGAGCAACAGCACCGCAATGTCCCGCTCTTTAGCAAGCGCAATCATTGCCTCGATGTTTTGTCGTGCCTTGCCGAGATTTTTCTTGCGCAGCATGTCGTTGCCGCCGTGACAAAGCACCAACAGGCGGGGGGTTATGTTGTCGAGCACGTCGCTGAGCCGAGTGAGCCCGTCGGCCGACAGTTCGCCCGGCACGCCGGCATTGATGACCTCACGCGCGCTCAGCAAACTCAGCATATCAGGATAGCTTTGACCGTCTGGCGCGCCGGTGCCGAACGTCAGACTGTCACCGAATGCGAGGATCACATCGTTCGCCGCAAGCTTTTCAAGCCGGGCATCCGGCTCGGAGCAAGCGCCAATCAAAAGGACTATTGCGAAGGCAAATGGGCCGAATAACTTGCGTGGAATCATTGAAGTTTGACCGCCGGGTAGTACATACCGATTTGGCGACGATGCCATATCGCGCCGTCGCGCGCTCGTTCGGCAGGTGTCGTGAAGCGATAATCATAAAGGACTGCGCGCACCAGCGGCGGCGACCGGTCGCGAAAAGGCACGTGATCGAACAGCCCGACGACACTCGATTCGTTCTGCAGCAAACGCAATAACAAGTTTCCGAACCACTGGTTGCGTTCCGCCGCCGAGAGCGCGGCAAACCACATCTGCCAATCGAGACGCGGCTGGTGTGGTATGACCCAACGTAGCGGTGCGGTGACCTCTCCAGGCTTGTAGCGGAACTTGTAGGGCTGCCAGTTTTTGCCATCGTCGGAACCCTGGATTTCAATTTCCTCGCGTTTGGTTGTCATCACAGCGAATAGTCCGTAACCATTGGTAATGCGCCAGGGCTGGACGATAGCGACGGCGTTGTTAGCCCATTGCGGCAGCGCGCCTCCCGCGAACGGGCGAATCATGAAAAAACCATTCAACAGGACAACCGGTATTGCGATCGCGACGCCGATTCGTTTGCGCAGCGTTGGTAGCAGCGGGGGGCACGGTGGCAACTGCGAGTTGAATTGACCGTCATCGATAAGAAAAATGACCAGCGCTATCGTTAACAGATTGAAAAAAGTGTAGTTGCCGGTCAGAGCAATGATCACTTCAAGCCCGACGAAGCCGAGCGCCGCCAGCATGCGCGGTCGGCGTGGCGCGAAAATGAGGAACGGCAGAGCCAGCTCAACGACGAAGGTGCCGGCCACACACAGGTGGTCGAACCAGGCCGGCAGGTGATGGGCATACCACGCGAGCGGGGTGGGTAGGGGCTGGGTTTGGTAGTGGTATTCCAGCGCGCTCAACGCCGCCCAGCTCGGGTCGCCACTAAGTAACTTCACTCAACCGGACAGGAACATAAATCGAAACAGCAACAAACGAAACAAAGTCGTGACGAGCTGTGTCCCCGAGTTAAGGAATATCGACAGGAAGCCCGCTTCCAGGAGTAGCAAATCCCACTGAAAGCTCATGAATTCGCGCCCCACATTGAACAGCGACAGGTACAGCAAGTAACACAGCACCAGTGCGGCGGTCGGGCGTTTGGCGAATGCGGCAAACAGACCCGCTAACGCACCTAACAGACAGGCAGCGAGGAGCGCTATCGAACCGGAATTGAGCCAGAACACGGTCGGCACACGCCACCATGCCCGTTGCGAAAGTGCCGCCTGGACAGCCTCTAAAAAGTCACTCGCCGGGAGAATTCCACGGGGGCCGATCAGGCCTTCGATCTGAACTGCCAAGGATATGAAAGCTGCGCAGTAAATCAGACCGATGACGGTGATGAAAAAGCGTCCAGCAAGGTGATAGGTTGCTGGTATGCGCTCGCTGCCCCACAACGTTTTCGAAACAACAGCAAAGGCTTCGCGACGGGTCGCGATGAAGCTGTAGGCGAATTCGCTGAACGCGGCAAACGTCGCGCTAATCCGATAACAACGTTGCCAAAACGGCTGGCCCGCGCTGGCCAGAACACCGAAGCAGGCCGCCGCGGCCTGGAGATGCCGGCCGTCAGCATGCAATAACTGCACGGCTTTACGGCACTCGTCTTCGCGTAAATTCGGTAGCGTTGCGAGGGCCTGCTGATAGGCCTGGTAGGCAACCCGGTCACCGCTGAGGCGCTGCCAGTAGCGTACCCACCACGCACACATCTCGCATTGGCCGTCGTAGATTAAAGTGGGCCGCGGTTCGTTCATCATTGGCGCCTGACGGCGTTTGTGATGTCCCGTGCTTCCCGTTCGACGTAGCGATTAGTGATTGCATTTATGGATAACGCGACCATGAACGCGGGTAGCAGTTCATAGATGCCGAATCCTTGCCCGGGGAGTAACGGCCATAAGGCAATCATAGTGGCGCCGCACAACATGCCGGCCACAGCGCCAGTCGCACTGGCGCGACGTGAGTGCAGTGAAATGAGCAACGCCGGCCCCAGTGTGGCGCCAAACCCGGCCCAGGCGCGCGCTACCAGATCAAGAACTTGCGCCTGCGGATCCAACGCGAGCAAGGTAGCCAGCGCACATACAAGTACGACAGCGATACGTCCCCGCAGCAAGCGCTGCGCCGGCGTGTCTTGCGCGGGGCGCAGGCGTGGTAGCAGATCTTCGGCGAGCGCGGCGGAGGTCACCAGCAATTGCGAATCAGCGGTGCTCATGATGGCGGCAAGGATCGCTGCGAGGCACAGACCGCTCAGCCACGGGGGCAAATGATGGGCTGTCGCTATCATGAACACACGCTCCGGGTCGTCACCGGCGTTGAGCAATGTCGCACCTGTCGCACCAATGACGACCGCACAGACGAGTCCAAACGCGGTCCAGCAGAGTGCAATGCGGCGCGCTGTTGTAACTTTGGCGCGCGGATGCATCGCCATGAACCGAGTCAGGATGTGGGGTTGCCCCATATAGCCGAGCCCCCAGGCAAGTGCTGACAGCAAAGCGACAGACTCGACGCCGCTAACGACTTCTGCTGCTGGAAGCGCAATGCTGTCAGCGCTGTTGAAACTAAGCACCGCAATCACGCCTAGCGCCATAGTCATCATTAGCGCTTGCAGGGTATCGGTCCATGCGACGGCAAGAAAACCGCCGAACAGCGTGTAGGCTGTAATCACCGTCGCGCTTGCGACGACCGCGCCAGCGTAGGGGATTGCGAATACGAGGTTGAACAGTTTGCCACCGGCGACTAGCCCGGCACTCGTATACAGCAGAAAAAACAGCACGATGCTCAACGCAGACAAGATGCGTAATAACTCACCGTGGCGCGCAAAGCGCAGGGCGAAAAATTCCGGAAGCGTGAGCGCACCTAAGGAGGCACTGACCTCGCGCAGTGGCGCGGCGACAAATCGCCAGTTCGCCCATGTACCGATGAGCAAGCCGACTGCTGTCCACACCGCGCTTGCCGGCGCAACAACGGCGAGGCCAGGTAAGCCAAGCAACAGCCAGCCACTCATATCCGAAGCCCCGGCACTCAATGCGGCGACTCCGGCGCCGAGTCTGCGACCGCCGAGCAAATAGTCCGCGATAGTTTTCGTACGGCGCCAGGCGCAGAAACCTATCGCTGCAATGAGGCTGAGGTATATAAAAAATGCGATCTGTGTGGCGAACATGGTGTGAGTCTGCGCGCGCGCCAGTTACATCAAGTGCTCTGGATATAGATTGGCACGCCATCCGCCAACGCAGTGACTTGCTCCTCGCACCAGGCCAACATTCCCTCAGCGCTAGCGTGTGGGTACGCGATCTGACCATCACCGTCGTCGAGATTCTGTGCAAACAACCGCTCGTCAGGATAGAGGTTAGCCATGCGCTGAAAATGACTGCGCGGCAGGCGGAAATTTCCCAGCGTAATGGAGTGAAGTGACGCGCCCTCGATGCCCTCGAACACGGTCCGAAAGAACGTCGCGTACTGGGTACGGAAATCGTCTTCGAGAATTAAAGGATCAAAGCGCAGCGCGATGTGCCAGCCGTGGCGCTGTAGTTTGCGTAGTGCGTTCAGGCGCGCTGCAAGACTCGGCGTGCGATGTTCGAGCCGATCGATAACCGTCTGCGGATTAAGGCTGAATGCGCACACCACGCGCGGCGCAGGCGTGCAGTCGAGCAGGCTACGGATCTGCGTACTTTTGGTTCGCAGTTCCAACCAGGCGTTGTCGATTTGCGCGAAGGCCGGGATGAAAGTCTCAGTGAAACGGCTGACGGGTTCCAGAGCCAAGCTATCGCAATCGTAGCCAGAGAAAAACCATTGCGCCTCATTTGAGCGGGCACATTGCGCGCTGATATCGTCAAGGAAATCTTCGTAGTTGACGAACAGGACGTAGTGGGCCGAACGGAACATGCCCTGCAAGAAACAATAGCGGCAGTCGTACAGACAGTTGAGCATGTGTGAGAAGTAATAACCCTCGGCACCGTCGAGGCCGTAACCGTCCGGGACCGGCAGCACGCGACGGCCAATTTTGCGCGCGAGGAGCAGGGCTGGACGTTGTTTTTGCAGCCGAAAGTTCTGTCCGCCGCGATTGAAGACCTCACCATAGTGCTCGCAAGAGATGACTCGCGCGTTTGGGAAGCGTGCGCGTATGGAGGCGACCCGCGGATGCTCGCGGATCGCATGCTCGATGTAGATGGTTTCAATCACGGTGCGAACTGCGGACTCAGGCGTGCGATTTCGTTCTCGAGTTGGCTGAGCACCTCGCGCCCGGAGCGGCACTTGTCGAGTGCCGCTGGCGTCCACCTTTGCTCCGAATCGAGCGTCGCGACGCGACGCAAATCGCGCGAAAGTCTGAGCCGCTGGGTTTGACTGAAGTGCCATTGGCTGGCAATCGAACGTGCTGTGTCGTCATCGAAGTCCGCCGCTGCTTCGCTACAACCCCGTAGCGCGCTCAGCAAAGTTTCGATAGCGGGAATTTGCTGCTGTACCAATCGAGTGACGAATTCGCGATTGATGTTCGCGAGACTGTTCGATGCATTGTCGGAGACGATTTTACAGACCTGAATCAGATCCGTGTTCCCGACCCGAGACGCCGCAGCCATGAATCCGGCTGCCTCCATGTCACACAGGGTGCCGGCAGGATAGTCCTGTACGGGTTCATTGAAGCTGACAACCTCGCTCACCGGAATGTGCGTGTCAAACAAAAAACCCGGATACCAGTTCTTGGATGCGCCGTCGCGCTGAATGCGGGCGCCCAAGGCTACTGATCCGATATCCAGGTCGCGATGTCCTGCGACGCCTATGTTGACCCAGATATCGCTTGGGCGATTCGTCTGCAGGCCGGCGCAGAAACCAACTGCAGTTGCGCAAGCCTCGACGCCGATGCCACTGACCACCAGGCGCAGGCTGAGCTCGGCATTAGCGAACACTCTGAACGGCTTCTCGTTTACCTGTGCGAGTCGGTAATGTTCGAGTAACGGCCGCGCCTCGCTGGGCAGCGCGCAAACCAAAGTGATTAAAGATTCAGTCGGCATTGAAGGTCGACATGTTGGCGGACTTCTTGTTGATGTCCGCGGCGGCGCGCGCCGCTGATGTAAATATTCAGTTTGCGCGCCAGCGTTGCCCGAGTTGCTTCGACTTGCTCGTCATTCAGCAGGCCATCGTCGATCAGGCGGGCCAGCACTTTTATGCGATATTGATCGAGTGCAGGAACGGTACGCGAGAGTTGGTCAGCATGCCCGCCATATTTTCGCACTAATGGCGTCTCGACAAAGCCCACCGGTTCGTGCGCGCACACGCGCAACCACAGATCGTAGTCCTCGCAGGCCGGTAATTGTTCGTCAAACCCCTGGTGTTGTTGGATGAGTTCACGGCGCAACAATACTGCCGAGGGTGAGATCACACAGCGCGGCAGGCAGTCATCGAAAATCCAGCCGCCGCGCTTGCGATGGTGATCCTGCTGCGCCAACGGTTTACCGTTGCGAAACCAGAGCTCGTCGCTGTGAATAAGGCGCAGCTCCGGACTTTGCCTGGCCAATGCCAACTGTTCGGTCAATTTGGTGGGCTGCCAGGCATCATCGGAATCGAGTAGCGCCATCCAGTCGCCGTCCGCGAAGCGGAAGCCATGGTTACGTGCCGCACTGACACCGGCATGCGCTTGATACAGGTAGGTGATTTGTGGATAACAGGCACCAACGAATATCTTCGTATCGTCGTCCGAGCCATCGTCGACGACAATGATTTCGTCGGCAGGCGTGGTCTGCGCGAGGACTGAATCAATTGCGCGGCCCAACATCGCCACGCGATTGTAGGTCGGAATAATGACGCTTATCTGCACGGGGAGATGCTGTCTGCTAGAGCGCTGAAGGGGGTATTGTCAAGGAGTCGGTTCCGGGTCAGCAACGAAACCGAACGTGCGTGCAACCAGTTCGCGCGTGATCGAGCGAAGCGGTAACACGCCGTTATTCCAATGCAGGCCACCGCGACCCTCGGCATCGTACTCAAGGTGATCCGATAACGCGGCCAGGTCGCGATCGTCAACCAGGCCAACGCCGAGACCGCACGTCAGCAGGACGTTGCCTTCATCATCTTCAAAGGCGTCACTGATGTCATTGCAGGGGATGCCAGTGTGGCTTGAGAAGCCGGAGTGCGCGTCAAAACGAAACACCCAGGGCGTGTAATCGAGCGCGATGAACACACGCTGTGGCCCATTCTGGACGAACCAACGCCCCTGGTCATCGCCGCGGTAATGACGCCCGAGAAATTCGACTGCCCGGGCATGCTCAATCAGGTCCCCCTTAATATGCCAGGCGCCGCGCCGCGTCAGGCTCAACCAGCCAAAACACTCCGGCACGTCGGGCCATTTCTCCATCGCGCGCACGACGGCCTCGTCGAACTCAGTTGGCCGGCTGGAGCTCATGCGCTTGTAAATTTATGCAATGTTCGCGACCACATCGAGCATGGCCGTCGTGAGGGTGGCCAGCTCAGCATCAGTGGTGACATACGGTGGCATGACATACACCAGGCGTCCGAACGGGCGCACCCATACGCCACGGTCCACGAATGCCTGGGGCATGGCGTGCATGTCGACCGGGTCCTTCAGTTCAATCACGCCAATTGCTCCGAGCACCCGGACGTCTGCGACGGCGGCGAACTCGCGCGCGGGCTCGAGGCCTGCGGAGAGTTTGTTCTCGATGCGTTTAATGTTGCCGCGCCAATCGCTTGCGAGCAGTACACCAATACTGGCGCGCGCGCACGCGCAGGCGAGCGGATTAGCCATGAAGGTTGGACCATGCATAAACACACCCGGCCCCTCAGAACTTAACGTCTGCGCAACGTCGTGATTAGCCAACGTTGCGGCCAGCGTCAGATAGCCACCAGTCAGGCCCTTACCCAGACACAAAATATCAGGTGCGATTTGGGCATGATCACAACCGAACATCTCGCCGGAGCGCCCGAAGCCGGTGGCAATCTCATCAGCTATCAGAAGCAGTCCGAACTCGTCGCACAGCTGCCTTACGCCAACGAGGTAGTTGGGGTGATAGAAATACATGCCTCCCGCCCCTTGTACGATGGGTTCGAGAATTACCGCCGCGAGGTCTTTCGCATGCGTCTTCAGTGCGCGCCGTAATGGGTCGAGATCGCTGTCCTGCCATTCACCGTGGAAAGGACTGGCGGGCCGATCGACAAAGACATGCTGCGGCAGGACGCCGCTGAACAGACTATGCATGCCAGTGACCGGATCGCAGACCGCCATAGCGCCGAAAGTATCACCGTGATAACCGCCTCGCAGGGTCAATAGACGCTGGCGTTCGGGTTCACCGCGAACGGCGCGATACTGCAGTGCCATCTTGATCGCGACCTCCACCGCAACCGAGCCTGAATCGGCGAAGAATACGTAGTCGAGTCCCGCAGGCGTGAGGTCGATGAGTTGGCGTGCGAGTTCGACGGCCGGTTCGTGGGTGAGGCCACCGAACATCACGTGAGCCATTGAATCGAGCTGACCGCGGATGGCTTCGTTAAGGACTGGATGGTTGTAGCCGTGGATGGCCGACCACCACGATGCCATGCCATCTATCAGCTCGCTGCCGTCGGCAAGATGGAGGCGAGTGCCGCTCGCGCCGACCACAGGAAATACTGGCGCAGGATCGACCAGGGTCGAGTAGGGGTGCCATACGTGCGCACGATCGTAGGCATGCCAGTCGGGGGCGTCAGACATCGCGCTTAAGCTCTTGCCAGTGCAGGGCGAACGGGGGTTGAAAAATGACGACGCCGGATTCGCTCACCGGTGCGGTTTCCAGCGGCGTCTGTGAACGTGTGTAAGTGACCAGAGTCTCATTCAGCGGCAGGCGATAAAAACGCGCACCGTTCTCGGCCGCGAAGGCCGAAAAATTATCTAGGGCGTTGGCCCGCTCGAAGACTTCGAGATAGGTCGCCAGCGCGGTTGGGCTGTTGTAGATACCGGCGCAACCGCAGGCCGATTCTTTGTCGGCGCGCGGATGCGGCGCAGAATCCGTGCCAAGGAAATAATGGCTGTCGCCAGAGCAGGCGGCACTTTCCAGCGCACGCCGGTGGCGCTCACGTTTAACGATCGGCAAGCAATACATATGGGGGCGCAAGCCACCCTGGAACATCGCGTTGCGATTCACGCTCAGATGGTGGGGCGTGATTGTCGCGGCCAGCAAGTCCGGGTCGGCAGCGGCGACGTAGGCAACGGCCTCTGCGGTGGTGATGTGTTCAAGAACGATGCGCAACTGCGGATGGCGTGCGCGCAGCGGTGCCAAAATGCGTTCGATGAAAACCGCTTCTCGATCAAATACGTCGATATCGTCGTCGACGACTTCACCATGCACCAACAGCGGCACCTGAGACACCGACATCGCTTCAAATACGTTATCCAGTTTTGTTACATCGGTGACGCCAGCCGCAGAATTGGTAGTCGCCCCTGCGGGATAAAGTTTTGCGGCCGTAAAAATGCCCTGTGCAGCGCCCGCGCTCAGATCAGTTGCGTCAGTGTGGTCGGTCAGATAGCACACCATTAACGGTTCAAACGTACTCCCGCGCGGCAGTGCGGCGAGGATGCGCGCGCGGTACTCGGCCGCCGCCGCGCTATGCGTAATGGCCGGTTTCAGGTTTGGCATCACGATAGCGCGCGCAAAGTGGCGCGCGGTGTCTGGCACGACAGTGCTGAGCATGGCGTCATCGCGCAGGTGTACGTGCCAATCGTCGGGCTGCGGGATGGTGATTTGCGAGGATTTCATTGCGGCGAGAATGTAGCACGCCGCCGGGCCGGTCCGGAAACCCGGGTGACGGCCATGGTCGGCGATGACGCCGGCCGGCAGCACGCAGTAAGATTGCCCGCACAGCGCTACGGCGCGACCACTTTTGAAACAGGATACTGACTATGCATGGTCTGATGATGGATACACCGTTGTTGATCAAAAATATCGCTCAGCATGCGGAGCGTAACCATGGCTTTCGCGAAATTGTCTCAATCACGTCGGACCATGAGCGCCATCGCTACACCGTCGCTGAAAGCTGCGCACGCGCACGTCGTGTCAGCAACCTGCTTAACCGCCTGGGGTGCAGCCCCGATGCCCGGGTCGCAACCCTGGCATGGAATGATTTTCGCCACCTGGAGCTGTACTACGGGGTGTCGTGCAGCGGCAGGGTTTTACACACCATTAATCCGCGTTTGTTTGCCGAACAGTTGGTGTACATCATCAATCACGCCGCTGATGAATGGGTTTTCTTCGATCCGGCTTTTACCTCAGTACTTGAAGAAGTCGCCGAGAAATGCCCGCTGGTGAAGGGCTATATCGCGTTGACTTCGGCCGCCCATATGCCGCAGACGACACTACCTAATCTGCATTGTTACGAAACGCTGTTGGAGAGCGAATCCGACGCGTACGTCTGGCCGGATTTTGATGAGCGCACTGCAAGCAGCCTGTGCTACACCTCGGGCACTACAGGTAACCCGAAAGGTGTGCTCTACAACCACCGCAGCACTGTGTTGCACTGCTACGGACTGGCATTGCCTGACGCGGCGAGTTTGTCCGCAATGGATGCCATTCTGCCGGTTGTACCGATGTTTCACGTGAATGCCTGGGGTTACCCCTATGCCGGCATGATGGTTGGCGCGAAATTGATTTTTCCCGGGCACAAGCTTGCCGATCCCGAAACGCTGGTGGATTTGATCAATGAGGAGGGCGCGACGCTAGCGGGTGGCGTGCCCACTGTGTGGTTGCCGCTGCTCGAATATCTGCGTAAAAGTGGGCGCACCATAGCATCGCTGGACCGTACGGTGATTGGTGGCTCGGCCTGCCCGTTGGCGATGATCGAGGAGTTTCGCGATCAGCATCAGGTCACCGTATTGCACGGCTGGGGAATGACCGAGATGAGTCCGCTCGGTGTGGTGAATCGTGTCAACTCGAAAACCTCTGAACTTAGCGGCGCTGCGCTACAGGCGCATATTGTCAAACAAGGGCGGCCGCTACCCGGCGTTGATTTGAAGATCGTTGACGAGAACAACGCCGAATTGCCCTGGGATGGTGTGAGTTTCGGCGCGCTGAAGGTTCGTGGCTTGTGGATATGCAGCGATTACTACGGACTCGATCATCCGTCTGATGCACACGATGCAGACGGCTGGTTCGACACCGGGGACGTCGCGATGATCGATGCACAGGGCTACGTCAAAATCACTGACCGCACGAAGGACGTCATCAAGTCGGGCGGCGAGTGGATTAGTTCGATTGATCTTGAAAACGTCGCGATGTCGCATCCGGCCGTGCGCGAATGCGCAGTGGTTGGAATGCACCACCCCAAGTGGCAGGAACGTCCGCTACTGGTGGTTGTTACTGATGCACCACACGACGGTTTGCGCGAGCAATTGCTGGCTTTTTTCGACGGACAGGTTGCCAAGTGGTGGATTCCGGACGACGTCATATACGTTGAACAGTTGCCGCATACCGCGACCGGCAAGATCAGCAAGCTCGAACTGCGCGGGCAATTGTCGGCTTACCAATTCCCGGGCACGTGAGCATTTCACAGGTAGGTAGGGTACTTCGCGTTGGTGGCGTACGCCCAGGCAAAGAAGCGTCGCTCAGCGCCCGCCAGCAAGCGGCGAATTAATCTGTCTGAGCAACGTCAGACACGATTGTTTGCAAGCCTGCTGCTGCAGTCCCAGCCCTTGCGGGGTGCCTTTTGGGGACTGTTCGCCCGTACCATCGGGATAAATCCCTGCAGCACCAGTTTCAGTCCGCATTTCGAGTGCGTATGATACGCGCCCATGAGCACCGTGACGTGCAATGTCCCCGCGCCCGGCACCGCCTGCTGCCTGCCTCAAGCTGGATTTCATTTTGACTCAACCTGACTCCGACAGCCGTCTGCGCGGCACCGATAAATCGGTAGCGAGCGGCACCGTTCGCGATATTGAAGGCAAATCTTGTGTCTTCTACGACGGTTATTGGATTCGTCGCTACGAAGTACCGACCGATGAGGCCGCGGCGCGGCGTGAACTGATCGATCAGCTCACCAAACGTGTCTTTCATCACACTGAAGCAGGCATTAACACGCCCGGTTACAACCTCAACGAAGCACGCCGGGCCTACGAAGAAGAAACCGACCCCGAGCGCAAGCGCGTTAACGCCGCGATGCTGGCCGGCGCACTGCTCAATCGTGGTTCCGATATTTTCACCATGATTTTCCAGCTCAATCAGCGCGGCATTGAGATCACACCAGCAAACGAACTGATGCTTGAATGTGAGTCGTGCTTTCTGGAGGCGTTCGATCTCGGAAAGCAGGTTCGCCACTACAGCGGCGAAGAGGGGCTCGACGAATTGTGGGGTGAACCGCTTAAAGTGTTCTACATGCCTGTTGCTGAGTTCTACGAGTCTCGCTACATAAAAATAGCGCAAACGATGGCGGCTATTGACGAAATTGCTCAGCATATGTTGGCGACATTCAAGGACATCGGTGGTTTCACTGACGCCGCAAGGTTGATCACCGCCTACTGTCGAGCTGCGAAGCTCGAAAGTGAAACGATTAAGACCGATCCTGCGATTTTTCGGGTCTGGTCAGAGTTTGTCGTGACTGGAGACCACCTGTCCGCTTTCGAAGCCAAACGCGGCGCCACTGCCGACGCGCGCGCCATGGCCTCACTGGGCGTCGATCTCGTGCGCGAGGGCAAGCGACTGATTGAATGGACCGCTTTTGCGCGCGTCCCGATGCCGAAAACGATGGGCAATTATTTTCATCGTTGCGCAAAGTTCAAAGCCGCAGCTGTGACTGTGTGCGCCGCCTGATTCGTCACTTGCCTGATTGAAGCCGTGGACGCGCTACGGCAACTTGCCGACATTGTCGGCACGACTCACGTACTCACTGATGCGTCTCAGACTGATCCCTACTGTAACGACGAGCGTGGATTGTTTCACGGTCGCGCGCTGGCGGTGCTGCGACCCGCTACCCGAACGCAACTCGCCGAGGTCGTCGGCACCTGTCATCGCCTGCGCCTGGCGATGGTGCCGCATGGTGGTAATACGGGTTACTGCGGTGGCGCCACACCAGACCCGGGCGGCCAGCAGGTTGTCATCAGTCTTGAGCGTCTGAATCGAACCATCGAGGTAGACGCGCACAGCGCAACAATCACCTTAGAGGCTGGTGTGATCCTCGCCGAGGCCCAGGCACAAGCAGCCCGACACAATCTATTGCTGCCGCTGAGCATGGGGTCACAGGGCAGCTGCCAGATTGGTGGAAACCTGTCGACCAATGCGGGCGGACTGGCAGTCCTGCGCTACGGCACTGCACGCGACCTCACGCTGGGTTTGGAAGTGGTACTGGCTGACGGCCGCATGCTCAGCAACTTGTCCGGGCTGCGTAAAAACAACACCGGCTACGACCTGAAGCAACTGTTTATCGGGGCTGAAGGTTCGCTGGGGTTTATCAGTGCAGCAACTCTGAAATTGTTCCCGCGTCCGCACGCCAGCCAAACTGTGCTTGCCGCTGTTACCGATCTTGCCGGCGCCTGTGCGCTACTTGCGCTGGTTCGCGCGACTATCGGTGACCAGGTGACGGCGTTTGAATACATGTCCGATGACGCACTCGCGCTATCAGCGGGTATCACCACTGCTGCCGCGGTGCCGTTCGCGCAGGACTATGAGCATTTCGTCTTGTTCGAATGGAGTGAATTCGATGGTGCGCAAAACGACCCCGTATCAACGCCGGTTTCAGAATTACTCGCTCAGGCACTTGACGACGGATTGCTAGTCGATGCCGTGATCGCGCAAAACGAAACTCAGCGGCGCGAACTGTGGCGGGTGCGCGAATCCGTGCCGGCCGCGGAGCGAGCGTGTGGTGGTTCGATCAAACACGATGTGAGCGTGCGCTTGAGCGATGTTCCGCGCTATGTGGAACAGACCAGTGCAGAATTATTGCGGCGCTGGCCCGCGGCGCGTTTATCGATATTCGGTCACATCGGAGATGGTAATGTCCACTTCAATGTGTTGGCGCCGTCGACGGATACGGCTGTCGAGTTTCAACAGGCTCATGGCGAGGCGATAAGCGATGTCGTGCACGAGGCCGCACACCGCTTAGGGGGTAGCTTCAGCGCCGAACACGGCATCGGCCAATTCAAGCGCGATTTGTTGATTCGTTACAGTGATGACGTCGCGCTGGAAATGATGCGCGGGGTCAAGTCAGTATTTGACCCCTGCAATCTGATGAATCCCGGCAAGGTACTTTAGACCGGTCCCGACCGGGCGGTTTACTAGTTGCTGACGACGCCCTGCGATTTGAGATAGCTGACGACCTCGGCCGCTAGCGTAGGAATGTCCTTACCGTCCGAGTCGAGCACGATTTCTGCTTTGGTTGGCGCCTCGTAAGGGTCGTCAATGCCTGTGAACCCCTTGATTTCCCCTGCGCGTGCGCGCTTATAGAGCCCTTTGGGGTCACGAGCCTCGCAGGTTTCTACAGAAGCCCGGCACAGAATTTCGATGAATTTGCCATTTTCTAGCAGGTCGCGCACGGCATCTCGATCAGCGCGATAAGGAGAAACAAACGCGGTCAGCGTTAGAATTCCGGCATCGACCATCAACTTGGCAACTTCTCCAACCCGGCGAATATTTTCACTGCGATCCTCGGCCGAGAAGCCGAGATTTTTATTCAGTCCATGGCGTACATTGTCGCCATCGAGCAAATAGGTGTGAATCCTTTGCGCGTGCAAAATTGTGTCAACCTCATTCGCGATGGAGCTTTTTCCGGACCCACTGAGCCCGGTAAACCACAGCACGGCGCTGCGGTGTCCGTTAAGTTTTTCGCGATCGGTGAGGCTGACTTGCTGCTCGTGCCAGGTGATATTGGTTGGTTTCCTGTCATTCATGTTGGACTCACCGAAGATTGCTGGATTCCGGGCGGCGGCATTCTAGCAGTCCACCGCAAACCCGCAGTCAGGGCGCAGCGAAGCGCGCCAATCTTTCGCCGACTGTGGGATCAGCAGCGCGGGACCGTGAATCGTAGCGAATGCCGAACTGTGCTGCCGGTGGGCTCAGAACGCCGCAGTGCGAACGTTACCACCAACCCTGCACAGCGCAGAAGTGGGAGCAATGACGTCTGTGCGTAACAAATTCGACTACCTGATTGTCGGCGCTGGCATCGTTGGACTAGCGACTGCGTGGCGCCTGCGACAAAAGTTCCCCCAGGCCCAAATCGGCATCGTAGAGAAAGAAACCGCAGTCGGGCGCCATCAAAGTAGCCACAACAGCGGCGTAATCCACGCCGGGGTCTATTACCCGCCTACGAGCCTTAAAGCGCAGCTGTGCCGCGCAGGTGTTGCCGCGACCCTGATGTTTTGCCGCGAACACGGCATCGCAGCCCGGCAATGCGGAAAACTCATCGTCGCGACCAGCGATGCGGAGGTGGGGCGCTTACGCGAACTGGCGACGCGCGCCGCAGATAACCGCCTGCAGTGCGAATGGTTAGACGCTGCTGAACTTGGCAGGCGCGAAGCCGCGATCGTTGGCAAAGCTGCGCTTCTAGTGCGCGAGACCGGCATCGCCGACTACCCCGCAGTGTGCGAAACGCTACGCCAGCTGCTGATCGACAGCGACGCAAAGATGATTTTGGGCGCAGCGGTCGAGTCTATACACGAGGCCAGTCAGTCCGTCACGGTCACGGCCGGGCGCCACGAACTTGAGACTTCGCGACTGATCGTTTGCGCGGGCTTGCAAGCTGATCGCCTCGCCCACCTGGGCGGGGTAAAGCATGATCTTGTGATCCTGCCTTTCCGCGGTGATTACTATCGCTTGTCGGCTACCCGCAACACGCTTGTCCGACATCTGATTTACCCGGTTCCTGATCCGCGCCTGCCGTTTCTGGGTGTCCATTTGACGTTGACCACAGCCGGCCATTTGACGCTCGGGCCAACGGCGATGCTGGCGCTGGCGCGCGAGCGTTATTGGAAATGGGCGTTTGATTCCCGCGACGCCCTTGCAACACTCTCCCATCCGGGCACCTGGCGCCTTTTGGCGCGCTTTCCACGTGCTGGGGCCCTGGAGCTTGCCCACGCGCTGAGCCGGCGCCTGTACCTCGCTGCCGCGCGTAGATATTGCCCGCAACTCACCCTGAATGACCTTGCCGATCGGGATTGCGGCGTGCGGGCACAGGCGGTCAATCGACGCGGGGAGATGCTCGGCGATTTCGTCATCGAGCACACGGCGCGCAGTGTGCACGTGCTCAATGCCCCGTCGCCGGCGGCAACGGCCGCGTTTCCCATTGCCGACTCAATTGTTGCTCGACTGGAACGCTAAGAGGCCCTGCTGAGAAGCAGTCGCACGTGGGGTGTCGCCCATCGTTCGCTATTCGGAGCGGAATTCCGGCGTGAATTATTTTCCAAGCGCTTCTACACTACGCCCATCACGGGCATTGTCCTGGCACTTATTTAATCTGTTTTTTACTTTGAATCTGGAGACTACTTATGGGTCAACCCACAGTTATTGCCGGTCTTGCAAGAACGCCATTGGGCGGCATGCAAGGTGATTTGTCCGAAGTCGGCGCGCCGGCCCTCGGCGCAACCGCAATCCGTGGCGCGTTAAGCCGCGCTGGTGTTGATGGGCAAGCCGTCGATGAAACCATTATGGGTTGCGTGCTGCCCGCCGGGCTCGGACAGGCGCCAGCGCGTCAGGCATCGATAGGGGCAGGGATTCCACTTGCGACGCCATGCTCAACAGTTAACAAAATGTGCGGCTCGGGCATGAAAGCGATCATGATCGGGATGGACGCTATCGCGGCTGGTTCAGCAGGCATGGTCGTCGCTGGCGGGATGGAAAGCATGACTAACGCGCCCTACCTGCTGCCGAAAGTTCGCAGCGGGATGCGCCTCGGTCACGGCGAAGTTATTGATCACATGTTTTTCGACGGCCTTGAGGATGCCTATGAGAAGGGGCGTCTGATGGGTAGTTTCGCCGAAGATTGCGCGCGCAAGTATGAGTTCACGCGAGAGGCGCAGGATGCTTACGCTATCGAGTCACTCAAGCGCGCTCAAAATGCGATCGACGGCGGTAATTTCAAAGCTGAAATTGAAGCGGTGAAAGTGACCACCCGTAAAGGTGAGCACATGGTTGATACGGATGAGCAACCCGGCAAAGCGCAGCTCGATAAGATTCCGCATTTGCGTCCCGCGTTCGCCAAAGATGGGAGCGTGACGGCCGCAAATTCGAGCTCGATCTCGGACGGCGCTGCAGCGCTTGTGATGTGCTCGCAAGAACGCGCAGACGCGTTGGGGCTGACTGCCCAGGCGCGTATTATCGCGCACGCCTCGCACGCTCAAGAGCCGGGTTGGTTTACCACTGCACCCGTCCAAGCGATCAAAAAACTGCTCGACAACGTCGGTTGGAAAATCGAAGACGTCGACCTCTTCGAAGTCAATGAGGCCTTTGCTGTCGTTACTATGGCTGCCATGCACGACCTGGCGATTCCTCACGACAAGATCAACACACGCGGCGGTGCTTGCGCATTAGGGCATCCGATCGGGGCATCCGGTGCGCGCATTGTAGTGACTCTGGTGCACGCGTTGCGCGATATGGGCGCCAAGCGTGGCGTGGCTAGTTTGTGCATCGGTGGTGGTGAGGCGACAGCGCTTGCGATTGAAATCGATTAACGCCGCCCCCGGTGAACGGTGCGCACGACTTTTCGTGCGCACTCACGAGGTAAAACGGTCTTGAGCAGCAAACCCAAAGTGCGCTGCCAATGGGTAGATCTGAGCAAACCGGACTACGTGCAATACCACGATGAGGAGTGGGGTGTGCCGGTATACGACGATCAGCAGATGTTCGAATTCCTTACGTTGGAGAGTGCGCAGGCCGGTTTAAGTTGGTACACGGTGCTGAAAAAGCGTGCCAACTATCGGCGCGCGTTCGCAGATTTCGAGGTCGCGAAAGTATCTCGATTCAAACCCGCGAAGATCGAGAAGCTGTTGCTTGATGAGGGGTTGATTAGAAATCGTCTAAAAATGACGGCCGCGGTAAATAATGCACGACTGTTTCTAGATGTGCAGCGAGAACACGGCAGCTTTTGCGATTATATGTGGGCGTTCGTGCAGCACAATCCGATTGTGAATGCGCCACGCGGGCCGCAGGATTTTGTCGCTACCAGTCCCGAATCAGATGCTTTGAGTAAAGATTTGAAGAAACGCGGATTTAAATTCGTAGGTTCAACAATCGTCTATGCGCTGCTGCAGGCAGCCGGATTGGTAAACGACCACTCTCGCGATTGTTTTCGACGTCGTGAGATCACGGACGCATACGAATCCTGCTGAACAACGCGTTGGTAGCGCCGCGAAAAAGAGGCTTCTCGCGCCTGTCCCCTACCGATTCAGTCGACCCGCGGGCTCGGGCATGGACTCGCCATCCTTGTGGCGGACCGCAGCCGCGGGCCCGCCATGATCAGTACCCTGCCATCAGGCAAAGGCACCGGCATGCGCAACCACGACAACACTTCCAACCGTGTTCTGTCGGCCAGTACCCGGTCATTTTCGCGACGCTACTTCAGCTTTTAACGAGCTCGGCGTAGCGGCCGCTATAGAACAGTAGCGGTTCGGCATCAGCCGCCTCATTACTTACCAGGCCACGAACAACGCCGCAAAATATCTGGTGGTCGCCGCCTTCGTAGACGTTACTGACTTCGCACTCCAGAGAAATCAGCGTCTGTGCAATGATTGGCGCGCCGGTTACGCCGCTTGACCATGTGACGCCAGAAAACTTGTCCTGTCCTTTTTTGGCAAACCGATTCGACAGGTCTTGTTGTTGCTGCGTCAAAATGTTGACGCAATACACACGGCTTTCAAGCATGGGAGGCAATGTATCGGAGCCGTTGTCTACGCAAACGAGGAACATGGCTGGATTCAGCGACAGTGAACTGACGGCATTCATGGTCAATCCGTACGGCGTACCGGCCGCATCTACTGTCGTTACGATTGAGACGCCGCTGCCCCATAATCCGCAGGCGCGACGAAATTGGTCTGAGTCAATGCTGTTGTCGTTCATAGGTCCTTGATTGCGAGTTGTACATCAGGCGGCACTCTGCATCGAACGCCATCGGCCTGCAACCCTGAAGGCTTTCGGCGGGATAGTCGCGCAGCCTGATAAATTGTCTTCGTCTGCTGTAGTACGGCTTTTTTAACCCAGGCTTTCGTTTCTCGCTCCCCGCGATGCTCACGAGCGTGGGGAGCTCATCCAATTGCAATGTACCCCGAGACGCGCAGTCGGAATTCGCCCCGGCAGCCGACGAACGTGACGCGCCGTTACACAGCCCAGACGTGCGACGCTCTCGCGTGGTCCGCCGTCGACCCGCTCCGGACAGCAGCCTGGCCGATTCCTTCTCGCTGACCAGCCCATCGGACGTGCGCTTCGGCAACCGCTCGCGTCAGGACGGATGCGGGCGGTCGTCACGTGCTGACAACTTTGATTCAGAATCGTCTCTGCGAAGCAGGGAAGCCTTTGCGAATTCGTTATAAGTGCATGTAAATACTGGGCTTACTACTCGATTAATTGTTGTTGTGTAGGCGCTGGACCCCATGTATTTTCGGCAATAAGTGCGAAGAAAAATAATCTCCAGAGCGGCGCCTCGTGGCGCCTTGGGGCGCAGTATAGAAAACGGGGAAAGCGTTAATTCGGTGGACCAAGTTGCAAGAATTGAAGCTGACAGCAGGGCCCGTTGGGGATCCTAATCAGGAACGTCAATTGACGCGCAAAGACTGACGGCAGCGGGGCAATTAGAGATAATAGAAGGCACCGTGCTTAAACGTTGAAGCGAAGTTCCGGCGCGTTCTGCGGGGTGTCGGTTCGCGCCAAAACGGGCCGGGCAACAAATTGCCGAAGTGAATTGATTTAGTTTCGCACCACAAGCGAGGTTACGCACGTTGCGTAGCCGGCACAGAGCGCTTCGTCCGGTGCCGGATGGCCGGAATCGTTCTGCCACGTTGCTACGCGTATGCGTACTTATGCGCTCCTGCGCGGCAACGCCCTAGAGCATGACGCTCGCTAACCAGAAAAAATGAACAAGTGCGATATTGAGCCATAGGCGTTGAACATCACCGGCCGCGCCGATAGCGCGCATCGATGAAATGACAGAATTTGGGGGAAAGCATCTTGGCTAGTTCACAAGCAAACGCGATTAACGAACTGTACCGCGAATGGCTGACTGCGATGGCTGGGAATCCGGACATGGACCTTGAGACCACGCGCGATTTGTTCGATCACTGGGGTGATTTGACGCGAGATCCTGCTGCGGTGGACTACGTTGAGATCGACGCTGCGGGCGTGAGCGCGATGTGGGCGATACCCAAAGGCTGCGCCGACGATCGTATCGCGCTTTGCACTCATGGGGGCGGTTACGTGGTGGGCTCGATGTACACCCATCGCAAGTTGTTTGGACATATCGCCAAGGCAGTCGGCTGCAAGGCGCTTATCCTCGATTACAGACGGGCCCCTGAGTATACGCATCCCGCTCAGGTCGATGATGCGGTCGCGGCCTATCGTTGGTTACTTGATGAAGGTTACAAATCAGAATATATATTTACTACTGGCGACTCGGCCGGCGGGGGACTAGCGACTTCGGTACTGCTTGGGATTCGCAGCGCTGGCCTGCCGCTGCCAGCCGGGGCTATTCCAATGTCCCCGTGGTACGACCCTGAAGCCACGGGTGCGACTCTGACCAGCAACGCGGATAAAGACAGTCTCGTGAATGCGCAAGTGCTGCAGGGCATGGCAACTACGTTTCTCGGCGACGCATCGGCGCAAGACCCGCTTGCGAATCTACTTTACGCTGACCTGAAAGGGCTACCGCCTATTTATATTCAAGTCGGCAGTTATGAAGCACTGCTCGACGATTCAATTAGATTCGAAACGAAAGCACGTGAGGCGGGCATCGATATCCGCGTTGACGTGTTCCCTGAAATGCAGCACGTTTTTCAATTAATGGCCGGGCGTGCACCTGAGGCCGACGACGCAATCGCGAAAATGGCGCAATGGATTAAGCCGAAACTCGGACTGTAGTCCGGCGTTCAAGGTGGGGCGAGAGCGGGTTGCCCGCGTCGCTCGCCTTGCGGCGCAAATCCGGATAGACACCGACCGATATCAACGCTGACGTGGAATCACTCACTATGTATGACCCCAACTATGACCCAAGAAATATTTTCGACCTCACCGGTAAGCGCGCTCTGGTCACTGGCGCGTCCAGTGGACTGGGACATCGCTTCGCCTGGACACTTGCCAGAGCGGGCGCCGAAGTTATTCTGGCTGCCCGCAGTGAGGATAAGTTAGCCGCACTAGGCGACGAAATCGCTGCTTTTGGCGGACGCTATGTCACCGCCAAACTGGATGTTCGCGATCGTCAGGCGATTCGCGCATGTGTCGATGAGGTCGAATCTGGCGGACCCATTGATGTGTTGGTCAACAATGCCGGGATCGCGATAGTCAAAGCGCCCGAACGCTACGAGGACGACGATTGGGATCAAGTGTACGAGACTAACTTGCGCGGTCCCTGGGTGTTGGCGCAGTCGGTGATCAAACACCGTGTTAAAGATGGACGGGATTGCAGCATCATCAACATTGCGTCGATCCTCGGTTTGCGACCATTGGGTCATATCGCGCCCTATGCGGCGGCGAAGGCCGGTATCATCAATTTAGGTCGCGAATTGTGCGTTGATCTTGCGGCTAAGGGGATTCGCGTGAATGCACTGGCGCCGGGTTATTTCGAAACGGAAATGAATCGCGAATGGTTGAAGAGCCCGGCTGGCGAGCGACTGAAACAAGGTATTCCGGCCGGCCGTTTCGGCCAACCGGGGGATCTTGACGGTGCGATTTTGTTTCTCGCCTCAGACGCTTCGCGCTTTATGAACGGCAATTTGATGACTATTGATGGCGGTCATACCGCCGGTCTATGAGTACACTCGGCAGCTGGCTAATTCGGACTTAGATCGATACGGGTCGGGCGAACTCGACTCAGACGCTCCATAGCACGAGTCGCCAGTCGAGTACGGCCAACTCGTCATAGTCGTCTCCGTCTGCCTTAAGGCGACGGGCGAATGTCTTAATGTGTAGTTCGTAAAGGTTGCCGCCACTGGCAATCGGATTGATCGCGCTAACATCGAACTCGCTGCGAATAATGTCGTCTTCGAGCACTGGGCCGAGGTGGTCGCAGCCCTGCCATCCGACAGTGGAGATAATGTTCGGCATCGCGCGGGTGATTTGAGCGAGCGCAAGCGAGATCGTGTGGCCGCCGTAAACGAGCCGCTTACCTAGATAACTTCTTGATGCGTCCGTGTGTGCAAACGCAATGTTGCCTGTCATACGCACCAATTCAGGCGCGCAGGTGATGGTGTCCTGACCTTCGATAACGACATGATCGCCGACACAAAGTTTTGGTGCCGGCACCGCATAGGCAGCCGGGTTCATCGCGGCGACATTCCAGTCAGACGGGATTGCGGCTTCCAAGGTGTCGAGATCAAGTGATTCCGGCATCCAGTCGAAGCTATCGTCGTGACCCGTATCAGCGCTCTTGTCCCGACATGGAATCATCGGGCAGCGCCAGTATTTCATCACGCATTGTCCGAGCTGATTGAGGGTTTCCATTTCCAGTGCGACCATCCCGGTCGCCGCTCGTCCGGCCTTGATTTTGTTCTGCTTCAATCCAACGACACGCGTTGTTGTGGAGAGCGTATCGCCGATGAATACCGGAAGTTGCTGGAGTAAACCCCGATAGAACAAATTACCCTTAACGTGTTGTGAAGCGTAAGTCGTCTGACCGTTGACGAGATTTAAAACGAGCATGGGGTGGACAAGCGCTCGCGGGTCCCCGGTAACGGCCTGTGACAGGTGATTATCAAGTGGTAAGCGCATGCGGTCGCCGCTGACTGCTTGATACAGGGCCGCATGGCCATGGTTGACTGTCACCGCCGGCGCCGCAAAGGTCTGCTGGACGGTAAAGTCTTCGAAGTACGGACCGTCGATGGAATGTGTCGTCATGGCGTTATGCTTCTGGTGAGTCATAAAAAAGCCAGCCGCAAGCGGCTGGCCAGTCGTGGATTGGAAGGCGAACGCGGCGCTTAACGAATGGCCGTCGGGTTAATAATCATCTGCACGGCTCCGCTGACGCGCGCCGGGCCGAGTACGAACATGAATTCGTAGGCTTTGTCCTTGGCGAGTTCGCGCGTGTCCATATTCTCGAGAAGATAAATGCCGTTGTAATTGATCAGTTCCTGGTGCACCGGGAAGAGAATTTTCGGATTTTCGCCCGGAATAACCTCAACCGCCGCCGTGTCCGCGCCAACGGCAATGACATCTTTCTCGACCAGATATTTCGCGCCATCGAGACCCAGGCCAGGTTGCGTGGCAATGAAGCCGTCAGGATCAGTGTCGGCGACGGCTAGCCAGCCAGAGTTAAACAGCACAACGTCACCTTTCTCAATGCTCACGCCAAGCTTCTTCTCGCAAGCGATGATCTCTGCACGATTCCAGGCGACGCCGCCGGCGAGCATGTCCTTGCCTGCACATAGCGCCATGTCCAGCATCACGCCGCGGGTCACAATCGGTGGATAATCTTCCACGCCCATCTTCAACAGGCCATCGACCTTGGCGAAATCCTTGGCGAGGAACCCGTTATAGAAACGACCCTCTGTGGCCGCGTGTCCCAGGCCGTCAATTTGTGACCCGACGCCCATCCACCCTGTCATGTGATCATCGAAAAAATTAAACTTGTTGTCGCCGAGCGCTGTACCGTTGTACTGATTGGGGTACATGACATGAATTTCAAACGAACGTGGCGCATAGGCCGGTGATTTGGAGTTGGTCTCCACACCCAGACGATAGGTCTTGCCGGTTTTGATTAATTTCGCCGCTTTCAGAGTCAACTCGGGGCTCAACAGATTGAACGAGCCGATGGTGTCTTCTGCACCCCATTTCGATGGCCACCATTTGTCCGCAGCCTGAGTTGTACATGTGAATACCAGCGCGGTTAGCGCCACGATTAATTTTATCATTGGTTTTCTTCCCCTCCCCAGGGTCGGTGATGAATGCATTCCGCTCGCGCGTCTTGCCTGGTCAGGAAAATTCCCGACGGATATCTGTGCCGTGCTGATCAAGCGTTGGTACGGGTGCGTTATCGAGCGTGTCACCCACTCGCCGCGCGAGACTGATGGGCGTGCCGTGCACATCAACTTGTTTGCGTTGCAGCGCCGGGTGGGTACTCAAATCCCGCAGATTGTTAATGTTTCCGCAAGCAATCCCTGCGGCGAGCAAACGGCGCGCAGTTTCTGCTCGCGGCACACCGCTGAATACGGCTTCCATATCAGATCGCAGGGCGTCAACATTCTGAATTCGCTGCTGATTCGTTTTATAGCGCTCATCGTCAGCCATTTCCGGTTTGCCTAAACCTTCTTCGCACAGTCTGCGCCATTCGCGTTGATTCTGGACTACGATAAAAATCGGACCGTCGGGCGTGGCGAACGCACCGTAGGGCGCAATTTGCGAATGGTCGATGCCGGTACCGCCTAGCAGGACATCGCCATACTCATAGTAGGTCAGCGGTACGGCCAGCCACTCGGCAAGGACGCCGAACATCGGGACTTCGATATGAATCCCCGGCGCGCCATTAGAGCGCGCGTACAAGGCCTTCATGATTTCCCCGTAAGCGGTCAGCCCGGTTGAAATATCCACAATCGACGCGCCGACCTTGGATGGCTCACCGGGCGGGCCCGTGACCGAGCACAAGCCGGTTTCTGCCTGAATCAAGGCGTCGTAAGCCTTCATCTGCGCGTATTCGCCGGTTGAGCCATAGCCGGAGATGCTGCACATGATCAACTGAGGGTTAATTCGCTGCAGCTCGGAAAAACCAAAACCAAGACGTTCAACCGCGCCGGGGCGCAAGTTCTGGATGAATACATCGGCTTGCTTGAGAATGTTCTCGAGCAGTGCTTTGTCGGCGGCGTCGCCCAGGTCGACTGCGACGGATTCCTTGCCGCTGTTCAACCACACAAAGTAGGCGCTTTTACCATCGATGACCGTGTCGTAGGCACGTGCGAAATCGCCCTCCGGCCGTTCAAGTTTTATGACCCTGGCACCGCCCTCCGCAAACACACGACTGCAATAGGGCGCAGCCACGGCCTGTTCGAGCGATACGACGAGTAAGTTCTCAAGTGCACCTGTCATCGCAGCAAGTTTCTCTGGTTGGCAACCTGCGAGGTTGCACTACGGTGGATGGATAACATGACTTGGCGTTTCGCAGTACTAACGCATAACGAACGGGTTGGGTACGTCATCAGCTGTCGATAGCCACACGCTCTTGGTTTGCAAATATTCGCGAATCGCCTCAACGCCGTTCTCACGCCCAATGCCACTCTGTTTGTAGCCGCCGAACGGCGACATGTAACTGATGGCCCGGTAAGTGTTGACCCAAACAGTGCCGGCGCGCAGGGCTTTGGAAATCGACAGCGCGCGTTTGATCGATGTCGTCCACACACCGGCTGCGAGACCAAAGGCGATGTCATTGGCTATTTCAACCGCCTGTTCGTCGCTCTTGAAGCGAATGATGGACAACACCGGGCCGAATACTTCTTCCTGCGCGATGCGCATGCTGTTCGTTACCCCAGCGAAGATGGTCGGCTCGATGAAGAAGTCGCTCTCTCCGCATTCCGGGCGCTCGGTGGCGGGCCCGCCACCGAGCAGGACTTCGGCACCTTCGCTTTTAGCAATGTCGATGTAGCGCAGGATTTTTTCATATTGCGGTGGTGTGGTGACGGGGTCGACTTGAGTGTCCTTATTCATCGGGTCACCCATGCGAGCCGTCGCGGCGAAATCCACCAGACGTTTAACGAATTCGTCGTAAATGCCGTCTTGTACCAACAGTCGCGAACCTGCGATACAGGTTTGCCCGGTGGCAGCGAAAATGCCGGAGATGACGCCTTTGATGGCATTGTCGATGTCCGCGTCGTCGAACACGATGTTCGGTGACTTGCCGCCAAGCTCGAGAGTGCATTGCTTGAGACCTTTAGCGGCAGCCTGATACACCTTGGCGCCCGATTCGCTGCCGCCGGTAAACGCGATCTTGGCGACTTTCGGATGGTCGACAAGCGCACTTCCAGCTTCAGCACCGAAGCCTGTAACGACGTTCACCACGCCCGCAGGAAAGCCTGCTTGTTCGAATAACTCAACGAACCGCAGCGTCGAGGTTGAGGTGAACTCCGACGGTTTGATAACGACCGTGTTGCCGGCAGCAAGCGCTGGCGCAAGCTTGAACGTGAGCAGCATGATGGGCGAGTTCCACGGGGTGATGGCTGCGACCACCCCCAACGGTTCGTGAACGGTAAAATTAAAGGTATCCGGTTTGTCCATCGGCAGTACCGCACCTTCAATCTTGTCCGCCAGCCCCCCGAAGTAATACCACCACTGCGGCATATAGGCGAGCTGGGCACCCATCTCGCTGATCAGCTTGCCGTTATCGCGTACCTCGTATTCTGCGAGCTCAGCGGCATGTTCGGCCACGAGGTCGCCGAGCTTGTGCAGCAACGCACCCCTGGCCGACGCTGTCATGGTCGCCCAGGGACTGCTGGTAAATGCGCGCTGGGCGGACTCGACCGCGGCGTTAACTTCGGCTTCACCACAACGCGCGACTCGCGCCCACACTTTCGAGGTGTATGGATTCACCGTCTCAAAGTAATCTCCCGACGCCGGCTTGACCGACTGCCCTTCGATAAACGCATCGAAGGTAGGTAGTGTGAGGTCGGTGGCGGTGGACATGCTCCGATTGTCCCGATCAGTAAGAGCGCGGCAGTTCGAGTTCGCGCTCGGCGATGTAGGAAAGAATCAGGTTGGTCGAGATGGGCGCGATGCGATAGAGGCGACATTCGCGAAATTTGCGTTCGACGTCATATTCTTCCGCCATCGCGAATCCACCATGCGTTTGCATACACGTGTCCGCCGCTTCCCAGGACGCTTCTGAGGCGAGCATTTTCGCCATATTGGCGTAAGTTCCTGACGTCTCGCCGGCCTCGTATAAACGCGCGGCCTTGTCGAGTATCGCTTCGGCCGCTTCAGTATTCGCAAAAGCGCGCGCGATCGGGAATTGAATGCCTTGATTCTGCCCAATCGGGCGACCGAAAACGACGCGCTCGCGCGCATAGTCCGAAGATTTCTGGATAAACCAGCGCGCGTCCCCGATACATTCAGCCGCAATCAGGATGCGCTCTGCATTCATGCCGGAAAGGATGTAGCGCAGACCTTTGCCTTCTTCGCCGATCAGGCTGGAAGCTGGAATCGACAGGTTGTCGAAGAAAATTTCAGTGGTTGAATGGTTGATCATCGTGCGCAATGGATTGATGGTCATGCCGTTTTTTTGCGCTTCGCGCATGTCGATTAAAAACACCGACAGTCCGTCGGTGCGTTTTTTGACCTCGTCCTTGGGCGTGGTGCGCGCGAGCAGGATCATCAGATCCGATTGCTCGGCACGCGAAGTCCACACTTTCTGTCCATTAACGATGTAGCGATCGCCATCACGCACGGCAAACGTGGAGATATTGGTCGTATCACTACCCGCAGTCGGTTCGGTGACGCCGAATGCCTGCAAGCGCAAATCACCCGCCGCTATGCCCGGCAAGTACTGTTGTTTCTGCTCATCGTTGCCGTGGCGCAATACTGTGCCCATGGTATACATCTGCGCATGGCAGGCGCCGGCGTTGCCGCCGAACTCGTGAATCGCCTTGAGGATTTCCACACCAATCGAAATCGGCATGCCGCTGCCGCCGTATTCTTCCGGGATCAGCGAGGCCAGTAATCCAAGTTCGGTTAGTTTGTCGACGAATTCTTTCGGGTAGCTGCGCTCGCGATCCTTGGCACGCCAGTATTCCGCTGGGAATTCCTCACATACTTTTTTAACCGTATCGCGAATCTGGACAATGACTTCCTGTAGGTCTTCACTCATGAACTCAAGCTTCCGAATAAGTTTCTGGGCAGGCGCTGCTCGCAGGCGGGCCTCGGTTTAAAACGCCGCCGATTGCGCTCTGCCGCGCGGACCGGTGGCATGACTCTTCTCAAGTCTCAGGGCCGGGCAAGAATTTTGTCCAGCACCAGAGTCGCGTAACAATCGGACGATTCCGAACTCCGCGTATTCCGTCAGTTCCGCGGTGCGTGCGAAATCGTCGGAGTCGGTCATGTAACCCATCTACATTAGAAGCGGGGCACAACCGCGACCGGTGGTTCGGACCGGGTATTCACCCCATTCATGTCGGCCTCTGAGCGGCGCGAGTCCAACAAGGAACGGGCGGTGAATAATATCGTGAGCGCTCCAATTTAGACACCCTCTGACAGCCCTCTGCGCCATGCTTGGCGGCGAGAATACTGGCTGCTCCGGACAATCCGGCGCTTTGTAACTTACTTCGTTGCGCGGCAGCGCGAGTCATCTCCGGCCGATCTCGCCGCGCAGAACAGATTCGTCAGGACCCGCACTGACAGCCCTGCTGGTTACAGGTTTCTGCTGGGGCAAAGGTGTCCTGCCAGGGAAACCGCCGCACGCAGCGCCGGTTCACGCTAGGCGTGGGGCATAGCTGTGCCGTGTTGAGTCGCATCAATGAGGCGCATATTCTCGGCGCGTCTTTGTTCATCGACATCCCGCGTTACGACCACGCTCTCAATCGCGGTCAGATAGGTGGTCGGAAATCCGTGGAATCGTGCGCCGGCGAGCACGAGCGCTTTGTACCAGTCAAACGGTACCAGAGCGCGATCACGATGGGATTCCTGAGCGAGGTACACGTAGCAGGGCGCATAACCAGGTATCTCCATCCAGTGCACTTCGTAGCCGTTACCGAGACCTTCAATGCGGTCGAGTGTGGGCTGTTGATCGGCCGCAATAGCGTACATCACGGCCCAAGCACTACCGATCGCGTTGCTGTTCAGCGTGCACTTGCCGGAACCATCGGCACCGCGCTTAGTGAAATCGAGGCCCCAGCCGGGCAGCTCGATACAGCCGAGTGTTTCAATGCTTCCCACCCTCGCCTCGAGTCGCGCAGGGAGTAAATTTGAGCCGTAGGCCAGATAGTTGATGCGGTCCCCGGCGCGCGCTGGTGGTCTGGAATCAGTCATTGGCTATATGAAGTTTGTGACGTGTAGACTCACGACTTTGTGCGATCGAACCGGGTTCTGCAATAGCGCACCATCCGGGCGTTGCGGTGCGTTGACCGGGACATATGCGACTGCGCGGCTGATCTGAAATCCAAGAAAAATTCTCACAACCCGGGTGTGTCGATCACAATCTGCGCACCGCCAATTGAGGACAAGTTATGTCGACAACGACAGAATCGTTCAGTGCTGAAGACGAAGCCCACATTCTCGACGCGCTCGATAGCTGGCTTGAGAAAGAGGTGCGTCCGCAGGTTAAACATTTTGATCATGAGGACGAATACCCCACCGCCATCGTCGCGCAGATGAAGGAACTCGGTTTGTTCAGCCTGATGTATCCGGTCGAGCACGGCGGCCTGGGTATGAATGCCTCCGCTTACGCGAAAGTGATCACTCGTTTATGCGAGACTTGGATGAGTCTGGCTGGCGTGATCAACACCCACATGATGCTTGGGCAACTACTACTGCGCTTCGGCACCGATGCGCAGAAAGCGCATTTCCTGCCGCTGCTGGCCAGCGCTCAGTTGCATGGCGTGTTGTGCCTCACGGAACCGGACGCCGGTACTGATTTACAGGGTATTAAAACCACCGCGAAACGTGACGGTGACGATTACGTGCTGAACGGTTCGAAGATGTGGATTACCAACGGCATGTATGGGTCACTCTATGCCGTGCTGACGAAAACCGATACGCAGGCGTCGCCTGCCCACAAAGGTATGACCTTGTTTCTGGCCGAACGCGGGCCGGGCTTCAACATCGACGGCAAACTCAAAAAACTTGGTTACCGTGGCGTGGAAAGTGTCGCGCTCAGCTTTGATGATTTTCGTATTCCGGCCGAGCGTATTCTTGGCGGCGAGGAGGGGCATGGCTTCCATCACGCCGTCGGCGGATTGGAATTGGGACGCATCAATGTGGCAGCGCGTGGCGTCGGCGTTGCCCGCGCAGCGATGCGTGATGCGGTGGTTTACGCTCAGCAGCGCACGACTTTCGGTAAACCGATTTGTGACCACCAAGCGATCCAGATCAAGCTTGCTGATATGGCGACGCGTGTGGAAGCCGCACGTTTGCTGGTCGAGCAAGCGGCGACCAAATATGACCGCGGTGAACGTTGTGATATGGAAGCCGGCATGGCGAAACTTTTCGCTTCCGAAGCGGCACTCGAGAATGCCACTGAAGCGATGCGCGTCCACGGTGGTTATGGTTATTCGGAGGAGTTCGATGTCGAGCGCTACTATCGAGACGCGCCGTTGATGTGTATCGGCGAAGGAACCAATGAAATTCAACGTGTGCTGATCTCACGTCAGCTCGTGAAACGTTATCCAGCCTGAGCGACACGCAAACTTCCGTGCACGAAGCTCTGTTTGCGCTCCGTCAGCATGCGGCAAGTCGATGCTCGGGCGCGCTTAGCAGAGAAAGTCGCGTTCGCGGAGTTTGATCAGCGCGGTGACCATCTCGTTAGTACTTGCACTTGTGCACACTTCTGCGGCGACGACGGGGACCATGCCGTTGATGGCATCGACTTCAGAGCGCCGGCCAGCTTCGTGATCCTGCAACATGGACGGCCGCGCCTCAGGCATAGTCATGCCGAAGGCGTGGATATATTCGGCGGCGTCGTGAAAGGAAAAATGAATGCCTTTCGCCAGGCCAGCCTGGTAGGCCTCAAGGCCGCAGCGCAAGGCGACGTCCCACGCCTGTGGATGCTGCATGAGTTCCCCGACGCTGGCGTGGGTCAGCGTGCATGGGCCGCTGAACGTGACATTGCAGAGAAACTTTTCCCAAATGAGCTGTTCGACGTCGGCGTACGCGCGGGCGTTGAATCCTGCGCCGCGCCATAGTTCGGCAACTTTCTCGACACGCGCAGTCAGCCCGCCGCCTAGCTCACCCAGGCGGATAAGTTGCATGCCATTGTGAAACGCGTGGCCCGGACCTTTCATGATCGCGCCAAAGCCACCCGCGACGCCGAGCAGAATGTTGCCTGCGTCATGATGCGCACGAATACGCTCTGCCGCGCCGAGACCGTTCTGGATCGTGACGATGAGCGTGTCGTCGTGCAGTAACGGGATGAGCGACTGTGCCGCGCTAGCCACGCCGTTCGCCTTGGTGGCGATGATCACAAGGTCGCATGGCCCGGCGTCAGCCGCGTTCGTTGATGCATTCATGGGCACCGTTCGATCGCCACTTGCGCCCTCGACGCGTAAGCCCTTGCGCTGAATTGCCTCAACGTGTTCCGCCCACACATCGATCGCCCAGATTTCATGTCCGGCCGAAGCGAATAGTCCGGCGTAGACTGAGCCCATCGCACCAGCGCCAATCACGGCGATTTTCATGAGTCATCTCCTGTTCAGAGTGTCGATTTTGCAGTGGCGCGCGGGTTGCACGATAACAACGAACGACAGATGCGCCTCTGTGGCTAATGCCGACCCGCAAGCAGCGATTCCGATGTGATGCGTTGCGCGCGCCAGCATAGTCCTGATAACGTTACCAAGACCTTTCGGCACTATCTTCAGCGACGGTCCGCGGATGAAGATAGTGACAATTTAAAAACCCACTGACATCTCAATTGAGGACGCCATCTTGCTCAAATTGCATCACGTTTCCAATACGCGTTCAGGACGTATCGTCTGGTTGTTAGAAGAACTTGGGCTGAGCTATGACCTCAATGTCCTTGAGTTTCACCCTAAAGCATTGAAGTCTGACGAACACCGCGCGCGTCATCCCCTGGGTCGTGTGCCGGTGCTTGAGGATGGTGACGTACGACTCTACGAGTCCGGTGCGATTATCGAATATGTGTTGAGTCGCCATGGTGGGGCTGCGCTCAAACCGCCGGTCGAATCCGCCGAATATCCGGGCTACCTGCAATGGTTCCACTATTGCGAAGGCATGGTGATGCCGCCGATCAATACTATCGTCGTACAAACGAAAATTTTATCGCCAGAGCGACGCAGCGAAGAGGTACTCGGGCAGGCACAACGACTTTTGAGTAAAGCACTGGGGCCTATCGAAGAGGCGCTCGAACGGCGCGATTATTTGGCCGGCAATTTTTCCGCCGCCGACATACAACTCGGGCACGCGATCTTTATGTCCGGACGGCTGGGTTGTGTGGGACCGGAAATGACCAACATCGGCGCCTACATCACACGCATTGAAGCGCGGCCTGCGTTCCAAACAGCGATCGCGGCTTAAGCAGAAAGCGCGACCGACGCGTCGATCATCTCGCCGCGATCATGTTCGCATCGTTAAACGCTATCCGGCATAGGCTGTCACTTCTATTTCGATCAAAGCGGCCGGGAATGCAAGGCCAGCGCACACAGTTGAGCGCACCGGTGGCGCGCTCGCGAAGGTCTGCGCATAGACCTTGTTGAACGCTGCGAAATTGCTCATGTCAGTCAACCACACGGTGGCCTTAAAAACGTGCTCGAACTTCAGATCGGCAAGTTTCAGGATGGCTTGAATGTTATCCAGGCAGCGTTGCGTTTGCGCCTCGATGCCCTCAGCAATTTTTCCATTTTCATCGAGACCGAGCTGGCCAGACAGGTAAACGTACTCTCCCGCCCGGATAGCTTTCGAGAGCGGCAAGGGCGTGCCGTCAGCGAGTGTAAAAGGTCCGCCGATAATTTCATGACTCATTGGGTTGCTCCTCAAATGTAGTAGGGTGGCGCGCCGACAGTCGGTTCGGTTTGCACCTATTCTTCGATCCAACTGTGCGCTCGATCATAGTACGTGTTGTGGCATTGGCAGCGATCGGCAGGTATTGAAATTGATGGCGTCACTGCGTCGCACGTCGCCCAGGCGCAAAGTTTAGGACGTCGATGACGGCATAGCGCAGTCACAGGCCAGTTCGTATAATCCCCCGGGCCGATGCGTGGTCCGCCTGCGCCCGGCCCTATCTCTGAGGTGCAACAACCATCGTGACGTTCGTTCAACCTGAAGTTCCTCGCCTGTTTTACCGGTGTAAAACTAACGTGCGTGTTCAGATTGCGATGCCTGTTCTCGACATCGCTTCCTCGTTCGGAACGGGTGTGCGTAAGTTTCTCGCCTGGAATGGCGAGCGGGGCCACTGCACCCCACGATTACGACGGCGATAGTGTGCGCACGGGCAGGACGACGTTGCGGTGAGTAAGTTATGAACGACCGCAGTATTCGGTTGCCAAGTATCCGTGCGGGCTGTCCTGCATGATCATCTGTGTTGTCGGTACCCGCGCGCAATTGATAAAAATGGCCCCCGTGCTGGCTGCGCTGGAGAGTGCCGGGACGCCTTATCAATTAGTACTGACCGGCCAACACAAAGCCACCATGGACGAATTGCTGGCCGAGTTTCAAGTACGAGGGAGCCCGCAACACCTTTACGACGGCGAGGAGATTAAGGGCATTGCCCAAATGGGCATTTGGCTACTCCGTGTATTGTGGCGCGGGTTGACCACTCACCGACAATTATTCCGACTTGACCGTACTACCAGCAATTGTGTCGTTGTTCATGGCGACACCTTTTCGACCTTACTCGGAGCGCTGCTGGGAAAATGGCATGGTCTTGATGTTGTCCACGTCGAGGCCGGGCTTACGTCCGGACGATGGCGTGAACCGTTTCCAGAAGAGCTGACACGGCGCATCATATTCCGTCTAAGCGATGTCGCTTTTTGTGCGGGCGAGTGGGCGGTGGGCAATATGCGGCTTCACCGCGCAGAGTGCATCGATACTGGGGCCAACACCATCGTTGATGCAGTTCGCATGGCATTGGCTTGCGCTGAAAACCAGGCACCCAGGTTGAATCAGGACGGTCCCTACGCAGTGGTATCGCTACATCGATTCGAGAATATTTTTCAGCGCGAGCGACTCGAGTTTATCGTCGCGCAACTGGAGCGAATCGCCGCGCGCGTAAATCTCGCATTCGTTCTACACCCCGCGACGCGGGCGCAGTGCGAGAAATTTGCTTTGCTGGCGAGATTAGAAAGCAATGCAGGTATCAGCCTACTGGCCAGGATGACTTACATTCCATTTCAGCAATTGCTGGCGGGAAGTTGTTTCGTGATCACCGATGGCGGTAGTAACCAGGAAGAATTATCCCTGTTGGGCATTCCAACCCTACTGATGCGCGGCGCGACCGAGCGCCAGGAAGGGCTGGGCACCAATGTTGTGCTAAGTCGCTACGATGCCCAGGTTATCGACAAGTTTGTCGACGACGCCCTGGCAACGAATGGCGCGCGGGAGCTCTCATTGTCTGCGCATATGCCCGCACTGCAAATTGCCGAGGAGTTGCATTCGCGCTATGTGAGCTGAGCGCTTCAGTCCGTAATCAACGGCCATAGACCGTCGCCGCCTTGTTCGACAGCAGCACGGCCGAGATATTCGCCCCATTCACTTGAACCGCCGAATTCGGCCCGCCACGCCCATAATCGGCGACTCACGAAATGCAGGCCATATTCGTAAGTAAACCCGATGGCGCCGTGAATTTGGTGCGACAAGCGCGTGATCTTTTCCACCGCTTCGCTGGTGCGGCATTTGGCTACAGCAATCTCGAAGCGCGCGTCGCGTCCGGCGCCGGCGATGCCGCGCTGATCAAACACCTCGCACGCGCTCATGACGATGGCATCCGCGGATGCCACCAGGCCCGCGAGGTCTGCGAGGTGATGTTGGATGGCCTGAAACTTGGACAATGGCCGCCCGAATTGCTCTCGTTCAGAAGCGTACTGAACCGCCAGGTCAAGGGCTGCTGCAGCGCCACCAGCGATTTGCGCGCTGCGGATCAGTGCCCCGAGCAAATGCACCGTATCGGCCGGCACGGCCAGTGGCGATCGCGAAAGGATTTCGGCCCGACCACTGACATGATCGCGCGGGTCGCGGCCGATGTTGTCTTCGCGGGTTATCTCGAGGCCGCTTGTCGCCGTAATGAGAAGCTCGCCGGCGTGGACGACAACCAGCGTTTGAGCTTGGCTGCCCCAAGGCACGCGCGCATCCGTCACAGTGACATGCGTACTGTCGACGAAGACCTCCTGACTGACCAAACCTGGAACGCCAGCCGGGAGCTCGGCATGTGCCTGACGAGCCAGCCAATGACATAAATTAGCCTCAGCTATCGGTAATGGCACGGCGTAGCGACCGCAGGCCCGCAGCAGCGGATAGACATCGCCCCAACTGCCGGCCATACCGCCAGCCGCTTCGCTGGCCAGTACCCGATCGATGCCCTGTGCGCAGACCTGTTCCCACAAGCTGGCCGGCCAGCCTTGTTGTTCGATGCGTGTGAGCGCATCCCAATCAAGCTCATCAGCGAATAATCGGTTAACGCTTTCTTCCAGAATAGAGCGCATTTCGTTCATCGGATGCCCATCCCTTTGGCGATGATGCCGTGCATAATTTCCGGCGTTCCGCCGCGTAAAGAGAATGAGGGCGCCAGTTGCACCAGGCTGCCGAGCACTTGCTGATAATCCGTCCCGCAGCCCTCAAGCGTCGGTTCGAGTTCGCACAATTCTTGTGCCAGTCCGGGTAGGCCCTGTTCGAACTGACAGCCGAGATCTTTGACCACAGCCGCGGCAAGTAGCGGGTCTTCGCCAGCATGTAACTTCGCGGCGATGCTCAGTGACATATTTCGCAAGGTCGTTGCCCAGGCAATTTGCCCGCCCAAGCGTGCCAAGGTCGCGGCACTGGCTGTGTCCTTAATGGCGTCGACCAATTGGCGCAACAGAAAGAAACATGACAGGTATCGTTCCGGCCCACTACGCTCGTAAGCAAGTTCCTCGGTGACTTGTTTCCACCCCTCGCCCTCAGTACCAATCAGGGCTTCCGGCGGTAGTTCAACATCGACAAAGGACACTTCGTTGAAGTTCCGTCCGCCGGCGAGATTTTGAATGGGACGGGGCGTAATGCCCTTTACCTGGCTCAAATCAATGACGAATTGGGACAGTGCGGCATGTTTCTTATCAGGATCGGAATCAGTGCGAAACAGCGCAATCATGTAATCGGCGCGATGCGCGTTGCTGGTCCAGATCTTGGTGCCATTAACCAACCACCCATTGTCGGTCCGCTCAGCGCGAGAGCGCAGGGAGGCGAGATCGGAACCCGAATTGGGTTCGCTCATGCCGATTGCGAAGCACGCTTTGCCGGCCGTGATTTTCGGAATAATTTCCTGTTTCTGCGCCTCGGTGGCATACCGAACGATTAATGGGCCGCTCTGCCGGTCGGCGACCCAATGAAACGCAGTCGGCGCACCTGCGACAAGGCATTCTTCAACGACGACGTAACGCTCAAACGCGCTCCGCCCGTGTCCGCCATAGGCGGTCGGCAGCGTCATACCAATCCAGCCCTTAGCCCCCAGTTTTGCGCTGAACTCGGCATCGTAGGCCTCCCAGCTCTGGCTGCGCTTTACGACCGAGTAGGAGCCGAGTTCCTGACGCAGAAACTCGCGCACTTCGCGGCGCAGTTCGACGAGGGATGCGGGGAATTCACACGGCTCGAAGCGCAGTGAATCGGCGATGGATGCAGCCATATTCAGATCAACCTGTCATTCTTGGAACAGTCTAGGCGCCCCGGGCAAAAGACCAGGCGCGTTCGGCAAATTGTTCAACGATGTCGGTGGTGGTGGGGGCATCTGCGCTGGCTGCAGTGCCGTCTACAACGCGCTTGATAATGCCCTGATAAATAGCTGCCAGACGCCACACGGTATACGCTTTGTAAAATTCGAGATGTTCGATTTCTCGCCGTCCGGTGAGCTCGCAATAACGCGCAATGTATTGCTCGGCGGTCGGGATGCCCAGCGCTGGCAGGTCGAGACCCTCCAGGCTCGACACTCGATCGTCGGCCGCGGGCAGAAACCACGGCGCCATGTGGTACGTGAAGTCCCCGAGCGGGTGGCCGAGCGTCGATAGCTCCCAATCGAGAACAGCGGTTACGCGTGGCTCGCTGGGATGCAGAATCATGTTGTCGAGCCGATAGTCGCCGTGAATGATGCACACTTCATCACTGCTCGGGATGTTGTTCGGTAACCATGCATTGAGTTTGTCCATGCAGGGTATTTTGGAGGTCTCCGAGGCGGCGTAAATTTTGCTCCAGCGGTGAATCTGGCGAGCCATATAGTCGGTCGTCTTACCGAATCCCTCGAGTCCGACCTTCGCGTAATCAAGCTGCTGCAACTTAGCCAGTGTCACCACAACGGTTTCGTAGATAGCAGTGCGCTCGGCTGGCGTCTGTTCTGGTAGCGATAAATCCCAGAAAATTCTCCCATCGACCATTTCCATGACGTAGAACATCGTGCCCGTTATCGATTCGTCTTCACACAATGCGAACGCACGGGGCACTGCGAAACCTGCGCGGTGCAAAGCGTCGATGACACGAAACTCGCGATCCACCGCATGGGCTGATGGCAGGAGTACGCCGGGCGGTTTGCGCCTGAGTACGTAACGCTGATTTGGGGTGATTAACTGATAGGTCGGATTGGACTGCCCTCCCTTGAATTCGTGAACCTCCAACGGGCCACAAAAGCCCTCGACGTGCTCGTCTAACCAGCCCTCGAGTTTGTCGTGATCAAATCGCAGGTGGTCTTGGACCGGCTTGGTGCCGGTAAATTGTTGCTGACGGGTACTCATGGGCTAAGCGAAAATCTCCTCAGGCGACGATGCGCTCGTCGTGTAAACGGCCGATCGCACTACTATCCAGGCCGAGAATATCGCTCAGGATTTCGTCTGTGTGCTGCCCAAGGCGGGCTGCAGGGCGAGGCGGCTGACGTTCGACGGCGGAAAAATAGGCTGCATTGTCCGGCACCGGATAGCGGCCGATTCCGGGTTGCTCGATGGTTGTGAAAACCGGATTATCATCCGAGCAATCCGGATCTTCGCGAACCAATTCGCCGATCGTTTGATATTTGTCCCAACAGATGCCGCACTGTTCAAAAACGGGTGTAAGTTCTGCCAATGGCGCGCCCGCAAACCAGGGCTCGAGCAGAGTGCACAGTTCGTGGCGGGCGGTATAACGGTCGCCTTCATTCGCGAAATCAAGACCAAGCTGATTTGCCAGGGCGCTGATCTCATCACGCATCCCACTAGCTTTCACCAGTCCTTCCCACTGTCGCGAACTGACTGCGATCACCATCACTCGCTGTCCGTCTGCGGTAACGAAATCGCGCCCTAACGCGCCATACAGGTAATTGCCATTGCGGCCGCGCTCTTCACCTTTGACAACGACCTCGCCAATCAAGCCGAGGTGGCCTACTGCGGTCAGCGCGACGTCCGCTAAGGCGAGTCGTATCTGCTGTCCTTCACCCGTGATGCGGCGATGCCGTTCGGCGGCGAGAATGTCGATAGCGGCGTGAAATGCGGTGGCGATGTCCCAGGCCGGGAGCACATGATTGACAGGGCGCGAATCGTCTTCCGGCCCGGTCACGTAGGGAAAGCCAACTTTGGCATTTACCGTGTAATCCAGCGCAGAGGAGCCATGGCGGTCGCCGACAATTTCGTGCTGGATAAGATCGGGGCGGCGCTCGCGCAGGCGCTCATAGGCCAGCCAGCCGCGCGCAGGCAGATTGGTCGAGAAGATGCCTGCATCGGGGCCGGGAGCACAAATTAAATCAGTCAGCAGTTCGCGCCCGGCGTCCGATCGCAGATCGACGGCGATGGAACGCTTGCCTTTGTTCATTTCTGCCCAATAAATGCTGGTGTTGTCGTCGGTCACCGGCCAACGACGATAATCGATACCACCGCCGATTTGGTCGAAGCGAATCACGTCCGCGCCGAGCTGGGCCAGGGTCATCCCACACATTGGGGCGGCAATAAACGCCGAACCTTCGATGATGCGCAGGCCTTTAAGTAGGGGTTGCATTAGGGTCAGGACTCTCCGCTGTACTAGCTTGCGATGCGCGCGCTGCCATTGTTCAACACAACCAGGTTCCGTTGCAGCGAGGAGGCACGAAAGTAGGCGGTCTCCCCATCCTGCCAAATTTCTGTGCGCAGGGTCTCGCCGGGCATGAATGGCGCCGAGAAGCGCAGTTGCATGGAGCGCAGTCGGCTCGCATCGTAGTCGCAACAGCTGCGAATCAAGGCGTGCATGGCGACACCCATGGTGCAGCGGCCGTGCAGGATGGGGGCGTCGAAACCGGCGCCTCGGGCGATATCGGGACTGGCATGCAGCGGATTCATATCGCCGCTCAAGCGATACAGCAACGCGGCCTGCGGAAGAGTTGGCAAGTCGCACACGATATCGGCAGCCCGTGCCGGTGGCGCGGGCATGGCTGGGCGGGCTTTGCCGCTACCGCCAAAGCCACCATCGCCGCGCGCCAGCGTGTTGGATACCACCGACGCCAAATGGGTGCCGTCGTCTTCTGAATACAATTCCTTGCGGGAATAAACAAAGCATCCTTTGTCCGCGCCACGGTCAACCACGTCTTCGATGACGGTACTGCCACGCACAACACCGGCGACCGGCAACGGGTGATGAATCTCTATGGACTCTTCGGCGTGGAGCACTTTTTGCCATTCGAAACCATACTGCGGCTGCCCCATCCAGAAGCCCGGGTAGGCAATCGTCATCGCCATGCCAGGTAGCGAGCACAAATTTTGTTCATAGACGTAGCGCAGTTGCCGCTCGTCTAACGGGTCTGCACCAAAACCAAGTCCGAGGGCGTAGAGCAGGGTATCTTTCTCGGTGATAGTCGCGACTTGTTCATCGATGACCGTGCCGATGAGTTTGCTATGGTCTTGCATAATCGCCTCTCGCAGAAAGTCTTCCGCTTCGCACTAGATGCGCGGGCATCTTAGATTGAAGCGGGTTGGTCGCTATCGATCGATGGTGGAAATGTCGCGCGCTACACCGGGTCCCAGGGCCACACATCCTGTGAGCGGTCGAGCGCATAGAGGCTACTCTTGAAGGCTGGCATTGCGTGTTCTGCAATGGTTTCCGGGGTCCAGCCGTCGCGATGCATTGAACGTACCGGCCGGTGCTGACCCATGAGAAATATCTCGTTGTGACGGACCGCGAAAATCTGACCGGTCACGTCTTTAGCCGAGTCTGAACACAGGTACACCGCCATCGGTGCAATCTTGTCCGGCGTCATTTCCTTGAGACGCTCGACGCGCTCGCGCTGGACTTCGTCGGTGATCGGGATGGTGCCAATCATGCGTGTCCACGCAAACGGTGCGATGCAATTTGAGCGCACGTTGTAGCGTCCCATATCGAGCGCAATACTTTTGGACAATCCGACAATGCCGATTTTTGCCGCCGAATAATTGGCCTGGCCAAAATTGCCGATCAATCCGGACGTTGATGTCATGTGTACGAACGCACCGGTTTCGCGCTCGCGAAAATGATCGGCCGCTGCGCGGCTGACGTAAAAGCTGCCGTTCAAATGAACGTTAACGACGTCATGCCATTCTTCAATGCTCATTTTGTGAAACATGCGGTCGCGCAGAATGCCGGCGTTGTTAACGACGGCGTCCAATTGACCAAAGTTATCGATTGCGTCCTGAACCATCTGCTGGGCATCTTCAAACTTGGACACGTTGCCGAAGTTGGCCACTGCTTCGCCACCCGCGTCGCCGATCGTTTTGACGACTTCCTGGGCGGGGGTGCCTTCGATGTCGGTGCCATCCGTGCTGGAGCCGAGGTCATTAACCACTACCCGTGCACCGGCAGCTGCCATTGAAATCGCGAAATCCCGACCAATGCCGCGCCCGGCCCCCGTTATCAGTACTACTTTGCCGTCAAGCATGCCCATGCCTTGTCTCCCTTAATCGATACCCAGATGTCTGTCGCGCAAGCCTGTCCGCAAGACGGCAATGTCGATGCGAGCGAGGTTGTTTGCGCGGTGTTGATGGAGCGCACAAATCATCACGCGCGCTACCGATGTTCGCCAGGCGAACGGACCCAATTGCGGGCCAGCTGCGCATGTTACTCGATCCCAACTCGGCGCGAAATTTGTTCGGTCGGGAGGTCGCCGCCCGGTGTTCCCCTGCTAGAATGCAGCCTCCGCGAGACGCCATGTGCCCAAACCGGTGCGGACGCAAATCGGGATATTCAATTGCACTGACGATCGTCTGCTATGCCGCAAATCAACTTCACGACGCTGCCCGGAATCCCGCTCGTTAAGGACGGCGATGATCTGGTTGAAATTATTCTCGCGGCGGCTGCACAGGCGGATCTTACGTTCGCCGACGGCGACATCATTGTGATCGCACAGAAAATCGTCTCCAAGGCGGAAGGCCGCCTCATCCGTCTGGCCGATGTAACGCCGAGCGCTGCGGCCGTCGCCCTGGCGAAGGCGACTGAGAAAGATCCAGCGTTGGTGCAATTGATTCTGGATGAATCAAGCGTGGTCATGCGCAGCAAACCGGGCGTGATTATCGTGCGACACCGCCTCGGCCATGTCGGTGCCAATGCGGGCATCGACCAGTCCAATATCGAGACGGAAGAGGGCGAGTGCGCGTTGTTGTTGCCTGTCGATCCAGACGCTTCCGCCAAGATGCTGCAGCAGGGGCTGCAGGCGGCTTGTGGTGTGCAGCTCGGGGTGCTGATCGGTGATAGCCTCAATCGACCGTGGCGGCTTGGCACAACGGGCGGCGCGATCGGATGTGCTGGTTTTCAAGTTCTGAATGACCAGCGCGGCGGTCAGGACATGTTCGGCCGCGAACTTAAGGTGACGATGATTAACCGCGCAGATTCAATTGCCGCGATGGCGACGCTCGCCATGGGGGAGACAGACGAAGGGACACCGGTCGCAATCGTGCGAGGTTATGCGCCGGACGCCGACGGAAGTTCGGCGGCGGACATTATGCGGCCCCTGGAAGAAGACTTGTTTCAATAGCGCTGCACGACTATGCGCTTTTCCGAAATACCACAATGCTCGGCAGGACAGTGTTCAAGTGAGTAAATATCTCGCGATTACGGGCGGCGTTGGTGGTGCCAAGCTGGCACTTGGACTCAGCAAAATTCTGACGCCCGCTGAATTGGCGTTTGTGGTTAACACCGGTGACGACTTTCAGCACATCGGGCTGCACGTCAGTCCAGACGTCGATACGTTGATGTATACCCTGGCTGGGCTGGATAACCCTGAGACCGGCTGGGGACGGGTCGGAGAATCGTGGAATTTCATCGAAACGTTCGCCGGTCTTGGCGGAGAGAGCTGGTTCAACCTGGGCGATCGGGATCTCGCCGTCCACGCGCGTCGGACGCAGTTGCTTCGCGCCGGTCATTCGTTATCCGACGTGATCCATTTGCTTTACGCCGCGAACAGCATTCCGTTCACGACCTGGCCGATGAGCGATGACCCGGCACCGACCCGCGTGCTGACCGACGCGGGCGAATTGGATTTCCAGCATTATTTCGTGCGCGAGCGGTGCCAGCCGGTGGTTAAAAAAATAAACCTCGCCGCCGCCGGGCGCGCGCTGGCCAATCCCAAAGTGCTCGAATTCCTGTCCGACCCGGACCTCGCCGGTGTGGTGATCTGCCCATCAAATCCGTTTCTGAGTATCGACCCCTTGCTCGCGATGCCAGAACTACGCAGTGCCCTCGCAGCGACGCAAGCTCCGGTCATTGCGATTTCGCCACTGGTTGGTGGTGACGCTGTGAAAGGCCCTACCGCGAAGATCATGCGCGAACTGGGTCTGCCGCAAGATGCTGGGGAAATTGCCAGCCACTATGGCGACCTTTTGGATGGCTTTGTGCTCGATCAGACTGACGCCGATCTCGAAATAAAAATTACGCATTCCGGGCTCGCAGTTAGGGTTGCTCAAACGTTCATGCAGACGCTGGACGACCGCGTTGATCTGGCGCAAACTGCACTCGGTTTCCTGCAACAGCTGAAGTAATTATCCATGTGGATAGTAGTGCCTGTTAAGCGTTTTTCGAGCGCAAAATCGCGCCTTGCAACCGTGCTCACCGAAGCCGAACGCGAGTCCCTCGCGCAGGCGATGCTGAACGATGTATTACGCGCAATTGCGGAGGCACGGCTGGTGAGCGGGATCGTAGTCGTATCCCACGAAGTACGTGCGCGCTATACCGCGGAACGAGCCGGGGGGTTGTTTCTGGAAGAGGCGCTGGACTCCGGGCTGTCAGCAGCCATCGCGCAGGCCGGCCACTGGCTCACGGAACACGGGCAACGAGGATTGCTGATGCTACCGGGCGATGTGCCCTTGGTGAGCAGCGATGAAATTGACGAAATCATTGCGGGGCACCATGGCGGCCCTGCCATTACCCTGGTCCCGGATCGAGAACACGACGGCACTAACGCGCTCGCGATAACGCCGGCTGACGCTATCCCTTACTCGTTTGGTCGGGGTAGTTTCGCAATCCACCGACAGGCGGCTGAAGGTGCCGGAATCACACCTTCGGTGCTGCATCTGAGTGGCCTGGCGCTCGACATCGATAATCCAATCGATCTGCACACACTGCTCGCCCATGACAGCGAAACTGAGACGCTTGCCTATCTCAGTGACAGCGGTGTCGCCCGCCGGCTCATGGCCCGGCATAATGGCGGACTGGACAACAGCGGGATTGCGGCGGCTTCACGCCTTATTTAAATGACCAATCTATTTCGTTCGCTCGATGCGGCTGTCGCCGGTTCGGCCATTTCGGACCCCGACGCACTGGCGCTGGCAGATTTCACCGACATTCGTGCGCTGATGGGACGAGCTACCTTGCTGCGTGACCAAGGGTTCACCAATCGGGTGACCTACTCGCGCAAAATTTTCATTCCCCTGACCCACTTGTGCCGGGATGTGTGCCACTACTGCACGTTCGCGCAGGCGCCGAAGCGGGTAATCGAACCGTATATGAGTCTCGACGCGGTTGTCGCTCTGGCTCGCGAAGGTCAGCGGATGGGCTGCAAGGAAGCCTTGTTTACCCTTGGCGAACGCCCCGAACTGCGCTACAAGAGTGCGCGCGAAGCTCTCGCTGCGATGGGCTACTCAACGACGCTTGAATATCTCCGCGATGCGGCCAATGCGGTATTTGAGCAAACGGGTCTGTTACCGCACATGAACCCCGGCACCATGACGCCGGACGAATGTGCGATGTTGCGTGAAGTGTCACCGAGCATGGGTATCATGCTCGAGTCCGCAAGCGCGCGACTGTGCGAAAAGGGTATGCCGCACTACGGTTCGCCGGATAAAGACCCGCAGGTCCGTCTGGCGACCCTGCGCGACGCCGGCATTGCCCGCATCCCGTTCACGACCGGGATTCTCATTGGTATCGGCGAAACGCGCCTGGAGCGTATCGAATCCTTGCTCGCGATTCGCGCGTTGCACCAGACCTACGGGCATATCCAGGAAATCATCATTCAGAATTTCCGCGCCAAAGCGGATACGAAAATGCATAGTGCGCCGGAACCGGACCTGGACGACATGCTTTGGACCCTGGCGGTCGCACGCGTGATTTTTGGCCCATCGATGAGCATCCAGGCTCCGCCCAACTTGAGCCCTGACGGACTCACTGACATCGTCAACGCGGGCATCAACGATTGGGGGGGCGTCTCACCGCTAACGCCAGATCACGTCAATCCTGAAGCACCGTGGCCGCACCTCGATACCTTGGCGTCGCAAACTTACGCGGCCGGTAAACACCTGCACGAACGGCTGACCATCTATCCGGAATATGTGCGCGACGCCGACCAGTGGGTCGATTCACGCTTCCTGACGCCGTTGCTGCAGATGACCGATGCAGAAGGCTATCCGCGCACGGACGATTGGTCTCCAGGTGAGGAGTGCGCGCCGCCCGCCACGATTATTGAGGCGATAAACGGACCTGCGCAGCACGTTTCAGCAGCGATGCTCGAGATTCTTGAGCGCGTCACAGCTGGAAACTTGCTCGAAGATCACGAAATCGAACAGCTGTTCAAGGCACGCGGCGACGACTTTACCGCGGTTTGTCGGTTGGCCAACTCGATTCGGCGCGAAGTGAATCAGGATGTCGTCAGTTTTGTCGTCAATCGCAACATTAACTACACCAATGTGTGCTACTTCAAATGCCAGTTCTGTGCTTTTTCAAAAGGCAAACTGAGCGAAAATCTGCGCGGCTCGCCGTACGACCTGGAGCACGAGGAAATTCAGCGCCGCGTGAGCGAAGCCTGGGCGCGGGGCGCGACCGAAGTGTGCATGCAGGGCGGTATTCATCCGCAATACACGGGCGATACCTACGTCAGCATTCTCAAAGCGGTGAAATCTGCGGAACCAGATATGCACATCCACGCGTTCTCG